>NZ_LR134510.1:612414-1224829 GCF_900638385.1 Actinobacillus delphinicola | reverse complement strand
GTCACGGCACAACAACACTTTATAATTTACTTGATAGTGACGACACTCGCTACATGCGTGAGGCTTTGCACCAACTTGGCGTGACTATGCATTTTTTAGACGATTTTAAAACGTGCCAGATTACAGGTTGTGGCGGTATTTTTAAATCCCCAGCATCTCCTGCCCTTTTCCTTGGTAATGCTGGAACCGCCATGCGTTTTCTTACCGCTGCGTTAACATTAAAAACACCAATGCCACAGAGTATTGTACTCACTGGGGAAGAACGCATGCAGAATCGTCCTATCGGACATCTAGTTGACGCGCTACGCCAAGCAGGCGCAGACATTCAATATCAAAATAAATTAAATTATCCACCACTTCGCATTAAAAGTACGGGATTAGGGGGCGGTCATATTCAAATTGATGGTTCTATTTCTTCCCAATTTTTAAGTGCTTTATTAATGGTTGCCCCTTTTTGTGAGCAAGATACGCATATCGAAATTGTAGGCGAATTAGTTTCAAAACCTTACATTGAAATGACTATCCGAATGATGGAAATTTTTGGAGTAAAGGTAGAATGGCAAGGGCAAAATCTCTTTATTAAAGCCAAACAATCTTATCAAAATCCCGAAAACTACTTTGTAGAGGGAGATGCTTCAAGTGCTTCTTATTTTCTAGCCCTAGGTGCATTAGCAGGAAAAGTCCGCGTTTATGGTATTGATAAAAATAGCCTACAAGGTGATGCAACCTTTGCCGAAGTTCTTGCCCAAATGGGGGCGAAAATCACCTATGGCGATCATTTTATTGAGGCAGAAAAAGGTGAATTACACGGTGTTGATTTAGACTTCAATGCTATTCCAGATGCAGCAATGACGATCGCCACCACCGCCCTTTTTGCCAAAGGGGATACCTATATCCGCAATGTCTATAACTGGCGGGTTAAAGAAACAGATCGTCTTAGCGCAATGGCAACTGAATTACGCAAAATCGGTGCTACGGTTGAGGAAGGTGAAGACTTTATTCATGTCTATCCACTCGCAGAAAATGCGTTCCAACACGCCGAGATCGAAACATACCGTGATCATCGTATTGCCATGTGCTTTGCGCTGACCAGTTTTGCAGGGAAAGGAATTACTCTACTCGATCCAAGTTGTGTGAATAAAACTTTCCCTACATTCTTTGAAGAATGGCAACGCATTACTGAGCCGACTTAAACGCCCCTAATGCAGTCATAAAGGTTTCGCCGTAAAAAATAAGCGGAGTGCGTTGACGCTCCCACGGCGGAACCCTAGCCTTTTGCCAACATTTTTTCATCGTTTCCTGATGACCATTCGCCTGTTTTACCGTGCCTGAATAATGAAAACGAATACAGATTGGTTCTGCGGTTAATGGCAAATGTACCATGATATTTTGCTTAGCCGTATGCCACTGAAAACAATTCGTTTGTCCATCACTTTGCAAACTCAAATTCCCCAAGCCATCAGGTAAAACAATTTCCTCCTCTACGCTTATCGGAAGGCATACTTTTTCCAAAGGCATAAATTTTTCCGTCAAATACAATTTCTGCTGATAACGGCGTAAAATCTTGTTACCAAGTTGAAAAGCAGGATTTTTATCTGATTGAGCAAAAACAACATCTTGGCGAATCTGGATAAGTTGCTTTTGACTCGGCATCGGTTGCCCTAAATGGCAAAGCCACATTCGGAGTAACGCATTTTGCTTTTCTGGTGAAAATGCTACAAATTGATTTACAGCTAACGCCCCACTTTCTGGCAAAAAATTTTCCGAAAAAACGGGCGTGAGTAATTCATTTAATAATTTTTGTTGTTCGCTACAAAGTTGAGCGGAACGAGCAACGGTTTGGTCAAAGGCTTGCCAACGATGTCGTAAAATCGGCAATACGTCGTGACGCAAAAAATTACGGTCATAATCCGTGTCATTATTACTCTCATCTTCCACCCAATGTAATTGATGAGCCTTGGCATATTGTTCGATTTGTGCGCGTGAAAAATTGAGTAAAGGTCGAAATAAGGGGATGTCGCCCAATTGCGAAAATTGCCCCATACTGGATAAACCTTGCAAGCCACTGCCTCGTTTTAAAGCAAGGAAAAAAGTTTCAACTTGATCGTTTCGATGATGTGCGGTTACAAAGATTTCATTTGGCTGTAAATGCTGAGCAATCGCTTGATAACGTGCTTGACGAGCCGCATCTTCAAGACTTTTACCCTCACGCTGAACCGATACATTTTCTGTCAAAAATGGGATACCCAATTCATCACAAAAATGACGGCAATAATTCTGCCATTCATTTGCATTTTTACTCAAACCATGATGAATATGAATCACGCGTAGCGGATAACGCCCCATTTTTCGAGAAATTTTATGCAATAAATGCACTAAAACAACAGAATCCACCCCACCACTTAATCCAATAAGTAATGGTTGTGAATTAGGAAAAAATTGCTCAAATTGTCGTTCAAAATCATGGCTAAACATAGGATATCCTTCTATTGATTTTCCCATATTCTAAAACAAAAAAGGCTTTCCTAAGAAAGCCTTTTTGATATCCATACGGATTAGCGACGTAAACCTAAACGTTCGATTGTGCTTAAGTAAAGCTCAAGGTTAGTACGTTTTAAGTAGTCTAATAGTTTACGACGACGAGAAACCATACGTAATAAACCACGACGACCGTGATGGTCTTTTTTGTGCACTGCAAAGTGTTGTTGTAAGTGGTTGATTTGTGCAGTTAAAAGTGCGATTTGAACTTCTGAAGAACCAGTGTCTTTCGCATCACGACCAAATTCAGCAACGATTTGTGCTTTTTTTTCTGTACTTAGAGACATAATGTATCCTTTTCAAGAATAGTGTTAATCATACATCGCACGCCGATCTCTAACTCAGCGACGATAAGAGTCGGAAAGTGTAACAATGAACGACTAAAAATGCAATGAAATTTTAGGTTAGTACATACCTGTACGCGCCATCATATCGTTAGATTTTGAACGTGAAATATTTTCTACATTTTGAAGCTGACCTTGACCATTACGATCATAACGTACACAAGAACCTACCACTAAATTTGAATTATACGGTACAGTAATTGAATAAGTTTCTAAGTGTTTGGTCGTAGATAACTTTTGACAATCATTTTTTGCCAAAGTTAACGTCATATTATTACCTTGTACCTGACTTGCAATAACTTCACCACGATAAGTTTGTGTATCTTTTGATTGATGAGCACAAGCGGCGAGTAAACTTGTCGCAAGAACGATAAAAAGTGCTTTTTTCATTTTAATACCTCAATGATTGATTCAATTGTATAAGGATGAACTTTAATGCAACAATGATTATGCATTGATTCTTTAAAGCTCACTGCAATAGATGGATTTGGCTTTTGTTCGCCCTCTACCTGTGGTTGACTACATTTTACCTTTAAACTTTCGTTATCTAACCAACCATAATGAGTTAAAATGCGCTTTTCCCAATCCTCAATACTTTCTTTATCCAAAAAAGGCATAACAATTTCTAAATGCTCCCAGCCTGTAACAGGATAAATTTTTTTAGGAAACGGCAATTCAATCACGCTAACTTGATTATTAAAAATCGTTATCGGCATTGCTAGTTTAATTAAGTAAATAGGTCGACCATTAACCTCGTTTTGACTAATGATTGTACCGTACTTTAGTAATAAATCTAGCCATTTCTGTGCTTCATCTTGCTCATTAACACGAATTGCTAAATGATCAATTTCTTGTTCGGTTAAATCGAGATGCATAGCTTGTGATAATTGCATAATTTTTTGCTGAAATTCTTCAAATGTGAATAAAATTTCGGGATTTTTGAGGAATATTGTCATTTTTAATCCGTGTTACTTTTATATTAACTTAATAGGCGGTATGATAGCTGATCATTTAATTAGTGTAAATTTAAGGTATGTCATGACTATTCAATCTCTTTTATCAGATAAAATTCAAAAAGCCATGGTAGCTGCAGGGGCAAGCGATGAATGCAACCCAATGATTCGTCAATCAGCAAAAGCACAATTTGGCGATTATCAGGCAAATGGTGCGATGGCAGAAGCAAAAAAACTAGGAAAAAACCCTCGTGACTTCGCACAAGAAATTATCCAAAACGTGGATAAAGGCGATATGATCGAAAAAATGGAAGTCGCTGGTCCTGGTTTTATCAACATTTTCTTAACACCTGCATGGCTAGCAAATAAAGTAGATGCGGCAGTTAAAGATGAAAAATTAGGTATCGATGCAATCCCATTTGAAACTGTGGCAATTGACTACTCATCACCAAATGTTGCGAAAGAAATGCACGTTGGACACCTTCGTTCAACTATCATCGGTGATGCGGTTGTTCGTACATTAGAATTTTTAGGTAACCGTGTTATCCGTGCTAACCACATCGGTGACTGGGGTACGCAATTCGGGATGTTAATCGCATACCTTGAAAAAATGGAAAATGAACACGCAACCGAAATGGAATTATCTGATTTAGAAGCGTTCTATCGTGATGCGAAAAAACACTATGATGAAGATCCTGAATTTGCACAAAAAGCACGTAGTTATGTAGTAAAACTTCAAGGTGGTGATGAATATTGCCGTACCATGTGGAAAAAACTGGTAAACATCACTATGCAACAAAACCAACGTAACTATGATCGTTTAAACGTAAGTTTAACTAACGATGATATCATGGGGGAAAGCCTTTATAACCCTATGTTGCCAGGCGTTGTAGCAACCTTAAAAGAAAAAGGTTTAGCGGTTGAAGACGATGGCGCACTTGTTGTTTATCTTGATGAATACAAAAATAAAGAAGGCGACCCTATGGGCGTTATCGTTCAGAAAAAAGATGGTGGTTACCTTTATACTACAACAGATATCGCCGCAGCAGCTTATCGTTGCCACGAGTTAAAATCTGATCGTGTCCTTGTTTTCTCTGATTCACGTCAAAGCCAACATATGCAATCAGCATGGTTAATCGCACGTAAAGGTGGATTCGTTCCTGCAGAATTTAAGCTTGAACACAAAAACTTCGGTATGATGTTAGGCAAAGATGGTAAACCATTCAAAACCCGTAGCGGTGGTACAGTGAAACTTGCTGATCTTTTAGATGAAGCAGTTGAACGTGCGGATAAATTAATTTCTGAAAAATCAACCCACCTTTCTCCTGAAGAAAAAGCAGCCGTTGTTGAAGCGGTAGGTATCGGTGCGGTGAAATACGCAGATCTTTCTAAAAACCGTACAACAGACTACGTATTCGACTGGGATAACATGCTAAGTTTTGAAGGTAATACAGCACCTTACATGCAATACGCATATGCACGTATTCAATCAATCTTTAGCAAAGTTGATATTGATATGCAATACGTTGAAAATGCGCCAATCATCCTTGAAGATGATAAAGAGCGTGCATTAGCACTTAAATTAATGCAATTTGATGAAGCATTACACGTTGTTGCTAAAGAAGGTACACCACACATTCTTTGTGCTTACCTTTACGAACTTGCTGGTACGTTCTCAAGCTTCTATGAAAATTGCCCAATCTTAACTGCAAATAGCGAAGCATTAAAATTAAGCCGTTTAAAACTTGCTTTATTAACAGGTAAAACATTAAAAACTGGCTTAGATCTTCTTGGTATTAAAACCGTAGAAAAAATGTAATTCTAAGTTGATTACACAAAATAAAGGGGCGTTTTATCACGCCCCTTTTTTCGTAAAAATTTATTTAATTTACCCTAAGCACTTCGCATAGCCATTTGCAAGGCTTTGAAGGAATTGCATATAGGCGTCTTTGTTAAGTGGAATATCACTTCCCATCGGATCGAGTACCCCTACTTTGACATGCATTTCTTTATGCAAGATATCGATCATTTTCGGCGTAAACTGGGGTTCTGTAAATAAACATTGCACCGCATGATCAGCGACTTCTTTTTTAATTGCAGCTAAGGTTTTTGCTCCAGGTGTAATCATTGGATTAATCGTGAAATAACCTAATTGTTTTAAATCATATGCACGATTAAAATAACCGTATGCGTCGTGGAACACATAAAAACCTTTATCTTTTAACGGGCTCAATTCTTGCTTAATTACGCTATTTTCTTTCGCCAGATTTTGTTGGAATTGCACTAAATTTGCTTTAATTTGTGCCGTTTTATCTGGGTAAATTTTTTCTAAACGTGTCGCAATGGCTTCTGCAATAAAATTACCAATCTTAGGCGATAACCAGATATGCCAATTAATCCCTTCATCATCCTCATCGGCTTCCTCAGCATGATCATGGTCGTGTGCCTCTTCATTTAAAAGTAACGCAGGATCTTGTTTAAATTGCGGTAAATCAGCCAGAGTTAACACCTCATTTTGTGGTAACTGATCAATCGCGCTATCTAAAAAGCTGTCCACATGCTTACCGACCCAAACCACTAAATTTCCTGACCGTAATTTTAAGATATCTGTTGGTTTTAAGCTGTAATCATGGGGTGATGCGTATGCGGGGACAATAACTTCAGTATCAGTGACCCCATTGGCAATGCTGGACGCAATAAAACCGAGAGGTTTAACGGAAGTAACGATAGTTGCTTGAGCAATACTAGATAGCCCTAGTACCGCACTAGCTAATAATGTTTTTTTTAATAAGACCGACATTCTTTTCTCCTTCTTATTAATGACCTTCTTGGGCTTGTTTAACAACAAGTTTTTCTAAAACACGAGATACAGCAAAAAATGCAAAAGTTGCTGTAATCATCGTTGCCGCACCAAATCCATTGGCACAATTCATTGTGGCTGAAACCGCACAGCCATCCCCCATTTTTGGAAAAATAAGCGGTTGTGTTGAATAAACACAATCGACACTAAATTTACGCTTAGGATTCTGGCTGAATCCATATTCTTTACGCAAAAGCGAACGCACTTTAGCAGCTAGCGGATCTTGGATCGTTTTAGTTAAATCTGCAATTTTAATTTGCGTTGGATCTGTTTGTCCGCCAGCACCACCCACTGTGATAATTTTAATTTTATTACGCTTACAATAAGCAATCATCGCAGCTTTAACCTTAACCTGATCAATAGCATCAATCACATAATCATAGTCTTTTGTTAAATATTCCGCCATATTTTCTGGTGTTAGGAAATCATCAATAATCTCTACTTCACATTCAGGATTAATCAGCTTAATTCTCTCGGCCATCGCTTCAGTTTTAAGTTGCCCTATCGTACCTGATAAAGCATGTAATTGACGGTTAATGTTAGTCACGCAAATATCATCAAGATCAATCATCGTAATTTTACCAATACCTGATCGTGCCAGCGCTTCCACTGCCCATGAACCAACACCGCCAATCCCAACAACGCAAACATGAGCTTGACGAAAATAAGCTAAGGCTTCAGGCGTATATAATCGTCCAATACCACCAAATCGTTGTTCGTAATTATCAACGCGTTCCATTCTAATTATCCTTTCATTCTAAAAATTTCCATAAACTAGCAAAAATTTGTTACAAAATCATTATAAAAACAAGAAAATATCGCTACTCATCATGGTTAATATGCCTATTTTTATAGCACTCAGTGCATTTTAGCTATTTTAACACTTGCTTTACAAAAATAATCAGGTATATTAACAACCATCTGACGCGGGGTGGAGCAGCTTGGTAGCTCGTCGGGCTCATAACCCGAAGGTCGTTGGTTCAAATCCAGCCCCCGCAACCACTTCTAAAAGTTTCGTACTGACTCGCAATTTCCCCCTTTTTATTCATCTATCAAGTCATTAATATTTTTTATAGCCCATTTTTTGCTAGTTGGCGCCAATTTATATAACCATATAAAGAATTAAGTAAATAAGCACTGTACATCACATACATTGACGGCGTATCTGCCCACAGCATAATAGATAATACATTAATCAAAATCCATAAAATCCATTGTTCACTGTAACGGTAAATCATCAATAATTGAGCTGCAATAACCAATACTGTTGTTAGCCCATCTAATCCAATAGAATGCCCATCCGTCGTACGTAAAAAAAGATAAAACGCTATGGTTGCCACAACAACACTTATAGTTAAAATCCCCCAACCTTTTAAAGTTAGCATTTTAGATTTTACTAATTCACCTTGAGTTTCATTGACCATGTTTTGCTTCCACATAAAATAGCCAATAAATTGTGCAGGAATATATACAAAAAGTGCTGTACTCATTTCGCCATAAAATTTATTGTCCCATGCCATATAAAAATAACTATACGCAAAAATAAGACCGAATAAATAATTACTAATTTTCCCTTTACCAACAAAAACTACGCATAAAATTCCAGAGATACCTGAAATCATACCTAAAATTGAGTCAGGGGTGACATAGTAAGCCCAAATTTGAGCAATTAAAAAAAGGCTAAGCCAAATAATTTCAAAAGGTTTCCACCCATTAAAAAATTCTTGTTTTAGACCTTTGATGGTCAATAACGTGGGTTGAGTTGAAATCGTCATAGTTCTCTCCTAGTTAGGTTAAAATACACATTAAATTGTACCTAAAGCTAGAAGGAGATAAAACCATAGAGATAACATTATCTGAACAAATGAATATTTTGAAATATATGAAGTTTAGAAAGAATTGTATAATGGCACGCCCTATTGGATTCGAACCAATGACCTACGGCTTAGAAGGCCGTTGCTCTATCCAACTGAGCTAAGGGCGCATTTCAAATGGATAAGAAGAGGTGGTCGGCGAGATAGGATTTGAACCTACGACCCACTGGTCCCAAACCAGTTGCGCTACCAAGCTGCGCTACTCGCCGATAAGTGTTTTGCATTATAGTTTTCTTTTTCTTGTAGTCAAACTTTTTTTTTTATTTATTGATTTAAGTGCCTAATTTTCTAGCAAAAGCGCTTACTTTTTCATTTTTTTTCTGCGAGAATAATTTTCTTTTTTTATAAATTTTCCTGTTTAAGGAAATAAGGGAGTAACTATGACGGCAAAAATTCTTTCTGGCACAGAATTAAGTACAAAAATAAAACAACAATTACAACAAAAAATAAAAAATTATACAGACCAAAATTTAAGACAGCCATCCCTTGCCGTTATCCTCGTTGGTGAAGATCCCGCATCCCAAATCTATGTCCGCAATAAACAACGTAGTTGTGAGGCACTTAATATCCGTTCTATCTCTCACCATTTACCAGAAACTACTACGGAAGCAGAATTACTGCACCTAATTGATGAATTAAATGCGGATGATTCTGTGGATGGTATTCTCGTACAATTACCTTTACCTAAACATATTGATACAGTAAAAGTGACTGAACGCATTGTACCGCATAAGGATGTTGATGGCTTTCATCCTTACAATATAGGTCGTCTTTGCCAAGGAATCCCTACCCTACGCTCTTGCACCCCTTATGGCGTGATGAAACTTTTAGAAGAAAGTGGTATTGAATTGCGGGGTAAACATGCAGTGATTGTGGGTACATCTAAAATTGTGGGTCGCCCTATGGCATTAGAGCTTCTTGCAGCAAAATGTACGGTTACGATGACACATAGTGCTACTGTTGATTTGGCTTCACATGTTAAACAAGCGGATATTGTCATTGTTGCGGTAGGTAAGCCCCATTTTATTCCAGGTGAATGGATTAAAGATGGTGCTATTGTGATAGATGTTGGTATTAATCGTGTTGACGGTAAACTTGTCGGTGATGTCGATTTTGAAAGTGCATCGCAACATGCAAGCTTTATTACCCCCGTTCCAGGTGGTGTCGGACCAATGACCATTGCAATGTTAATGGCAAATACGTTACAAGCGTATGAGGAACACCTTAATCTCGCTTAAATGCTAAAATAAAATACGCCCCGATTTTCCATAAAATTTATCGAAAATCGGGGCGTATTTTTTTGACAAAAAAAATTGCAAGCCAAATGGCTTGCAATTTTCTGATAAATTGACGTCGAAATTAACGTTTTGAGAATTGTGGACGACGACGTGCTTTGCGTAAACCCACTTTTTTACGTTCAACGTGACGAGCATCACGGGTAACGAAGCCAGCTGCACGTAATGCAGGGCGTAGAGTTTCATCGTATTCCATTAATGCACGTGTGATACCTAAACGGATCGCACCTGCTTGACCAGAAATACCACCACCAGTTACAGTGATGTATAAGTCTAATTTATCTGCTAATTCAACTAACTCTAATGGTTGCATTACTACCATACGAGCTGTATCACGACCGAAGTAAACATCTAATGAACGGCCGTTGATTGTCATTTTACCACTGCCCGCTTTAACGAATACACGAGCTGAAGAGCTTTTGCGGCGACCTGTGCCGTAGTATTGATTCTCTGCCATTTTTATTACCTCGTGATTAAATATCTAAAACTTGTGGTTGTTGTGCTGCGTGTTCATGTTTGTCACCCGCATACACTTTCATTTTACGATACATTGCACGGCCTAATGGACCTTTTGGCAACATACCTTTTACCGCAATTTCAATCACAGATTCAGGACGGCGTTGAAGCATTTCAGTGAAAGTCGCTTGTTTGATTCCACCAACATAACCAGTGTGCCAGTAATATAATTTATCAGTGGCTTTTTTACCTGTTACCACAACTTTTTCAGCGTTGATAACAACAATGTAATCACCAGTGTCAACGTGTGGTGTGTATTCTGCTTTATGTTTACCGCGTAAACGACGCGCAATTTCAGTTGCTAGACGACCAAGAGTTTTACCTGATGCATCTACTACGTACCAGTCACGTTTTACTGTCTCTGGTTTTGCTACAAAAGTTTTCATTAATAAATACCAATAATTTTTATTTTAAACCCAGTGTTTGAATTTCAAACACAACCAATGTCATCACCACACCCCTTCGAGTGTTTCATAACAAAAAATAATGAGCGGTGGGAATCCGCTCATCAACAGGGTTTTGCGATTATACAGGATTTTTTTATAAAAGCGAATAAAAATGACGCTTTATATAAAAAAATCGCCACATAGGTGGCGAAAATTGTTGAAGAAATACGTCTAGATTAAAAGCGATAACCCACACCCATGAAGAAAATCATTGGATTAAGTTTAACATCTGCTTTTTGATCTTGCCCTGCTAACTTAAATGTCGCTTTTGATTTAATTCGAGCATACCAAATAGAAGTATTAAAGAATAAATTATCTGTTATACCTATATCCAACCCAGCATTCACAGCAGGTCCCCAGGACTGTTTGAGATGCAAATCAGTTAAGCCAGCAAGCTTTTCTTTTTCATCAAAGAATTTTGTATAGTTCAACCCAACGCCAACATAAGGACGCGCAGGAGAATCAGCATCTAGGAAATACCATTGTGCGGAGAGTGTTGGTGGAAGTTGTTTGGTTTTTGCAATCGTTTTATCACCTAACTGTGCCAATTTAATTTCATGGCTAAATGGTGTTGCAGCTAAAAGTTCAATACCAATATGATCTGTCGCCATGTAAGTGCCTGTTAACCCCAGTTGAGCATTAGAACTGACATCGAAGTCATATGGCATTACATTATTGCTACCTTGATCAGTTGTATCCGTATTTGGTACGACGAGAATAGGACCGCCACGGACGAAAAAATCACCCGCAGAATGGATGGCGAATGCACTACTAGAAACTAATGATAATGCAAGGGTGGCGAGAATTTGCTTTTTCATAGAATGCTCCTTAAATGTAAAGCGTACTTTTTAAGCATTCTATGATCTCAATTTAATCTTTTATTTGAGTTAGATCATTTTTTATTCAATTTATATATAAAAAAAACAGTCACTTCATAATGTGACTGCTTTTTCATTTCTGTCTAAAAAAGATATTCTGTTATTCTGCCAATTTTTCTTGTTTTTTGAAAAATAAGCTAACCATAACTAAAGATGCACCACTGAAAAGTAGTTCTACTGAGAGGAGAATACCTAGGATAGATGCAGCAGATTCTGGGAAATAACCAAAAATTAAGGCTGCAAGTGCAATTGAAATTAAACCTGAGATGACATGCATCCAGAAATAATTTTCACCACGTAACATAAATGAATAAGCAAGTTTAACAATACCGCTGACAAGGAAAAGTACCGCCAATGCGATAGTTAACGTATAAATACCTTGGACTGGCCAAAAAAGTAAAAAACCACCGATCAGCAAGGCAATGATGGCACTGGATACTAATGTCCAAAAAATGCCTTTTACATGTTTTACTCGAATGGCAGAAAAAACTTCCATAAACCCGACGAATAAGAATAGCCATGCTGCAAGTTGTTCAGCAGAAATAGTTGCTGCTAAAGGATCAAAGAAAGCAAAAATACCGGCTAAGATTGAAAGGATTCCGACAACAAAAATTAAAGCACTGTTCATTTTTCGTTTCTCCCTGCACATAGGCAATATATCGATGATTGAACATGATGAGATAAGTAGAAATGCGAGTTGGTCGATAAGCCGAGTTCTGTCGTGGACAATCATTCCTCTAGGCGTTAATTCACACTAACGCTCAAGCAACCTACCCGTTCGCTTGCCGGGCCAGCAATTGCGAACCTATTTGGTCTTGCTACGAGTGGAGTTTACCATGCTGCCATCAGTTACCTGTGGCACGGTGCGCTCTTACCGCACCCTTTCACCCTTACCTTCAAAAGAAGGCGGTCTGCTCTCTGTTGCACTGGTCGTGGGCTCACGCCCCCCAGACGTTATCTGGCACTCTGCCCTGTGTAGCTCGGACTTTCCTCTCGTTTATTTGTCTCACTTGTTTGTTAAAAACAATTAAGGACTTCAATAAACCAGCGATTGTCTAACCAACTCTTCTCGGCAGTATATCCAACTTTATTTTAAAAAACTAGAAAAAATTTAACAGATTAGCGATATTTTACAAAACGATTAATTTCTATATCACTCGTTTATAACGCTATATCCAGTACTTTTTTCAAAATAAAGCCCTATCAATTTAATTACAAAAACAATCTTATTTTCTGATATATTAACATTAGAAATAGTTTGATATGAAATTACTTTGGTGCTATTTTATTCCCCTTATTTTTAGACATTTACTTTACTGTAAAAGGATATTTGACTATGCAACCAACGCCAGCAAAAACCCTTGCACTTTATAATGTTGGAATTAGCTATGAAAAAGCTAATACTAATATTAGAGGGCGTTTTAGCTTAAATAATGCAGCGCAAGAGGCACTTTTAAAAGAAGCAAAATCACTGGGCTTGAACGCACTTTTCGTACTTTCCACCTGTAATCGTACCGAGATCATGGGCTTTGCACATCATCCCTATGAGCTTATTAATCTTTTATTAAAGCACTGCCAAGGATCCATGGATGTATTTTCGGAAGTTGCTATCATCCATAAAGATACGCAGGCAATTAATCATCTTTTCCGTACAGCGTCTGGTTTAAATAGTCAAATTTTAGGTGATCACGAAATCGCTGGTCAGTTAAAACTTGCCTTTCAACAAGCCCGCGATATGGGAACGGTAAACGTATATCTTGATCGTTTATTCAATACCGTTCTTCAAGCTAGCAAAGAAGTGAAATCCTGTACCCAGTTTAGCATGGGAACAACTTCGGTTGCCTATGCTGCCGTGAAATATCTGTTAGACAATATTGAAAATACTTCTGAAAAAAATATCCTACTTTATGGATTAGGTAAAATTGGTAAAAATACGTGTAAGCATTTACTTACCCATACCGATAGTCAAATATCTTTAATCAATCGCACACACGCAACCGCATTAAAGTTCCAAGAAGAATTACCAAACCTTATCGTGCATGAAGAAAGCCATCTCGTAAACGCAATTCAGGCAAATGATATCTTAATCGTATCAACAGGTGCTGATAAACCAACCATTACGCCAGATCTCATTTCTCCAGAAAGATCTCTTACTATCTTAGATCTTTCAATTCCTGAAAACGTTGCTCCCGAAATTAAAAACTTTTCAAATGTAACGGTGATGAATGTTGATGCACTTTCTAAAGTAACTGATGCGACTATTGAAAATCGTCAAGCAAAAATTCCACTTGTCGAAAAAATAATCGACAACTATCAACAAGAATTTTTAGATTGGGTTGCTCAGCGTAAACTTTCTCCAACTATTCAAGCACTCAAGCAAGCATTTACGGATATTCAACAAAAGGAAATTGCAGGCGCAGCTCGCAATATTGAGAACTTCAATCCTGAGCAGGCAAATGTACTTTCTGGACGTATTATTCAAAAAATTCTCAATCAGTTTGTCACCTACTTAAAAGATCCAAATACATCAATTGATAGTAGCACACAACTTATTCAGGATATTTTTAATTTAACGGAGTCTAACCAGTATGAACACCATTAGAATTGGCACTCGTGATAGCCAACTTGCATTGTGGCAAGCGATTCAGGTTCAAAATAAATTAAATCAATTAGGTTATAAAACTGAGCTCGTGCCGCTAAAAGCCACAGGGGACGTGATTTTAGATAAACCGTTATATGAATTAGGCATCACTGGCGTCTTTACACGTCATCTAGACATTGCAATGTTACGTGGCGAAATTGATATCGCTGTACATTCTATGAAAGATGTGCCGACAATCCTCCCTAAAGGTATCGTGCAAGCTGCCGTTTTAGAGCGAGCTAATTTCCATGATATTTTAGTTTATAAAGATAACTTAGATTTTCTTAATGCCACGCACGGTATTGTAGCAACCAGTAGCTTACGCCGTAAAGCACAATGGCTAAACCGCTATCCCCACCATCACGTTGAAAGTTTACGTGGTAATGTGCAAACCCGCTTAAATAAACTCGCTACCAATGACTGGAACGGTGCTATCTTTGCGGCAGCAGGTTTAGAACGAATTAATTTACGTCCAGAAAATAGTTTAGATTTAGATTGGATGGTTCCTGCTCCTGCCCAAGGCGTCATTATGATTACCGCAATGGCAGAAAATTTACCGATTTTGGCGGCGTGTGAAAAAATCAATCATAAAGAAACTGAAATTTGTTCCCGCATTGAACGCGATTTCTTAAACCTTCTTGAAGGGGGTTGTAGTGCTCCTATCGGCGCGCTGGCTCAATTAGATAAAGATAATCAATCTATCAATTTTACAGGAATTTTATTAAGCCAAGACGGGACCAAGAAAATTGAGGTTCATCGCCATGTTGCTGTTACTGAGGCAAATAGCATTGCTAAAAGTTGTGCTGATGAAGTTATCGCACAAGGTGGTAAACAAATTATGCAAATGGACGGCAGAACGTTTAAGGTGAAAGTGCTTTCTACCAAAGTCTTAACACCTGCTCAATGCGCCCTCTTTTCAGATGAGTTTGAAGTAAGTTGCCAACCTTTCATTAAAACTGAAACAAATACACTAGCGCCTGAAGTGATTAAAACTATTCAGCCACACGTTATCTTTACCAGTAAAAATGCAGTTCAAGCTTTATTGGAGAATTTCTCTGCTGATCAACTCCGATTTGAAAATTTATATTGTGTCGGGGAAGAAACGACAAAATTAGTAGAAGAAAAATTTGGGAAAGTGACAACGACCGCCCCCTCTTCTCAGGCATTAGCAGAAGCGATTATTCCTTTACTCAAAGGTCAAAAAGTCACTTATTTTTGTGGCAATAAACGCCTAGGTCATATTGCTCGCCAATTTGCTGATAAAGAGATTGAATTACAAGAAATTGAAGTTTACCAAACGCATCTTTGCCCAACTAAAGTGCAAGATGAGATCGATGCTGTTTTATTCTTTAGCCCTTCAGCGGTAGAAAGTTTTATTCAGCAAAATAACACAAATAAACTGGCGTTTTGTATCGGTGAAAGTACTGCACAAACCGCTAAAAAATATTTTGAAAAAGTCCATGTTGCTCGCTCACCACGTATTGAAGACGTGATCGCAGAGGCCCAACAAAGCTTAATGAAACAATTATAAGAGGAATACGATAATGAATTTCCAACGCACTCGTCGCTTACGCAAAAATACTAACATTCGTCGCCTTGTTCGTGAGACTCAACTTTCTGTTGATGATTTTGTATATCCAATTTTTATTGAAGAAGGGGAAAATATTGAGGCTGAAATTCCTTCTATGCCGGGCATCAAACGCTGGTCATTAGATACGGTGAGTAAAGAACTTGATGAAGTGGTCGCTTTGAACATCCCTGCAATTATGCTTTTCGGTATTCCAAAACATAAAGACAGCGAAGGTTCAAGTAGTTGGCAAGATGATGGCATTATGCAACAAGCCGTCCGTTTCATTAAACAACATTATCCACAACTTTATGTAATTACCGACGTATGTTTCTGCGAATACACAGATCATGGTCATTGCGGTCCTATCTGCGATCACGATGTTGATAATGATGCGACCTTGGCTAATATTGCTAAACAAGTCGTTTCTCACGCAAAAGCGGGCGTTGATATGGTGGCACCATCTGGCATGATGGATGGTATGATTGCCACTATCCGCCAGGCATTAGATGATGCAGGCTTTCCTAATTTACCAATTATGTCCTATGCCGTGAAATACGCCTCTGCATTTTACGGTCCATTCCGTGATGCGGCAGATTCAACTCCAACTTTTGGGGATCGTCGCACTTATCAAATGGATCCTGCAAATCGTGATGAAGCAATGCGTGAAGCGATGTTAGATTTTGAAGAACAAGCCGATATCTTAATGGTAAAACCTGCGTTGAGTTATTTGGATATTATCCGTGATGTTAAAAATCAGTTCCCAGTTCCAATCGCTTGCTACAACGTCAGTGGTGAATACGCAATGGTCAAAGCAGCTGCTGAAAAAGGCTGGATTGATGGCACCCGTGTCATGATGGAAAGTTTACTTTCAATGAAACGTGCAGGCGCTAATATCATCATTACTTATTTTGCAAAAGAAGCGGCAATTTGCCTTCAACAACAGCATTAATTATTCAGGAATTATTATGAAAACAACAAAATCTGCAGAACTCTATGCTAAAGCCCAACAACATCTTGTCGGTGGTGTAAACTCACCTGTGCGTGCGTTTAAATCCGTAGGCGGCTCCCCTATTTTTATTGAAAAAGGGCTTGGTAGCAAAATTTACGATGTTGATGGCAATGAATATATCGATTTCGTCCAAGCTTATGGTCCAATGATCCTCGGACATCGTGCGCCAGCAGTTGAAAGTGCGCTTGAAGAAACCTTAAAAGTGGGCTACGCCTTTGGTGCAACTACCGAGCTTGAAATTCAACTTGCAGAAATCGTTTGTGATGCTTTCCCGCATATGGATAAAGTCCGTTTTGTGAACTCAGGTACTGAGGCAGTATTCAGTGCATTGCGTCTAGCACGTGCTTACACAGGCAAAGATAAAATCATTAAATTCTCTGGTTGCTACCATGGTCATGCAGATTCACTTTTAGTGGCAGCAGGTTCTGGTGTCGCCACATTCAGCTTACCAGATAGCAAGGGCGTGCCAGCGGATGCGGTTAAGAATACCATTATTGCTGAATACAACAATTTAGAAAGCGTTAAAGCATTGGTTGAAGCCTTTCCAAATGATATTGCTGCAATGATCATTGAGCCTATCGCAGGAAATATGGGCGTGGTTTTACCTGAACCAGCCTTTATTGAAGGGATTCAAAAACTCGCGCGTGAAAATAATATTTTAATCATTGTTGATGAAGTGATGACGGGTTTCCGCTCTAAATTTGGTGGTGCGCAAGATCTTATCGGTTTAAAAGCAGATATCACTACTTTCGGTAAAATTATTGGTGGTGGTTTCCCTGTGGGTGCATACGGTGCGCGTGACGAAATTATGCAAAAAGTTTCGCCACTTGGCGATATGTATCAAGCGGGTACTCTGTCTGGCAACCCTATGTCAATGAGCGCTGGCTTAGCGACCCTCAAAGAATTGAAAAAACAAAATCCTTACGCCCAATTTGAAAAAAATGCCGCATTCCTTGAAGAAACGTTCTATCAAGCAGCGAAAAAACATGGTGTAGATATTCAAGTTAACCGTTTTGGTTCAATGCTTACCCCATTCTTCACCGCAGAAAAAGTGACGAATTTTAAAACGGCTCAACAAGCGGATACGCAAAAATTCAAAACTTTCTTCTGGGCAATGATGGAAAAAGGTGTGTTCTTGCCACCATCACAATTTGAATCTTGGTTCTTAAGCAGTGCTATGACTCAAGAAGATTTACAAAAAGTGGCTACCGCCATTGATTATGCCTTACAACAGGTAGCAAATAGCTAATATTAACGAATACTTTTTTGGGATTTATTATGATTAAAAATCGCTTATTTCTTGATGCCCTTGAAGGCAAATCTGTTCCACGTCCACCAGTGTGGATGATGCGTCAAGCTGGGCGTTATTTACCAGAATTTCAAGCAATTAAAGCTAAATATGATTTCTTCACTCGTTGTCGTATCCCAGAATTAGCGAGTGAATTAACTGTGCAACCTATTCGCCGTTTCGGTATGGACGCTGCCATTCTGTTTTCTGATATTCTCGTTGTTCCACAAGCAATGAATATTGATGTCGAAATGAAAGCGGGCATCGGTCCGTGGTTACCAAATCCGATACGTACCCAACAAGACATTGATAACGTAATCATTCCTGATATTAATGATAGCCTCGGCTACGTGATGGATGCAGTTAAAGCGACAAAAGAATTATTAAATGATGAAGTGCCGCTCATCGGCTTTGCGGGATCACCGTGGACAATTTTATGCTATTGCGTGCAAGGTCAAGGCTCAAAAACCTTTGATCAAGCTAAAGCATTTTGCTTTACACACCCGCAATTAGCGCATCAACTTTTACAAAAAATTACCGATACCACAATCGCTTACTTACGAGCCAAAGTAAAAGCAGGTGTAAATGCCCTGCAAATTTTTGATTCTTGGGGTGGCATGTTAAGTCCTGATGACTATCAAACTTTCTCTTGGCAATATATTCTACAGATCATCAATGCATTAAAAGATGAAGCCCCTGTAATCGCTTTTGCAAAAGGCTGTTGGTTTGCATTGGATGAAATGGCAAACTCTCCTGCTGCCGCTCTTGGTATCGACTGGACTGTGCGCCCACAATTAGCTCGTCAGTTAACACATAATAAAATTACCTTACAAGGGAATTTTGATCCAGCACGCTTACTTTCTTCGCCAGCAACGATCACCAAAATGGTAACAGAAATGATCGACCAGTTTGGTAAAGATAAATATATCGCCAACCTCGGTCATGGTATCTTACCTAACATACCACTTGAGAATGTGCATGCCTTTGTTGAGGCCGTCAAAAATTATTCCGAAAAATAGGGCGTGAGGTGAAAAATGGATAAAGCGCTTATTCGTAAATACAATATTCCAGGTCCACGCTATACAAGCTACCCTACGGTTCCTTTTTGGAATCCTGCAGGTATTCAACTAATTGATTGGCAAGCCAGTGTCGCTCAATCTTTTCGGCAAAGTAATCAAACCGAAGGGATTAGCCTTTATATTCACTTACCGTTTTGTGTTAGCCTTTGTACATTCTGTGCTTGCCATAAGAAAATCAGCAAAACACATGATGTAGAGTTGCCTTATATTCAGACAGTATTAAAGGAATGGGCGCTTTATCGTCAATTATTTTCTGAAAAACCCCAAATTAAAGAAATTCATCTGGGGGGCGGTACGCCGACTTTTTTCTCAGCAGAAAATTTACGTCTTCTGATTGAAGGATTGCTTAAAGATAGTATTAAACATCCAGACTTTGTGCTTAGCTACGAAGCTCACCCTAATCATACGTCGGCAGAACAAGTGCAAACTCTGTACGATCTCGGTGCACGCCGCAATAGTTTTGGGATTCAAGATTACGATCCTACTGTACAAACAGCGATCCATCGCATTCAAAGTTTTGAGCAAGTTAAAGCGATCCACGATCTTTCTCGTGAAATTGGCTACACCTCTATTAGCCACGATCTAATCTTTGGCTTACCATTCCAAACGGAGTCTAGTATCCGTGATACGATCGAAAAAACGGTTTCCCTACGTCCTGATCGTATTGCTTATTACAGTTATGCGCACGTGCCTTGGGTAAAAGGTGTTATGCAACGTGGCTTTGATGAAAATGATTTACCGAAAGATGTAGAAAAACGTCATTTTTACGAATTAGGTAAAGAAATGCTATTTGCCAATGGTTATGTTGAAATTGGTATGGATCACTTTGCCCTACCGACTGATACCCTTTATCAAGCATTAGAAAATCATCAATTACACCGTAATTTTATGGGCTATACGGCAGGGAAAACGCAATTAATGATTGGGCTAGGCATGTCTTCTATCAGTGATTCTTGGTATGCCTTCGCACAAAATGAAAAATCATTAAAAGCTTACACACAACGTGTTGAGAATAATCAATTACCGATTATGAAAGGTCACTTGCTCACGGCAGAAGACCTGATTATGCGTCAACATATCCTAAACTTAATGTGCCATCTAGAAACCGATCTTGCAGTTGGTTTATCGGAAGATATGCAACGTCAAATCCGCCAACAACTTCAAGAAATGGAAAAAGATGCTTTGTTAACCTATGACGGTACCAAACTACACATTACCGAAAAAGGACGTATGTTTGTGCGTAATATTTGCATGACCTTCGACTTGCGTTTAATGCGCCATAAACCTGAAACGCGTATTTTTTCAATGACAATTTAGCAAAATTCCTCTTTTTTCCTCTTTTAAAGTAGAATAGTGCTATTTGAAGTGATTACGAGGAAAAAAGATGGATTATTTAAAGATTGCCCAAGAAACCTTATCCATAGAAAAAAATGCCTTAACCCGCTTAAGCGATCATCTTGATGATAATTTTAATCAAGTTATCGATCTTATTTTAGGTTGCCAAGGGCGTTTAGTCATTGGTGGCATTGGAAAATCTGGCTTAATTGGTAAAAAAATGGTGGCAACCTTTGCCTCTACGGGAACACCGAGCTTTTTTCTTCATCCCACAGAGGCATTTCATGGCGATTTAGGGATGCTCAAACCCATTGATGTCGTCATGCTGATTTCAAACAGTGGCGAAACAGATGATGTCAATAAACTCATTCCAAGCCTCAAAAGTTTTGGTAATAAAATCATTGCCTTAACGGGAAATCCACATTCTACGCTTGCCCGTCATGCAGACTATATTCTTGATATTTCGGTTGAGCGTGAAGCCTGCCCGAATAACCTCGCTCCGACAACTTCTGCACTGGTTACACTTGCATTAGGTGATGCACTTGCGGTCGCCCTCATTAAAGCCCGCAACTTCTGCCCGCTTGATTTTGCTAAATTCCATCCAGGTGGCAGTTTAGGTCGCCGTTTATTGTGTCGAGTTAAAGATCAAATGCAAACTCGCTTACCGATTGCTTTACCTTCCACCACCTTTACAGATTGCCTAAGCATTATGAATGAAGGGCGCATGGGTGTGGCATTAGTCATGGAAAATCAAAAATTACTTGGCATCATTACCGACGGCGATATCCGCCGTGCATTAACCGCTAAAGGCGCAGATATTCTCAATAAAACCGCTCAAGAACTTATGACTACTCAGCCGAAAACAATTTCGGCAGAAAGTTACCTTTCTCAAGCCGAAGACTTTATGAAAAAACATAAAATTCATTCCCTCGTGGTTGTGGATGAAAATCAACAAGTTGTCGGATTAGTCGAATTTTCAAGTTAAGGATATAAAATGCAACATATTGAAAATAAATTAAAAAATATCAAACTTGTGATTACGGATGTTGATGGCGTATTAACAGACGGTTCATTAATTTACAGTAGTGAAGGTGAAATCCTTAAAATTTTCAATGTCAAAGATGGCCTAGGGATCCGTCTTCTAATGGAAAATGGCGTACAAGTTGCGGTTCTTTCTGGACGTGATTCT
Organism: Actinobacillus delphinicola; assembly: GCF_900638385.1. Classification (NCBI taxonomy): domain Bacteria; kingdom Pseudomonadati; phylum Pseudomonadota; class Gammaproteobacteria; order Pasteurellales; family Pasteurellaceae; genus Actinobacillus; species Actinobacillus delphinicola. The sequence continues at coordinate 1,203,014 of NZ_LR134510.1, read as the reverse complement.
GCTGTTTTACGCAAACGCATTAGTGATTTAGGCATTCAACATTTTCAATTAGGCAAACTTGAAAAGGAAACGGCTTGTTATCAGCTTATGCAAGCGGTAGGCGTTCGTCCAGAGGAAACCGCCTACATCGGTGATGACAGTGTCGATCTTCCTGCATTTGCAGTGTGTGGTTTAAGCATCGCAGTTGCCGATGGCCTATCATATGTAAAAAATCAAGCAGATCTTGTATTAGAAACCTGTGGTGGTCGTGGCGCTTTTCGTGAGTTAGCCGATAAAATCCTTATGGCACAAGGTAAAGCAGAGAATTATCAGACCGCACAAGGTTTTTTAAAACAAGCACAAAAAATGGCTCAATAACGCCACAATTTTCGTAAAAATTTATGCGATTGTAACGCTAAAAATAAGGACGCACTATGCAACAATCTCGTCCACCAGTTTATTCAATCTCAGAATTAAACGCAGCAGTAAAAGCACAACTTGAAGGCAATTTTCGCCAAGTCTGGCTAAGCGGTGAGATTTCCAACTTCACTCAGCCTGTTTCTGGACACTGGTATTTTTCTCTGAAAGACAATGCGGCACAAGTCCGTGGTGCAATGTTTCGTGGATATAATTCCCGCACCCCATTCCGTCCTCAAAACGGGATGCAAGTTATCGTCTGTGCTAAAGTCAGTTTGTACGAACCCCGAGGTGACTATCAAATTATCGTAGAACAAATGCTTCCTGCAGGTGATGGGATGTTACAACAGCAGTTCGAGGCATTAAAATTAAAACTGGCTGAACGTGGTTGGTTTGACGCACATCTAAAAAAATCTTTACCGCAAAATTGCCAACGTGTGGGTATCGTTACCTCATCAACAGGTGCTGCCCTCCACGATATTCTTAAGGTGCTACGCCGTCGTGATCCGAGTTTAGAAGTCGTGATCTATCCAAGTCTAGTGCAAGGAAAAGAAGCGGCAGCAAATATTGCAGAAATGATAGATCTCGCTAACCGCCGCCAAGAAGTCGATGTCCTTATTGTCGGACGTGGAGGCGGATCGCTTGAAGATCTTTGGTGCTTTAATGAAGAGGTTGTTGCCGAAGCAATTTATCGTTCGCAACTTCCGATTATCAGTGCGGTGGGGCATGAGGTGGATGTCACGATCGCTGATTTCGTTGCAGACGTGCGTGCAGCAACACCGTCCGTCGCTGCCGAATTAGTTAGCCGTGATCGCCAAGCCTTGTTAGATCGTTTACAAAATGCAACCCAACACTTAGGTATGGCATTGGATCGCTGCTTTGGGGTAAAAACTTATCAACTCCACCAGCTAAAAATGCGTCTTTTACAATGCCACCCACAAAAACATTTAGCGGATCGTCAGCAACGTTTCCAAGCTTTTAATTACGCATTACAGACAGCTATGCAAAAATACATAGCTACACAGCAAACGCAGATGCAATCCTTACAGCAACGTTTACAGCACAATCCATTACCATTAAAAATACAAAAAGATCAACAATATTGTTTAGCACTCACCCAACGCTTACAACAACAAGTACAAGGGCAATTCCAGCACCAGAAATATCATTTTGCAAAACTCTGTGCAGAATTAAATCAGCTTAGCCCACTGGCTATTCTTGGTCGAGGCTATTCTATTACCTTGAACAGCAAAGAACACGTGATTAAAGAAGCAAATGATGTGCAAAAAAACGAGATTATTCAAACACGTTTAGCAAAAGGAATCGTTATAAGCCGAGTCGAAGAAATAAAAACTGCATAAATTTTTGCGAAAAATGGGGCGTGATTATTCGTTAATTTTACGTAATGTTCCGCCACATTTTTTACAAATATAGCGCATTCGATCTCGAACGATTTTATTATGGCGGCGCACGGTTAAATGATGAATTTGACAACCGCAATGGTAAGTAAAAAGTTGTTTAACGGTGTTCGTTGTATCAAATTGATGGCGTACCTCAGGGGGCAAGCCAAAAATATTTTGCATAATATTTTGCCACTCCGCACCATGCGGTTTAACACGCCCAAATTGTTGGTAAGCAATAATATGAGCAACTTCATGTGGCACAACTTGATAAATGAAATCTTGAGTATTTTCTTGCAATAAAATCGGATTAAATCGCACCTCATTTTGGGCAAGATAAGCAACACCTGCTTTCTGACCACGCACTCGATAATTAATATCAGGCATCACAAACGATCGTTGAAAGTAGGTTTCAGCAAGTTGCATACATTCTTTAACCCGCCGTAAAACTTGTATTGCCAAAATTCTCATACGTCATCCTATAAAATAAAAAAGGCAGGAAAGCCTGCCTTTTTCAATCATTGTAAGATTATTTTAAACCTGCTGCAGAACGTAATTCTTCTACGCGATCTAGTTTTTCCCAAGGGAATTGCTCACGACCAAAGTGACCGTAAGCCGCTGTATCGCGGTAGATTGGTTGAATTAAGTCTAACATTTTAATTAAACCGTACGGACGAAGATCAAAGATTTCGCGTACAAGTTTTACTAATAAGCTTTCGTCAACTTTTGCTGTACCAAAGGTTTCTACCATGATAGAAGTTGGTTCAGCCACACCGATTGCGTAAGAAAGTTGAATTTCACAACGATCCGCAAGACCTGCCGCAACGATATGTTTTGCGACGTAACGTGCTGCATAAGCTGCACTACGGTCAACTTTTGATGGATCTTTACCAGAGAATGCACCACCACCGTGACGTGCAGCACCGCCGTAAGTATCGACGATAATTTTACGACCCGTTAAACCGCAATCACCCATAGGACCACCGATTACGAAACGACCTGTTGGGTTGATAAAGAATTTGGTATCTTTTGATAATAATTCTGCAGGAAGTACAGGTTTGATGATTTCATCCATTACCGCTTCGTGAAGCATTTTTTGGTCAACACTATCTGCGTGTTGAGTTGAAAGTACAACTGCGTCGATTCCTACTGCTTTACCATCTTCATATTTTAACGTAACTTGGCTTTTCGCATCTGGACGTAACCAAGGTAATGTACCATTTTTACGCACTTCTGCTTGGCGTTCCATCAAACGGTGCGCATAAGTAATTGCTGCTGGCATAAATACATCGGTTTCGTTTGTTGCATAACCGAACATAATACCTTGGTCACCTGCACCTTGTTCTAGCGGAGTTTCACGGTCAACACCTTGGTTGATATCTGATGATTGTTTACCAATTACATTTAATACCGCACATGAATTGCCATCAAAGCCCATATCTGAACTGGTGTAACCAATATCGCAGATAACTTGACGAGCCAGGTTTTCTACATCAACCCATGCGGATGTAGTGATTTCGCCACCCACGAGCGCCATACCTGTTTTTACATAAGTTTCACAAGCCACACGAGCTTTCGGATCTTGTTTTAAAATTTCATCAAGAACAGCGTCTGAAATTTGATCGGCAATTTTATCTGGATGCCCTTCTGACACTGATTCAGAAGTAAATAAATAACTTGACATATTCTCTCATTCCTTTTTTATTTGGATGTTTAAACGTATGGATGGCTATAATACGCCTTTATCTTAAAAATACAAGCAACGAATATAAAAAATTAGTCATATTTTCGACAAAATTGTTTTTCTACAAAAGACATAATTTCAGGAAAAATCTCATCTATCGAAATTAAACTTAAATCCATTTCTGTATGCTTTCCAGCTGGTGCTGAAAAACTTAGGCGTTCATCATTAACTGTTTGCCAGCGTAAGGCAGTCGCAGAGCGTCTTGCAGGATAAAAAGCAATGGTTGGAACATTTAACGCACTACTGATATGTAACGGCCCAGTCGAGCCACTAATAAACAAATCGGCACACGCCAAAGAATATGTAAAATCAACCAAACCATCATGACTTTCATATACAACAACATGTTGAGGCTCATGAATGAGTTTTTCAAGTCGCTCTACTCTTTCAAGTTCACCTGGTCCCGCCGTTAATAGTACTTGTGCGTCAAATTTTTCCAATAATGCATGAATAATGTCGGCATATTGCTGTAAAGTTAAATTTGTCGCACTTCCGCCTGAGCCACAATGGACAAAAATCCACTTCTTATCCAATTTTAAAATCCGTTGACTTAGTGCAATTAATTTATTGCGTTGCTGCTCAATTCTTTCTGGATTCAAGAAAAGATAAGGCGCATGCACTTCTATTTGCGATGCATCAATTCCTTCTTCTTGCAGAAAAGCACGTGCTAAATCTAAATTGTATTCATATTCTGGTTTAATAGAATGTGAACGACGTTGTTTAATACGATAGTTATATAGAAGTTGAAAAATTTTCGTTGCTGGCGCAAAACGTTTTTTAATACGACTTAAAAAACAGATTTTAGCATTATGTAAACTCGCATAAAAATTAATCGTAGCATCAAATTGCTGCTCACGTATTTCAGTGATGAGTGCTTTAACTGCTTTTTTATCTTCAGAAGGAACATCCAAGATGATTTTATCAATATAAGGACAAATTTTCGCCATTGGTGCCGTATATTCTGGCACTAATGCTGTAATTTCTAATTCTGGCATAGCTTTTTTGAGCAAGGCTAATGCGGGTAGAATTAACATAAAGTCACCAAGCTTATCATTTCTAATAACCAGTAATTTTTTCATTCCTAAACTCCATCTGAATGATCCTTTTAAAGGGAGCGAATTTTAGCAAACTTCTTGCCGTATTTCTTGCAATTTTTATTAATTTACGTATAATTCCTTCGCTTTTTGTCTATATATACAGAGAAAAAAGTAAGCAATCCCACACGTTGTTTTGTGGGTTTCTTTTTATTTTTAAATTATTAGAGGAAGGTTATGGTAACCATTCGTTTATCTCGTGGTGGCGCTAAAAAACGCCCATTTTATCAAATCGTAGTAGCTGACAGCCGTTGCCCACGCGATGGTCGTTTCATTGAACGTGTTGGTTTTTTCAACCCATTAGCACAAGGTAAAGCAGAACGTCTTCGTGTAAACCTAGAACGTGTTGATGCATGGATGGAAAAAGGTGCAACTTTATCTGACCGTGTTGCTAACTTAGTAAAAGAAGCACGTAAAGCTGCTTAATTACGAAAGATAAAAGGTGAATAAAATGGAACAGCAACAACAAATCGAAGTTGTCGGTAAACTCGGCGCTACTTATGGTATCCGCGGCTGGCTTCGCGTTTATTCATCCACAGAACAAGCTGAAAGTATCTTTGATTACCAGCCTTGGTTTTTAAAAATTAAAGGTCAATGGCAACCTGTTGAATTAGAAAGCTTTAAACATCACAATCATGAATTCATTGCTAAAATTAAAGGCTTTGATGATCGTGAAAGTGCACAAGCGTTAACTAATGCAGAAATTGGGGTAAACCTTGAAGTATTCCCTGAACTTGAAGATGGCGACTACTACTGGCACGATTTAATCGGCTGCCAAGTGGTTAATCTACAAGGTTATAATTTAGGTAAAGTTTCTGAATTAATGGAAACTGGCTCTAATGATGTATTAGTTGTAAAAGCCAACAGCAAAGATGCTTTCGGAAAACAAGAACGGTTAATTCCGTTTTTGTTTGACAATGTAGTTAAAAGAGTCGATCTCAGTACGAAGACTATTGACGTAGACTGGGACGCTGGTTTCTAACCTAAGGTAAACTGAACGGCTTTGCGTCGAACATTAAACACAAGGAATTTTTATGTGGATTGGGGTTATTAGTCTTTTCCCTGAAATGTTTAAAGCTGTATCAGAATACGGGGTAACAGGTCGTGCAGTTAAGCACGATTTACTTGAAATTGAATGTTGGAATCCTCGTGATTTCACATTTGATAAGCATAAAACTGTCGATGACCGCCCTTATGGCGGAGGTCCAGGTATGCTTATGATGGTGCAACCGTTGCGTGATGCAATTCATGCAGCAAAAAAAGTAGCACTATCAAAATGTAATCCAGATTCACCAGATGATGTGAAAGTCATTTATCTTTCCCCTCAAGGTCGTAAATTGGATCAAGCGGGTGTTGAGTCTTTAGCGAAAACTAAGAATCTTATTTTAGTTTGTGGTCGTTATGAAGGCATTGACGAACGTGTAATTGAAACAGAAATCGATGAAGAGTGGTCTATTGGTGATTATGTATTGACGGGTGGTGAATTACCTGCAATGGTATTAATTGATAGCGTTGCACGGTTTATTCCTAACGTATTGGGGAAAATGGCCTCCGCAGAAGAAGATTCTTTTGCTCAAGGTCTTTTAGATTGTCCTCATTATACACGTCCTGAAATCTTAGAAGATCTGGCTGTTCCACCTGTATTGATGTCGGGTAATCATGAAGAAATTCGTAAATGGCGGTTAATGCAATCGCTTGAAAGAACATGGTTACGTCGCCCTGAGCTCTTAGAAGGCCTAGCTCTGACTGACGAACAACAAAAACTGTTAAAGCAAATTAAAGCTAAACACAGTCAATCACAATCAGTTAATTCTAGGAATTAAAAGGTAAACATTATGAGTAACATCATTAAACAAATCGAACAAGAACAATTAAAACAAAACGTACCTAGCTTCCGTCCAGGTGACACTTTAGAAGTTAAAGTATGGGTTGTTGAAGGTAACAAACGTCGTCTTCAAGCATTTGAAGGTGTTGTTATCGCTATCCGTAACCGTGGTTTACACAGTGCATTCACTTTACGTAAAACTTCTAACGGTGTTGGCGTTGAACGTGTATTCCAAACTCACTCTCCAGTGATCGATAGCATCAGCGTTAAACGTAAAGGTGCGGTACGTCAAGCTAAACTTTACTACTTACGTGAACGTTCTGGTAAAGCTGCACGTATCAAAGAACGTCTTGGTAAATAATTTATTTATTACCCAAGTGTGGAAAAGGCTAAACTTAGGTTTAGCCTTTTTTGTTATCTAAATTAAAAAAACACGCCCCAATTTTCATAAATTTTTTTGAAAATTGGGGCGTGTGCTATTTTCTCTAAAAAATTGCAAATAATTCTTTAACACATAACCGTTGTTCGGCGTTCTGACTAATAAAACGTTGTACACGCAATTCTTTAATATAGGCATCATGATAAATCTTACGTGTAAACGGCGTATCATGATTTGAAATAATAACGGGAATATCCAGCTGTTTAGCGGTAGTTCGAGAAATTTCTGCCAAAGTTTCCTGATGCTCTAAGGTAAATTTATTTCCCGCATAGCCTGTAAAATTCGTCGTCTGATCTAATGGTGCGTAAGGAGGATCACAATAAATTACGCAATCATCATCTGCATATTGAAATGCTTCGGTAAAATCTGCACATCTAAATTCTGCTTTTTGAGCTTTTTTTGCGAAATATCGCAACTCTTTCTCGGGGAAATAAATACTTTTAAAACGTCCGAAAGGGACATTAAATTCATTACGCAAGTTATAGCGACACAATCCATTATAGCCAAAACGATTGAGATACAAGAACAAAACCGCACGCTCAAAAGGATGTTTTGATTGATTAAATTTATTTCTCTGATGATAGTAAAAAGCTTCACTATTACTTTTAGGATGTTCAAAATATCTTTTAGCATAGCGGATATATGTTTCAACATCACGCTTTACTAAATTAAACAGATCAATTAAATCGGGATTAATATCAAATAAAAGATAATGTTCAAAATTAGTGTTAAGAAAAACCGAGCCTGCACCGACAAAAGGTTCAATTAAACAAGTTTTATCCGTTGGTAAAACTTGATTAATTTCATGCATAAGACGACCCTTTCCGCCTGCCCATTTTAAAAAAGCACGATGATTTGGCATAGTAATTAAGCTCGATATTTTCATAATAAAAGCAAGTATCAGTGATAACAGGTTTGTAAAACCTGCTCAATATCTGTTTTAGGAATATCACTATCTACATAGCTTTTTCCAAGTGAACGCAATAGGACAAGTCGTATTTGTCCATGCATAACTTTTTTATCGTGTTGCATATGAACAAAAAATTGTTCTACTGGCATATTTTTAGGGATACCCGTAGGTAAGCCAGCCTGTTTTAAAAGATTACATAAAGCTGTAACATCGATTTCTGATAAAACAATTTTATTATCTTCTTTTTGTTTGAGCTTAGCAGAAAGCTTGGTGGCAATATACATACCCACTGCAACTGCTTCACCATGTAACCATTTGCCATATCCCATTTCGGTTTCGATAGCATGCCCAAAGGTATGTCCAAAATTTAATAATGCACGTTGTCCAGTTTCTCTTTCATCTTGCATAACAATATGCGCTTTTAACTGACAACAACGAGAAACTGCATACGCCAATGTTTCAAGATCTAATTGATTTAAATGAGTTATATTCTGAGAAAGCCACGCAAAAAAGTCTTTATCCAGTGCAACACCGTATTTGATGACCTCTGCAAGTCCTGCGGAAACTTCTCGCGATGGTAATGTTTTTAACGTATTAAGATCAATAATGACCGCCTGAGGTGGATAAAATGCTCCTATCATATTTTTTCCCAATGGGTGATTCACTGCTGTTTTTCCACCAACAGAAGAATCGACTTGAGCAAGAAGCGTTGTCGGAACCTGGATAAAGCGAACACCACGTTGATAAGTCGCGGCTGCAAGCCCACACACATCACCAACAACACCACCACCTAATGCAATGAGCATACAATCTCGACCATAATTTTTCTCTAACAATGTTGTATAAATGTGATTGAGCGTTTCTAAATTTTTATAAGCTTCACCATCGCCGATAAAACAAACATTGGTTTCACATCCCAAATCATTTAAGGTCTGACGAAGTGTCTCTAAATAATATTGTGCAACCGTTTCATTGGTAACAATCATCACCTTATCACCTGCTTTTACAGGAAATAATGTGCCATCGCTTAGTAAATTATTACCAATATAAATGGGATACTGTCCATCAGAATGTAAAACGTCCACGCACAACATTATCTTAAGAACCTCTATTAATCTTGAAAATTATCAATAAGATCCACGATCTGATTTGCCATGACTTTTGCACTTTGCTCATCAGTCGTTAAAGTAATATCTGCAATTTCTTCATAAAGTGGATTACGTTCTTTTGCAAGATCTTCCAAAATTGCTCTAGTATCTTCTTCGCCTTGTAATAATGGGCGTTTTTTATCACGTTGTGTACGTTCTACTTGTTTATCGATGGTTGTTTCTAAGTAAATAACAATTCCACGTGCTGACAAATGTTTACGATTTTCTTTTGATAAAATCGCTCCACCACCAGTAGAAATTACGGTGCCTTGTAGCTGAGTTAATTCATTTAAAACGCGCTCTTCACGTTTACGAAAACCCTCTTCACCTTCAATATCAAAGATCCAGCTGATATCTGCCCCCGCACGAGTTTCAATCTCAGTATCAGAATCTACAAAATTCATACCAAGAATTTGAGCGAGTTGGCGACCAATAGTGCTTTTCCCCGCACCCATAGGACCAATTAGAAAAATATTACGCTTTTCTGCCATAACTCTTATCTTAAAATGTCATAAAATTTGAAAAGAATGATCTTATAAAAACACAAACAACCGTCAAAAACGGCTGTAAAAGATCGCTTAAAAAAATGAGTTAGATTTTCTCAATTATTCCTCTCTTTTTCAACCAAAACATCACGATTTTTGGCGATTTGATAATATTCTCAACAATTTTTAACTCCTGTATTTTTACCTAATTAGACAACCATTTTTCTTAAATGAATAAATAAAAAATAAAATTTTTCCTTAGGCTGTTTAAATATTTTTCAACAAAAATAATCTCATGTTACCTTGTGAATTGGTTTTCTATAAAAATTACCTTATACTATTGATCATTTTTTAATGACTAATAGGATTCTTTATGGGATTTTTAGTAAACAAACGTATCTTAATCGCTGGTGTCGCAAGTAATCGCTCTATCGCTTACGGTATTGCACAAGCAATGCACCGTGAAGGTGCTGAACTTGCATTCACTTACCAAAATGAAAAATTAAAACCTCGTGTTGAAAAATTAGCAGCTGAATTTGGCTCAGACATTGTCATTCCATGTGATGTGGCTGATGATGCTAGCATTACTGAATGTTTCAACGAACTTGGTAAAAAATGGGAAAAATTTGACGGTTTCGTCCACTCTATTGCTTATGCGCCAGCAGATCAATTAGATGGAGATTACGTTGATGCTGTAAATCGTGAAGGTTTCCGTATCGCTCATGACATCAGTTCTTATAGCTTTGTTGCTATGGCAAAAGCTGCTCGCCCTATGTTAAACGAAGGTGCAGGCTTAGTGACTTTAACTTACCTTGGTGCAGAACGTGCTATCCCTAACTATAATACTATGGGTCTTGCTAAAGCCTCTCTTGAAGCAAATACACGTTTCATGGCACAAGCAATGGGAAAAGATGGCGTACGTGTTAATGCAATTTCAGCGGGTCCAATCCGCACTCTTGCTGCATCAGGTATTAAAAATTTCAAAAAAATGCTTGCAGCCTGCGAAAAAACAACCCCTATCCGCCGTACAGTAACAATCGAAGATGTTGGTAATACCGCCGCTTTCTTATGCTCTCCATTAGCGAGCGGAATCTCTGGTGAAGTTATCCATGTTGACGGTGGCTTTAGTATCGTTGCTATGAGTGAATTAGCAGACGAAGAATAAACTTCTTTGCCGCACTCTCCGAGTGCGGTTTTTTCTTTTTTAGATTTAATTATTATGTTTCAAGATAATCCTTTACTTGCTCAATTAAAACAAAAAATCCATGATGCAAAACCCAAAGTGGAAGGTATCGTCCGTGCAACCGATAAATCGTATGGCTTTTTAGAATGCGATAAAAATAGCTATTTTCTCCCGCCTCCGGCAATGAAAAAGTTAGTCCATGGCGATAAAATCCGTGCGGCAATCGAAACAATTGGAGATAAAGAGCAAGCGGAACCATTAGAATTAATAGAACCAATGCTTACTCGCTTTATTGCGAAAGTACGTTTTAATAAAGATAATAAATTACAAGTCATTGTTGATCATCCGCAAATTAATCAACCTATTGGTGCCAAACAAGCAAAATCCCTCACTGAATCATTACAAGCAGGTGACTGGGTTGTTGCTACACTAAAAACACATCCATTACGTGATGACCGCTTTCTCTTTGCAGAAATTACGCAATTTATTTGTCATGAAGATGATGAATTTGCACCTTGGTGGGTAACACTAGCAAAACATGAACAATCTCGTTACCCTGTCGAAGGTCAAGCAGAATATCACATGTTAGATACACAAGAACGCCTTGATTTAACTGATTTACATTTTGTAACCATCGATAGCGAAAGCACTCAAGACATGGATGATGCCCTGTATATCGAACCAACACTAAATGAAAATAATCAACAAGTTGGTTGGAAAATGGTTGTAGCTATCGCAGATCCGACCGCTTATATTGCAGAAGATAGCGATATTGAATCGGCGGCAAGACAGCGTTGCTTCACAAACTATTTACCAGGATTTAATATCCCAATGTTGCCACGTGAACTTGCTGATGATCTTTGTTCCCTTACCCCAAATGATACTAAAGCAGCCCTTGTTTGTACCATCCAAACAGATATGCATGGTAACGTCATTGAAAAACCTGTTTTCGTATCAGCTTATGTGCAATCAAAAGCGAAATTAGCCTACGATAAAGTTTCTGATTATCTTGAAAAAGTAGCAGATGCGTGGCAACCAGAAGATGAAAAAACATTAGCGCAAATTAATTACTTATTCCAATTTACTAAGACACGTATCGAGTGGCGTAAACAAAATTCTTTATTATTTAAAGAAAATCCTGATTACTCTTTTGAACTTGCTGAAAATGGTAAAGTCCTTGCTATTCATGCAAGTTATCGTCGCATTGCAAATCAAATCGTAGAAGAAGCCATGATTCTTGCCAATATGTGTGCCGCTGAATACCTAAATGAAAATATCGGGTGTGGTATTTTCAACACTCACATGGGATTTGATAGTAAAAATCTTACCGCAGCTAAAGAGTTTCTACTCAATCAAGTCACATTAGAAGATAAAGCAACACGTTATACAGAAGAAACATTATCTACTTTAGATGGATATCGCCAAATGCGTCAAGATATTGATGATGCAGACAGTGACTATTTAGAATTACGCTTACGTCGTTACCTCACTTTTGCTGAGTTTAAACCGCAACTTGCTCCGCATTTTGGATTGGGTCTAACAGGTTATGCAACTTGGACGTCACCGATTCGTAAATATAGCGATATGGTAAACCATCGTCTAATTAAATCTTTCATTCAAGGCAAAACAGATTTTACCGAACCTTCTGAGAATGTACTGCAACGCTTACAAGAGGCTCGTCGTCAAAATCGTTTGGTTGAACGTGATATCGCAGATTGGTTGTATTGTCGTTATCTCGCAGATAAAGTTGAAGCAAAACCACAATTTGATGCTAAAATTCAAGATATCAGTCGTGGTGGAATGCGTGTACAATTAACTGAAAATGGTGCAAGTATTTTCGTGCCAGCATCAACAATTACCGAAAATAAAGATGATTACCAGTTTAATAGTGACGAACTGGCACTTTATATTAAAGGTGAACGTCGCTACAAGATTGGAGATATCGTAAATATCCAGCTAAGTGAAGTAAAAGAAGAAACAAGAAGCTTAATTGGGGTATTAATTTCCGAATAAATAATTAAAAATTTTTCGGAAAATAGGGGCGTATAGTTTTCGCCCCTTAGAATAATGAATACTGGCTAAGAGAAGATGGAAGTATTCTTTTGCCTTGTATAAATCTTTTCTAAAAATTATGTAAATTACAATAAGGTAAAACTATGAAAAAAATTGCAGTATTAACAAGTGGTGGTGATGCACCAGGGATGAATGCCGCTATTCGTGGAGTTGTACGTTCTGCATTAAAATCAGGACTTGAGGTTTTTGGGATTTATGAGGGGTACTATGGTTTATATCACGATAAAATTAAACCACTAGATCGCTATTCAGTCTCAGATATCATCAACCGTGGTGGTACAATTCTTGGCTCTGCACGTTTTCCAGAATTTAAAAATCCAGAAATCCGTGCAAAATGTGCTGATATCTTACGTTCGCATAATATTGATGCGCTTGTTGTTATCGGTGGGGACGGTTCTTATATGGGAGCAAAACTCTTGACTGAAGAACACGGTATCCAATGTATCGGTATCCCAGGCACTATTGATAATGATGTTGCAGGTACAGACTATACTATTGGTTATCAAACCGCATTGGAAACAGCCGTTGAAGCAGTCGATCGTTTACGAGATACTTCAAGTTCCCACCAACGTATTTCTATTTTAGAAATCATGGGTCGTCACTGCAGTGACTTAACTATCGCAGCAGGTATTGCTGGCGGTGCGGAATATATCGTGCCATCCGAAATGGAATTTAATCGTGAAGAGTTAATTCGTAAGATTGAACGTTGTATTGCAAAAGGTAAACGTCATGCGATTATTTGTATTACGGAAATGATCTGTGATGTAAATCAGCTTGCTCGTGAAATTGAATCTCGTGTGCATAAAGAAACTCGTGCAACTGTTCTTGGTCACGTCCAACGTGGCGGTTCACCTTGTGCATTTGACCGCATTCTTGGCTCACGTATGGGAGCTTATGCAGTCGATTTACTTCTTGCTGGTAAAGGTGGCTACTGTGTAGGTATTCAAAATGAACATCTTGTTCATCACGATATTATTGATGCTATCAATAACATGCAACGTGAATTCAAAAAAGGTCTATTGGAATTAGCTGAACGCTTAGAATAACTTTTTTACTGCAATTTAAATTTACATAAAATCCCAGTTTTTCAACTGGGATTTTTTATATATAAAAAAATACCCTCATTACATAATGAGGGCATAAAAGGCACTAATAATCAAAGATTATTTGTTATTTGCACGTGCATAAGAATCTAAAATTTCTTTACGTGCAGCTTCAACATCGCCCCAACCTTCAACTTTTACCCATTTACCTTTTTCTAATGCTTTGTAGCTTTCGAAGAAGTGTTGGATTTGTGCTTTTAATAAAGCTGGAACGTCATCGATGTTTTGAATGTGGCTGTATTCTTTAGATAGTTTTTCGTGTGGTACAGCGATGATTTTTGCATCTGGACCATTTTCGTCAGTCATTAATAATACGCCAACTGGACGGCAACGAATTACAGAACCTGGTAGAAGTGGGTACGGAGTTGGTACTAATACGTCAACTGGGTCGCCATCTTCAGAAAGAGTATGGTTTACATAACCGTAGTTTGCTGGGTAGAACATTGCAGTTGCCATAAAACGGTCAACGAATAAAGCACCGCTTTCTTTGTCAACTTCGTATTTAATTGGATCTGCATTCGCAGGAATTTCGATTACTGCATAAATATCATCAGGTAATTCTTTACCTGCAGGAACGTTTAATAAACTCATTTCTATTTCCTCTCGGTTTATTATAAATACTTTTCAATTATAACTTAATTTTAACTTTTTTGTCGAGATAAGCAATATAGCTCTCGCCTATCAACTTATTAAAGATGAGGCATCAATTTCGCCATTATTTCCAATAAATCGAACTTCAGGTTCTAAAGCTACGCCAAATTTTGCCAAAACTTTTTCACGCACATAGCGTGCCAACGCTACTACATCATCTGCAGTCGCATTTCCTACATTAACTAAAACAAGTGCTTGTTTAGGATGAACTTTTGCACCGCCAATTTGATAACCTTTTAACTGGCACTGATCAATCAACCAGCCTGCGGCTAATTTTACTGTACCATCTGTTTGTGGATAATGTGGCATTTGTGGATATTGTTTTTCTAATACAGAAAAAATATCTTGATCAACAATAGGATTTTTAAAAAAACTTCCTGCATTACCTTCAATACGAGGATCCGGCAGTTTATTTGCCCGAATTTCGCAGACTTTATCAAATATTCCTTGTGGCGTTCTTAATTCAATAGGTAGTATTGCTAATTCCCCATATGTTACTTGTGGTTGCCATTTCTTCGGTAATTTAAAGGTAACTTCAATAATAATATGACGATCCTTTAAAGCATGTTTAAAAATACTTTCACGGTAACCAAATTGACATTCGTCGTTAGTCAAAGTTGAAATATTTTGTGTATCTAAATCAAGCACTTTGACTTCTTTTAGAAAGTCCTTCACTTCAACGCCATAAGCCCCAATATTTTGGATAGGAGCAGAACCAACGCATCCTGGAATTAACGCTAAATTTTCTAAACCACCGATACCTTGTTGTACACACCATTTCACAAACTGATGCCAATTTTCGCCACCAGCAATTGTTAAATAATGATAATCATCATCTTCATAATGTTTTTTACCCAACATGCGGTTGATAGCAACTGTTCCTGAAAAATTTTCAGTAAAAAGAACATCACTTCCTTCTCCAATAAAAAGAAACGGTTTTTCAAGTACTTTAGTTTTCTGATAACACGCTAATAGTTGAGGAAGTGTTGTAATTTCTTCTACTGCAAATGCATTAACAGGAATAGAAAAGGTATGAAACCTTTTTAAATCATGCATAAATCTTCTTACCTAAATATGTTTTCTATTTGCTTTAAAAATTAATCTGATTTCTGTACCTTGATTATTTAAGATAGACAAGCGGGCCCCTAATCGATTTGCACGTTCAGTCATAATATTTAAACCATAATGCCCTGTCGGTTCATCTAAACTCTTAATCCCTACACCATCATCTTTCACAAGAATTTCATATTCACCATCTTCATTAATATGAGCAATAACATCTAAATGTTTTGCATTAGAATGCTTAATCGCATTTAAAATTGCTTCACGGATAATCTGTAAAATATGAATAAGATCTTGAGCACTAAAGACTTCTGTCGGCAAATCACAATCCACATCCATAACAATATTAGTTTGTGATTGAAGCGAATTAACTACCTCAACTAAGGTTGTCTTCAAATTTGCCTCTTGAATAGTCAATCGGAATGTTGCCAATAACTCACGTAGCTGCGAATAAGCAGATACTAATGCATCTTCAAAATCATTCACTATCGTCATAGTTCCAGCACTAATATTTTCCTCTTTAGATAGCGAACGTTTTAATAATGAAAGTTGTATTTTTAAAAATGATAATACTTGAGCTAAACTATCGTGTAACTCACGGGCAATGATACTACGTTCTTCCAAGATCAATAGATATTCTTGCTGTTTTTGTACTTCGTAATAATATAACGCACGTGCGATCATTTGTGTCGCATTTTTAATCATTCGTTCATCTGTACGAGTTAATGACTGCCAATATGAAGTACCTAAAACATAGTCATCAATAACCAATTTTTCCTGTTGCATAGCTAAGAGCTCTTTTTTCTCGCCTAATTCAACATTCCAACTTGGCTGATTTTTGATTTCTAATTTTAAATACATAAAGTTTTCACAATCAAAAATTTTTCGTAAAACTTCTAGCAATAAAGGATAAGATAATTTTTTACCCGTTAAAATCTGAGAACATTCATATAATGTCGTCAATCGACGATTCACTTTAGCCAGTTTCTCAGTTTTTTCATTCATACGCCCTTCAAGTTTCACATATAACTGCTTCAACGTATTTGACATTTGCGTAAATGCACATCCCAAATGCCCAATCTCATTGTCCTCACTGGTTTCAACAAGAATATTTTCAAATTGTCCAATCTGAATTTGTGAACTTGCTAGCATCAACATTTTTAGCGGTTTAGTTACTCGTTGATAAAGGAAAAAAATAAGATAAGAAACAATGAAAATGATGATAACGACCATCCCTAAAAGAAAGTGTACAATGATCTCATTACGTCTATCCATATATTTTTGTAATAACAGAACAAAATTATCGATTTGGTTGACATAACTTTTCAAATCACTGCGATACAATCGATAATTAGACTCATATGCATATTGTTTCATCTGAGTCCAACTTTTTATGATTTCTTGATACCCCACTTTTATCTTACGGGGAACAAAATACTGTCGATCTAAATCAGTTAAAATGGTCGCAGATAATGTTGAACTATGTAGTAACATTTTAAGCTGTACATCTTGCTTATTTTCATGCTCCATTGCATACAAAAGTTGATAAGCTTGTGTACGTAATGAACCAGTAGTATTAATCAATTCTGCATCCGAACGATGGCTTGCAATAATCAACATACCAACACTCGTCATGATACCTGCTAATAATAAAATTAATAATAGATAGGTACCAATTTTTACTGCAATAGATGTTCTTCTAATCATAAAATTTTTTCCCTAAACAACAAAGATGACTATTGTATAACAAATCTAAGCACTATTAGCTAAATTTGATTAATTTTTTATGAAGACTCTCAAATAACAAGCAAGATTATTCGTTAAACTAGGTATAAAAAAAGCCACTTCCAAAACTGAAAGTGGCTTGTTGCACTAAGAGAAATGAGGATTATATATGCTTAAGATTTATTAGAAATCAACTTCAGTGTTGTAGTACGCTGTTTTGAAAAGGGCGGTCATTACAGCGTTGTTGATCTCATAAGAGATAATACTTGTACAAGGGGCAAGTACTACCTTTAAAGCAATTTCGCCTACACGATTTAGGAGGAGTTTCTTGAAAGTCCGTAATCTTTGAAACTCACTAGTATGTTCATACCGTTATGTGAACAGTACCTAAAATTGCATTCGAAAATGCCATACCTGCAAGATTTTGTGCAACATGCACACTTTACATGCTTCCATGTCCCAACGATAAAAGACAATGAGATTCTCCATAATCATTTCAATTGTTTTTATCGCCAACGTATCATAAATAGGGCTGCTACGTCATTGGTGTAAAGCTTCAATTGCATTAATTAGAGCGTCCCTCTCTATATTTGCAACTAAATCTTGCGGTAATATTTCTATCAAAATTATATACTTAAACGCTACATCTAATTCGATGTTGAAGTCAGCGCCAAAATATTTAATACTACTTGTTATTAAATAGTGACTGAAGATAAAGAGATTTCAATCATAGCAACGCTCGTCATCGCCACCATAACAAAATAACTTTTCACACAGCTTTGATAGAGAAAATTGTTTTACAGCTTTCTCAACTTATATCGTTTCTGCTGCATTAATTGGTAAATCATTACCATCCCAACCACAAAGTCGAGATAAAATTCATTTTCACCAGATTGCAAAACAGATTACTAAGCCATAGTAAAAATCATGCTTCCAAGACTGGCTTAACGTAACCACTTTAAAAATAAAGTGTTTTACTTCTTTCAAATAAAAACTACCATCACTAATAGCAATAAATTAACTAATTAGATAGCTAATTAATTCACTGTCGTTTAGTCCCATAAACTTTTCAGAATCTTATTTAGTTTAATTAATAGCAGTTCCTGTTTCTTGTGGCGTACTATACTCCCCCCTACTATAGTTCGCAAGAAGGCACTTTTTAGTGTACCAGGCACCTTTTGGTATGATTTACGTAATAACAAGGATTTATGTAGAAAATTTTTTTTAATTTTTTGTAAACACCAAAAAATATCGTATTAAATACATACAATTTTGTCCGTAAAAAATAAAATGACGCCCTGCTTTTCAAAAAAATTTATTTCTACTCAATAAAAATGCCACTAATCTTTCAGTGGCATACAATCTAAAGTTATTTAACGTCCTTCATTAACAACATCAATCATATGTTGTACTTTTTTAGGCGCGTTCCCAATAAAAATTTGTCCATCATACAAAACAACAGGACGTGCCAAGAATGTATAATGTTCCAATAAATAATGCTTATAGCCCTCTTCTGTAAGATTTTTACTTTTTAAATCAAGCTGACGATAAAGCTGAGCACGTTTACTAAATAACTTCTCATAGCTTCCTGTATATTGGTAAAGCTCATCTAACTGAGCTTCAGTTAATGGCTGTTCTTTAATATTTTGAATATCAAAACGTTCTTTATCTTTAATCTGATCTAAGATTTTTTGACAAGTTGAACAATTCAAAAGTGTATAAATTTTATTCATAAAATATCCTCAATGTGTTTCATATAACGGTTAAAATAATAACGAATTACCATTAAGCACTTCAAGTTATTTAAAATAAATCACTAAAAATAGCTGACCATAATGATTTCAACGTATAGCGTGTTAGTTGTGCTTTACTTTCTAACAATCTAAAGGTCGTTACTAAATAATGTCCATCGCCAACATAATCTAATCGGAAGAAGATCCTTGTCCCCTTTCTAAACGAATCCCATTTCGTGGCATGTTGTACTTTGCTTAGGTAATAATGCTTTTGTCCCGATAAAACCGTAGCATATTCATTATTTTTTGCAATCACTTTCCCCATACGAGAAATAGAATGATGAACGTAATGAGGATTAAGTAATTCAATAGCCTTAGCAAAAAATTTTCCACTCGCCATACGTGTTGGAAGAAATGCCACACAAAATCCAACAGCAAGTTTATCCCATAGCTTATGATTATATTCACGTGTAAATACGTAAGAAATCCCATTAGTAAAGGCATAACCATATTCCTGGTTAATAAAAGTAATTGTTCCTTCTAACTTTTTCATATTAACTACGATACCGCTTGAGTTAATGATTTAAATTATGATTCTAAAATAACAAGATCTTATAAAGAACTAAAAACTCACTGAAAGAACCGATATGCTCAATGTCCAAACGATATTCGCTTTATAAAATAGCAATTCATTTCACTTTATAAATAATCATATAATTTCTTAAAATCTATGTGCTTGAACTTACTTCTCTAAACTACATAAATTTCACGGAAAATCGAGGCATGTTAAATGAATATTTAGAAAATAAAGAAATCGCTTTATTGTTTTAATGATCTTAAAAAATCACTTTTAACTTAGAATCAAAAACAATATTCCCCATCTTATAACTTATAAATAGATTTCACGTCTTTCCAAAACAAAACATACGCCCCATTTTCCTAAAAATTTATGCGATTACAGGCAGTCATACAAAGTACATAAAATTTACGAAAAATCGGGGCGTGAGGTGTAACTCAGTGATGGAAAGGCAACAAATGTGTGTAGAGGAATAATCTATAAAACTTATGTAAGTTTGTGAGCAATTTAAAACGCATAAATTTTTAGGAAAAATAGGGCATGTTTTCAATTTTTTAGGATAAAAATAATAATAAAAAAATTAGAGATGAATATGAATAAGAAGAGAAAAATAAGCAGGGATAAAATGGTGATAGCCTTTCTTAATCTTTTTTCTTGATTTTCAGGTATAAAAAAACCTCTTGATTACTCAAGAGGTTGGTATGGGAACCTGGCAGTGTCCTACTCTCGCATGGAGGAACTCCACACTACCATCGGCGTTACAGCGTTTCACTTCTGAGTTCGGCATGGGGTCAGGTGGGACCACTGCACTTTCGCCGCCAGGATTATTCTTTATAATCTGTCTTTTCGTCGTTCTTTACTTAACGTTTTATCTTTGCGTTTATTTTCTCTTCGCTTCGTTAAGCCTTTAAAATCTCACTGAAAACTGACTTTCTTTCAAATCTTTTCTCTAAAAATATTTGAGTGTTGTATGGTTAAGCCTCTCGGGCAATTAGTATCTGTTAGCTCAACGCCTCACAGCGCTTACACATCAGACCTATCAACGTCTTAGTCTCAAACAACCCTTACCGACTTTAAGTCGGGGAGAACTCATCTCTTGGCAAGTTTCGTGCTTAGATGCTTTCAGCACTTATCTCTTCCGCATGTAGCTACCCAGCAATGCCTCTGGCGAGACAACTGGAACACCAGTGATGCGTCCACTCCGGTCCTCTCGTACTAGGAGCAGCCCCAATCAATTCTCCAACGCCCACGGCAGATAGGGACCGAACTGTCTCACGACGTTCTAAACCCAGCTCGCGTACCACTTTAAATGGCGAACAGCCATACCCTTGGGACCTACTTCAGCCCCAGGATGTGATGAGCCGACATCGAGGTGCCAAACACCGCCGTCGATATGAACTCTTGGGCGGTATCAGCCTGTTATCCCCGGAGTACCTTTTATCCGTTGAGCGATGGCCCTTCCATGCAGAACCACCGGATCACTATGACCTACTTTCGTACCTGCTCGACTTGTCTGTCTCGCAGTTAAGCTTGCTTATACCATTGCACTAACCTCACGATGTCCGACCGTGATTAGCAAACCTTCGTGCTCCTCCGTTACTCTTTGGGAGGAGACCGCCCCAGTCAAACTACCCACCAGACACTGTCCGAGTACCCGTTTCAGGTACGTCGTTAGAACATCAAACGTTAAAGGGTGGTATTTCAACAACGACTCCACAAGAACTGGCGTTCTCGCTTCATAGTCTCCCACCTATCCTACACATTAAAATTCAAGGTTCAGTGTCAAGCTATAGTAAAGGTTCACGGGGTCTTTCCGTCTAGCCGCGGGTACACCGCATCTTCACGGCGATTTCAATTTCACTGAGTCTCGGGTGGAGACAGCCTGGCCATCATTATGCCATTCGTGCAGGTCGGAACTTACCCGACAAGGAATTTCGCTACCTTAGGACCGTTATAGTTACGGCCGCCGTTTACTGGGGCTTCGATCAGGAGCTTCGCTTGCGCTAACCCCATCAATTAACCTTCCAGCACCGGGCAGGCATCACACCCTATACGTCCACTTTCGTGTTTGCAGAGTGCTGTGTTTTTAATAAACAGTTGCAGCCAGCTGGTATCTTCGACCGGATTCGCCTTCGTCCGCGAGGGACTACAACTACCACCGGCGCACCTTCTCCCGAAGTTACGGTGCTATTTTGCCTAGTTCCTTCACCCGAGTTCTCTCAAGCGCCTGAGTATTCTCTACCTGATCACCTGTGTCGGTTTACAGTACGATTTATAATAACCTGAAGCTTAGTGGCTTTTCCTGGAAGTGTGGTATCAGTTACTTCACAACCGTAGTTGCTCGTCATCACTTCTCGGCGTTAAGAATATCCGGATTTGCCTAGATATTCCGCCTACCGGCTTAAACCATCTAATCCAAAAGATGGCTAACCTAACCTACTCCGTCCCCACATCGCAGTTATTACAAGTACGGGAATATTAACCCGTTTCCCATCGACTACGCTTTTCAGCCTTGCCTTAGGGGTCGACTCACCCTGCCCCGATTAACGTTGGACAGGAAACCTTGATCTTCCGGCGAACGAGTTTTTCACTCGTTTTATCGTTACTTATGTCAGCATTCGCACTTCTGATACGTCCAGCATACTTCTCAGTACACCTTCATCCGCTTACAGAACGCTCCCCTACCCAACAGACTTACGTCTGATGCCGCAGCTTCGGTGCTATATTTGAGCCCCGTTACATCTTCCGCGCAGGCCGACTCGACTAGTGAGCTATTACGCTTTCTTTAAATGATGGCTGCTTCTAAGCCAACATCCTAGCTGTCTAAGCCTTCCCACTTCGTTTCCCACTTAATATAGACTTTGGGACCTTAGCTGGCGGTCTGGGTTGTTTCCCTCTCCACGACGAACGTTAGCACCCGCCGTGTGTCTCCTGAGTATCACTCTTTGGTATTCGGAGTTTGCATCGGGTTGGTAAGCCGGGATGGCCCCCTAGCCGAAACAGTGCTCTACCCCCAAAGGTGTCCGCTCAAGGCTCTACCTAAATAGATTTCGGGGAGAACCAGCTATCTCCCGGTTTGATTGGCCTTTCACCCCCAGCCACAGGTCATCCGCTAATTTTTCAACATTAGTCGGTTCGGTCCTCCAGTTAGTGTTACCCAACCTTCAACCTGCCCATGGCTAGATCACCGGGTTTCGGGTCTATATCTTGCAACTAGTCGCCCAGTTAAGACTCGGTTTCCCTACGGCTCCCTTATTCAGTTAACCTCGCTACAAAATATAAGTCGCTGACCCATTATACAAAAGGTACGCAGTCACCACACGAAGTGGCTCCCACTGCTTGTACGTACAGGGTTTCAGGTTCTATTTCACTCCCCTCACAGGGGTTCTTTTCGCCTTTCCTTCACAGTACTGGTTCACTATCGGTCAATCAGGAGTATTTAGCCTTGGAGGATGGTCCCCCCATCTTCAGACAAGATAACACGTGTCCCGCCCTACTTATCGTAAGCTCAGTACCACAAAAGCGTTTTAAGATACGGGACTATCACCCTCTATGATTGAGCTTCCCAGCTCATTCTCCTAACGCTTTTGCTATCACTTACAGGCTCTTCCGCTTTCGCTCGCCGCTACTAACAGAATCTCGGTTGATTTCTTTTCCTCGGGGTACTTAGATGTTTCAGTTCTCCCGGTTTGCTTCTCTTTCCTATATATTCAAAAAGAGATGATAGATTCTTCATCTATCGGGTTTCCCCATTCGGATATCTCGGGTTATAACGGCTCTTATCGCCTTACCCAAGCTTTTCGCAGATTAGCACGTCCTTCATCGCCTCTGATTGCCAAGGCATCCGCCCTGTACGCTTAGTCACTTAACCATACAACCTCAAATATTTTCATATTAAGATTGCGATTAACAACTCGACTTATGCTGCCTTTTTCAGCATAAGATTTTTAACTACTCAGACTTTACTTGAAAGTCTCTTTAGTTTTCAGCTTGATTTTAAATTTTTAAAGAACAATTCGACAATTTTAACAAATTATCATTAGAAAGTGAAAAAATTTTTTCTTCTTCCCTTTGTAATGAAAATTTGGTGGAGATAAGCGGGATCGAACCGCTGACCTCCTGCGTGCAAGGCAGGCGCTCTCCCAGCTGAGCTATATCCCCATCTTTTCATTCCTGTGTCACCCCCACTAAACCTTCGTTTCGTTGAGAGTGGTGGGTCTGAGTGGACTTGAACCACCGACCTCACCCTTATCAGGGGTGCGCTCTAACCACCTGAGCTACAGACCCACAGGGCATTGTCTTTCTTTGTCTACAACCACTAAAACAATCTGTGTGAGCACTCACTGTCGCTTCATTTTGGTAAGGAGGTGATCCAACCGCAGGTTCCCCTACGGTTACCTTGTTACGACTTCACCCCAGTCATGAATCATACCGTGGTAAACGCCCTCCCGAAGGTTAAGCTATCTACTTCTGGTACAACCCACTCCCATGGTGTGACGGGCGGTGTGTACAAGGCCCGGGAACGTATTCACCGCGACATTCTGATTCGCGATTACTAGCGATTCCGACTTCATGGAGTCGAGTTGCAGACTCCAATCCGGACTTAGACGTACTTTCTGAGATTCGCTCACCCTCGCAGGCTCGCTGCCCTCTGTATACGCCATTGTAGCACGTGTGTAGCCCTACTCGTAAGGGCCATGATGACTTGACGTCATCCCCACCTTCCTCCAGTTTATCACTGGCAGTCTCCTTTGAGTTCCCGGCCAAACCGCTGGCAACAAAGGATAAGGGTTGCGCTCGTTGCGGGACTTAACCCAACATTTCACAACACGAGCTGACGACAGCCATGCAGCACCTGTCTCATGGTTCCCGAAGGCACCCTCGTATCTCTACAAGGTTCCATGGATGTCAAGAGTAGGTAAGGTTCTTCGCGTTGCATCGAATTAAACCACATGCTCCACCGCTTGTGCGGGCCCCCGTCAATTCATTTGAGTTTTAACCTTGCGGCCGTACTCCCCAGGCGGTCGATTTATCACGTTAGCTACGGGCACCAGACCTAAAGCCCAATCCCCAAATCGACATCGTTTACAGCGTGGACTACCAGGGTATCTAATCCTGTTTGCTCCCCACGCTTTCGCACATGAGCGTCAGTATATTCCCAAGGGGCTGCCTTCGCCTTCGGTATTCCTCCACATCTCTACGCATTTCACCGCTACACGTGGAATTCTACCCCTCCCTAAAATACTCTAGCGACCCAGTATGAAATGCAATTCCTAGGTTAAGCCCAGGGCTTTCACACCTCACTTAAGTCACCGCCTGCGTGCCCTTTACGCCCAGTTATTCCGATTAACGCTCGCACCCTCCGTATTACCGCGGCTGCTGGCACGGAGTTAGCCGGTGCTTCTTCTGTGGCTAACGTCAAGTCAACGTGCTATTAACACGCCAACCTTCCTCACCACCGAAAGAACTTTACAACCCGAAGGCCTTCTTCATTCACGCGGCATGGCTGCATCAGGCTTGCGCCCATTGTGCAATATTCCCCACTGCTGCCTCCCGTAGGAGTCTGGGCCGTGTCTCAGTCCCAGTGTGGCTGGTCATCCTCTCAGACCAGCTAGAGATCGCTGACTTGGTGAGCCATTACCTCACCAACTATCTAATCCCACTTGGGCTCACTTCATGGCATGTGGCCTTGCGGTCCCACACATTTAATCTCTCGATATTACGCGGTATTAGCTACAGTTTCCCGTAGTTATCCCCCTCCATGAAACAGATTCCCAAGCATTACTCACCCGTCCGCCACTCGTCAGCAAAGAAAGCAAGCTTTCTTCCTGTTACCGTTCGACTTGCATGTGTTAAGCCTGCCGCCAGCGTTCAATCTGAGCCATGATCAAACTCTTCAATTCAAAGCTTGATTCGCTCAATAAGCTGACAAAAAGTCTTTCATTTAAAATGAATTTCTAGTTTGACACTCATTAAGACTTAGTTAAATTATTTAAACAAAGTCAATCAACAAGTGCCCACACAGATTGTCTAGTTAGTTGTTAAAGAACAAAAAACAACGACGCGAGAAGTAAATTTTTGTTAACAACGTCGCGTCGTTGTGTGGGGCGTATTATAGATATTTTGAAAACCTTTGCAAGCACTTTTTTCAAAAAAATCTTAATTTTTTTATATTTTTACGTAATTACATAATAAATAGCCACATTTAGATTAAAAACAATTCTATTTTTAAAAACAACAACCATTTTGCTCTTTTTCTTGAAAATAAAATGACTCTATTTTTAAATAAATATTCTTTTTTAATGACTTGTCCTATCCATTTATGATGAAAGAACAGGTTAAACATCAATAATTTTTTCTAGATGAAAACCTAATTCATTAAATAGTGCGATTTTAGCCTCGGACAGTGGTGCTGTTGCGAAAAGTTTTTTGTTTGATACGTCGTTTCCCATGTTCAGATTTATCGCTTTTTCATCAAGTAATGTTTGTATGCGGTTAGCAATCGCTTTCCCTGAATTAATAAATTCCTTCACTTGAGGAAGGCTAGCCCTTAATTCTTCTTCAATAAATGGAAAATGTGTGCAGCCAAGTACGACAATATCTAAATCGGCCATATCTTTTAATTCGTGGATATGTTCATCAAGCTCTTCTCTGTTTACTGGGATACCCTGTAATTTATTCTCCGCCATTTCAACAAGTAAGGTAGATCCAAATTTTTCTACCTGACAGTCTGTGGCAAAATTATGAATAAGTTGGATAACATAAGGTCGTTTAACCGTTCCTTTCGTCGCGATAAGCGCAATGTGCTTTGTTTTTGAAAGCTGTGCGGCAGGTTTAATCGCGGGTACCGTGCCAACAATAGGGAACGAAAATGCCTCGCGCAATGTCGGTAATACGATTGTACTCGCAGTGTTACAGGCAATGACAATAAGATCGAGAGGGTAAAGTGCATTTATTTTCTGGCAAATCGCCTTTGTGCGCCCAATAATCATTTCTTCTGATTTTTCTGAGTAAGGAAATGCACCATTATCTAGGCAATATAGAAATTCGCTATGTGGCAGCAGTTGTTTTGCCTCTTGATAAATGCTTAGACCGCCGATTCCTGAATCAAAAAATAAGATACGCGGTTTCAAAATAACCTTCTTAAAATAGTTAAACGAAAAGTTGGGCAATTATAGCCTAATTTCTTTCTTTCCTATAATTTTCTGATAATTAGGCTTGGGAATAGATATCTTTTGCATTAAGCCATCTATTAATAATTTTTTCCGATATTTGGGGCGTCTTTTGCAAAATCAGCTTTGCTGTTTCTTGTACTTGCGGGATCATTTTACGATCACGCATTAAGTCCGCAACTTTAAAAGCAATACTTCCTGTCTGTCTTGTTCCCAATACTTCACCAGCCCCTCGAATTTCCAGATCTTTTTCTGATATGACAAAACCATCTTGCGTATCACGCATCACTTCTAAACGTTTTCGAGAAATTTTGCCTAGTGGTGAATTATACATCAAAACACAAAATGAGGCCGTAGAACCGCGCCCTACTCGTCCTCGTAATTGATGTAATTGAGACAACCCTAATCGTTCAGCATTTTCAATAATCATTAAGCTTGCATTTGGAACATCGACCCCTACTTCAATCACAGTCGTGGCGACAAGTAAATTAATCTCACCTTCTTTAAATGCTTGCATGACGGCTTGCTTTTCTGCTGGTTTCATACGTCCATGGACTAATCCAATTTGTAAATGTGGTAATAATCGTTGCAGATCCTCACAAATTGCCGTTGCAGCTTGTGCTTCTAACACTTCACTTTCATCAATTAACGTACATACCCAATATGCTTGTCGTTTATCAACAGTACATGCGTGATTAACTCGTGCGATAAGCTCTGCTCGCCTTTCTTCAGAAAGGAGTACAGTTTGAATTGGTGTCCGCCCAGGTGGAAGTTCATCAATAATAGATGTATCAAGATCAGCATAGACCGTCATTGCTAATGTGCGGGGAATAGGTGTCGCTGTCATAATTAATTGGTGTGGATAAAATTCAGCTTGTCGTCCTTTCTCTCGTAATTGTAATCGCTGATCTACACCAAAACGATGCTGTTCATCTACGATCACAAGTGCCAAATCAGAAAAATGCACTTCCTCTTGAAAAAGAGCATGTGTTCCCACCACCATTTTTGCTTGATTATTTACAATTTTTTCTAAAGTTTGGCTACGTTCTTTCCCTTTTACCTTACTCGCCAACCAGGCAACTTCAATACCTAGTGGTTCAAACCATTTTTTAAAGTTTTGCAAATGCTGTTCCGCTAAGATTTCTGTTGGTGCCATCAATGCAACTTGCTTGCCATTGCCAATTACTGAAAGTGCAGCAATAGCGGCAACTAATGTTTTTCCTGAACCTACATCACCTTGAACTAAACGCATCATTGGAAATGGATTACGTAAATCATTTAAAATATCACGACTTACTCTTTTTTGCGCTTCAGTAGGTTCAAAAGGTAGCTGTGTTAAAAATTGTTTAATCAATTCACCCTGCGGTGGCAATGGGAATGCAGAGAATTGCTTTGTTTTTTGACGCAGACTTTGCATCGCTAAATTATGTGCAAGTAATTCTTCAAATATTAGCCGTTTCTGTGCTGGGTGACTTCCCTCTTCTAGCTGATTAAGCAATGTATTCGCAGGTGGGCAATGAAGAAATTGTAACGCTTCTTTTAATTCAAAGGGGTACGGATTAAAAGATTTAGGTAATATTTCACTAACTTGGTAATTATCTAGGCTCTTTAATGCTTGTGGAATTAATTTTCGCCACATTGCCTGTGACATACCTTCCGTTGTTGGATAAATGGGAGTAAACGATTCCGAAAGCGCAGCAATTTGGTTAGGCTGAAGAATTTGATATTCAGGATGCGCCATTTCCGCCATAAAACGTCCACGTTTAATTTCACCAAAGGCACGGACTTTAACACCAACTTGAAAACTATTTTTCATGCCTGCATTAAAATTAAAGAAACGTAACTGAATTTTTGATGTACCGTCTGAGAGTGTAACAAGTAACATTGGACGGCGGCTTACCACCACCTCGCATAGTTGGACAAAACCTTCTATCGTTGTATGCTGATCGACCCGAATTTCAGAAAGAGGCGTTATTTTAGTTCGATCTTCATAACGGCTAGGTAAATGAAGTAACAAATCTTGAAGGTTAAAAATTCCAAGCTTATTTAGCCTTTCTGTCATTGCTTTCCCAACACCCTTCAGGGTACTAAGGGGAATTTCATCTAAAAAAATATCTGCCATTAAGCATTAATGTTCCGTTCTATATGCACAAAACCTGGTAATGTTTTGATTTTTCTTACAATAGAAGCTAAATGTTGCGTATCTTTTGCAGTTAATAAAATAGCAATATCATATAAATGACCGTTTTGCTCTTCTGTCCAAATACTATGGACATTACTTTCAAGGGCTGTTAAAGCAGACATTAAATTAGACAATGTATCTGCCCGATTTAGCATTTCAATGTGTAATTCTGCTTCAAAGGATACTTTTGTATCTGCATTTTCCCATTCAACAGCCATATAATGCATAGCCTTTTGATGACGAACGTTTGAGCAATGGGCATGATGCACTACTAATCCTTTACCAGGACTCACATAAGCAATGATTGGATCGCCTGGAATTGGATGACAACATTGTGCAAAATTAGTTAGTAAATTTTCACCACCTTTAATTTCCAGTGGACTATCACTGTTATATGGTTTTCCGTCCGTATCAATTTCTACTTTCTCATCCAATAAGCGATACGCTACTACTGCACTCATTAAATTTCCCAATCCAATTTGAGTATAAAGCTCATCTAATGTTTTGAGTCCATATATTTCCAAAGCTTGTTGAATATTTTTTTCAGAAATATCCACTAAACGCTTTGGTTGGAGAGCATTAATTAATTGACGTTTACCAAGAATAACTGCGGTATCTGCTTTTAAAGTCTTTAATCTTTGTCTAATTTTCGTTCTAGCTCTTGCAGTTACCACGAAATTTAGCCAATTCGAATTTGGTTGAGCATGTTCTGCTGTAAGAATCTCAACAGTTTGCCCTGATACGAGAGGTTGAGATAATGGATAAGGTTTCCTATCCACCTTTGCTCCAATACAAGCACTTCCAACTCCTGAATGCACAGCATAAGCAAAATCTACTGCCGTAGCCCCTTTCGGTAATTCAACAATACGTCCTTTAGGCGTAAAAACATAAATTTCTTTTGGAAAAAACTCTGATTTAACGCTTTCAATAAATTCAAATGAATTTCCGACGCTTTGCTGTAATTCGACAAGGCTCTTTAACCAACGTTGAGCGCGGATTTGTGGTGTTGTACTATCATTTTTACCACTTTCTTTATAGACCCATTTTGCAGTAACGCCCATATCTGCCATTTGTTGCATTTCTTCAGTACAAATGTGCGCTTCAATAGGTACGCCCTTAGGCCCTATCATTTCAGTTTGTAATGATTGATAGCCATTCGCTTTTGGTACCGCAATATAATCTTTTACTTGTTGTGGGCGTGGTTTATAAAGAGAATGCAGTCGCCCAAGTGCCATATAGCATTGATCGCGATCTTTAACTACAACACAAAAAGAATAAATATCCATAATTGAATGAAATTCCTGTTCCTTTTGGCGTAATTTTTGATAAATTCCATATAGAGGACGCTCTCTAGGAATCACCTGCGCAGGAATATTAGCTTCTTTCAACCGTTCCGTTATCTCTTGCGAGATTTTTTCAATCATATCCTTACGATTATTGCGTGCAATACTTACCGTCTTACTCAACACTTCATAGCGGTGAGGATGCATCGCTTGGAAACCGAGATCTTCTAATTCATTTTTTATATGCTCAATACCTAATCGATGGGCTAATGGAGCATAAATTTCTAATGTTTCTTTAGCAATACGACGACGCTTATCAGGGCGAAGAGCGCCTAATGTGCGCATGTTATGAGTGCGATCGGCAAGTTTAATCAATACCACACGGATATCTTCCGTCATAGCAAGGATCATTTTTTGGAAATTCGCAACTTGTGCTTCTTGACGAGTTCGGAATTTTAATTTATCTAGCTTGGATACGCCTTCCACAATCTCAGCTACACTTTTTCCAAATTCGTCGGTAAGTTGTGCTTCTGTGTAAGGAGTATCTTCAATAACATCATGTAGAAGTGCTGCCATAATCGCTTCATAATCTAACTTCATTTCTGCAACAATACAGGCAACTGCGACTGGATGGGTAATATAAGGTTCACCACTGGAACGATATTGTCCTTCGTGGGCATCACGTGCTAAAACAAAAGCACGTTCAATAGTCTGAATCTGCTCCTCGGGTAAGTAAGTCTGAATAATCTGTTTTAAAGGTTCAAATAATTTCATTTATTTTACCTACCTTAGTTTTGATTCACCTACTTGATGTTATAAATATAAGATGAGAATTAAAAAAAAGAAACAGAAAGGAGATAAAATGAGAGTATTCTTTCTGTTTCTCTCAGAACATTATTCAGCAGTAAGTAAAGAAAGCACTTCGATTTCTGCTTTTTCTTTTTCCAACATAATTGATTGTTCTTGTTGGTTCATAATCATATCATTGATTAAACCTAATTCAATTTCTCGTAAAGCGATCACTGTTGGTTTGTCATTGTCTTTTGGTACTAATGCTTCACGTTGATGTAATTGTAATTGTCTTGCGCGACGAGCCGCAGTTAAAATTAAATCAAAACGATTACCGATTTGGTCTACCGCATCTTGTACTGTTACACGAGCCATAATTCTACTCCGCTTAATTAAGGTATATTCTCGCTATGGAGATCCGTTGGAATTCAAAAATAAAGGAGAAAATTCTACTAAATAATCCTCTATTTTGCTAGCAATTGATCCAATAATTGTGCATTTTGTTTTTGCTGATAACCACAACGCAAGCGTTCTGCTTGTAAAATAGTTTTCAAATCTTGCAATGCTACATCAAAATCTGCGTTTACAATAACATAATCATATTCATTATAGTGAGAGATTTCATCAACTGCTTTAGTCATCCGATCAGCAATCACTTCTTCACTATCTTGACCACGGCCACGCAAACGATTTTCTAATTCCCCAACAGATGGAGGTAAGATAAAAATACTTTGAACGCTAGGTACTTTTTCACGAATCTGACGAGCTCCCTGCCAATCAATATCCAGGAACACATCAATCCCTTCGGCTAGATTCTTCTCAATTGCAGGCAAAGAAGTTCCATAATAATTTCCACCGAAAACTTTGGCGTACTCCAAAAAAGCCCCTTTTTCGATTAACGCTTCAAATTCTTCTACACTCACAAAATGATAATGCACACCATCAACTTCTCCAGGACGAGGGTTACGTGTAGTATGTGAAACTGAAACCATCATCGAATGCATATTTTTTTCTTTTAATAATGCATTAATTAAAGAAGACTTTCCCGCTCCACTTGGTGCGGAAATAATGTACAAATTGCCTTGCGCCATAATTTTACTCCGATAAAAATTTTACTCATTATGCCTTTAAAATGAGAAAATTTCAGTAAAATCCTGTAATTTATTACAATTTTTTTACAAAAATATACTTAATTTTTACAACAAAAACAGAATAGTAATAAATCCAGAGATTATTAGAAAATTTATAAAAGTGCTCCTAAAAAAGCGTGTTATACTTTGCACCAGATTTCAAGAGTAAAACTCTTTAAAGATTTTTATTAACTTAACGCTAGAGGAAGAATCTTATGGCAATTAAAATTGGTATTAATGGTTTTGGCCGTATCGGTCGTATCGTATTCCGCGCAGCTCAAGAACGTGATGATATTGAAGTCGTAGGGATCAATGACTTAATTGATGCTGAATATATGGCATATATGTTGAAATATGACTCTACTCACGGTCGTTTTAACGGTACCGTTGAAGTTGTAGATGGTCACTTAGTTGTTAATGGTAAAAAAATCCACGTTTCTTCAGAACGCGATCCTGCAAACCTTAAATGGGGTGAATTAGGCGTTGACGTTGCTGTTGAAGCAACTGGTCTTTTCCTAACTGATGAAAAAGCACGCGCTCACATTGCTCAAGCGGGTGCTAAAAAAGTTGTAATGACTGGTCCATCTAAAGATTCTACTCCTATGTTCGTAAATGGTGTTAACTTCCATGAATATGCAGGTCAAGATATCGTTTCTAACGCATCATGTACAACTAACTGTCTTGCTCCATTAGCAAAAGTTATCAATGACAAATTTGGTATCGTTGATGGTTTAATGACAACTGTTCACGCAACTACAGCAACTCAAAAAACTGTGGATGGTCCATCATTAAAAGACTGGCGTGGTGGTCGCGGTGCAAGCCAAAACATCATCCCATCAAGTACTGGTGCGGCTAAAGCAGTAGGTAAAGTTATCCCTGCATTAAACGGCAAATTAACTGGTATGGCATTCCGCGTACCAACTCCAAACGTTTCTGTAGTTGACTTAACTGTTAACCTTGCAAAACCTGCAACTTATGAAGAAATCTGTGCAGAAATCAAACGTGCAAGTGAAAACGAAATGAAAGGTGTTTTAGGTTACACTGAAGATGCAGTTGTTTCTACTGACTTCAATGGTTGCCCTATGACATCTATTTTCGATGCTAAAGCTGGTATCCAATTAACTCCAACATTCGTTAAATTAGTATCTTGGTACGATAACGAAGTAGGTTACTCTAACAAAGTATTAGATTTAGTTAGCTTAGTTCATAACTACAAAAAATAATTAAGAGCTTGTCGTTCTTATAAAAAATCCCTTCCAATTGGAAGGGATTTTTGTATAAAATAAAATTATATAGAGCTATAACCAGTTTTCCTAAACAAGTTCTAATAAAAATCCCCTCCTGTTGGAAGGGATTTTTTTAGTATCAAACTATAATCACTTTCGGATCACTTTTACTTTATAGATACCATCTTCAAAATAAACGCCATGAATATCAGTCTCAAATCCTGGATAATGGTTCCCAATTTCACACAACATTTCTAGAAAATCTAATACAGGACGAGATTTTTCAGTTACCATTTCGCCAGGTAAAACTAAAGGTACACCTGGTGGATATGGTAAAATCATATTGGCACTTACCTCATTCATCATATCAGACAATGGGATACCTACAGCATGCCCATGTAACTCTTCTTGCCATGCATGATGTGGTGTCATCTTCATTTCTGGAAGAACATCAAAAGCTTTATACATTAAATCTGGTAATTTATATTTAATTACTAAATTATGAATCCCCTGTGCAAGCTCTTGTACTCTCATTTTTTCATAAAATACTGGATCTTCAGCATACAATGAAGGTAAGAAATCTTTAACTAATTGATTTTGATCGTAACCACGTTTAAATTCAATCAATGCTCTAAGTAATTGCATTGATTTTGTATTATCAATACCAATCGAGAACAAGAAAAGCATACTGTATGGACCTGTTTTTTCAACAACAATACCATGATCATCTAAAAATTTAGAAACAATAGCAGCAGGAATACCTCTATCTGCTAATGTCCCATTTTCTTTCATCCCTGGTGTCAAAATGGTTACTTTAATTGGATCTAAGAACATATGATCTGCATCAATATCTTTGAATCCATGCCAATGATCTTCAGGTTTTAATGGCCAGCATTCCATTGTATCAATATTTTCTGGTTGCCATACATCAAAAAACCATGAATCGGACTCTGAGCGTAATTTTTTAATTTCCTTTCTAAATTTTATAGCACGATCGATAGAACTTTGAATGAGTCGGTGTCCAGATTTTCCTTTCATCATTGCCGCAGAAATTTCTGCCGATGCTACTATTCCATATAGTGGTGAGGTCGATGTATGCATCATATAAGCTTCATTAAATGATTCATCATCAACTTCGCCTTTAATATGTATCATAGATGCTTGAGAAAAGGCTGCTAATAATTTATGTGTAGATTGTGTTTCATAAAACACTTTACCAGGGATTGCATCGCCACTCATTCCAGCTTTTCCAGCATAAATCTCATTAAAGTTAGTGTAAGGGACCCACGCACTATCAAAATGGATAAATTTAGTATTTAACTGTTCTTTAATGAATCGTGTATTGTAAAATAAACCGTCATAAGTTGAATTAGTAATCACAGCATACGTTGGTTGAGTTGCACCCGGGGTAGATGCAATTTTTTGTTCAATTACCTCTTGTGTAAATTCACTTTTTGGTATTCCACCCAAGATCCCATATGCATTTCTAGTTGGTCTGAAATAAATTGGAACAACATCCGACATCATCATCATGTGTGTAATAGATTTATGACAGTTTCTATCAATTAAAACTGTACTACCAGCTGGTGCTGAATACATCCCTACAATTTTATTAGCTGTAGATGTACCATTTGTAACAATATAAGATCTATCAGCATTAAATGTTTTTGCAATATATTTTTCTGCATCTTTATGTGGTCCAGAATGATCTAGCAAAGATCCTAATTCCCCCATTGAAATAGAAATATCTGCCTTAAATGCATTAGGTCCATAAAATTCATAGAATAAGCTACCAACAGGACTCTTCGTAAATGCTGTTCCTCCCATATGGCCAGGAGTACAAAACGTATATTTTTCAGCATTAACATACTTAAATAAGGCTTTAGTGAGAGGAGGTAAAATAGTATCTTTATACTCATCTGTAGCTTGTTGAATCTTATGGACAATATCTTCAACGTTACTCAATGCATATTCAAAAAAGTAAATGTTAGATTTTAAATCATTGAGTTCAATATCTAGCGAATTAGTATTACTTGAAAAGGCGTAGATAGGTAATAATTCATTAATATTTGAAATATTATGGCAAAGTGTTAGAGAATAAACATCCCAATCAAAAATAACACCGCATACTCTAGGATTTATTTCTAGAAGATTAATTAAATCTTCCTCATTTTTGACAGATAAAATATCATATCCTAGCTCTCGAAGAGAGCATTCAATTTTATTCTCTGGATCCTTTTTAAAACAATCTTCTGGATTATTCAAAATAGCAATAGTTTTCATATTACATCTCCTATACTAAAAAATTAATAGAATTTAATAAAAATATTCATTAATTAAATAATTTTATTAGATGAAAATCGTAATCTTTAAAACTAGTTTTAGTTTCTATTTATCGCTTTTAAGCGTACCAATTTACGAGCATAATATATAAAAATACTTAATGAAATAACAGCAAATTTCCCTACCAAAAAAATCTATCAATAGCAATGAAGATAATAAATATATAATTCATTATTTCATACAACTAATTCAGTAAATTTTAATCAAATTTACCTTATATTAATAAATAATTGCAATATTAGATTTATTATCTTAACTATCATTATAGTTAAATTAAATTTAGACCAAACATCTTCAGAATATATTTAATATCATAATGCTACGCTCAGTATTCTATAACTTTACTATTAAGAGGGTATTATAAATAGAGATAGTCTTAATTTAGATCAATTTTTACTCAAAAAAAAAAAAATAAGTGCAATTACTTGCACTTATTTTTAGAATAAAAAAATTATTTTTGCAAAGGTGGCACTTCGCGTCCGCGGGCTGCGTAAAATTCTTTTACGAATTCATCGAAGGTGCCTTCTTCAATACGTTGGCGAATTTTAGCCATTAGGCGTTGGTAGTAACGTAAGTTATGAATGGTGTTTAAGCGTGCGCCTAAAATTTCATTACATTTATCAAGATGATAGAGATAAGCTCGTGTGTAATTTTTACATGTATAGCAATCACATTCTGGATCTAATGGACTTGTGTCATCACGGTATTTTGCGTTACGAATTTTCACTACGCCACCTGTTACGAATAAATGACCATTACGTGCATTGCGAGTTGGCATCACGCAGTCAAACATATCGATTCCACGGCGAACACCCTCTACCAAGTCTTCTGGTTTACCCACACCCATTAGGTAACGTGGTTTATCTTCTGGTAATTGCGGGCAGGTAAATTCAAGAATTCGGTGCATATCTTCTTTTGGTTCGCCAACAGCTAATCCACCCACAGCATAACCATCAAAGCCAATTTCTTTCAATCCATCGAGGGATACTTGACGTAACTCTTCAAAGACACCACCTTGTACAATCCCGAAAAGTGCATTTTTATTTTCTAATTCATCAAAGCGATCACGGCTGCGTTTTGCCCAACGTAGGGACATTTCCATTGATTTTTTGGTGTAGTCAAAGGTTGATGGGTATGGCGCACACTCATCGAAGATCATTACAATGTCAGATCCTAGATCATATTGGATCTCCATTGATTTTTCTGGTGATAAGAAAATGCGTTCACCATTAATTGGATTTTGGAATTTAACCCCTTCCTCAGTGATCTTTCTTAATTTACCCAAACTAAATACTTGGAAACCGCCACTATCAGTTAAAATTGGGCGATGCCATTGCATGAAATCATGTAGATCACCATGCTTACGCATCACTTCTTGTCCTGGACGCAACCATAAATGGAAAGTATTACCTAAACAAATTTCTGCACCCGTTGCACGGACTTCTTCTGGCGTCATGCCTTTAACTGTACCGTAAGTCCCAACTGGCATAAATGCGGGAGTTTCGACTGTGCACTGCCCTTGCGGACGATCGAATGTCATCGTCCCACGGCGTGCATTACCGTCTTTTTTATGTAATGTAAATTTCATAGAATAAATTTCCTTGAATAAACAGTTCGAGGGTTAAAAGACGCCCCATTTTTCATAAATTTTTATGATTTTTAGGGCGTGATAAAAAATTAAGCTTGATTTTTAGTGATAAACATTGCATCGCCATAACTAAAGAATCGATATTTATTCTCTACCGCCTCTTTATAAGCTTGCATCGTATGATCAAACCCAGCAAAAGCACTCACTAGCATGATAAGGGTACTTTCTGGTAAGTGGAAGTTTGTAATCATTGCATCCACGACACGGAATTTTTTACCAGGATAAATAAAAATACTAGTATCACTGAAGAAAGGCTCAATAATTTGTTGCGCGTGATTTTCTTCTGCGCGTAATGCCGCACTTTCAATAGAGCGAACAGATGTTGTTCCAACAGCGATAACACGTTTACCACGTGCTTTCGTTTCAAGAATTAAATCAACCACATCTTGAGGCACTTCTGCATATTCACTGTGCATCACGTGATCTTCAATTCTTTCTACACGGACTGGTTGAAAAGTTCCCGCCCCAACATGCAAGGTAACAAATGCAAAATTAACGCCTTTCGCTTTAAGTTGGGCTAAGAGTTCATCATCAAAATGTAAACCCGCTGTCGGTGCCGCAACTGCTCCAGGCACTTTGCTATAAACGGTTTGATAAAGCTCTTTATCCGCATCTTCATCAGGACGATCAATATAAGGTGGAAGTGGAATATGCCCTGCTTCTTGTAAACGTTCTAATAAAGTTTCTGTTGTATTTAACAATTTCAACTCAAATAAGGCATCATGACGGGCAACCATTTCCATTTCAAAACCATTCCCCTCACCCAACTTATCTTCACCTAGAATTAAAACAGTCCCTTCTTTAGGCGCTTTAGACGCACGAACATGTGCCAAACAACGTTTATCATCCAAGATGCGTTCAACTAATACCTCAATTTTCCCGCCACTTGTTTTTTTACCAAACATACGGGCTGGAATAACTCGGGTATTATTAAAAATCACTAAATCTCCTTCTTCAATACAATCTAGTACATCAGAAAAGTGACCGTGGCTCAATTCTCCTGTCGTCCCATTTAAAGTTAAAAGACGACAAGACTTACGATCGGGTACTGGGTAACGAGCAATCAGCTCATCAGGTAAATCAAAATAAAAATCAGAAACTCGCATAATTCATTACGTAATAAGAAATAAAAAAACAAGACGCTAGTCTAGTGGTATTTGGCATGAACCTCAAGGATGAGGATAAAAAAAAGCCCCATTGAGGAAATGGGGCTAAAGTTTGGAGTCATACTTTTAGGGTATGAGGCGTATTATAGACTTTTAATTCACATTTGCAACACTTTTTTAACAAAAAAATAATATTTATTTGTTTTTTACAAAATTTATATACAAAAATTAAGGTTTTTGATCTGTTTTCTTACATATTGGGTCAATTAATACACTAATTTTAGACAGGGTAAAAATTTAATTGGTTAGTTTAAGAAAATGAGAGGGGTAATATCTTGAATTTAAAATAAAAAAAAGCCCCATTGAGGAAATGGGGCTAAAGTTTGGAGTCATACTTTTAGGGTATGAGGCGTATTATAGACTTTTATTTTACATTTGCAACATTTTTTTAACATTTTTTCAATCTATTTCTTTTTATTGATTAAAAATCATAAACTTTCTTTTAGTGTTGTTTTTTTTTTGTACAATTATGTATCGTTACATGATGTAACAAACGAATCTTTTAAACTTTATAAAACAAATTAATTTTTGGAAATTTTTATGAAAAAAACACTTTTTGTACTCATTCCAAGCCTTATGCTTAGTGCAGCAGCTTATGCTGATAATTTTAATAATGCCGCAGAAATCGATAATAATACTGGTTTTTATATTTCTGCCAATGCAAATTTTGCAAAAACAAAAATGCCATTCGATTCTGTCGATGCTGATCTTCAACCATTAGAACGCTCTGGTTTCACTCCAGCAGTAGCTATAGGTTATGATTTCGGCCCTGTTCGTACTGAAATTAATTATGAAGATTTAGGTACATTGACCAGTAGCGATCCCTACATTAAAGGCGATTTAAAAGTCAGAAATGTAGGTATCACGACTGTATATAACTTTAGACCTCAAGCGGATATTCAGCCATATGTAGGCGGACGTGTGATGTACACACAATTTAAAGCTGATGATCAATTAACTCAAAGCTT
Organism: Actinobacillus delphinicola; assembly: GCF_900638385.1. NCBI lineage: Bacteria > Pseudomonadati > Pseudomonadota > Gammaproteobacteria > Pasteurellales > Pasteurellaceae > Actinobacillus > Actinobacillus delphinicola. Next base: position 1,163,559 of record NZ_LR134510.1, on the reverse strand, counting down.
AGCTGCTCAAGGAATTGAATTAAAATCAAACCATATGGGATTGGGCGTTGTTGGCGGCGTTGAATACAAAGTAATTGATAACTTACTTGTAGGCGTAAACGCGAATTGGGATCTACTTAGTGGCGATCCTGCAAACTCGCTTGGCGGTGGCTTAACACTTCGCTTTAAATTCTAAGAGGCATTATGAAAAAATATATTCTTGCATTACTTGGCGCAAGCCTATTAAGTGGTTGTGCAACTGTACCACTCGCTACTCAAGAGGCCGATCAACAAGCTAAACAATTTGTTGCACCGAAAGATAAAGCTGCATTATATATTTATCGTAATTCATTTTTTGGGGGGGCAGTAAAGAAAACCCTCGTAGTTGATAAAAAGCCTATTGGGGAAACTGGTGCTTATGTGTACTTTTATAAACAGCTCAAACCAGGTGAACATCAACTTGCTACCGAATCTGTATTGACTTACAACCATTACAAAGTAAATATGCAAGCAGGCAAAATATATTGTTTCCACCAATATCTGTGGCCTAGTTTGCTATGGGCAGGATCAAGTTTGTCACAAGTTTCACTAGAAACTTGTAAAAAAGCAATAAGTTCTCTGCAACTAGGAAAATCTTTCGGATAAAAGCAAAGGCATCATTACGATGCCTTTTTATTTTTTATCTGATTTATTTGCTATGTGGATTACGTGTATTCGTATCGGTTAGATTACGCATAAGTAAAGCAAAATTCAGATCTAAATCTTGAGGAACATCAAGGAATACAAAATGTCCATCGCCTTTACCTGCCTCTACTTCTTCACCTTTACGGTTCACTAGGCGATTAATTTGCATCGTGATATTACCTTGCGGAGTCATCACTTCTACACTATCCCCTAGTAGGAATTTATTTTTAACTGCAACTTCTGCCATGCCTTCTGCATTACGGTTTCCAGTAAATTCACCTACAAATTGTTGACGTTCAGAGATGGAATAACCGTAATCATAATTTTGATATTCATCATGGGTATGACGGCGTAAGAAGCCTTCTGTATAGCCACGGTGGGCAAGACTTTCTAAGGTTGTCATTAAGCTTTCGTCAAATGGTTTGCCCGCTGCGGCATCATCAATCGCTTTACGGTAAACTTGAGCGGTACGTGCGCAGTAATAGAAAGATTTAGTACGACCTTCGATTTTTAGAGAATGCACGCCAAGTTTTGTCAATTCTTCGACATGTTGAACTGCACGTAAATCTTTAGAGTTCATAATGTAAGTGCCATGTTCATCTTCAAATGCCGCCATTTGTTCTTCAGGGCGTTGGCTTTCTGCTAATAAGAAAACTTTTTCTGTTGTTGGACCTTCACCTAAAGTTGGTGCAATATTTTTAACAGGGATTTCTTCACCTACGTTAACGATATTTCCGACTTCGTCTTCTTTGCCCTCAGTTACGGAATATTCCCAACGGCACGCATTGGTACAAGTTCCTTGGTTAGGATCACGTTTATTGATGTATCCAGAAAGTAAGCAACGACCAGAGTATGCCATGCAAAGTGCACCATGGACGAACACTTCAAGTTCCATCTCTGGGACTTTTTCACGAATTTCTGCGATCTCTTGGATTGATAATTCGCGAGATAAAATAACACGGGTTAAGCCCATTTGTTGCCAGAATTTAACTGTTGCCCAGTTTACTGCATTCGCTTGAACCGAAAGATGAATTGGCATATCAGGAAATGCTTCACGCACCATCATAATAAGCCCTGCATCAGACATGATTAGTGCATCAGGCTTCATTGCCACAACAGGCTCTAAGTCTTTGATAAATGTTTTTAATTTTGAGTTATGCGGTGCAATATTCACCACAACATAAAATTTCTTACCAAGTGCGTGAGCTTCATCAATACCGATTTTTAAATTAGCGTGGTTAAATTCATTGTTACGCACACGTAAACTATAACGTGGTTGCCCCGCATAAACGGCATCAGCACCATACGCAAATGCATAGCGCATATTTTTAAGTGAGCCCGCTGGGGAAAGTAATTCTGGTTTATTCATTTTGTTCTCTCTGAGTTCAGGTCAGTCATCGCTATGGCGATGAATTAAAAGAAAATTATTATAATTTTAAGTAGTAATTTTTCTCAAAAAATCACTGCTTTCAAAAATATAAAAAAACCTAGCCCAAAGGCTAGGTTTTCTACATTGTGAAGAATAAATTATTCTGCAACAACGTCTACGATTAAGCTTGCAAATACTTCTGGGTGAAGTTGGAAACGAACTTCGTGTTCACCAAGGGTACGGATAGGACCAGTTGATAAACGAACTTCACTTTTCGCAACTTGAACGCCAGCAGCAGTTACTGCATCAGCAACATCGCGAGTAGTGATTGAACCGAATAAACGACCTTCATCACCAGCTTTAGAAGCGATAGTTACTTTAGCTAATTCAGCTAATTGTGCAGCACGAGCTTGTGCTTGAGCTAAAACTTCAGCAGCTTTTGCTTCAAGTTCAGCACGACGGCTTTCAAAATATTCTACGTTTGCTGCGGTTGCCATTACTGCTTTACCTTGTGGGATTAAGTAGTTACGTGCAAAACCTGCTTTAACGTTCACTTGTTCACCGATGTTACCAAGGTGAGCGAGTTTTTCTAATAAAATAACTTGCATTTACTGTACTCCTTGCAACTAGTGTTGGTTGTCAGTGTATGGAAGTAACGCTAAGAAACGCGCGCGTTTGATTGCACGAGCTAATTGACGTTGATACTTCGCACGAGTACCAGTAATACGGCTTGGGACAATTTTGCCGCTTTCAGAAATGTAGTTCTTTAATGTTGCGATATCTTTGTAATCGATTTCAGTAACATTTTCCGCTGTGAAACGGCAGAACTTACGACGACGGAAATAACGTGCCATGTGGCGATTCTCCTAATCTATAAATTCGATCTGCTCGGCGTGTAATACTAATTGCGTTAATTGATTTGGCGCTTTTTGCGAAATCAAGAAACCAACAATAAAGAGATCCACACCGACCGTAATGCTTTGTGTCTTTGCTATTAAATCTGCCCCGCTAATTTGAACCGGGATTTTACACCAAACTTGGCGCTGAAATCCTGCTTCTTGGCGGTAAGAACGATGCTCAAAAATAAATTGGCAATGTTCTATACCATTCGGGGTTCTCATCCTTTTAGGGAAAGTGGAAACTTTACCCGTTAAAGATAAACGATTTGAAATAGACAATTACTCGCCAGCATCCTCAGTATCGTTGATTTCAACTTCAGTTACAGCTTTGCGTTCGTCGCGTGCTTTAACCATTGGGGACGCTTCTGTTACGGCGTGCTTAGTGCGCATAATCGCGTTACGAAGAACTGCATCGTTGTAACGGAATGTTGTTTCTAGCTCGTCGATTACTGTTTGAGGCGCTTCTACATTCATAAGCACATAGTGTGCTTTATGTAATTTGTTGATTGGGTATGCTAATTGACGGCGACCCCAATCTTCTAAACGATGAATTTTACCACCAGCTTCTGTGATAGAGTTGGTGTAACGTTCAATCATCGCAGGTACTTGTTCGCTTTGGTCTGGATGAACCATAAAAACGATTTCGTAGTGACGCATTGCTGCTCCTTACGGGTTAATCAGCCTCCGACTGTAAGACCAGTCGCCAATCTTGCGGAAGCAAGGAACGAAAAAATGAACACGACTGTAAGTTGCGGAATTATACAGTGCTTATTTTAAATAACAAGATTTTTTATAATAAATCAAAAAATTTTCCGATTTTCGGGGCGTGATTACATCCAGCGATTATTGCGGATAATCCCTACCGCTACACCTTCAATTTCAAAAGTCGGATTCTGATTTAAATCTACGACAATCGGTGCGAAGTCATCGTTTTCCGCATGAAGGTAAATCATATTACCCTGTTTAACCAAACGTTTTACTGTGACTTCATCGTCAATGCGAGCAACAACAACCTGCCCATTACGTACGTCTTTCGTATGATGAACAGCAAGAAGATCACCATCTAAAATGCCAATATTCTTCATTGATTCTCCATACACACGTAACAAGAAATCTGCTGCAGGATTAAACATTTGCGGATCGATATGATAAATACTATCAATATGTTCTTCCGCTAAAATCGGCTCGCCCGCTGCCACTCTCCCAATCAGAGGAATCCCCTCCTCTACAGGTTCATCTTCAGCAATTAAACGAATACCACGAGATACACCCGATAGAATTTCAATAACCCCTTTTCGAGCCAAGGCTTTTAAATGTTCTTCGGCAGCATTCGCTGAGCGAAATCCAAGTTCTTTGGCGATTTCTGCACGAGTAGGTGGCATGCCCGTACTATCGATATGACTTTTCAGCAAATTATAGACTTGCTGTTGTCTTTCTGTTAACTTTTTGAGCATTTTTATTGCAACCCCTGTTTTTTTATACAATATATTTATGTCATTCTATACATCTTTATTCATTATGCAATGCTTTCTTTCGCACAAAAAGCTAACTTTTTGAGGTAAAATAAGGTAAATTATTCTTAATTTATTAATCACTGGTAATAAATATGTCTTTTTTATTAAACCTTTACCGACAGGCCTTAGATTTTCCCTTGTCATTTTTGGTAAAAAATAATCCTATTCCACAACATCCAATTGATGAACTAAATTTAGATCTATCACAACCGGTTGTTTATATTCTCCCTTATACTTCACAAACAGACTTTGTCATTTTACGCAGAAACTGTTTAAGCGTAGGATTGCCAGATCCTGCGGAACACAATGATATTGCAGGAAAATCCTTACCTCGATATGTTTTTTTAGACAAAGGTAACAGTGTTTTTCGTGGTAAAACGGCTAAAAAAGAAACCATTAATATTTTCAATCAATATTTAGATTTACATCGTAAAGATCCACATTTAAATGTTCAAATTATTCCAGCATCTGTTTTATGGGGTCGATCACCTGGTCACGAAGGTAGCTCGGGGCTACCAAAACTTCGCTTATTAAATAGCTTACAAAAAATGATTGCAGCAATTTGGTTTGGTCGTGATACCTTCGTACGTTTCTCACAAGCCGTTTCATTGCGTTATATGGTAAATGAGTATGGTAACGATCCAAAATTAGCAACAAAACTAACTCGTGTCGCTAAAATTCATTTTTCTAAACAACGTATTTCTGCAACAGGTCCACGCCTTCCAAACCGCCAGGCTATGTTCCGTAATCTTATGCAATCCCCTGCTGTGCTTCAGGCTATTGATGATGAAATCCGTTTAAAAAATGTCACTCCAGAAAAAGCTAAACGTGAAGCTTATAAAATTATGGATGAGATTGCTGCTAACGTAAATTATGAAGGTTTACGTTTAGCTGACCGTTTCTTACGCTGGCTTTGGAACAAGCTTTATCAAGGGATTAATGTACAAAACGCAGATCGCGTGCGTAAATTGGCATTAGAAGGTCATGAAATTGTTTATATTCCATGTCACCGTAGCCATATTGACTACTTACTACTTTCTTATTTACTCTACCATCAGGGTTTAGTTCCACCGCATATTGCCGCAGGGATTAACCTTAATTTCTGGCCAGTAGGGTCAATGTTCCGCCGTGGTGGCGCATTCTTCATTCGCCGTAGTTTCAAAGGGAATCGTCTTTACGCCACCATTTTCCGTGAATATTTAGCAGAACTCTTTTATCGTGGTTATTCTGTTGAATATTTCATTGAGGGTGGTCGTTCTCGCACAGGACGCTTGCTCACACCAAAAACAGGAATGATGTCAATGACATTGCAAGCCTTGCAACAAGATCAACGTCGTCCGATTTCGATCGTACCTGTGTACATTGGTTATGAGCATGTTATTGAAGTAGATACCTACGCAAAAGAGCTACGTGGTGCAGAAAAAGAAAAAGAAAATGCAGGACTAGTGATTCGCGTTATTAAAAAATTACGTAAACTTGGTAAAGCTTATGTAAACTTTGGTGAACCAATCAGTATTGCGAATTACCTCAACCAACACTATCCAGAATGGAAAGAGAAAGGTGAGGCAGAAAATGATGCACGTGCACCTTGGTTTAGTTCTGCTGTAGAAAATATTTCTAATAAAGTTATGGTGCATATTAATAATGCAGCCGCCGTGAATGCGATGAACTTAATTGGTACTGCGCTCCTTTCTTCACGTCAACGTGCATTAAGTAAAGAGCAACTTATTGAACAATTAGAAAGTTACCAAGATTTCCTGACCAACGTTCCTTATTCTCAAGATATGACACTTCCTCAGGAAACACCTGCCGAAATGGTAGAATATGCCTTCAATTTAGATCGCATGGGACTTTTAGTTGAGAAAGATAACTTTGGTGAAATCATTCGCCTACAACGAGATGCTGCGGTATTGATGACTTATTATCGTAATAATATTCAACATATTTTGGCACTCCCTTCTTTAGTTGCAAGCCTTATCTTGCATTATGAAGCAATCCAAAAGGATTTGGTTATTGATACGGCGAAGAAACTTTATCCATTCTTACAAAAAGAATTATTCTTACGTTTCAACGAAGAAGAACTTCATGCGTATTTGGAAGCAATTATTACAGAATTTGAACGTCAAAATCTCATTCAATGCAATGCCAATATTCTGACATTGAACAAATCTCATGTACGCCCACTCCAACTTTGGTCAGCTGGTGTGCGTGAAATTTTGCAACGTTATAATATTACAATTAGTATTTTACAAAACGAACCTAATATCGCACGTGCTGATTTAGAAAAAAATAGCCAAACAGTTGCACGCCGTTTATCTATTTTACACGGTATCAATGCACCAGAATTCTTTGATAAAGCCGTCTTTACAAACTTCATTAATAGTTTGAAAGAACAAGGCTACATCAATAATCAAGGTATTGCGGATTACCGCAAGCTTTCAAGTTTAAGTACAATTTTAGAACATGTTATTTCAACTGAAGTCACTCTCACAATAAAAAGTGCTGTTGAAACAATCCATGAATAAAATTACATAACAAAAAAGCCACAAAGAAATTTGTGGCTTTTTTATTTTTTAATCTTTATTTTTAACAAAAGAAAATCGGCTTTCTTGTCCACGCCATAGGCGTTGGATATTGTCATGATGACGATAGATAATTAAGCAACACACCATTGCAACAGGGAAAGTAAACTCTGGTTTGACATACCAAACATAAAATGGAACAAGTAATGCGGTAATCACAGCACTTAAAGAGGAGTAACGAGTAAGAACAAAGATGAGAAGCCATGTGCCAAATGTAAATCCAGCGACACTCCAACTAATCGGTGCAATGGCACCAAATGCAGTCGCTACGCCTTTGCCACCTTTAAAGTGGAAAAAAATCGGGAAAATATGTCCTAGACAGGCACAAAGCGCTACCATTCCAAGTTCAAATTGGCTGAGCCCTAAATAATATCCTGCCCAAACTGGAATCATCCCTTTTAAAACATCAAAAATGAATACTGCGAGGGCAACCCAACGACCGCCTAACCTTAATACATTAGTCGCTCCTGGGTTATTAGAGCCAGATTTTCTTGGATCAGGAAGTCCTAAAAAATGACACAATAATATTGCACTGGATACCGAGCCCAGTAAATAGGCACATAACATGTAGAACAAGGCAAATGCTGTCATTTTTTATCCTCTACTTAAAAAAATTTCGTGTATTTTACTCAAAATTGTTAGCATATCGCTACCATAATTTTAGGAGAGACCCAATGGATCATATTTTCATTACTGGATTAACTACAACCGCACAAATCGGTGTTTACGATTGGGAACAACAAATTAGGCAGAAAATCATTTTCGATCTTGAAATGGCTTGGGATTGCCATAAAGCTGCCACCACCGATGATGTGCAATTTTGTTTAAACTATGCCGAAGTTAGCCAAGCTATCATTACATTTTGTCAGGAACATGCTTTCTATTTAGTTGAAAAACTGGCTCATGAAACAGCAATGATGTTATTACAACGTTTCAATATTCCTTGGTTAAAACTCACACTGCATAAACCAAATGCGATTCCTGATGCTCAAAGTGTCGGTATAACAATTGAGCGAACTCACCCCAATTTTTCTTCTTAATTATTTGACGCCCCGATTTTCATAAAAATTTTTATGAAAATCGGGGCGTGATAATCAAATAACGAGCGGATACGAAATCGGATTAATCTTTGTTAATGCTTCTAAGGTGAGCGCTTGCGCCTGTGCGACTTGTTTTTCATCTAATATGCTTTCTAATTGATAAAGTTTCGCCTTAGCATCCGCAATCAAATTACTATCCGCCGTACTATTCACACCATGTGTAAGCATTTGGTTATACCAAGCATAAGCAACAATATTATTTTGTGCAACGCCAAGTCCTTGCTGATAAAGATGGGCAAGATTGTCCTGTGCTTGAATATTATTTTGTTGAGCCGCTGCTTTAAACAAAATAAATGCCTTTTCATAAGATTTTGGCATTCCTAATCCAGAAAGATACATTAATCCTAAATTATTTTGCGCTCGACTTGAACCTGCTTTGGCCGCTTTAGCGTACCATGCTGCTGCGTCAGCGTATGATTGTGATACACCTTTTCCATAATAATAAAGGTCACCCAACACACCCTCTGCCGCACTTGAACCTTGCATAGCGGCATTACGATAAAATTCTGCTGCTTTTTCATAAGATTGTGCAACGCCTTTTCCTTGATAATACATCGTTGCCAAATCAAATTGTGCCTCAACTGAGCCTTGCATCGCTGCTTTTTGGGTCCACATAAATGCTTGCGGATAGGACTGCTCTACCCCTTCCCCTGAAAAATACATTTTCCCTAAATTAGACTCAGCATCAGCGAGTCCTTGCTCTGCAGCTTTAGCCGTCCATTCAGCGGCTTTAGGATAAGACTGAAAAACGCCTTCTCCTTTGTAATACATTAATCCCAAATTATATTGGGCATACGACAATCCTTGTTCTGCTGCTTTTTGGTACCAGTTGGCAGCTTGAATATAAGATTGCTCTACACCTTTGCCATCTTTATACAAGGTAGCAAGATTATACTGTGCTTCTGGATTTCCCTGTTGTGCCGCTTTCATATACCAGTGAACAGCTTGAGAATAAGATCGTGGTACGCCTTTTCCAAGATAATACGCTCTAGCCAAGGCAATTTGGGCGCCGAGATTACCCGTATTTGCTACTTTCTTAATGTGTTGAGTTTGTAAAAAATTCGAACATCCACTAGAAAACAAAGCAATCGCCAATAATGCAGGGAATAACTTTTTCATTATTAAATCCTTATAAATCGCTCATTATGAGAAATCAAAATATAGTAATTATCTCTTATGTAAATTACATAACCGCGCAAGTAACGAATATTCCTTATTCACTTTACTACTTTATTGTTTTCAATCAACTTTTTACAAGGGGTTATTTAGCAAGCCGCCCCAGAATGGTCATCTACCACTCTGAGGCGAATCTTAATTATTTTTGTGCTTGTTGTGCCTCTTTATTTGCTTTAATCCTTTGCGCATCTTCTTTATCTCCCAATTCTTGAGCTTGAAGTTGTGCTTGTGCAGTCATTAGGCTTTTTTCCAATACCGGCACTCTTGGATCATTTGGCGGAAGCAATTGAATCATTAATGCCCAAGTTGCTGCAGCCATGCGATAATCCTGATCTGAAAAATATTGAAATGCCAATAAACCTAATGCTTGCATGTTGGTATGATCTTTGCGAAGAACACTGCGCACAATTGAGATTCCATTTGCTTTATCAACATTACTTTTCGAGAACATCAAGTAACGTGCATAAGAAAGAGCGAAGGCATTATTTTTAGGATCCAATTTATATGCTCTTTCGTAACTATTCATCGCAAGACGCATCTTCGATTGTTTTGTTGCAAGCTCACCCAATCGCCACCAACCTAGTGCATCATCTGGATTTTGTTGCAATTTAACACGGAGTGCAAAAATAAATTGGTTTAATTCATCATTAGTAAGTGGTTTTCCTTTCAAATCATCAATACGTTGATAAAAATAAGGTAAATTTACTACAGTTTTTTCTAGCATTTCCTGTTCTTGCCATGAACCAACTTTAAGGTAAACTGGTAATGCAATAATAAGTAATGATAAAAAACCACACAATGCCCAAACTTTTCCAAAGTGTTTATCAACATTATTTGATAAAACTTCCGTTTCTTGTTTAGGAATATCCTGTAATAAATTTTGTTGTAGTTCCAATTTAGATTGTTCTAAATTATCTAATAAGCCTTGTTCTTCATCTTCTTGAATTTCTTTCAGACGATTAAAATAAAAGGCTTTATTTAACTCATCACGTACATGATCCGTAGAAATATCACTACTTTTGCTACGCCAAAGTGGATAAAATCCTATTAATGCAGCGACGAAGGTTATTAATAAACAAATTATCCAAAAATTCATCTAATTATCCTTTTTATTCAGTAATTCCTGCAAACGTTGCTCGTCATCCTGTGAAAGCTCTGTTTTATAGGTTTGAAGCGTATCATTCATTTCTGCTTTATTCTCAGAAACATCATTAAGGGTGTCATTCGGTTTATTAAATAAAAACCGTGGTCGCCATAAGAAAAACAACGCAAAGATAAGTATGCCAAATGGCACCACCCAAAGAATAATAGTAGAGGGTTCTATCGGTGGATTATAGGTAACGAAATTACCATAACGTTCAACCATATAATGAATAATTTCTTTTTCGGATTTACCTTGTTGTAACAAGGTAAAAACTTTACCTCGCATGTCTTGGGCAATCAGTGCATTTGAATCGGCAATATTGTTATTTTGACATTGCGGGCAACGTAATTCTTGCGTTAAACGATGATAGGCATCTTCTTGTTGCATATTCTGAAAGTTTAATGCATCAATCGCCCCCCAACTTACCGTTGACAAACAAAAATACGCAAGGACGATACTTAAAATTTTCTTGATCATTTATGATCTCCCTCGGCTTTATACTTTTCATAAAGTGGACCTAATGTATTTTTCCAGCCATCCGCATCCAAATTACCCGTCCAGCGGTAACGAATAATACCTTTACCATCGACTAAAAATGTTTCTGGCGTACCATAAATACCGAGATCGAGTCCTAATACTCCATTGCCATCATTAATGACCGCTTTATATGGATTGCCATATGTATGCAACCATTCTCGAGCAGCTTCAACGCCATCTTTATAATCTACCCCAACAATAGGTACGCCACTTTTTGCAAGTTCATCTAAAAATTGATGTTCTGCAAAGCATGTTGGACACCAAGTTGCCCATACATTTACCAATACTGGCTTACCATTTTTAAAGAGTTCATTGTAATTTAGGTGTTTACCCCAAAGCCCTTGTAAATTACTTGCAGGCATTGGTTGTCCAACCAACGCACTTTCTAATGCACGTGGATCATCACCATGTTCATTACGCAAAAGTTGTACAAAGAAAGCTATTGCGATAAGTAAAAATAAAACTAAAGGAATATAACGCTTTTTCATACCATATCCTGTAAAAATATTTCCGAAAATGGGGGCGTGAAATATTCTTCGCCCCTTTTCCTCTCTATTTTTGATCTTTTCGTTTTAATAAACGCCCAAAGCGATAACGTCCATCACCCATGCAAAGCAATCCACCAAATGCCATGAATAAGCCACCAAGCCAAATCCAACGTACAAATGGTTTATAATATAAGCGGAATGCCCAGCTACCATCATCAAATTGTGTACCAAGTGCTACATACAGATCTCGTGTAAGTCCAGCTGAAATAGCAGGTTCAGTCATCGTCATTTTACTTACGGTATAGAAACGTTTCTGCGCACGTAAGGTTGTGACATATTTACCATCACGAGTCACGGTTAATTTTGCAAAACCACCAATGTAGTTTGGTCCATTTTCATTTTCGATACGATCAAATTTAAAATTGTAACCTGCAACATCAACATGATCGCCAATACGCATTCTTACATCTCGTTCTACACTATAATTTTGACTAAAGGCAATGCCCCACACTGTCACTGCGACCCCAATGTGAGCGATGACCATTCCCCAATGAGAACGCGAAATTTTACGGATGCCTTGCCACACACTATGACGGTAAGTCGCTCTTTCTAATAATTCATATACACTTAGAATGAAAATGAAGACTGCCATCATTGCGCCCAATACTGCCGTTGCTTTTTCTTGATCGCCCAATAAAGGCGGTAATGCAAATCCAGCAATAATCATGATAATTAAGCTAATAATCACAGGACGACGTAAGCGAGCAAAAGAATCTCGGCGCCATTTAACCAATGGTCCTATTCCCAATAATAATGAGAATGGAATCATAATGATAACGAACATTTGATTAAAGAACGGCGCACCAACAGAAATTGAACCTAATCCAAGCTGTTTATGCACTAGTGGCAAAATAGTTCCAATAAATACCACCGCTAATGCCGCCATCAATAAAATATTATTTAAAAGCAACATCGTTTCACGAGAAAAACGTTCTGCATTTTGACGTGAGCGGATTTGATTTCCTTTGAATGCATACAATGCCAAAGAGCCACCGATAACCACAACAAGATAAGCTAAAATGTATAATCCACGCGATGGATCGGATGCGAATGCATGTACAGAGACTAAAATACCAGAGCGAACCAAGAACGTTCCTACTAAGCTAAGAGAAAACGCAAGAATCGCAAGTAAAACAGTCCATGCTTTAAAGCCCGCACGTTTTTCAGTTACAGTTAATGAGTGGATTAATGCTGTTCCTGCAAGCCATGGCATAAGAGAGGCATTTTCTACTGGATCCCAGAACCACCAGCCACCCCAGCCAAGTTCATAATAAGCCCACCACGAACCTAGAATAATACCGAGAGTTAAGAAAATCCAAGCGGCTAATGTCCAAGGGCGTGACCAACGTGCCCATGCTGTATCTAAACGCCCTGTCATTAACGAAGCGATAGCGAAAGCAAAGGCAACTGAGAAACCAACATATCCCATATAAAGTAATGGTGGATGGAAGATTAAACCAATATCTTGCAACATTGGGTTTAGTTCTTGCCCTTCCACAGGGAAATCAGGGAATGTGCGTAAGAATGGGTTTGAAGTAAAGATGACAAAGGCAATAAAACCAATAGAAAGTAACCCCAAAATACCTAACACACGTGCCACCGCCTCACGAGGCAAGCTACGGCTAAAGGTTGCTACTGCAGCTGTCCATAGACTTAATAACCATACCCATAACAATAATGAACCTTCATGCGAACCCCATACAGCAGCAAGCCGATACATCAGTGGTAAATTGGTATTCGAGTTATTAACAACATATTGCACCGAAAAATCATTTACGGCGAAAAGGTAAAACAATGAACCAAAGCTAAATGTTAATACAATAAATAAACTATAAGCTAATGGTCTTGCAAGACTAACAAATCGAGGTTGCCCTATTTCAGCGCCCCAAAGCGCAAAAAAGGCTAATAAAATTGCAAGCGCAAGACTTAATGCTAACGCATAATTTCCTAATTCGGCTACCATTATTTCACATCCTGCGGGTTTGCTTGAAGTTCACTACTAGAAACGCCATAATTTTTATGAACTTTTTCCATTTGTTTTTCTAAATCAGGTGGAACATATTTGGAATCATGTTTCGCTAATACTTGAGTCGCATCCAATACCGTCGGCGCAACCAACGTTCCTTGTGCAACAATTCCTTGTCCCTCACGGAATAAATCAGGAAGAATTCCCTCATAATGTACAGTAATAGATGGACCAATATCATTTAATTTAAAGGTCACTTTTAAAGTGTTTGGATCACGAATGACGCTACCTTTCACTACCATACCACCAACACGAATATGTTGTCCTACATTAGGTTTTTCAGATGGATTATGATCTTTACCATAGATAATTTCTGATGGCGTATAAAATAAGTCAATATTTTGTCGTAATGCATAAAGAACCAGCCCTGATGCGATAGCAAGTCCAATTAAAATGCTGACAATAAAAAAGAGTCTTGATTTACGTCTTGGATTCATACGCTCCCCCGCATTTTTTGGCGTTTTTCTCGTTGTTCAGCACGTTGCATTTCTTTGATTAATGCTTTGCGTCGCCAACTTTCTTCTGCGATTAATAAAATAATTGCCAGAAATGATAAACCATAGGAAAGCCAGACATAAAAGCCATAGCCCCCCATATTTATAAAATCCGACCAAGAATGAAAAAACATAAAGCCCCCTCTCTCCTATTCGATTATTTTTCTTTAAGTAATAATGCTTTTACCCACGGACGTTTCTGTTCAGCTAAAAGTAAGTCTGTACGATAACGAACGAGTGTGAGCCAAATATACAATGCTAGAAATCCAAAAATACATAAAATAAGTGGAATTAACATTGGTTCTGCGATTGATGATTTTCTAAAGCTTGTGATGCTTGCGCCTTGGTGTAAGGTATTCCACCACACAACAGAGTAATGGATTATTGGAATATTAATTACCCCAACAAGACATAAAATTGCTGCCGCTTTCATTCCTGTTTCTCTATTTTGAAAAGCAGAATAAAGTGCAATAACACCTAAGTATAGGAAAAATAAAATAAGTTCGGATGTAAGACGTGCATCCCAAACCCACCAAGTCCCCCACATAGGTTTTCCCCAAATAGCGCCCGTAATGAGTGCAATAAAGGTAAAAACTGCGCCAATAGGTGCCATCGCAATCATACTGATATAAGCATTTTTTATTTGCCATACTAAAGCTATCAAGCCAGCAATTGCCATGGAAACATAAATGCCCATTGACCAAATAGCAGAAGGCACATGGATATACATAATCCGAAATGCATTGCCTTGTTCGTAATCAGCAGGTGCAATAGCTAAGCCCCAGAATAATCCTACAACTAATAACAAAACTGATAAGACAGCAAAAAATGGAATAAATTTCCCGCAAATATCATACTGAACTTCAGATTTTGCATAGGGATGTAACCACTTCCACATATTTTTGTTCCTTTAATTTATTGATCAAGAGTCATACGCAATGCGGCAGCAATAGCAAATGGTGAAAATGTTATCGCTGTTACAAAAAACGCGCCTAAAATAGCCAGTTGTCCTTGGTAAGGTAAACCCAATGTCGCAGCTTCTAAAACAGAAGCAGCAAAAATTAAAACTGGAATAAATAAAGGTAGGACTAATAGACTTAACAATACTCCACCTTTCCTTAACCCAACCGTCAAAGCAACACCAATAGCCCCTAAACAACTTAATACTGGCGTACCAAGCAATAATGTCAAAACAAGCGCCCACCAAACAGGTTGTTCTAAGGATAAAAGTAATGCAGCTATTGGAGATAAAAGAATTAAAGGTAGCCCTGTCAATAACCAATGTGCAATTACTTTAGCTAATGCTGTTACATACAGAGGTTGCGGTAATAAAACTAATTGTTCTAATGAGCCATCAAGAAAATCATCTCTAAAAAGACGCTCAAAAGACAATAATGCTGAAAGCAGTGCAGCGACCCATGCTACACCCGTTGCTATTTTGCCTAATAAATTTGGATCAGGTCCAATCACTAATGGGAATAATGTAATAATAATTAAGAAAAACCATAGAGGATTAAGAATTTCAGCCTTTTTCCGGGTCGCAATTTTTAATTCACGTTTAATAATTTGTATGAAAATCATTCTCCCCCACCTAAATACTGGTAGTTCTCTAAATTTAATCGAGAAAGTTTACGACTCGGAATATCTTGATGGCTAGTTAAAAGCACAATACCGCCATTCTCCACATGCTTTTCGAAAAGCGTAGCAAGATTCTGTACGCCTTGTCTATCAATTGCTGTAAAAGGCTCATCCAATATCCAAAGCGGTGCTTCACTCAACCAAAGTCGGGCTAATCCTATCCGTTTTTGTTGCCCCGCAGATAACTGCCCTGCTGGCAAATCTTCTCGACCAAAAAGTCCCACTTTATCTAAAACTTCCCATAAAATTTCATCTCCTTGTCTACATGGCGTTACTTGTTGATAAAACTTTAAATTTTCCCAAGGAGTTAATTCTGGTTTAATGCCACTTTGATGCCCAAGATAAAGTAAATTTGCTGCGAACTCTTCTCGTTGTTTTTGAATATCCTCGCCTTGCCAAAAAACTTTACCGACTTTTGGAGTCGCTAATCCAGCAATTATTCGTAATAGGCTTGTTTTACCAATACCATTATGCCCCTCAATCTGCACAAAATCGCCTGATTTCCATTGTGCATTAAGATCAGTAATGAGCGTATTATCGCCACGTTGAATACAAATATTTTCTAAGGTGAGTTCTAATGTCATACAAATATCTTCAATAAAATAGGCAAGTTTGGCATTCTAACATAGCTTTTCTAAACTCCGACTAAATCTCAAGAATTTTTTATAATTTTTGTATCATTTCTATGCTAAAAATTTCCTCACTAAACTTAAACTATGATTTTAATCATTTTTTTGAATAATTTTAATTGGCTAATTCTATTAACTCATTAATATTAGCATAATATTTAAACAATAAATCACAAATAAATACCCCATAAAGATTAATAAAAACGTATTTTTTTGGGATTTTATTTGCAATTTTTTATCTACCATAATAAACTTACAATGTGTTTTAAAGTGGTGTTTTGTGGGAAATTATCTGTAAATTAAGACAACTTGCTATTTATTTTGTCTTTTTTATAAAAGAGGCATAAATCATGTTTCGTGGCGCATCAGCAATTAATTTAGATAGCAAAGGAAGGATTGCCATTCCTAAACGTTATCGGGCTGAAATTGTTGATAAAAGTCAAGGTTTATGTATTTGTACTGTAGATATTCGTCAACCTTGTTTGTTACTTTATCCATTACATGAATGGAAGGTCATTGAAGAAAAATTATTGACCTTATCGAATATCGATCCGATCCAACGTAGTCTTCAACGAATTATTTTAGGTTATGCGACCGAATGTGAGTTGGATTCAGCTGGACGAGTGTTATTAACTGGGCCTCTACGCCAGCATGCTAAATTGGAAAAAAATATCATGCTCATTGGGCAACTCAATAAATTCGAAATATGGAGTGAAGCCCTTTGGAATACACAAATCCAAGAAGATATTGCATTAGTTGCAAATACAGATTTAACCAATAGTGATGCCTTGTCCAACTTCTCACTATAAGCACCTATTCAGTTTTTTAATTGCTCCGATTCATAAATATTTCCGAAAATCGGGGCGTGCAGTATTTAAAAAGTATAAAGGTTGTTTTCTATGGACTTGCAGGCAAAATTTTCTTCCCAATCACATTTTACCGTTCTCCTCAAAGAGGCTGTTGACGGGCTTGCAATTATTCCTAATGGGACTTACATTGATGGGACTTTCGGTCGTGGAGGTCACTCTCGCTTTATTCTTTCTCAACTGGGTCAAAATGGTCGCTTAATTGGTATCGATCGTGATCCACGTGCTATCGCTGAAGCACAAAGAATCCAAGATCCTCGTTTTCAAATAGAACACAATACTTTTTCATCCATTTACCAAATTTGTGAAAAAGAAAATCTCATTGGTAAAGTCAACGGTATTTTACTCGATCTCGGCGTATCTTCACCTCAACTCGATGAAGCAGATCGTGGCTTTTCATTCATGAAAGATGGTCCTCTTGATATGCGTATGGACACAACACAAGGGCAATCTGCAAGTGAATGGCTCCAAAATGTTTCTGTTGAAGATTTAGCCTGGGTTTTAAAAACATTTGGTGAAGAACGTTTTGCTAAACGCATTGCTCAAGCCATTGTGTCTTTCAATCAGCAAGCGCGTCAAAATAACACTCCCCCACTTACACGCACTTTACAATTGGCGCAATTGATAGCTGATGCGGTTCCTTTTAAAGATAAACACAAACACCCTGCAACTCGCAGTTTCCAAGCTATCCGCATTTATATTAATGCTGAATTAGATGAATTAGAGAAAGTTCTTCAAGATGCACTTGCTGTACTAGCACCTGAAGGGCGTTTATCAATTATTAGCTTCCATTCACTTGAAGATCGTATGGTAAAACATTTTATGCGTAAACAAGCTAAAGGCATTGAAATACCTAAGGGTTTACCAATCCGAGAAAGTGAGATTGACCGTCAACAACAATTAAAAGTTGTTGGAAAAGCCATTAAGCCAACGGAAGAAGAGATTGCACAAAACCCACGTTCTCGTAGTGCGGTTTTACGTGTAGGAGAAAAATTGTAAATGCGTAAATGGTTTTCCTTCGGATTATTCAATGCGATTTTTTCTGATCTCGGAAAAAGTAATAAATCCGTTTTGTTTTTAACTCTCCTATTATTCATTACAGGGCTAGCAACCGTGTGGATTACACATGGTACACGTCTCATGATTATGGAAAAAGGAAAACTGACTTTTCAAAACCAAAGCCTTGCCCACGAAGCTGTGAACCTTACATTGGAAGAAACAACACTTTCTGATAAATCCCGTGTAGAAGATATCGCACAAAACTATCTTCACATGCAACCGGTTAAACATACTCAGGAAGTTTTATTGATGGAATAATTTATGGCAAAAATAAACAAAAAAAACCGTAAAAAACACAAGCTTCCAAGTTTTAAGCCTGTAAAAATAGTTTCTGGAGCAAAACCTGATGAGAAAAAAGATGAAATTACGTCTTCTTTTCTCCGCTCTCGTTTTCGCTTTATTATTATAATTCTGATTTTAAGTGTCATTGCATTAATCGCACGTGCTATTTATGTACAAGATTTTAATGCAAAATTCTTAAATAAAGAGGCAGATAGCCGCTCTTTACGTGAACAAAAGTTATTATCAGAACGTGGATCTATCGTTGATCGACACGGTAAATTACTTGCGGTAAGCGTTCCTATGTATGCCGTCATTCTCGATCCTAAAACAATTTTAGATAATAACGAGCTTACTGAGCGTAAACGCTATTGGCAGGCATTCGCTCAAGCCTTAGATACATCATATAGTGATATCAAAAAAGAAGTGGAGCGCCATCCACAATCACGCTTTATGTATGTATCACGTCAAGTATCTAAAACCATGGCAGATTACGTAAAAAGCCTTAAATTAAAAGGTGTTTTACTTGAACACACTTCTCGTCGATTCTACCCAGATGGTGAAGAAACCGCTCATATCATTGGTTACACCAATATTGATGGTGTCGGAATTGATGGTGTTGAGAAAAGTTTTGACTCTTTCTTACGTGGTAAAGCGGGAAGAAGAACTTATCGTAAAGATATGTTTGGCAAAGTCATTGAAGATGTATCTGATATTAAAAAACATGATGCACCAACACTCGTACTTAGCATTGATGAAAAATTACAATCCATGATGTTTGAAGCAATGCAAAAAGCCGTGAAAATGAATAAGGCCAAATCAGGTTCGGCAGTATTAGCTGATGTAAATACTGGTGAAATTCTCGGTATGGTAACTGTGCCTTCATATAATCCAAATGATCGTAGCACATTAGATCCCGCAACATTACGCAACCGTGTTATCACCGATACCTTTGAGCCTGGATCAACCGTGAAACCATTTGTAGTGCTCACTGCATTGCAATATCACTATGTAAAACGTAACGAAATTATCAATACGGGACCATTAAAATTAGATGGTCATGAAATTAGAGACGTGGCTCCTCGTGATCGCCAAAGCCTCGATGATATTTTGCGTAACTCCAGTAACCGAGGGGTAAGCCGTATTGCATTACGTATGCCTGAAGGACTTCTACGTGAAACTTACCATAAAATTGGTTTCGGCGAACCCACAAATCTTGGATTAGTTGGTGAAACTTCAGGTCGCATGCCATTCCATCCAAGTGATGGTCGCCCACATTGGTCTAAACTCGAACGTGCAACGATTGCATATGGCTATGGTATCAGTGTAACTCCATTACAATTGCTACGTGCTTATGTGACGTTAGGTAGTTTTGGTATTTATCGCCCTCTGTCTATTACCAAAGTCGATCCACCTGTACTAGGTACTCGAGTATTACCTGCTGGTGTCACACACGAAGTAGTAAACATGCTTGAAGAAGTTGCAGAAAAAAATAAACATGCTCTCGTTGAAGGTTATAGCGTAGGAATTAAAACAGGTACCGCAAAAAAACTCGTTGGTAAAAAATACGGTGATAAATATCTGTCCTACACAGCGGGCATTGCTCCACTAACAAAACCACGTTTTGCACTTGTTATCCTCATTGATGATGCAACCGCAGGTAAATACTACGGAGGAGCGATTGCAGCACCTGTATTCTCAGAAATTATGGGATATGCACTTCATGAAATGAATGTGCCACCAGATCGCTTAGGCGACAATGATAAAAATAAAATTGCACGTCGAATGGTTTATCTTGATGAGAAAAATCATTCTACCGCTTTGCAAGTAAATTAATTTGTATATGAAGAAGGCTAAAAATGGCAACACTTAAACAAATACTTGGTACTGAAAATGCAAAATATTTCTCGAAAATCGAGGCGTATTTAGATTTAGATTTCCGTACAATTTGCTCGGATAGTCGCCAAGCTCAGTCAGGCGCATTATTCCTTGCTGTTAAAGGGCAACAAGTAGATGGCCGTAAGTTTATTGATAGTGCCATTGCTCAAGGCGCAAAAGCCGTTTTATTTGAAACAGATATACCTGAACAACACCTAAACTTTGTCTTCAATGAGCATATTCCTTGCTTTGCATACTATCATCTTGGTCAGTCTGTTAGCCTATTAGCAGGAAATTTTTACCATCATCCAGCTGAAAAATTAACTTTAGTTGGGGTTACTGGTACAAATGGTAAAACCACAATTAGCCAATTACTCGCACAATGGGCAAACCTTCTTGGCGAACGTAGTGCCGTCATGGGTACAATTGGTAATGGTTTACTGAATCACCTCCACACAAGCCAAAACACCACAGGTTCACCATTACAAATTCAACAATGCCTTGCCGATTTCATTAAAGAAAAAGCGACTTTCTGCGCCATGGAAGTTTCTTCTCATGGACTCGATCAGTATCGTGTTGCAGGTTTGCCCTTTAAAGCGGCTATCTTTACTAATTTAAGTCGTGATCATTTGGATTACCACCATACTATGGCAAATTATGCCGATGCGAAAAAACGCCTATTTAGCGATTTTCATTGCCCGCATAAGATCATTAATGCAGATGATGATATTGGTAAAAAATGGCTTATCCAATTCAAAGATGCTATCGCAGTAAGTTGTCAAACAAATTTTGTTCCAAACCAATCTCAATGGCTTCATGCAAGCTCCATTCAATTTAATGCAAATGGTGTCGATATCACTTTTAATTCGACATGGGGAAATGGGATTATCAAAACTGGATTAATTGGTGCCTTTAATGTGAGTAATCTCCTTTTAACATTAGCCACTCTTTTAAGTTTAGGTTATCCACTTTCCCAATTGTGCCAGACTGCTTCCCAACTTAAAGGCGTATGTGGACGCATGGAAATGTTGAATAAAACAGGTTTTGCAACCGCAATTGTAGATTACGCTCACACACCAGACGCCTTACAAAAAGCATTAGCTGCTGCACGTCTCCATTGCCACGGGACTTTATGGTGCATTTTTGGATGTGGTGGAGATCGAGATCGAGGTAAACGTCCAATTATGGGAAGCATTGCTGCAGAATTTGCTGATGAGGTTATCCTTACAGATGACAATCCAAGAACAGAAAATGCGGCTCAAATCCTGTTGGAAATTCAAACTGGTATGCCACAAGATCATTCACACTGGCAGGCTATCCATGACCGTAAACAAGCAATCGAATATGCGCTCTCTCATGCGACAGTAGATGACGTTATTTTGATCGCAGGAAAAGGGCATGAAGATTATCAAATTATTGGAAAAGAATATTTACACTTTTCCGATCAAGAAGTTGTTAAAAATTATCAAGAAGATAAAACATTATGATTAAGATTACCACAGAGAAATTAAGCGAAATCTTAGACGGTGAACTGGTTGGTAATGGCGATATCACGCTAAGCAATATCAGTACGGATAGCCGTAAACCGTGTCAAGATGGCATCTTTTTTGCATTAAAAGGTGAAAATTTTAATGGTCATCGCTATGTAAATGATGCGATCGAGCAAGGTTGCCGTGCATTAGTTGTTGAAAAACTCTGTAAAATTTCTGAAGACGCTCAAGTTGCGCAAATTATCGTTAAAAATAGTAAACTTGCGCTAGGTAAATTAGCCAAGTGGTTGAAATTCACACTTTCTCCGCAAACTGCTGCTATTACAGGCTCATCGGGAAAAACAACCGTCAAAGAAATGACGGCAGCTATTTTGCAACAAACTGCTCATCGCCTCGGTTTAAATAACGATGCCGTCTTATTTACTCAGGGTAATTTTAATAATGATATTGGCGTACCGCTTACTCTTTTACGCTTAACTGAACAAACAAAATTTGCAGTTATTGAGTTAGGTGCAAATCACCTTAAAGAAATTGCCTATACCACTAAAATCGCTAATCCAGATATTGCAGTCATTAATAACTTTGCACATGCTCATTTAGAAGGTTTTGGTTCATTACAAGGCGTCGCTAAAGCAAAAGGCGAAATTTTCCTTGGGTTAAAAGAAAATGGTACGGCTGTTATCAATTTAGACTGTCAAGATCTTCCACTATGGCAAAAAAATATTGCAGATCGTGAAATTCAATCTTTTTCCATAAAAGATCCGCAAGCCGACTATTTTGCAGATGATATTTTGCTCCTCGCACAAGGTACTACCTTTAATTTACATACCCCTGCTGGCGATATGGAAATTTATCTTCCATATGCGGGTATGCATAATGTCAGCAATGCTCTTGCTGCTACCGCACTTGCAATGAAATTAGGAGCAAATTTAAACGACGTTAAACAAGGATTGCATCAGCGTATGCAGGTTAAAGGTCGTCTTTATTTTGAAGATATCAATGACCATCTAACCCTCATTGATGACACTTACAATGCCAACGTGTCTTCTATGAAAGCGGCTATCTCTGTTTTAAAACAGCAATCTGGTTTCCGCATTTTAGTTTTAGGCGACATGGGTGAACTTGGTGAAAATAGTACAACTTGTCACCAACAAGTAGGCGAATTTGCTAAAAATGCACAATTGGATTGTGTTTTCACGTTAGGTGAGAAAAGTCAAAGTATTGCTAAGATTTGTGGCGGTAAAGCCTTTTTCAATCTAGAAGATATGATGGCATTCCTTATTCCTTTTGTTCAATCTAAATGCCAACAACAAAAAGTCACATTACTCGCAAAAGGATCTCGTTCAATGCATATGGAAAATGTCATCAGTTCATTAAAGGATAATTTATCATGTTAGTTTGGTTAAGTAGTTATTTACAACATTTTTATACTGGTTTCGGTGTTTTTCAATATCTCACCGTACGTGCCATTATGGCTTTGCTTACAGCATTACTTATCTCACTTTGGATAGGACCAAAAGTCATTCGTCGCTTACAAATTTTAAAATTTGGACAAGAAGTTCGTAATGATGGTCCACAAAGCCACCTCAGTAAACAAGGTACACCAACAATGGGCGGTATCATGATTTTATTCGCGATTACCGTTACAACTTTACTTTGGGCAAATTTAACTAATCCGTATATTTGGGTATCATTATTTGTTCTCTTAGGATTTGGGGCTATCGGTTTTGTCGATGACTATCGCAAAATTACGCGCAAAAATACTGACGGTCTTGTTGCCCGCTGGAAATATTTTTGGCTTTCTGTTGTGGCGCTAATCGCTGTTTTTATTCTATATGCAATTGGCAAAAATACTGATGCGACACGTTTAATCGTACCATTCTTTAAAGAATATATGCCACAACTTGGGCTCTTCTATATCGTACTTTCTTACTTCGTAATCGTAGGGACCAGCAATGCAGTAAACCTTACTGACGGTCTAGATGGTTTAGCCATCGTTCCAACTATTTTAGTTGCTGGTGCATTTGGTCTAATTGCTTGGGCGACTGGGAACGTTGACTGGGCAAAATACCTCTATATCCCCTATATTAAATACGATGCCGAAATGGTCGTATTCTGTACTGCTATTGTCGGCGCAGGTTTAGGTTTCTTATGGTTTAACACTTACCCTGCCCTCGTTTTCATGGGGGATGTCGGTTCGCTTGCTCTAGGGGGAGCATTAGGAATTATTGCGGTACTTGTTCGCCAAGAATTATTACTTGTTATTATGGGAGGCCTATTCGTCGTAGAAACTCTATCAGTAATCTTACAAGTTGGATCTTATAAATTACGTAAAAAGCGTATTTTCAGAATGGCACCTATCCACCACCATTTTGAATTAAAAGGCTGGCCAGAAACACGCGTTATTATCCGTTTTTGGATCTTATCTTTTATCTTAGTGCTTCTTGGTCTAATCACCTTAAAATTACGCTAATAAATTCATACGTTAGAAAAGAGAGAAAAATATGAAAAGCCTTTTTAAAAATAAAAATATTTGTGTTGTAGGTTTAGGGAAAACAGGCTTATCTTGCGTGGATTTTTTACAAAAACAGCAAGCGAATATTTTTGCAATGGATACACGTAAAAATTTTACCTTACCTCAAAATTTTCCGAGTACAGTTGCCGTCGAAATTGGTAGCCTAAATGAAGAATGGCTTCTTAAAAGTGATTTAATCATTTTAAGTCCTGGTCTCTCTCTTAAAACACCTGAAATTCAATCTGCTATTTCAGCGGGTAAAAAAGTTGTAGGTGATATTGAAGTCTTTTGCCAAATGGCAAAAAAACCGATTCTAGCAATTACAGGTTCAAATGGAAAAAGTACAGTAACAACATTAGTTACAGAAATGGGGAAAGCTGCTGGCTTAAATGTTGGTATGGGAGGCAATATTGGTATTCCTGCACTTTCTTTATTGGACAAAAACTGTGATTTATATGTATTAGAACTTTCTAGTTTCCAACTAGAAACTACCTATAGCTTAAGCGCTCAAGGTGCGACTGTGCTTAATATCAGTGAAGATCACCTCAATCGCTACAAAGACTTAGAAGATTATCGCCAAGCAAAATTAAAAATTTATCAACGTTGCCGTTATGCAATAACCAATGGTGAAGATCCGCTTACAAAATGGGAGTCTTATATTCAAGACGCCCCAATTTTCGATAAAATTTTTGCGGAAAATGGTGGCGATTACTGGATCAAAACGAAAAATGATAAACGTTATTTAATGGCAAAAGACGAAACAATTCTTGCTTGTGATGAAATGGGAATTAAAGGTCGTCATAACGAAATGAATGCTCTTGCTGCAATTGCACTTGCTGAAAGTACCAATATTCCTCGAGATGCCATCCGCCAAGCACTAAAAGAATTTACAGGGCTGTCACATCGTTTCCAATGTATCCATGAGAAAAATGGCGTGCAATGGATTAATGATTCAAAAGCAACTAACGTAGGTAGCACGGTTGCCGCATTAGCGGGCTTACCGCCATTAAAAGGCAACTTGCATTTACTACTTGGTGGTGATGGTAAAGGGGCTAATTTTGATGAATTAAAGCCTTACCTAAATAAGCCTAATATTTATACCTATTGTTTCGGACAAGACGGCCAAACATTGGCAAATTTATCCAAACAAAGTACTCATGTATCAACAATGAAAGAAGCCATTGATCTTATAAAAACACAAGTGAAGTCGGGGGATATGGTTCTACTTTCCCCTGCTTGCGCAAGTTTAGATCAATTCCGATCATTTGAAGAACGTGGGGATATTTTCACTGCTTTAGCGAAAGAATAAAAATTATGAATATGCTCCGCAATTTTTATCGAAAATATGAAAAATGGTTCCAAATTACGCCACCTGACGCAAGTTACGATCGTGGTTTGGTCTTACTATTTATCTTTTTTCTACTTCTCGGTTTAGTTGCTGTTTTTTCTGCGTCAGTTCTCGATCCTGCTTATTTAGCAATGAAACCTGCCCAGAAATTAACACATCATCCTGATATGTTCCGTTTTTTAAAAAGCGACACTAAGAATGTTATTTTAGCCTTTATCCTATTTTGTATTGTACTTTGCATTCCAATGAAAACTTGGAAAAAGAAACTCAATGCGCCTCTATTCGTTCTTACATTGGGTATGCTAATTCTCCTTGCACTAGGAATAGGACATAAAATTAATGGGGCAACACGCTGGATCCCGCTCGGCATAATGAACTTCCAACCAGCTGAATTATCAAAACTCGTACTAATCTGTTTCCTTGCTAGCTATATTGCTAGACGTTACGAAGAGGTCCGTACTAAAAAACTGAGTTTGGCTAAACCCGCAGCAGTTGTTTTACTTTTCGGCGTTCTACTTTTACGTCAACCCGATACAGGAACAGCGGCAGTATTAGCGATGATCATGCTAGCCATGTTTATTATGGCAGGCGTTAAAAAGAAACAAATTCTTGTCACTGTTGCCATTTTAGGAGTCGTATTTACTGCAACAATTTTAATGAACCCATATAAATTAGCTCGGGTATCCAATTTTACGAATCCATTTAGTGATCCTTATGGTAAAGGTTATCAATTAAGTAACTCACTCATTGCCTTTGGGCGGGGAGGAATTTTTGGTGAAGGTTTGGGAAACTCTATCCAAAAATGGGCATATCTACCTGAACCGCATACTGACTTTATTATGGCCGTATGGGGAGAAGAATTGGGCTTAGTTGGTATTTTATTCATGATTTCCCTTTTATGCATTCTTATTTGGAAAGCATTAAAAATCTCTAAAGATGCTTTAGAACTCGAAAATCGTTTTGGTGGTTTTTTTGCTTGCGGAATCGCAACGCTCATATTCTGCCAAGGCTTTGTAAATTTAGGTGCAGCGCTAGGTCTATTACCAACGAAAGGGCTTACCTTTCCTCTCATCAGTTATGGCGGCTCAAGTTTATTAATTATGGCAACAGCCATCGCCGTTTTATTACGTATTGACTATGAAAATCGTCAACAACGTTTACAAAATAAAGAAGAACAAGGACAGCAAGATTATGCAACAGCATAACAAAAAAAGATTACTCGTAATGGCAGGCGGTACTGGAGGGCATGTATTCCCAGCCATTGCCGTTGCTCAAGAATTACAAGCAAAAGGCTGGGAAATTTTCTGGCTTGGTACAAAGGATCGTATGGAAGCCCAATTAGTGCCTAAATACGGCATTCCTATTGAATTTATCCAAATTTCTGGATTGCGGGGCAAGAGTTTTAAAAGTCTATTAAAAGCCCCTTTTGCTATTTTCCGAGCAATTTTGCAAGCTCGAAAAATAATCAAAAAAATTAAACCTGATGCCGTTTTAGGAATGGGTGGATATGTTTCAGGTCCAGGTGGTGTCGCAGCAAAACTCTGTGGCGTCCCTGTCGTACTCCATGAACAAAATGCAGTTGCAGGCTTAACAAATGCATGGCTTGCTAAAATCGCAACAAAAGTCATGCAAGCATTTCCGACCGCATTCAAAGATGCAGAAGTAGTCGGTAATCCTGTGCGTGAAGTGTTTTGGGCTCAACCTCTCCCAAATGAGCGTTTTGCGGATCGTAGTGGGAAATTACGTATTTTTGTTGCTGGCGGTAGCCAAGGTGCAAAAATTTTAAATGATGTTATCCCCCAATTTGCCGCCCAGTTTAAAGATAAAGTCATTATCCATCATCAAGTGGGTGCAAATAATATCGAGAAAGTCAAAGCACTTTATGAAGCTAATCATGCGATGAGTAATGATATCCAATTATCTGAATTTATTGATGATATTGCTACCGAATATGCATGGGCAGATTTAGTAATTTGCCGATCTGGTGCCTTAACAGTATGCGAAATAGCAGCTATTGGTGCAGCTGCGATCTTTGTACCTTTCCAACATAAAGATCGCCAACAATATCTAAATGCAGAATTTCTTGCGAAAAAAGGGGCGTCAATTATTATTGAGCAAAATGAATTTACCCCTGAAAAACTTGCACATACCTTTGAAAAGCTTGATCGCTCAGTACTTCTAGAAATGGCCAATATTGCCAAAGATCAAGCTACACCACAAAGTGCAAAAATTGTAGCGAATGAAATTATTAAAATTACAAAATAAAAGTAAAGGATTATCAATGCAACATAAAAATCAAAATGCTTTTATCCCAGCAATGCGTCGTATTAAACGCATCCATTTTGTCGGCATTGGCGGTGCTGGCATGGGGGGAATCGCAGAAGTTTTATTGAACGAAGGATATGAGATTAGCGGTTCAGATTTACAGCCAAATGCCACAACTATTCATCTTATGGATAAAGGGGCAAAAATTACCTTTGCTCACCAAGCAGAAAATATTGATAACGTTGATGTAGTGGTAATTTCTAGTGCTATTAAAAAAGATAATATCGAAATTGTTACCGCAATCGAAAAACATGTTCCTGTTATTCAACGTGCGCAGATGTTAGCAGAAATTATGCGTTTCCGTTACGGTATTGCAGTAGCAGGTACACATGGGAAAACCACGACCACTGCGATGTTAGCCACTATTTTTGCACATGCAGATCTTGACCCAACTTTTGTAAATGGTGGATTAGTAAAATCACTTGGAACGAATGCCCATCTAGGTGACAGTCGTTATCTTATTGCGGAAGCCGATGAAAGTGACGCTTCATTTTTACACTTACAACCTATGGTATCAATTGTTACCAATATTGAACCTGATCATATGGATACCTATCATGGTGATTTTGAAGAAATGAAACAAACTTATGTGAACTTCCTTCATAATCTACCTTTCTATGGTCTTGCTGTCCTCTGTGGAGACGATACAGAATTAATGAGTTTACGGGATCGTATTGGTCGCCCTATTCTTACTTATGGTTTCTCAGATAATGTCGATTATCAAATTAAAAATTACCACCAACAAGGATTCCAAGGTCATTTTGATATCGCTTGCCCTAGTGGTAAAGAATTACACGTAACACTCAATGTTCCAGGGCACCATAACGCCTTAAATGCCACAGCTGCCCTTGTTGTGGCTAAAGAAGAAGGCATTGAGATCGAAAAAATTATTGATGCACTCCAACAATTCCAAGGAGCAGGTCGTCGTTTTGATGAACTTGGTGAATTTGATGTAAACGGCAAACAAGTCATGCTTGTGGACGATTATGGTCATCATCCTACGGAAGTAAATGTTACTATCCAAGCAGCACGCCAAGGCTGGGAGAAAAAACGCCTTGTCATGATTTTCCAACCACATCGTTACTCAAGAACACGTGATCTCTTTGATGATTTCGTCCGTGTATTATCCCAAGTAGATGTACTATTAATGTTAGATGTGTATGCCGCAAGCGAAGCCCCTATTGCAGGTGCAGATAGCCGTAATTTATGCCGTTCCATTCGTAATCTTGGCAAAGTAGATCCAATTTTAGTAGCAGATAAAAATCAACTTGCAGAAGTATTAGAACAAGTTTTACAAGATGACGATTTAATTCTCGCTCAAGGTGCGGGAGATATCAGCCGTTTATCACGCAGTCTTGCTGAGAAATGGTCAAAATAATTTACTTAAATATTAGTTGCCCAATTAATTCAAAGAGAAAAGAAAATGAAAGCATTAAAAGAAGAAAAAATTGCTGTCCTCATGGGTGGCTCATCTGCAGAACGTGAGATTTCACTACAATCTGGTGCAGCGGTTCTTAACGCATTAAAATCTCAAGGTTTTAATGCTGAAGGCATTGATCCACAAAATTATCCTGTTGCTACATTAAAAGAGGCTGGATTTGATCGTGTATTTAATATTTTACACGGTCGTGGTGGTGAAGATGGTACGATGCAAGGCTTATTAGAACAGATCCACTTACCTTACACGGGTTGTGGTGTTTTAGCTTCTGCTCTTTCTATGGATAAAATGCGTACAAAAATGATGTGGCACGCATACGGTCTTCCCGTTGCCAAAATGGTTGTTATCACTCGCAATACTCTTAATAATTTAGATCCTGTCGCCATAGAAAAAGAACTTGGCATGCCAGTTATGGTCAAACCATCATTAGAAGGGTCTAGCGTGGGTTTAACCAAAGTAAAAAATGTAGAAGATTTAAAATCAGCTGTGTTACACGCTCTAGAATTTGATGAAACAGTACTGATTGAAGAATGGCTTGATGGTGAAGAATTCACTGTGCCAATTTTAGGTGAAGAAGCACTCCCAGCTATCAAAATTGTGCCTGCAAACGAATTCTATGATTATGAAGCTAAGTATCTGCTAGATAATACGCAATATTTTTGCCCAGCTGGGTTAAGCGATGAGAAAGAACAAGAAATTCGTCAATTAGCTAAAGCGGCATTTAATGCACTCGGTTGTCGTGGTTGGACGCGTATTGACATTATGAGTAATGCGAAAGGTGAATTCCGCCTTGTTGAAGCAAATACTTGCCCAGGAATGACAAGCCATAGCTTATTTCCGAAATCAGCTGCACAAGTTGGCTATTCCTTTGAACAATTAGTCGTGAAAATCTTGGAGTTAACACGTTAATGGCAAAAAGTACCCAAATCATCAAGCAATACTGGTATTTGGTTAAAAACACTGTTTTTAGAAAATGGTTCTTTATCAGCTTGTTGTTTATAATAGGCTTTATTGCGATCATGAATGCACCTTGGATATCAATTATTGATAATTTAGATACACAACCTTTAGACAAAATCACTTTAAAAGGTGATCGTATCTATACACAAGAAGAAGATATTCAAGATGCTTTAGAACGTATGGGCGGCCTAAAAAGTTTTTTGGCTCAGGATACCCAACAAATTAAAAATCAACTTGCACAATTATCGTGGATAAAAACATTAGTAGTACATAAACAGTGGCCAGATAGTTTATACCTTTGGGTACAGGATTATCAGCCTATCGCAATGTGGAATGGAAATAATTTTCTTGCGGATGATGGAACAATTTTTTCTTTGCCACCCGATAAGAATTATCCAAGCAATTTACCGAACTTAAACGGTCCAAATAATAAAACCCAATTGTTGCTGTCAGTATGGAATGCAATGTCTGCCCAATTACAGCAACAACATTTAATTTTAAAAAAATTATACTTAACCGACCGTGGAGCGTGGACAGCCATCATATCTAATGGAATGGTGCTGAAACTAGGTAGCTCAAATTGGGAGAATAAATTAGCAAATTTCTCTAAAATTTATCCTAATATTGAGATCCCTGCGGACAAAAAAATAGCCTATGTTGATCTACGTTATCCTTCTGGTGCAGCAGTAAAATTGATTGATAGCGATTCAAATCAAAGTGAGAACAAAAAATGAAAAATAATGGTGAACAAAAACTTATCGTTGGTCTTGAAATTGGCACCTCAAAAGTGGCTGCCGTAGTAGGTCAGGTCTTCCCTAATGGGATGATCGAGGTAAGCGGCTTTAGCTCTCATCCTTCAAAAGGAATTAGTCAGGGCGGTATCACTGATTTGAATGCCATTGCTAATGCTATTCAACGAGCTATTGAATCAGCAGCTGATGTAGCTCATTGTCAAATTGAAAGCGTAATTATTTCTATTACAGGTAAACATATTCATTCTCTTAATGAAAGTGGTGTTGTGGCCATTGGTGAAGATGAAGAAGTCACACAAGAAGACATTGATCAAGCCGTCATGACTGCTCGTTCTGTTAAAATTGGTGATGGGCTTTCACTTCTCCAAGTTATTCCCCAAGAATTTGCACTGGATGATCGTATGAATATTACAGACCCTCTTGGTTTACAAGGTATGCGTCTCACCGCACGTGCACATTTAATTGCTTGCCAGCAAGCCGCATTAGCAAATCTCAAAAAAGCTGTCGGACTATGTCATTCTAAATTAAACATCCCATTACAAGTTGATCGTGTATTCTATTCAGGCTACGCCTCTGCTGAAGCTGTTTTAACGGAAGATGAAAAAAATCTTGGCGTTTGTGTCATTGATTTCGGTGCAGGAACAATGGATATTGCCGTCTATACACAAGGGAAATTACGTTTAAGTAAATCCCTTACTTATGCGGGCAATCGTGTTACTAATGATATTACTCATTATTTCTCTACTCCATTCCATGAAGCAGAAGAAATTAAAATTCAATATGGAAGTGCGATGTATCCACCACGTACTCAACAAAATGCCGAAATTAAAATTAAAAGTGCAACGCCAGGTCGTGTTTTAACTTGTGATAAAAGTGAATTATCAGAAATTATTGCGCCTCGTTATTTTGAATTATTAAATCTGGTTAAAACAGAATTAAACAAATTAAAAGAAGAGCTTGATAGTAAAAAAATCAATTCTGAATTAATTTCTGGCATTGTTATTACAGGTGGGGCAGCCCTTACTCAAGATTTAGTCCAATGTGCAGAGATCGTATTCCAGTGTCCTGTAAGAATTGGATACCCTATTGATGTTTCTGGTATGACAGATTACGTAAATAATCCAGCGTATTCTACAGCAATTGGTTTATTACGTTGTTATCAAAACCAAGATACAGGTATTGAAGATAAAGATGAAGACAGTTTATCCAAAAAACTCTATTTTAAATTGAAAAAATTTGTCAATAAAGTTAGGTCAGAGTTTTAAAATGTATGTTTTTCATCTACAATAAGAGATAATTGCAATTATAATAATGCTACCTATATAGAAGTAGCATATTACGGAGATTAACTATGACTATCGAACCAGTTGACTATGAATATGAAGATTCCGGCTCACTTATTAAAGTAATCGGTGTAGGCGGTGGTGGCTGTAATGCGGTCAACCATATGGTAGAACAAGAAAATAAATTATCGCCTCAGTTTTTAAATGGTGACGACGACGCTGAAACACAAATAGTACAGCCAACAATCAGCGAAGATTTCCTATATCCAAATTTTGATGATGAGTTCGGTAAAATAGAATATTATGCAGTCAATACTGATGCACAAGCATTACGTACAAGTAAAGTGCCTCAAACCATTCAAATTGGTGGCGCATTAACTCGTGGTCTTGGTGCAGGTTCTAATCCAAATGTAGGTCGTAAAGCCGCTGAAGAGGATCGTGAGGCTTTACGTCAAGTTTTAGAAGGCGCCGATATGGTGTTCTTAGCCGCTGGTATGGGCGGTGGTACAGGTACAGGTGCAACACCAGTTATTGCACAAATTGCAAAAGAACTTGGTATTTTAACTGTTGCCGTTGTAACTAAACCTTTCTCATACGAAGGTCGCAAAAAAATGTACTTTGCAGAATTAGGGATCAAAGAGCTATCTCAATATGTTGATTCGCTCATTATTATTCCTAATGAAAAATTAATTAAAGTACTTGGTAAAAATATTACTATTCCAAATGCATTTAAAGCAGTAAATGAAGTATTACATAATTCTGTAACTGGTATTTCTGATATGATTACCTCTCCAGGTATCATCAATGTGGACTTTGAAGACGTTAAAACTGTTATGTCTGAAATGGGTCGTGCAATGATGGGTACTGGTTTTGCTAAAGGTAAAGCATCTGAAGATCGTGCTGAAAAAGCAGTCCAAGAAGCTATTGCAAGCCCATTACTTGAAGATGTTGACTTACAAGGTGCTAAAGGTATCTTAATTAACGTAACTGCGGGTCCAAATTTAACCCTTGGTGAATTAGATACTGTTGCAAGTGTAGTACATGGCTTTGCTTCTGAAGATGCAATTATTAAAGTGGGTACTGCTCTTCTTCCAGAATTAGAAGATGAAATCCGCGTAACTCTTGTTGCGACTGGTATTGGTGAACGTGAAGAACCAAATATCCGTATCCGTAACGCAAGTTTAAATGAAGTGAATCATGCTGAAGCAAAACCTGCGGCAGAAACCACTTCACCTTCATCAGATGAAAATACTGATGAACCAAAAGATACACTTGATACACCGACTTATGAACGTAAACGTGATTTTAGTCAGTTCAATGTGGCTCATTTTACAAATAAATAATTATTAATAAGAAGATAATGCGATGATCAAACAACGTACTTTAAAACAAAGTATTAAAGTTACAGGAGTAGGGTTACATAGTGGTAATAAAGTTACCCTTACCTTACGTCCTGCGATGCCCAATACGGGTGTGATCTATTGCCGTACAGATCTCAATCCGCCTGTCACTTTCGTAGCAAACGCTAACGCAGTGCAAGATACGATGCTTTGTACCGCATTAGTTAATGAAGACGGTATCCGTATTTCAACTGTTGAGCATTTAAATGCAGCGTTGTCAGGCTTGGGTATTGATAACATTATTATTGAAGTAGATGCACCAGAAATTCCGATCATGGATGGTAGTGCGAATCCTTTTGTCTATTTACTATTAGATGCTGGTATTGAAGAACAAGATGCAGCTAAAAAATTCATTCGTATTAAAGAAAAAGTACGTATTGAAGATGGTGATAAATGGGCAGAGTTCGAACCATTTAATGGATTACACTTGGAATTCACTATTGATTTCCAACATCCAGCAATCAGTAAAGATGTGCGTCATTATGCGACAGATTTTACAACCGAAACTTTCATTCAACAAATCAGTCGTGCAAGAACCTTTGGTTTTATGAAAGATATTGAATATCTTCAATCACAAGGTTTAGCACTAGGCGGTAGTTTAGATAATGCAATTGTATTAGATAATTATCGTATTTTGAATGAAGAAGGCTTACGCTTCAAAGATGAATTGGTACGCCACAAAATGCTTGATGCAATAGGCGATCTCTATATGGCTGGACACAACATTATTGGATCTTTTAAAGCGTATAAGTCTGGTCATGGTTTAAATAATAAATTGTTACGTAAACTATTAGCGGATGAAAAAGCGTGGGAACTTGTTACTTTTGAAGACAAAGTTGAAGCGCCGCAAGGTTACCTCATTCCAGAGCAAGTATTAGCTTAATCGTTTGTAACAAATTTAATTAAATAAAAAAGCGAGATATTTATCTCGCTTTTTTGTTTTCATTCAAAGTTCTACAAATTAGTAAGCTAAGATTGCACGACGATCTTTTGCGTAGTCAGCTGCAGTGTGACCTAATACAGCTGGTTTTTCTTCACCATAAGAAATGGTAGAAAGTTGTGCTTGGTTTACACCTTTGCTTAATAAGTAAGTTTTTACTGCATCTGCACGGCGTTGACCTAATGCAATATTGTATTCAGGTGTACCACGTTCATCGGTATAACCTTGAATTTGCACGTGTTCAGCTGGGTTAGCCATTAAATATGCAGCTTGTGCATCTAAACGTGGCAAATATTGAGGATCAATATTGTAACGATCAAATGCAAAGTAAACGGTGTTTGCTTGCTGATCTTGTTGTAATTGTTGTGCAGTAAATCCACCGAATGTAGTTGGTGCAGTTTCAGTTGGAGTGGTTGAACCACATGCCGCTAATACTGCAATAGAACCAGCTACTGCAAGCATTTTTGTGATTTTTTTCATCACGTTCTCCTAAAATTAATTTAAATAAGGTGACCATGCAGGGAATTTAACCTGACCATCACCACTAGGTAAACGAGCTTTAAAATGCCCATCTGCCGATACTAATTGTAACACCTTTCCTAAACCCTGAGTAGAGCTATAAATAATCATTAAATCATTCGGCGATAAACTTGGACTTTCATCTAAGAAAGTCGTAGTAAGAAGTTGTTTAGTTCCAGTTTCTAAGTTCTTTTTCACAAGATGGTCATTAGAAATGAAAATCAAGTTTTTACCGTCTGAAGTTAATTGCCCACTATAATTTAAACCTTGGTTAGTCAGTTGTTGAACATCACTACCATCACGATTCATCATATAAACTTGTGGGTTACCGTTACGATCTGATGTAAAAATAATATGTTGACTATCAGCACTCCAAGATGGTTCTGTATTATTACCTGCATTCTGTGTTAACTGAGTAATTTGGTGCGTACTCAAATTATAGAGATAAATATTAAGTTTACCGTCTTTAGATGATGAAAAAGCAAGCGTTGTTCCATCAGGTGAGAAAGATGGCGCACCATGATGTCCAGGACCTTGTACGATTACGTTACGTTGCCCTGTCGCAAGATCTTGCATAATTAATCGAGATTGTTGATTTTCAAAAGAGCTATACGCCATTTTACGACCATCTGCAGACCATGCTGGTGACATAATCGGTTCTGCACTACGGAAAATGATATGTTGATTATGACCATCATAATCAGCAACACGTAATTGATATGGGCGATCGCCACTATTTTCTTGAATCACGTAAGCAATCTTCGTTCTAAATGCCCCTTTTACTCCGGTAAGCTGTTGGAAAATGGCATCACTAATCGTGTGAGCACCAACACGTATTTTACTTGCAGGAATTAAGTATTGTTTTTGTAATAGTACACGACCTGCAGCACCAGAAACACCTAAAGTATCAACAAGTTGGAATGCGACGGCATAACTATTACCATTTGGCGTAATTTGCCCAACAACCACATTACCAATTCCTAATTTAGCCCATTCCGCTGGTTTCACTTGCGTAGCTGAATTAGGTTGTTGAGGCATACTTTGGGTGGGATATGCTTGGAACATTCCACTATTGGTTAAATCTGCTGCAACAATACTGGAAATATCAATCGGTTTACTACCCTGTCCATTCCAATGGAAAGGGACAACGGCAATTGGTCTTGCAAATACAGAACCGCCATCAATCACAATGCGGACTTCACTTTCTGCCTTTGCCGTTTGCAATAAAAATAGTACACCAAAAAATAGTGTCACTATCATTTGTTTTAGCTGTTTCATTCACGTTCTCCTTTCAGCGTCGAAACTTCTACTTTTACGTATTCTAGCCTATTTTTATAAGAGTAAAAATTCTTACATTTTATTAGACGCCTCAATTTTCGGAAAATTTTATGTTTTTATAAAAATAAATAATAAATTCATTATATTAGCAATTATCCTTTTTCACCGCTGAAATTAGCCGTTAGCATGGTTTTCCGTTATAATCTTTAACATGTTAAAGCCAATGAGATATTAAATTTATGACACAGATTGCCCATAATCCACTTGTACTAGTGGATGGTTCCTCTTACTTATATCGTGCCTTCAACGCCTTTCCACCTCTTACCAATGATAAAGGCGAGCCAACTGGTGCGATGTACGGCGTTTTAAATATGTTAAAAAGCCTTATTTCACAAGTAAACCCAACTCATATTGCCGTTGTTTTCGATGCAAAAGGGAAAACATTCCGTGATGAATTGTTTGAAGAATACAAATCTAATCGCCCTCCAATGCCTGATGATTTACGTTGCCAAATCGCACCATTACACAACATGATCAAGGCATTAGGTATCCCCTTACTTGTAATTGATGGCGTTGAGGCTGATGATGTTATCGGAACCTTGGCTACTGAAGCGTCTAAAAAAGGACAAAAAGTTCTGATTAGTACAGGTGATAAAGATATGGCACAACTTGTTGATGACAATATCATGCTCATCAACACCATGAACAATACACTCCTGGATGAAAAAGGCGTAGAAGCAAAATACGGTATTCCACCAGCGCTTATTATCGACTTCCTTGCACTAATGGGCGACAGTTCGGATAACATTCCAGGCGTTAAAGGTGTTGGTGAAAAAACTGCACTCGCATTATTGCAAGGTATCGGTAGCCTTAAAGAGATCTATGCAAATTTAGATAAAGTGGCAACATTAACCATTCGAGGTGCAAAAACCCTTGGAGCAAAATTAGAGGCTGAAAAGGCAAATGCCGAACTTTCTTATTTACTCGCGACAATTAAAACAGACGTAGATTTACATGTTTCAACCGATGCACTTACCGTAAAACCTGCGGATATGCCTGCATTAATCGAAAATTTTGATCGCTATGGCTTTAAACGTTGGTTGAAAGATGCGCAAAATGGAATCGCATCCATTACGACAGCCAGTGACACGACAACAACCGCTCCAAAAACTAGCGATACATTACACAAAGAAATTACTCGCAAACCACTTACTGGTAAGACTAAAAAGAGTACGCAAATTAGTGTTGATCGTAGCAAATACGAATGTATTTTAAATGAAGACCAATTAGAAGCATGGTGCCAGAAATTACAAACTGCTTCTCTCTTTGCTATTGATACTGAAACTGACGCATTGGATTATATGCAGGCTAACCTCGTAGGTATTTCTTTTGCGCTTGAAAATGGCGAAGCAACTTACTTACCTTTGCGCCATGATTACACAGGTGCGCCACAACAACTAGATTTTGAAAAAACGATTCAAATCTTAAAACCGATTTTAGAGAATGAATCGCTTAAAAAAGTGGGACAAAATCTAAAATATGATGCTCATATTTTCGAGCGTTCTGGTATTCAGTTAAAAGGAATCGCTTTCGATACGATGTTAGAAGCCTATGCATTAGATAGCACAGGTAAACATAATCTTGATGATCTTGCAAAAGAGTATCTAAATTATCAAACGATTACTTTTGAAGAAATTGCAGGAAAAGGTAAAAAACAACTCACCTTTAATCAAATTCCAGTAGAAACAGCAACTGAATACGCAGCCGAAGATGCGGATATTACCATGCGCCTACATCTTTTCCTCAATGAACAACTCAAAAAAGATCCGAAAATCGAGGCGTTATATTCAGAACTAGAACTTCCGTTACTCCCAATTTTACAAAAAATGGAAAGTACAGGTGTGCTCATTGATAGTGATGCGCTTTTCCTTCAATCTACTGAAATTGAAAGTAATCTACAACAATTAGAACAACAAGCCTCTACACTTGCTGGAGAAAGTTTTAATCTTTCTTCGACCAAACAATTACAAGAAATTTTATTTGATAAATTACATTTGCCAGTCCTTAAAAAAACACCAAAAGGTGCTCCGTCCACCAATGAAGAGGTGCTAGAGGAACTTGCTCTTGAACATGAATTACCGAAAGTCATTGTCGAGCATCGTGGGCTAAGTAAGTTAAAATCAACCTATACAGATAAATTACCTCAACTTGTTGATGAATCAGGACGTGTACATACCTCTTATCATCAAGCGGTTACCAGTACTGGGCGTTTATCCTCTAGCGATCCAAATTTGCAGAATATTCCTGTCAGAAGCGAAGAAGGTCGCCGTATTCGCCAAGCATTTATTGCACGAGATGGCTTTAAAATTATGGCTGCCGATTATTCACAAATTGAATTACGCATCATGGCACATTTGTCTAAAGATGAAAATTTAATCAATGCCTTTAACACGGGGAAAGATATTCACCGTGCCACCGCCGCTGAAATTTTTGGATTACCGCTAGATGAAGTAACAAATAATCAACGCCGCAATGCAAAAGCAATCAACTTCGGTCTCATTTATGGCATGAGTGCTTTTGGCTTAGCGCGCCAATTAGGTCTTGCTCGTAACGAAGCTCAAGATTATATCAAACGCTATTTTATGCGTTATCCTGGTGTGCAGGATTTTATGCGTCAAGTACCAGAACGAGGCAAAGAAACAGGCTATGTCGAAACCCTATTCCATCGCCGTTTACATCTTCCTGGATTAACTGCAAGTAATGCAATTGCACGCAAAGCAGCAGAACGTTTGGCAATTAACGCACCAATGCAAGGCACAGCGGCGGATATTATCAAACGTGCTATGATTGCGATTGCTAAAGAGATTCAAGACTCAGATGAAATTCAAATGATCATGCAAGTGCACGATGAACTAGTCTTTGAGGTACGAGAAGATAAAATTGATTTTTGGTCACAAAAAATCAAAAATTTAATGGAAAATGCTGCCGTGCTTGACGTGCCACTTATTGTGGATGTTGGGATTGGTGAAAACTGGGACGAAGCCCACTAATAATCCATACCTTAGATATTATTCCAAAGAAAAAGCCCGAATTAAATCGGGCTTTTTTATGCATTATGTAAAGCGGAGAATTAAAGAATATCTAATAATTCAACTTCAAATTCTAATGGGCTATTTGGTGGAATAGCAGCGCCAGCACCACGTTCACCGTATGCTAATTCTGCAGGAATCACAAGTTTCCATTTAGAACCAACAGGCATCATAGTTAACGCTTCAACCCAACCTGGAATTACACCACCAACTGGGAACTCAGCTGGTTGACCACGTTGTACTGAGCTATCAAATACAGTACCGTTAGGTAATTTACCTGTATAGTGAACACGAACATGATCATCTTTAGAAGGAACTTTACCGTTACCTTCTTTTAATACTTCGTATTGTAAACCACTATCAGTTACTTTAACGCCATCTTTTTTTGCATTTTCAGCTAAGAATTTTTCACCTTCTTTTTTCGCTGCTTCTGCTTCTGCTTTTAACACTTCAGATGCTTGTTTTTGTAATTCTAATAATGCGTTTTGAACGTCCATTAATTCAAGTGCAGGTACTTGTTGCATTAATACATCATAAATACCTTTACCCACAGCAGCTGGAGTAATTTCTAATTTACTTTCTAATAATTGTTGACCAATTTGTAAACCAATCCCGTAGCTACCTTTCGCAGAGGTGGTGCTTAAATCTACGTTTTCAAAGATGTTATCTGTCATTTTGTTTTCCTCTGTTAATAAAAACTGTTATCTGAAATTACTTCGTGATCGTACCAAGCAATTCACCCATTTTAACAGGATGCCCTACTGTCAATTCTGGCGCTAATGTCATGCTATCTTCAACAAATAGGTTGATTACTGTTGAGCCTAGTTGGAAAGCTCCCATTTCTTGACCTTTTTTAAGTGAAACGGCATCCTCACCATCATAATACCAGTCAACCACACGTTTATAGCGAGGTGGATTAATCACACCCGCCCATACGGTTTTCATACTAGCCGTAATTGTCGCCCCAACAAGAATTTGTACCATCGGTCCAAATTCAGTATCGAATAAACAGATTACTCGCTCATTACGTGCAAAAAGATTTGGCACATGTTCTGCTAAAAATGGATTTACAGAAAATAACTCACCTGGTACATAAGTCATTTGACGTAATGTTGCATCACAAGGCATGTGAACACGATGATAATCTCTCGGTGAGAGATATGTGGTGGCAAAAATTCCATTTTCAAATGTTTTTGCTAAATTTTTATTGCCACCAAGTAAATCTTCTAAAGAAAAGTAGTGTCCTTTCGCTTGAATGAGCAAATCTTCTTCAATTTTACCACATTCACTGATGCGACCATCCGCTGGTAAACAGAGATTTTTATCGCCTTCTACAATTGGACGAGCTCCCTCTTTTAGTTCACGGGTAAAAAATGCATTAAACGTTGGATAATCGTTATAACTCGATTTTGCCGCTTCTTGCATATTTATATCGTATTTTTTGGCAAACAACTTAATCACCAAATGAGTAAATCCGCCCCATTCTTTCTCGGCTAAATAACCTGCAATGCGGGTCATATAAATCTGAGGCATAACATATTGGAAGGCGACTTTAAGTCTTTGCCAATAACTTGGTCTAAAAGAATTATTTGTTGCTGACATTGTAAAATGCTCCTTAATTCAGATTAACGTTTACGACCAATACCAGGAAGTCCGCCAAGACCACCCATGCCACCAAGTCCACCCATCATGCCTTTCATGCTACGCATCATCTTAGCCATGCCGCCTTTACGCATTTTCTTCATCATTTTCTGCATTTCACCGAATTGTTTCAGCAATTTATTTACATCTTGTACGGTGGTGCCAGAACCTTCCGCAATACGACGGCGTCGGGATGCTTTAATAATGTCTGGATAAGCACGTTCCTTAAGCGTCATGGAATTAATCATCGCTTCCATTTTGGCAAACATTTTGTCATCTACCTTATTTTTTAGATGATCTGGTAAATTTTTCATGCCAGGAAGTTTATCTAGCATAGAAGTTAATCCACCCATTTTTTTCATTTCAATGAGCTGTTGACGGAAATCTTCTAAGGTAAAATCATCACCTTGTTTGAATTTTTTCGCTAATTTCTCTGCTTTTTCTTGATCAACGGTACGTTGTAAGTCTTCGATTAAAGACATCACATCGCCCATACCTAAAATACGAGAAGCGACACGATCAGGATGGAATGGTTCTAATGCCGTTGTTTTTTCACCAACCCCAAGGAATTTAATTGGTTTACCAGTAATTTGACGAATAGAAAGCGCCGCACCACCACGCGCATCCCCATCAACTTTAGTTAAAATCACACCCGTTAATGGTAAAGCTTCATTGAAAGCTTTTGCCGTATTTGCTGCATCTTGCCCTGTCATCGCATCAACGGTAAAGAGTGTTTCAATCGGATTTAATGCTGCATGAACTTGTTGAATTTCTTGCATCATTTCTTCATCGACATGTAAACGCCCTGCTGTATCGACAATCAACACATCATAGAATTTAAGTTTTGCATCACTTAATGCGGATGTTGCAATATCCACTGGACTTTGTTGAGTGGAAGATGGATAAAAATCAACACCCACTTCACTTGCTAAGGTTTCTAATTGTTTAATCGCTGCTGGGCGATAAACGTCAGCAGAAACGACAAGCACTTTTTTCTTTTCACGCTCATGTAAGAATTTAGCAAGTTTTGCAACACTCGTTGTTTTACCCGCCCCTTGTAAACCAGCCATAAGGATAACTGCAGGCGGTTGACAAGCTAAATTTAAACTTTCGTTCGCATCCCCCATTGCCACTTCTAATTGGCGTTGGACGATTTTTAAAAATTCTTGCCCTGGTGTTAAGCTTTTATTAACTTCCTCACCAATAGCTTGTTCTTTAACTTGTTTAATAAATTCACGGACAACGGGAAGTGCCACATCCGCTTCTAATAATGCCATGCGTACTTCACGCAAGGTATCTTTAATATTATCTTCGGTTAAACGCCCTTTCCCTGTGATATTGCGTAGGGTCTGCGAAAGGCGATCTGATAAATTTTCAAACATAATAAATCCTAAATTCGCAAATAAAATTTCGGCTGATTATACTAAAAACTAAAGATTTTTTCATTAGTTGCAATAAGAAAAGCCATTTTCATAAAAGACGTCGACTAACAAAAAAATTAATTAATGCTGTTATTTTCATTCATATAACAACAAGATAAAAATAAAAAAGAAAAAATTTCCCCAATAAATCAATTAATCATTGTATAATATCCGCACATTTTAATTTTTTAAAATGATCGGGCAAAGTCAAACTATATTTCACTTTGCCTTTATATTCACTCA
Source organism: Actinobacillus delphinicola (assembly GCF_900638385.1). Lineage (NCBI taxonomy): Bacteria > Pseudomonadati > Pseudomonadota > Gammaproteobacteria > Pasteurellales > Pasteurellaceae > Actinobacillus > Actinobacillus delphinicola. The sequence goes on along the minus strand of NZ_LR134510.1, from coordinate 1,120,516 downwards.
CGCAGGATCATATTATTTTGGACAGTATTCCCCTTAGTACACTATTTATTATTTTAATTATCTTATTAATCCTTTCTGCCTATTTCTCAGGTTCTGAAACGGGATTACTTTCTGTCAATCGCTATCGTATGCGTTTCCTTGCCGAAAAAGGCAATAAAGGCGCACAAAAAGCCGAAAAATTATTAAATAAAACCGATCGTCTTTTAAGCCTTATTCTTATTTGTAATAACCTCATTAATATTTCCGCTTCTGCTATTACCACTATAATTGGAATGCGTATTTCTGGTGATCTTGGTGTAGCCGTAGCAACAGGGGTTTTAACCTTCTTCATGCTTATTTTTTCTGAAATTTTGCCAAAAACAATTGCTGCAATTTACCCAGAAAAGGTTGCTTTTTTCTCTAGTCACGTCCTTGTTCCGCTCGCTAAAATTTTAAGTCCTATCGTATTTTTGATGGATCTTATTATCAAAGGTTTAATGCGTTTACTTGGCTTAAAGAATGAAGCAAAAAACCATACGCTAAGTGCAGAAGAATTACGTTCAATTGTGATGCAATCAGGCAAATATATCCCTGGCTCTCACCAACAAATGTTGTTATCTATTCTGGATCTCGCAGAGGTAACGGTTGATGACATTATGGTTCCTCGTAATGATATCGGAGGAATTAATATTGAGGATGATTGGAAATCTATCATGCGTCAATTAAACCATGCTGCACATAGCCGTGTTGTTCTTTACAAAGATAGTCTTGATGAGCAAGTGATCGGTATCTTACGTATCCGTGAAGCTTATCGTTTAATGTTAGACAAAAATGAATTTAGTAAAGAAACATTAATTCGTGCCGCTGATGAACCTTATTTCATTCCAGAAGGTACACCACTCAATACTCAACTTTTAAACTTTAGAACAAAAAAAGAACGTGTTGGTCTAGTTATTGATGAATATGGAGACATTAAAGGGCTTATTACCCTTGAAGATATTTTAGAAGAAATTGTTGGCGAATTTACTACTTCAACAGCCCCTTCAATTGACGAAGAAGTCGAACGTCAATCTGACGGTTCTATCATCATTGATGGAAGTGCAAATCTTCGGGATTTGAACAAAATGTTCCACTGGGATTTAGATAACGAAGAAGTCAGAACTTTCAATGGTTGGATCATTGAACATTTAGAAGAAATTCCTAAAAAAGGACAAATATTTAAAATTGAAGGACTAAAAATTACGATTCTGGAAGTTGCCGATAATATGGTTAAACAAGCAAAAGTTGAAAAGTGTGTTTAAACCATTAATCACGCCTCAATTTTCAAAAAAATTTCTATTTATCAAATAGAAGATCGGCGGGGAAAATGCCCCGCTATCTTGCTAAAATTTCAAGGAAAGTGGATAATACCAAGGTTTTTTGTGTTCATAATAAACACAGAATATTCATATTATTGATACCTTTAATGCAGCGAATGGCATAAGACATAAAGTAGCAATAATTTTCCAAGTCACGGATGTGTACCCATACTTTTAATGAAGAATTTATTGTAAATCTTCTCAATGGTTTTTAAAGCACCCAGCAACTGACAGTCGAGAGATTGACATTTTGCGACAGACACGAGGTCGAAAACCCTGTACTGCTGTGACATAATATTTTCATAATTAGAAAGAGAAATGTAATGAAAAGAATGTTAATTAATGCGACACAAAAAGAAGAGCTTCGTGTCGCACTCGTGGACGGTCAACGCTTATTTGATCTAGATATCGAAAACACCAGCCATGAACAAAAAAAAGCTAATATTTATAAAGGTAGAATTACCCGTGTTGAACCAAGTTTAGAAGCAGCCTTTGTTGATTACGGTGCTGAAAGACACGGATTCCTACCCCTCAAAGAAATTGCCCGCGAATATTTCCCTAAAGATTACGCTTATCAAGGACGCCCTAATATCCGTGATGTTCTTACAGAAGGTCAGGAAGTTATTGTCCAAGTAAGCAAAGAAGAACGTGGAAATAAAGGTGCGGCACTTACTACATTTATCTCACTTGCTGGTAGTTACTTGGTTATTATGCCAAATAATCCTAAAGCAGGTGGTATTTCGCGCCGTATTGAAGGTGACGAACGTACAGAATTAAAAGAAGCATTAAGTTGCTTAGATGTACCTGAAGGTGTTGGGTTAATTGTAAGAACTGCAGGTGTAGGCAAATCACCAGAAGAATTACAATGGGATCTTAAAGTCCTTCTCCATCATTGGGAGGCAATTAAGCAAGCTGCTCAAAGTCGCCCTGCACCATTCTTAATTCACCAAGAAAGTGATGTTATTGTTCGTGCAATTCGTGATTATTTGCGTCGAGATATTGGTGAAATTCTGATTGATAATCCAAAAGTCTTTGAAAAAGCGAAGCATCAAATCAAGCTTGTCCGTCCAGATTTTCTAAACCGCGTAAAACTTTATCAAGGCGAAGTTCCTCTTTTCAGTCACTATCAAATCGAATCCCAAATTGAATCAGCATTCCAACGTGAAGTGCGTTTACCATCAGGCGGTTCTATTGTTATTGACGTAACTGAAGCTTTAATTGCAATCGATATCAACTCCGCTCGTGCAACCAAAGGTAGTGATATTGAAGAAACCGCACTTAATACCAACCTAGAAGCAGCAGATGAAATCGCACGCCAATTACGCCTACGTGACTTAGGTGGTTTAGTCGTTATTGATTTCATTGATATGGGACCAGTGCGTAACCAACGGGAAGTTGAAAACCGTATGCGTGAAGCCGTACGCCAAGATCGTGCTCGCATCCAAATCAGCCGTATTTCACGTTTCGGTTTATTAGAAATGTCTCGCCAGCGCTTAAGTGCATCGCTTGGTGATTCTTCTTCTCATATCTGTCCTCGTTGCCAAGGAACTGGAAAAGTTCGTGATAATGAATCATTGTCTTTATCTATTTTACGTTTACTGGAAGAAGAAGCATTAAAAGAAAATACCAAACAAGTTCACTGTATCGTACCTGTGAAAATTGCGACTTATCTTCTTAATGAAAAACGTAAGGCCATTCATAAAATTGAGCAACGCCATAATGTATCCATTATTGTGGTACCGAATGAAAGCATGGAAACACCACATTTCCACGTTTTCCGTATCCGTGATGGTGAGGAATCTAATGTACTTAGCTACCACTTAACTAAATATCATGAAAAACATGATGAAATGACCGATCAAGAAGAAGCCTTGATTTCCCGTCAAATTGAAGCAGCAAACAACTGCAATAGTGATAGTCCAGCTGAAAATGCGGCAGTATGTTTAGCGATTGATACGCCTGCTCCAACCCCAGTGAAAACAAAATCACCATCGCTCTTTAGTCGTTTCCTTAAAGCGATTCGTAATTTTTTTGCAGCTGAAGAAGAAAAACAACAGCCAGTGAAAAAACAAACACGTAAAAATAATCGTCCAAAACGTACTAATGAAAATCGAGCTCAACGTCGTCGCCAAGAACCTTGCAATACACAGCGTACAGAACGTCCAGAAAATACGGATAAACTTGAACAACGCCAAGAACGTAAAGTCAGAGCACGTAAAGAAAATAAACCACAAGCTGCGGTAAATCTAGAGAATACTCAAGATAGCAAAGCAAAAGTGGCGAAAGAGAAAGAAACTGTTGTAAAACAAGAACGTCGTGCACGTCGTGAACTGAATAAAAAAGTTCGTGTAAATAAAACGACTCAACCAACAGCAGTAGAAAATGCCAAAGAAGTTGTCGCTAAAAATACTACAGAATCCACAGAAATAAATACCATGGATTCTCAGGCATTGGCGCCAACACCAAAAAAAGTACGCCTTTCTGAACATAAGAAAAATCAGCGTAATGTGGCGAATAAACAGGTAACAACATCAGAAGATACCGTTGTAAAAGCGAAAGTTTCTGAAGATCAGACACCTACTACATCTAGAGAGAAAACAAAGGCTCCTATTGATCATTCTCATGCCTTAACCAAACAAGCTGACAATGAAATCAATTTAGCGCCCCATGTTTCTAAAGAGGTAGTAATTGAAAATGATGAAACGGTAGAAAATACCAATAAAAATAATCGTCAACGTCGCTTACCGCGTCATTTACGTTTAAATAATTCTCGTCGACGTCGTCAAGATGAGAACAAGGCACCGATGCCAATTTCAGGAGGCGTCGCTTCTCCAGAGTTAGCAATGGGAAAAGTATGGGTACAACAACCTGCATCGCCTAATAATGCCAAAAAAGCACCAGCTACAATGCCATTTATGTCAGTAGATGAGCTACTTGCAAAAGAAAAAGCGCAACAAACCACATTGCCAGAACCAGCAGAAGCATTCATTGTGACAGAAGAGAAAACACAAGCAGTGGTTCCTTTTGAAAATATGATTGCACAACCTGCTAATGAAGCAGTAGCGAAAAAAATCCAACAATCATTAGATCGCCTGAGTAGTTCAGAGCCAACACAATGTGTAGCTCAACCTCTACCGTCTAATGAAACAACATTAGCAATGCAAGCCTACCAATCTCATTATCAATTTAATGGTCGAATTGGTACATTCTCAACAGTAATGCACACTATGTCCGAACCGACTCAAGCAATCGCTGTTGAAGAAGCCCATGCCATCATGCCAATCCAAATTTGGCAGCACTCTCGTTACCATTTTAATGGTAAAGGTAGTGCGGGATACAAAGGTGCTACAAGCCATGTTCATTCAGAACCAACTCTTGCATCCTTTGCGGAATAACGCATCATCTAATAAAAAATCCAGCTACGGCTGGATTTTTTATATCTATTTAGGCTCAATACTCAAAATCTTAATAAATTCTTCCGATTTTTCGGGCGTCTCTTGAAAAATTACGTGCCAACGAATATTAAAATCATAAAGATCCACGCCATAAACTCGATCTTGCCCTTTGTCCTTATGATAAGCAGGTCTCGGATCCTGTGCTAAAACATCGTTAATAAAACGTATAAAATTCGGGATCCTTCGTGATATTTCTTGTGCCTGTTGTAATGCCAAATCAGTAAAAATAACATCTAATCGTGGTTGAGGTTTCTCTTGAGCAAAACTAGATTTTGCATTTGGCTCACTGTCTGCATATGCCAGATAAGGCTTTATATCTAAAATTGGAGTACCATCAACAAGATCAACGGCGCCAACTTCTAGAAAAACTGTTCCCTGTTCACAAACGATCCTTTCTAAAGCAACTTTTGAAAGCCCTAATGGATTCGGACGATGCGTAGCACGAGAGGCAAAAACACCAACACGTTTATTTCCTCCTAAACGTGGCGGACGAACCGTTGGTTGCCATTTCCCTGTTACTATATGGTTAAACTGAAAAATTAACCATAAATGTGAAAATTCCTCTAATCCACGTACAGCTTCAGGCGTATTATATGGTGGTAATAATTCTATTCTTCCTTTCCCATCTCTCACTAAATCAGGTTGTCGCGGTACCGCAAATTTCTCTTTATATGGCGTATGAATGATGGCTACGGTATTTAAAATTAATTTGTCATTCATAAATATCACTTAAATTTTAAAATTTAGAATAAAACATTATAGCATAATTAGATATTCTATTTTTAGATAAAATTACTTTTATTATCTTATATTTATAAAATAAATATTTCATAAAAATATAAATAAATTTTATTTTAATCTCATTCTATAACTCACTTTAGTAATGCCAAAAATATTTCTTATAATATATAAAGTACTACTTATCCGACCAGTTTATATGAAAATTTACTATCTGATATTTCTCAACCTATAATCGTTAAAATTTAAAAATTACTTTAAGGGTCATCATTTATAATGATAAAAAAATTAACCATATTCTCAATAGTTATTGGTACCATTCCATTTTCTTACGGTCAATTTAAAGACCCATTACGTCAAGAAGAAAGTAGATTAAAAAATCAAAAAACACAAATAGAAAGTGAAAGAGCTTTAATCAAAGCTGAAAAATTTTTATCTTTACATACCACTAAAGAAGTAAAAGAATCACAAAAAGTACCAACAGGAAAGATTTATAAAATTAATACTATTAGTGTAGATCTAAATCATGAAAATATTAATTTAAATTTTGAGCCTATACTTAAAAAGTATGAGAATCGTAATCTTACAACGTCCCAAATATTGGCATTAGTAAAAGAATTAACAGAAGTTCTTAAGCAAGCTGGATATTCTACTAGTGCTATTGGATTAAAGAATAATGATATTTCTAATGGAAAACTACAATTCATAATTCACTGGGGAAAAGTAAAAGGATATAAAGTAAATAATGCTATTGCTTCATCTTTTAAAGATAAAGCTATGCTGACTACGTTACCAAATTTAACTGGAAAACCATTAAATATTTTTGAACTCGACCAACTGATTGAATTAACCAATAGAATCAATAAGTCAACCAATATTAGAATCCTTGCTAGTGAGGAGTTGGAACAATCTTATATTGATTTAGAGACGAAGCGTACGACACTTCCTCATTTCTATTTAGGTTTCAATAACTCTGGTGCAGAAAATAATGAAAATGGTAAGAATCAGCTCACTGCATCTGTCTTTGGGAGTGATTTATTAGGTATCAATGACTATTGGTCCTTGTCATCAGGGTACCGATTGTACAAGCATTCTAAACGAGATCATCAAAATAATTTCTCCGCAAATTATGGTTTGCCATTAGGTTTCTATAATTTGGATTTAAGACTATCTCGTTCTGATTATAGTCGCGAATTAATTGGAAATTTTGGGCGCTATAAAAGTGAAGGTAAAAGTAAAAATGCAGGGGCAAGAATTACCTATCTTCTAGAACGGAATAAATACCATATTATTAACCTTTATGGGGATATAGACTTTAAAAAGAAAGAAAACTATCTTGTAAATCGACTTATTAGTAATGATAAAGAAAATAGAGCAACATTGGGTATTTCTGTAATAGGCAATATTTTTAATGGAAAAATATATACTAATCTAAGTTATAGCCATGGTTTAAATTGGTTTAATGCAAAAAAAATGGCAATAAAAGATAATCATGCCAAAACGATGCATCTTTTAAATCTAGATATAACATGGGATAAAGACTTTCTTTTAGGGAGAGTTTTTAATTATCAAATAAGATTTGGTAGTCAATATAGCCCAACTAACTTATTACCCGATAGCCAGTTTAGTATTGGGGATGAATATACAGTAAGGGGATTTAAAGGCAGTAATATTTCAGGGGATAGTGGATTTTATCTATCACAAACATTAACACTCCCCTTTTATCCTCAGAAAAGTTATCTCCACTCCCTATCACCTTTTATCGGATTTGATATGGGTGAAGTAATACAAATGTATCCAAGGAAACGAACAAATATATCTGGATTTGCGATAGGTGTGAAAGCCAACAATCCTTATTTCTCTACTGCAATTACTTATGCCAAACCATTAAAAAATATTTCCTACAACACTAATGGTAATAAGCATGTAATTTATTTAAATATGTCCGTATTTTTTTAACTTTTAAGGAGTTCATATGAACAAAAACAAATATAAGCTTATATTTAGTAAATCTAAGCTGTGCATGATTCCTGTTGCAGAAAATATTACGACTGCTTCAGGTGCAAACAAGGATAAATCAGAGAAAAACCAAACTGATAATACCATGTTTTTTGGCATTAATCGTCTATCTGCCCTTGTACACATTAATTTATCTTCATTCAAACAAATCGTTAGCTTAAAAGCTTTATCTGCTTTTATTTTGGCAACCTCTTCTGTAACTACTTTTGCTAGCGATGCCCTTAAAGAAATCAATAATATTCGTGTAGATAATACGCAGACAACACTCCGCCAAGCGCAAAATGGTACGGTGATCGTAGATATCGCAAAACCAGAATTTGATGGTATCTCAGATAACCGCTTTAAAGAATTTAGCACTCAAAATGGTGCTGTTTTCAACAACAGTTTACAAAATATGCAATCTCAACTTGCGGGAAATGTCTCTGCGAATAGTCACCTACAAGGAAATCACGCAAAAGCAATTTTAAACCAAGTAACTGGTAACGATCGAAGCTACCTGCAAGGTGGTTTAGAAGTCTTAGGTGGAAAAGCTGATCTTCTTATCATTAACCCACATGGAGTGACGATCAATGGTGTACAAACCTATAATACAGACCGTTTTGTCGTTTCAACCAGTAACGTAATTGATCCTAAAAAGGGTTTACACCTTGATGTTGATAAAGGCGATATCCTTATTGGAAAAGATGGTTTAGCAACGGATGGTCTATCATATTTAGATCTTGTTGCTAAAAAAATTCATCTACAAGGTGCTATTGCTCAAATTAATAAACAAAAAACCTCTGGCACAGAGATCAACCTTGTTGCAGGTTCTTCACAATATGATGTAAAAAATCGCCAAGTAAAATCAAAAAATGTTACAAATAATGATGTTGTAATTACAGGTGATGAAGCGGGTGCAATGTATGGTAAACGTATTAATTTCATCACGACAGATAGCGGTGCTGGTGTAAAACATAAAGGTATTATTCTTTCTGAAAGTGATCTTAATTTTGATACAAATAAAGGCAGTGTTGATCTAGATCGTACCCATGCCAAACGCAAAATTCACGTAAAAAATACAAAAGACTTGACTGTTCGCCAAAAACTTGAAGCATCTCAAATCACAATTGATACCGATAGCTTACATAATGAAGGCGCTATAAAAGCAGCCCGTCATTTAAATATAAAAACTAAAGGTGTGAATAAAAATACGCATACCAATGATTTCCATAATAATGGCGAGATCATTAGTAATGATAAGGCAACATTAACTTTCAAGGATAAAACCAGTTTTGATGCGGCTAAACACAAATTGGTCAAAGCAAAAAATGATCTTACCTTGAATACTGAAGAATTTAATCTAGATAAATCTCAAAAAGTTGAACTAGGATCCAATTTCCACCTCAATTCTACGCTTTTTGAGAATAAAGGACGATTGATTGGCACAAAAGACATCGATTTATCCGTAACTGGACCTATCCAAAACCACGGCATAATTGGTTCAAAAGGTAACCTATTACTTCAATCAAAAAATAGTAGTGTAAACAACTTTGCCACAGGCTCAATTTTTACTGAAGGTTTCCTAAATATTGATGCTAAGCACGAGGTATATAATCTTGGCGATATTTTTGCGAAGAACAAGATCACTATTGCTGCAACACATCTAACTAATGATGCGAAATTAAAGGGTCAAGTTACGACAGCTAATGGTAATACGCTTACAGCGAACCACTACCATTACCATAGTTCTCGTTACGATGATTACCACGCAGAACTCAAAGTGCCTGAATTCCAAAATCAACTTGGCGTAGAAAGTTTTGGTCGAATCCATGGTGAGAATGGATTTAAATTTATCCAAAAATCACCTATGGCTGGAGAAAAAGCAGGGATCTTCAATCATAGTATTCTTAGCATCAATGGCAGATTCGATAATGAAGGAACCAAACAGATTGTTAACCAAGCCAAAAATAAAGTTATTGACCTCATTAGCGACTATTTAAAAAAACCAGCAGAAGCATCCGTATCGTTTACACCAAGAGCGCTTTTATTTAATAGCGGTTTAAGCGGAACTGTAACGCTTAAAGCTCAAAATTTATATGGCTTATTAAATCAAATTCTATCAAACGAGTATCCATTAAAAACATGGAACTATTATGGTAGTGCCGTAGAGGCAATGAAAACGCTGAAATCGGTAAAATCAGAAACATTCCAGAAAATGATGACTGTTATCTTTGGTCAAAACTGGGATCAGCAAAATTATCAAACATTAAAAGAAAATTGGGCAAGTTTTAATAATCATACAGAAAGTCGTCTCCTTAATTTCTATTCTTCAGCTAACAAAGCTAAATTGCTTGCAAGCGAAATAACAGGACAAGCTCAGCTCTTAAAAAATGGCTACAATGGTGAAAAAGGGAAATATCAACGTCAAATTAAAATTGGCGAGAAATTTATTAAAGTTCCAGAAGTAACCTTTGCATCATTAGAGGATGTAGATAATGCTGTATTAAAAGCTGGAATTATTAAACTTAAGACTCAACAAACACACAATGTTGGTGATATTAAGGGACAACACATTGATATCGAAGCAAAACAAAAGATTATCAATGAAGGCAATATCATTGGCGATAAAGAAGTTCGTCTTAAAGGACATAAAGGTATTGAAAGTAAAAGCACGGTCATTGTAAATGGTGATGGTAGCACTTCATTACATCGTGCGAATATTCAATCTAAAGGGCATCTTCACCTTGAGACCGATCGTCAACATGACATCGATATTGAAGGCTCTAACGTTGAAGGCAAAACCGGTTTCATTAAAACCAAAAACCTCAATTTAAAAGATGTGAAAACAACATCTAGTGAACGTAAAGAAACCAATATTCATTCAAGACTTTCAAATAGACTTATTGGTACTCAAACCACCGAACAAGCGAAAGTTAAATCAGAAGGAACAAATGCCGAATTTGATCACTTACATCTTGCTATAGAAGGCGATGTAAATCAGAACGGTAGTGATGTGAAAACAAAACGTTTAACAGGTATCGTTAAAGGTAACTACAATACGAAAGCTGGAGAACAAATTACCCACACTGAAAAAAGCGAAAACGTGACTCAAATTGAGCTAGGTATAGCGGCCAATGTAGGGGGTAAAAAGGCTGCACTTCGTCTAGATGAACGTAAAGGTTTTGAGGCAAATGTTACTGATGACGATAAATTTGGTTTAACCGCTGATTCTGGTATTCGCTTTATTAATGAAAAATCAAAACGTACAGAACTCACACATAAAAATAGCCAACTAACAGCAGAAACTGGGACATTACATGTCCTTGGTAACGCAAACATTGGCGGTGTAGATATTAATGCAAACATTACCTCAACTCCACCAACAGCTGGAACAAACAATGTTCCAACGGAAAATAAAGGTAGCGACAACACAAAAATATCTCCAATTCCGAAACTAAGCGAAAGCGAAATTCAGAATTTAATGAGTGAAAAAAATGCAGATTTCTATAAGAAAGAAGCTCAATCTCATAAGCAAGAGAAAAATCAAGGATTTACTCTAGATGCGCAGCGCATTACTTCGGAAAAACAGAAAGATGAATTACACGAAAGCCAAACAAAATCTAACCTAAAAATTGGATTATCTACTGAAGGGCATTCAGCTATTGGTGATACGGCTAATAAAATTATCCGTCATAGTACTGAATTAGTAAAAGGTGATGCAAATGCAGCACTTAAACTTGCAAATGATGCATTAAGTGGAATAACAGGCGATGCCATCGGAGGAAGTCTAACTGGTGGACTCGATGCAAATAAATCGACAAAAGTTGTCGATCAAACATCAGATAACCGTACACGTCTTGGAGGAAATACTCGTTTAGTTTCTCATAGTGACATCGAACTCAAAAATATTGAGTCGAATAAAGATAGTAATATCACATTAAAGGCTCAAAACAATGTGACATTAAAAGCAGGTGAAACTGATCGCCATGAAACATCACAGGAATTGAAAATCCAAACATCTGCAACAGTAAGCGGAAGTTGTGGTCTCACATCTAGTGGCTGTGCTATTGGTATTAACCATAAGATCGGTGGCGACTATAATCGTCAAAATACGACAAGCAAAACTTTCCAAAATAGCAAATTACAAGGTAATAATATCAGTATTAGCGCTGGAAAAGACTTAACACTTGCTGGGGCGAATGTAACGGGTGATCACGTTCATTTAGATGTAAAAGGTAAAACACACGTTGAATCCAAACAGGATGAACTCAATCGTCGCGGATACAATGCAGGCTTACACCTTAATACAGGCGCAAGTATTGCAACCGATCTTTCTGTCAAACCAAGCATTAATATCAGTGCAAAAGGAGGGATAGAAGTTGAAAACAAACGCCAAGTTAATGAGCAGTCTGGAATCAAGGCGAATGCTTTAACGGGTCATTTAGAAAATCTAAAACTTGTAGGCGGACATATTATTGGTAACAAATCTGAATCTAATCTCACTGTTGCTAATAAAATTAGTGCGAACGAATTACAAGACTCCCATCATAAAGATGGCGGAAATTTAGGTCTTTCTATTAAGATCGATATCAAAGATGATGGGGATACAGACTTATCAAAAAGTTTTATCAACGGTGGTCGAGCAGCACAAAAACATTATGAAGCAACTCAAAATGTTACAGTAATTGGTGTAAATCCTGCCCAAGGTATTGATGGCAAAACAGTTAACCAACTGAACCAACAATCTACTATTACGCAAAATACTGATGTCGCAGCAAGTCAAATACAACTTTCACCAAAAGACATTAAAGATATAGTCGATAAAGCAAAAAATGCTCATGAGAAAGCTGAGAAAATTGTAACTAAGCTCAAAGAAGCGGCCCATACCGTTAAAGAAAAACTTTCTGGTATTAAAGATACTATTCCAGCCCCTCAACAAAAATAATTTTTTGTAGCATCACATAATAGAAAAGGTTAGCCGAGTTGCTAACCTTTTTTATCACGTCTATTCTGAAAAATATCAGTTGGTAGCACTTCTAAGAATTAAAGAGTAAAATAGCGCCTCTTTTCTAAAACAGTTAAACTACACTTTAATTTGAATTATGAATACATCTTTTCTCAAAAGCTGGCTCGAAACTACTCGGCCTAAAACGCTACCATTAGCTGCTGCCTCTATCATCATGGGTTCGGCACTTGCTGCATGGTCACACCATTTCAGTTGGGGAATCACCTTACTTTGTTTACTTACAACATTATTCTTACAAATTCTCTCAAATTTCGCCAACGATTATGGCGATCATCAAAAAGGATCGGATACTGAAGAGCGTATTGGACCACTTCGTGGTATCCAAAAAGGCGAAATGACTGCTAAACAATTAAAACTCGGTATGATCGTTATGATTATATTAAGTTTAATTAGTGGTGCGTCTGTCATTGCCCTCGCCTATACCCAACCTTCTGATATTTGGATATTTTTAGGTCTTGGTATTCTTGCGATTCTCGCAGCAATTACTTATACCGTTGGCAAAAAGCCTTATGGTTATTTAGGACTTGGCGATCTTTCCGTATTAATTTTCTTTGGGCTACTTGGCGTTTGTGGAACGTACTACTTACAAGCTCACCAACTTCCAGGAAATATCTTTTTACCTGCTTTTGCAACAGGTTTCCTTGCCTCTGCTGTTCTAAATATCAATAATTTACGAGATGTCGATCAAGACAGAAAAGTAGGTAAAAACACATTAATCGTCCGAATTGGGGCAAGAAATGGTTGTATTTACCACGTCTGCTTACTTACCCTTGCAGCCCTTTTTGATCTTATTTTTGCAAGTTTTTATTTTACCCACTGGTACTGCTATATTTTCCTTATTGTTTATCCATTCCTTTACAAACACTTACGTTTTGTTTGGAAACATCAAAAAGGCGAAGCATTACGCCCATTGTTAGGTCAAATGTCATTGCTTGCCCTCGCAATAAATTTATTATTCAGTTTAGGTTTAATCTTAAGTTAATTCGCATTATACTAGTTTGAATATCTGAGCAAAAAAGGAGCATTTTATGTATATTGATACTTCCGAAATCTGCGATTTTTATCCAGATGATGTCGATGTTATGGATCCAATTTTTACGCATTTCGGTGGCATTCAAGCCTTTCATGGAAAAGTCACTACGGTAAAATGTTATGAAACTAACGGCTTAATTGCAGAAATCCTTGAAGAGGACGGCCGTGGGCGTGTTCTCGTCGTTGATGGTGGTGGCATTATGCGTAGTGCCTTGGTTGATGCGGAACTCGCACAACTTGCAGCAGATAATCAATGGGAAGGTATTGTCGTGAATGGTGCCGTACGCCAAGTACAAGAACTTGCACAAATTGATATTGCCATTATTGCATTAGGGGCATTCCCTGTTGGTGCGTTTGATGAACAACTCGGGGATACCGATGTCCCGGTTAACTTTGCAGGCGTTAGCATCTATCCCGATGATTATATTTATTCTGATACCACAGGTACTGTCTTGTCAGGTATTCCATTAGATATCGATCATGATTTAGATGATGAAGAGCTTGATGCTGACGCATTAGATAAATAAAAACAAGATCAATAAAACACGCCCCAATTTTCAAAAAAATTTATGAAAATTGGGGCGTTCTACTAAATAATTATTTATAAACTTTCAACTGAACTTATTACTTTAAACTACCCACCATATCTTCTGGTTTTACCCATTCATCAAATTGTTCAGGGGTAACATAACCTAAGTTAATGGCTTCTTCGCGTAAAGTAGTCCCATTTTTATGTGCAGTCTTCGCAATTTTTGCCGCTTTTTCATAACCAATATGCGTATTCAATGCAGTCACCAACATCAATGAATTTTCAAGTTGCATTTTGATGCGTGCATAATTTGGTTCGATACCTTGAGCACAATGTTCGTTAAATGATTGGCAAACATCACCAAGCAATTGCGCTGATTGTAAGAAATCTGCCGCCATAACGGGTTTAAATACATTAAGTTGGAACTGCCCTTGCGAACCAGCAAAAGAAATAGTGGTATCATTACCTAGCACCTGTACACCAACCATTGTCATTGCTTCACATTGCGTTGGGTTAACTTTACCCGGCATAATTGAAGAACCTGGTTCATTCGCAGGAATAATAATTTCACCAATCCCGCTACGTGGACCTGATGCTAATAAGCGAATATTACTTGCTACATTAAATAAGCTCATAGCTAACTGTTTAAGCGCACCATGAGTTTCAACAATTGCATCATGCGTCGCCAATGCTTCAAATTTATTTTCTGCAGTAACAAATGGTAATCCTGTGAATTTCGCAATATATTCTGCAACTTTTACATCATACCCTTGTGGTGTATTTAAACCTGTACCGACAGCAGTACCACCTAGCGCTAACTGAGAAAGATGCGGTAAAGTATGCTTAATCGCTTCAATAGCAAATTTAATTTGTGCCGCATAACCAGAAAATTCTTGCCCTAACGTAAGCGGTGTCGCATCCATAAGATGAGTACGCCCAATTTTTACGACATCTTTAAATTCTTCAGATTTGGCAGCGAAGGTTTTTTGCAATGCCTCAACGCATGGCAATGTGTGTTCTACAACTTTTTTATAGGCTGCAATATGCATCGCAGTTGGGAAAGTATCATTTGAAGATTGAGATTTATTTACATCATCATTAGGGTGAATATAAGATTTTTCACCGAGTTTGCCGCCGTGAAGAACATGAGCACGGTTTGCCACAACTTCATTCACGTTCATATTAGATTGCGTACCTGAACCTGTTTGCCAAATAACGAGCGGAAATTCATCATCTAACTTGCCTTCAATAATTTCATCACACGCTTTAGCAATCAAATCACGTTTTTCTAACGATAACACGCCAAGATCATAGTTCGCATATGCAGCAGCTTTTTTTAAATAACCAAACGCCTCGATAATTTCTTTTGGCATAGATGCAGCTGGACCTATTTTAAAATTATTGCGGGAACGCTCTGTTTGGGCTCCCCAATATTTGTTAGCAGGTACGTTTACATCCCCCATTGTGTCATGTTCAATACGATATGTCATTGTAATACCTCTTAAAAATATAACTCTAAATGGAGTGTAGCACTTAGATAAAACTAACTAAATAACAAGAAAAGAAAAACGAGATCATGATCACATTTTTTATAAAAAAAGTACTGCACCGAAGTGCAGTACTTTTATTAATTTGTCATTAACTTCTATCAAGATCAGTTATGATTAAAGCCACCGTGATCTGCGCCCAATGCTTTCACTGGATGATGTTCTTTAAGTTCGTCAATAGCTCGTGCAAAATCTTGTAATAACAAGCTTGCCATATCAAGACCGAAACCTTGTTTTACAATAATACGTTGAACGACAATGCTTTCTGCATTCGCTGGTAATGAATATGCTGGAACTAACCAACCTCGAGAACGTAATTTATCTGCTAGATCATACAGGCTAAATCCAAGATCTACGCCTTTTTTGAAGGTCCACGTTAATGCTGGGATACCTTCTTTTGGATCGCCACGATAAATAAAATCAAAGTATCCCATTTTATCCAATCCGTTTGATAAAAATTGTGCAGTTTCATAACAAGCACTTTGGATCTTTTTATATCCTTCAAAACCTAAACGGGTAAACAAATAGTATTGTGAAATAATTTGTCCTGCTGGACGGGAGAAATTAATTTGGAAAACTGGCATATTACCGCCAAGATAGTTCACATTGAAAATTAATTCTTCAGGTAAGTAAGATTTATCTCTCCAAACAACCCAACCCGCACCAAGTGGAGCTAATCCAAATTTATGACCAGATGCACTAATTGATTTAACGCGATCTAGACGGAAGTCCCAAAGTAAATCTGGTTGGCAGAATGGTGCGCAGAAACCACCACTCGCTGCATCAACGTGGACTTGAATATCAAGACCTTTTTCTTTTTGTAACTGATCTAATGCAGTACAAAGTTCTTGAACAGGTGCATATTTACCTGTGAAAGTTAAACCAAACGTTGCTACCACACCAATCGTATTTTCATCAATTTGGGAAAGCATGCTTGGCCCATCCATATAAAAACGATCGGTTTCCATCGGAACTTGACGCATTTCAACTTCCCAATAACGACAAAATTTATCCCACACAACCTGTACAGGACCACAAACTAAGTTTGGTTTATCGGTACTTAAGCCTTTAGCTTTACGTGCATTTTTCCAACGTCTTAGCATAGCCATACCGCCTAGCATACAAGCTTCTGATGAGCCAATACCAGAAGTCCCTACTGGATTTCCTGTTTTGGGTGCATTCCACAAATTAGCAACAATATTCACACAACGACGTTCAAGCTCTGCAGTTTGTGGGTATTCATCTTTATCAATTAAATTTTTATTGATTGATAAATTCATCAAGTCACGAACATCATCACAAACATAAGTTTGGCAAAATGTTGCTAAATTTTGGCGTGCATTACCGTCTAAGAAGAGTTCATCTTTAACTAATTCGCGGATGACACTAGGATCATTCTCTTGTTGAGGCATCACTTTCTTAGGTAAAAGCGATTCAGATTCTTTGGTCCCAAAAGTCGGATCATCATATTTACTAGCTGCATTAATTTCATATAAAGCCATATATATCTCCTTAGTTCTTCAAATATAGGCTATACCCAAGTGTATTGGCAAAATGAGTAATCATTTTCAGACCTTTTACACTATTACCACCAGCATCTAGTGGTGGTGCAAAAGCAGCGATACCTAACACATTCGGGACCACGGCAAGCAAACCACCTCCAACGCCACTTTTCCCTGGTAATCCCGCTGTATAGGCAAAATCACCTGAACCGATATACAATCCTTCCATCACCATTTCTGCAAGAATATGAGGAACGTACGTTTTATGTATAACTTGTTCTTTGGAAATTGGATTTTGACCGCCATTGGCAAGCGTTGCGGCCAAAATAGCAAGATCTTTTGATGTAACTAATGTTGAACATTGTTGCGTATAAACTTCGCAAGCCTCCATAGGATCACAGAACATATGCTCAGCAGAATAAAGTAGCCACGCAATTGCTCTGTTATGGAAATTTGTCGTTTGTTCAGATTGATTAACGATATCGGAGAGTTTCACATCCGATGTCATCATTTTTTGTTGCATGTTTAAAATGCTTTCCCAGCGTTCTTGTTTATTCGCTGCTTTCAATAAACTCACAGTGGACATTGCACCAGCATTCACCAATGGTGAAAGGGGTTTATCTTTATGCAATTCCAATGCCATGACAGAATTAAATGGTAATCCTGTCGGGCTATCGCCGATTTTTGTACGTACTTTTTCCACGCCGACCTGTTCCATGGCAAGTGCGAGCGTACACACCTTAGAGATACTTTCGATAGCAAACGGATAAGTATCATCACCAATGGAATAAATTTCCCCATCAACCGTTACAACAGTTAAAGCTGTAAGTTTAGGATCAACCTTTGCAAGACAAGGAATATAACTCGCATTTTTTCCTTCAGTTATATCCTTATATTTTTCAAACGATTCTTTCAATACTTGTTGAATTTTTTCACTTGTGTTCATTATCTAACCCTCATTAAATAACTTATTAACCTATTTCAATTAAGCCTTAGCTGTATCATCTGCTTGTGATTGCGATGATGATGCATTGGCTTTATTTTGAAAATGAGCCTCCACGAGTTCATTCGTCTCTTTTGTAGATGGATTAATAATACCGTTGTGAACTTTTTCAATTTGCCACGTAAATGGTGCGAATGTTGAATTTGGATCGACCCAAATTGATTTACGACGTGCATAAATAACAAACGGAATAATGCAGAAAATCGTAGTTAAAACAAGGAGAATCAACACATAAGTATATGGACTACCAACTGGAATTTGACTTGGTGGAATAAAGCTAAAACAAAATGCTAAAGCAGAACCTAAGAAACCAACCCCTCCAACAACCCACATTCCAGCATTACCGCCCGGAATTTTATATGGACGTGGACGATTTGGTTGACTGTAACGTAGATAAATTGCCGCAGCAAACATGAGTAGATACATGATCAAATAAAGAATCACTGTTAATTGACTGAGAATTTGATATGCAGCTTGTACAGATGGAAGAACTACAAAAATAATTGATAGGAAAGTTACAATAAATGCTTGGATCAGTAATAAATGTGTCGCAACACCATGTTTATTACTATATTGCCACCAGCGTGGTAAATACCCTGCTCGGCCCACCGCTAACATACCTGCAGATGGTCCTGATACCCAAGTAACAATACCAGCCAATACCCCTAAGGCTAACGCAATAGCAATAATTGGTGCAGCCCATGGAATACCTGCCCATTGGAACATTTTATAGAAAGTGATAAGTAAACTTTGAACTAAGTTAATATCTTTTTGTGGAATAACAAAAGCAATTCCCAATGTACCAAATACAAAAATACATACCGTAACTGCGGAAGCGATTAAAACCGCAATCGGATAATTACGTTTCGGATTATCAATTTCAGTAACATGAATCGCATTCATTTCCATCCCAGCATAGAATAAGAAAATACTTGCAGCTAATACTAAATTATTAAAATTAGTAAAATCTGGGAAAATATCAGATGCTTTTAAAGGAATTTATGATGGATCACCTGCAATTAGATAAGCGAAACCTAGAATAATTAGAATAGCTGCTGGAATAATGGTACCAATAATACCACCCCATTTTGCTACTTGAGAAAAAGCTCTAGTACCTTTTAATGAAATGAAAGTCGCGATCCAATAAATGGCTAAGACAACGAATAAAACAAAACCTTGATTCGCTGCAATTGATGATGCCTCACCAGTATTTGGATCTATAAATGCTAAAGATACAGCACCGAAGGTTAGACAGGTAGGAAACCAAATTGTTACCTCTATCCATAACATAAACATTGCTAGAAAGGCCCACTTCGGTCCAAACGCCTCACCAACCCATCTAAATACCCCACCAGTCTGAGGATAAGTAGATGCTAATTCCGCTGCGACCAATGATACTGGTATTAAGAATACAACGGCTGCAAAAATATAATAAAATATGGAACTCATTCCATATTCTGCCTCTGCGGGTAAACCACGCAAACTCACTACGGCAACAATATTTAATACAATCAAACTTGTTAATGTGAGTGCTTTACCCTTTTTCTTTTGAGTTGTTGACATAATCATCTCCTCTTAATAATTGGATAAAATATTTTTGCAGGATTCCATCAAACTGATACCCATTAGCAAAACCTAACCATAAAATTATCTAGGGGATCTATTAGATCATTTTATGAACTAATTGTTGTTATACTCAACTAAAGCTGCATTATAAATACTCATTTATTATTAATGTGATGATTAATTGTTAACCTTATGATTTATAATTATTTTTTATAATAACTATAAATTTGTATTATTTCTAAATATGTAATATTCCTAATTAAATAAAAACTATTTCGTTTTATAAAATAGGAAAATACAATGAATCAAAAATAAATAGAAATTAAAAAATAAAGGAATATATGAAGAGAAATAAAATAGAAATGAATAATTATTAAATAATAATTTATTTATTGAATTATTTATAATAAAAAAGGTAATACCTTTAAGAGTATTACCTTCTATAATTTATATAATCTAATTAAGCAGTCAGAATTGCAATTAGCAAACCTACAGTATTCTGATAAAATTGGGTCTTAGTTGGAATCTTCTGTACTTTTTCATAAAAAGGTACCAACCATGTCAATAAATAGTGTTCAACAAACAATTGTTGCTCAGACTCTGACACAACCGGAATAAGCTTATTTAGAATTTCTAAATAAACACACAGATGATCACTCGGCTCTTTACTTTCTTTATTGATTTGTAATTGGAAACGATCCAACATGCCATCCATAAATTTTAAGTTAGTCTCGGTAGCCTCTTCATCTAAATAAGCAGACGCATACGGTAAGGCACTGCTTTCCCCATCTAACAAAAACGTTTCGGTAAAATCCGCAGCCAATTCTAAATAACCAAATTTATCGGCCTTTAAATTTGCCAAAGCATCTTTCATGCCAATAACGTATTTCCCAAAGCCTTCTTCCTCTAGTGCTTGGAATAAAGGCTCAAAAACGCCTTCCTGATACTGATTAAACTGCTCTTCACTCAATTCGTGACCTAGCACATTGCTAAGCCACTGAATTAAGAAAGCATTTTCTTCGGGTAACGCTTTAATCATAGATCAACCACGATTGGACCAGTAAAGCCATTTGGTGCAGGTGCTTTACCTTGATATTTCTCAACATTTACTAAGCAAGTATTTGATGATACTGCTTGTGCAAGTTCTGAAGTAGGAATATCAATTGTCATAGTATTCGGGTCACCATAAGTATCAATTGCACCAATTTTTGCATCAAGTGGTGAATACCATGCACCTTCTTGTAAGCGTACAATACCTGCAGGATAATCGTCTGATAAATGTGCACCAACAATCGCTTGACCACGGTCGTTATAAACACGAACTAAATCACCTTGAGCAATACCTAAGGCTGCTGCATCTTTCGGGTTGATATAGAGTGGTTCACGACCTTGGATTGTATAAGTTTCACGTAAAGGCGCTGATTCACAAAGTTGTGAGTGCAAACGTTTATTCGGGTGAATTGATTGCATCCAGAATTTATATTCATTTGATTTTGGACCACCATGTGAACGTTCTTCTTTTTCGAACCACATTGGGTGTCCTTTACAGTGTGAATATCCATAGCTTGCAATCTTACGACTATAAATTTCGATAAAGCCTGAAGGTGTACCTAATGCATTTAATTCAGGATCATTACGGAAATCTTCCATAAAGGTAAATGGTTTACCTTCTGGGAATAATACGTAACCTTTTTCCCAAAATTCTGCAAATGGTGGCATTTCAAATGCTTTACCTTTCGCATTATTTTCTTTACGGCAACCTTCGTATAAGAATTCTAACCATTGCATTTCGTTTAGACCACGAGAATATTCTTTCTCTTTACCGAAACGTGCACATAATCCTTTGAAAATATCAAAGTCAGAGCGTGCATCATACATTGGATCGATCAATTGTTTCATTGCAATCACACCACGGTTACTGTATGAACCATACGCATCAATATCGTTGCGTTCATAAGGTGTAGTTGCAGGTAATACGATATCAGAGAAACGGCAAGTTGCTGTCCAGCTATAGTTTACAGAAACGATAGTTTCTAGACGGCGGAACGCTTCTTTCATCTTATTACGTTCAGGTTGGCGGTGCCATTGGTTACAACCAGAGAAAATTACCATTTTGTATGGTGAGTAAGTTACTTTAGAACCATTATAATTAATGGTTTCGCCTGGGTGTAATAAGCAATCTGTTGCACGAGCAATAGGAATAACAGAGCTATAACCTTTATAGTCAGTGCTTGGATATTTTGGTGTTTGACCTGGATCTAAGTTCAATGGGAATGCACCTGGCATTGCTGCACCAGAACTTGGTACACCAATTGAACTATAGTGGTGAGAATAACTAATACCTCCACCAGGTAAACCAATTTGACCAAGCATAGAAGCCAACACCGCAGCCATCCAATATGGTTGTTCACCATGTTGTTGACGTTGAATTGACCAACCGAAGATTAACTGAGTACGTTTGCCTGCAAGCATACGTGCAAATTCACGGATACGATCAGCTTTGATACCACAGATTTTTTCTGCCCATTCTGGTGTTTTCGCTACTTTATCTTCTGTTTTACCTAAAAGATAAGGTAAGAATTCTTCGAAACCAACAGTGTACATATCCAAGAATTTCTTATCATAAAGTTTTTCTTCGTAGAGTACGTATGCAATTGCTAGCATGAATGGTACGTCAGTTTGTGGATTCACATACTGATGATCACATTCTAAGAATTTTTGTGTTTTTGTTACAACTGGGTCAACACTAATTACATTAACTTTTTTATCTGCGATTTTTTGTTTTAATTTTTTCAACCATGCAAAAGATTCATGAGTTTCACAGTTCCAGCCAACTTGTAAGTTTTTAACTGGATCAGTTGACCAGAAAATAATGTTTTCACTTTCTTTCAGAATGATTTCCCAAGAGGTGTTATTTGCATATACAACTGTTGAACCTAACACGTAAGGTAGAATAATTTGTCCAGCACCAGTTGAATAGTCACCTGCTGTACTTACAAAGTTACCATGCATACTAATCGCACGGATCATATTATTTACACAGCTATGAAGTTGACCTGTAGAGCGCCAACCGCCACCACCAACTTGTAGTGCCCATGGACCATAATTTTGTTGAATACGTTCTAATTCTTCATAGAACATATCTAAAGCTTGATCCCAAGTCACACGAACAAAACGGTTATCACCACGTTGTGTCGTATCACTATGTTGACGATTCTTAAACCAATCTAAACGAACCATTGGATAACGAACACGAGCAGTACTATAGATAAGACCTTTAATACCTTGGATCATTTCAGTTGGGTTCTTATCATAACCAAAAGCTTTAATTTCCTCTACTCGACCATTCAAAATTCGAGCTTCAAAGGCCCCCCAGTGGGAGCCTGAAAGACGCCAATCATTCATGAAAGCGTTTCCTGCTGCTTGTCCATTTACTTGAGCAGCATTTGCTTTTCTTGCGACAAGGAAAGATGGCATAGCAAAAGTTGCCGCCATTGCAGAAACGCTAGTTAAAAATTGTCTGCGAGATTGTTTCATAATATTCCTTCCCTATTTACTTGTTTCTGGAGCAGCGTCTGATGCGTGCATTTGTAAATAACGTAATACTTGTTTTGCTTGCACTGGTGTTAAGCTTGTAAAGCCTTTCATACCATTAAACACGCCCACCCAGGTATTAGAATCAAAATGTTTTACATCTGGTTGTTTGTGACAAACAGAGCATGAAGTTTGGAACATATCTTTTGCATGCGCCCAAATTGGTGCAATATCCGCAGTAAGTTGTCCTTGGTGGATCCAAACTTGCATTTTTACTTTTTCCCAAGTAATACCAGTTAATGGATCAACTTTTGTTTCAACACTTTGATATTTAGGATTTGACTGCATAAATTCTTTAGTTAATGCAGCATCCATGATACTTTTCGCAAAATCATTGTACCAAATACGTCCGAAACCTTTTTCTTTACGCCACATATTTAATTCAACTAAATCTGCATTACCGCTAGATTTAATATAGGTAACTGGTGAAATGCCTTCTAAGTAACCGATTTGATTTTTCAATGCATCAGTTGCATAAATCGGAGTTTGTACTTGAGTATAATAAACTTTATTTGCGGTTAATGAAGACGCAACTAAGTTAGGATCGATACCATTGTTAGCACCTTTAGGTGGTTTTGGAATTGGGTGAGCAATACCTTTATGGCAGTCGATACAGCTTTGATCTTTCGCAGCAGCCGCTTTCATTGCAACACGTGCTTTGTATGGCATTTTATCAAAGTCCATACGATCATAACGGTGACATGCTTTACATTCTGCAGAACCGTTTGCTTCCATACGAGCCCATTCTTTTTGAGCCATTCTGTAACGATCAGCATCAAATGAACCTGGTTTATCGTATTTTCCTGTAATAGTTTCATATACTTCGTTAAGTGCTTCTATTTTACGAATGTACATTGGAATTTGTTCATGCGGTAAGTGACATGCAGCACAGTCAGCAGTAACACCAAATTGGTTATGACCATGTGGTGTTTGCATCAAGGTTTGTTCATTCCATTCCATTGTGTGACAACTTACACAGAATTTTTCTTGACTTGTATGGTGAAGTGCTGTGTCAAAACTGACTTTAGCAATAATACCGACAATAGCACCAAGGACTAGTAATATACCTAGACCGAGCTTTCTTGACGGTTTGAAGAAGAAATTCTTCAAAGATTGACAGATTTTCATAGATCCCCCGATAAATTTAAATACAGTGACTCTCCCCCAACCTTATTTAAGTCAAATAGTGTAACTTACTTATAAGGACGGTTTAGCCATAACTGAACATTCTACTGCTTTAGAATCAATCATTCATTGTTCTATATCAAAAAAATATACAATATCAGTTTATAACAATTTCATGCTAATTGCAGGTAATATCACAACCAACAATACTAATTAACGATATTTATCTAAAAAACGGTAGTAACGAACACCAATTGCCGTTGCAATTTTTTTCACTAATTTACCACCATAAACAGATGGTACTCTTAATTGCTCAAAAATTGCCAAACGCTCATCATCTCCCATAATTGCTTCAGAAACAATTCGTCCAGCTAATCCTGTTAAGGCCACGCCGTGTCCAGAATAACCATGAGCAAAATAAATATTCGGTGCAATACGACCAAAATGTGGAGTTGAATTTACTGTCATATCAATCGGACCTTTCCATTCATAATCCACTTTTACACCTTCTAACTGAGGAAATACGCGTAACATACCTTTGCGCATTGCCGCACTTAATGGCTGATTAGCATCAATATCACTACCGAATAACAAACGATTATCTGCACTTAATCGATAATAATCTAAAAGAAGATTGTTATCGCAAACGCTCATACCATTATTGATAAGACTATCGGCAACAGTTTGGCTAAGTGGCTCTGTTGCAATAATGCAACTTTCAACTGGTAAAATTTTATTCGCAATACCATGATGAACACTTTTCGGTAATTCAGTGATATATGCATTTGTTGCTAAAACCA
This sequence comes from Actinobacillus delphinicola, assembly GCF_900638385.1. Taxonomy (NCBI): domain Bacteria; kingdom Pseudomonadati; phylum Pseudomonadota; class Gammaproteobacteria; order Pasteurellales; family Pasteurellaceae; genus Actinobacillus; species Actinobacillus delphinicola. The sequence goes on along the minus strand of NZ_LR134510.1, from coordinate 1,095,264 downwards.
CATCTTTACAGGTTACTTTTGCTTTTGCCGTAATAACTTCTGCTCTTAAATGCTGTTGTTTAATATCTAAGACAGGTGTTTGCTCATAAATTACAACGCCTAGATCAAGACATGCTTTTGCTAAGCCTAAACAATAATTAAGTGGATGCAGATGACCAGAATTACTATCAAAAAGCCCACCAACATAGATATCACTACCTAGATGTTGTTGTAATTGGCTTTTATCCCATAATTGCATATTTTGATAGCCAAAACGTTCATGACTTTCTTTCTCAATCGCAATAAGATCGTCCATGCGACGATTATTTAATGCTAACGTTGCATATCCTTTCTTCCAATCACATTGAATATTAAAGTCTTTAACCCGTTCATCAATGATATCAATGGCTTCCAATGACATATCCCATAACTTGTGTGCCTTTTCTTCACCCACATGTTTGATATACTCATCAATGCCTTCTTCAAAACCATTGATCGCTTGTCCACCACTTCGCCCCGAAGCCCCAAAACCAATTCGAGCTCCTTCTAGTACGATAACGGATTTCCCTTTTTGTGCTAACTCCAATGCAGCTGATAAGCCAAAGAATCCTGCGCCTACTACACATACATCCGCACTTGCATCTTTTGTCAAAGCGGGACAAGTAATAGTTTGATTCTTGGTGTCAAAATAATAAGAACGGTAATGTTCCTTATTTGCAAATTCCAACATAAATGATTCTCAAGGTTTAATAAAAAATAGCGGCAAAAAATGGTACTCCCTTTCATTAATATGTCAATTTTTTATGAGGCAATCTAAAAAAGATCTGTTATACTTCGCGACAACGGTGGTATTTACAAAAAAATTCCACCTTTTTTACATAAATTCAACAATCGCCATTGAGCGTAGGAGAAAATAAAATTGAAAAAATTTATTTTAAAAGGCATGAAATCCTTAATGCTCACAGCGTGTGCATTAGTTGCTGTTAATGCGTCTGCCGCTGATAACGATCTTTACGTGTACAACTGGACAGACTATATTCCGTCTGATCTTGTAAGTAAATTCACTAAAGAAACTGGCATTAAGGTCATCTACTCTACTTTTGAGAGTAACGAAGAAATGTATGCAAAATTAAAACTTTTAGCTAAAGATGGCGAAGGTTATGATCTTGTATTCCCTTCAAGTTACTACATTGATAAGATGGCTTCTGAAGGTTTATTACAACCTATCGATCACAGCAAAATCCCGAATTTCCACTATATTCCAAAAGAATTTTTAAACCAAAGTTTTGACCCGAATAACAAATATTCGCTCCCTTACACTTATGGTTTAACTGGTATTGGCGTAAATAGCGCTTATATCGACCCTAAAGATGTGACCAGTTGGGCTGATCTATGGAACCCAAAATACAAAGGTCAAGTATTGCTAACAAATGACGCACGTGAAGTATTCCATATTGCTCTATTACTTGATGGCGACTCACCAAATACTCGCAATCCAGATCAAATTAAAGCGGCGTATGAACGTTTATTAAAATTAATGCCTAACGTTCTTGTATTTAACTCTGATAGCCCTGAAGTACCATTCGTACAAGGCGAAGTAAATATCGGTATGTTATGGAATGGTTCTGCGTATCTTGCAAACAAAGAAGATCCAGATATCAAATTCATTTATCCAAAAGAAGGGGCTATCCTTTGGATGGATAACTATGCGATTCCATCAACCGCGAAACACGTAGCCAATGCATATAAATTCATTAACTTCCTACTTCGTCCAGAGAATGCGAAAGAAGTGATTGAACGCATGGGCTTCTCAATGCCAAATAATGGTGTTAAAGCATTGTTAACACCTGAACTTGCTAACAACCCAATTCTATTCCCACCAAAAGCACAGGTTGAAAAAGGGGTTGTACAAGCAGACGTAGGTCCTGCGGTTGCAATCTACCAAAAATATTGGGAATTATTAAAAGCACAATTTGATAAGTAACCCATAACTTAACACCACAAACGCCTCGTTAGATGAGGCGTTTTTTTTAGATAAAAAATCACGCCTAATTTTTCGGAAAAATTTTTTATTTTTTCCTATTTTAAATATATCTTCCCACCCTACTTCCCTCATAAATTTAAAAATACATCACACCCCGCTTTTCTATAAAATTTTTATCCATAAACAAAAATCCCTGTAAGTTTACACCTACAGGGATTTTCTTATTTATAAATCGAAATTATAGGAATAAGTGTGCGAATAGCAAGCAGAAGCCTAAACTAAACGCCATACTTAATAAGCCTGGTAACATAAAGCTATGGTTAAACACATATTTTCCAATGCGTGTCGTACCCGTGGTATCAAAGTCGATACTTGCGATAATTGGACCATAGTTTGGAATAAAGAAGTAACCATTTACTGCAACAAACACCCCAATCAAAATTGGCGCAGGAATACCAATTGCAATAGCGATTGGGAATAAGGTAGCAACAGTTGCACCTTGGCTATTTACAAGCACAGAAAGAATAAACAGTGCAAATGCAAATGCCCATGGTGCCACTTCTACAAGGCTAGATACGGCTTCTTTTACTTCTGGAAGGTGTGCTTTCATTAAGGTATCACCTAACCATGCGATACCAAAAATCGCAATAACCGCACGCATACCTGCATGGAAAACTGAACCTTGTGTAATCGCATTGCCATTTGGCTTACAAATACCAATAATAATTGCTGCGACACTTAGCATGATAATTTCAATGCTGTTTGCCATACCCATTGGTTTTCCATCAAAATATGGACGAAGACTTGGAATGGCACCCATTAAAACGACCAATACCGCACCTAAAATAAATAACCAAAATGAAATTTTAGCGTTTGTACCAAGTTTTTCATCTTTAATATCATTAGTATCAAAATTTTCTTCTACATAACGTGGATCTTTAAGTAATTTTTGATATTCAGGGTCATCTTTTAATTCTTTCCCCATTTTATTCACAAAAATACACGCACAGAAAAGACCTAAAATAGTACCAGGAATGGTCACGCAAAGCACATTGCCTAATGTGATGCCCTGCGGTTCTAAGAAAGCTACAACCGCTACAACCGCTGCTGCAATTGGGCTAGCTACGATCGCAAATTGGGAAGCGATTACGGCCATTGATAATGGACGTTCTGGACGAATACCGTTATGACGGCTCACTTCAGCAATAACTGGTAGTACAGAATAAGCTACGTGACCTGTACCCGCCATAAAGGTAAATAACCAAGTTACAGCAGGCGCTACAAAGGTAATGTATTTTGGATTTTTGCGAAGCATTTTAGTTGCGATACGGATCATATAATCCAAACCACCCGCAGCTTGCATCGCTGCTGCCGCAGATACCACGGCCATAATCATCAACATTACGTCAATTGGCAATCCACCAGGTTGAAGTTGGAAACCGAAACACAGAATCGCGAGCCCAACGCCCCCCATAACACCAAGCCCAATCCCACCTATTCGGGCTCCCAGTAAGATACACAATAGCACCAGGGCAAATTGTATATAAAACATTAATGACATAAATTTCTCCTAAGTATGACTTTATAAAAAATAATAAAAAATACCTCATTGAGGTGTACAAAATTATAGCCTAATTTCCCCCTTCCTTTGTAATAAAAATCAACTTTTACAAAATTTTAAGCAACAATTATGCCATTTTTTTGAATAAAATTTATTAATCATTAGGGTTAAAATAATTCATATCTTCCAATTGTTTATTTTTTAATCTGTTACTTTTTTTCTATTATGAGAATTGATAGAATGAGCGAATTTTTACAGATAAAAGCAACCTATGTTATTACCAACTGAACAATACGATACGCTTCTCAAGCAAAAAGCAACGAAACTTCAAAACTTACTTTCCCCCTTCAACGCCCCTATTCTTACTATTTTTGCCTCAGCACCAGAACATTTTAGAATGCGTGCTGAATTTCGCATTTGGCATGAAGGTGACGATTTGTTCCATATAATGTTTGATCAACAAACTCGCCAACGTAAACGTATAGATAGTTTTCCTCAAGGTAGCTTATTAATTAATAAGATGATGCAGGCAATCATCCCACTTCTAAAAGAAAATGATGTATTACGCCATCGTCTTTTTCAAATTGATTACCTCAGTACCCAAAGTAATAAAATTATTGTCAGTCTGCTTTACCACAAAACCCTAAATGAAGAATGGGAAAAGGCGGCTACAGCGCTACGTATACAATTACAAAACCAGGGTTTTGATTTACAGCTTATTGGACGTGCTAGCAAACAAAAAATTTGCCTCGATCACGATTATATTGATGAAGTATTGAATGTGAATGGACAAGATTACATTTATCGTCAAGTAGAAAATAGTTTTACTCAACCCAATGCAGGAATTAACCAAAAAATGCTTGGCTGGGCTGTAGATTGTACAAAAAATAGTACGCAGGATTTACTCGAACTTTATTGCGGAAACGGTAACTTCTCTATCGCTCTTGCACAAAATTTCCGTAAAGTTTTAGCGACTGAAGTAGCAAAACCAAGTGTTGAGGCTGCACAATTTAATATTGCGGCAAACCATGTAGAAAATTTACAAATCATTCGCATGTCTGCCGAAGACTTTACCCAAGCCTTGAATGGCGTACGTGAATTTAATCGTTTACGTGGGATCAATCTTAAAGATTACGAATGCAATACGATCTTTGTCGATCCGCCTCGTGCTGGCTTAGATCCTGACACAGTAAAATTGGTTCAGGGTTATGAGCGTATCCTTTACATTTCTTGCAACCCATACACATTGTGCGAAAACCTCGAAACGCTTTGTCAAACCCACCGTATTGAAAAAGCTGCCTTATTCGATCAATTCCCTTATACTGATCACATGGAAACTGGCGTATGGCTCATCAAAAAAGCATGATTCAATTAATTTGCGAAACAACACGCCCCGATATTCGTGAAAATTTTTATACTTTGTGCGAAAACAAAGGATTAATCCACGATCCAGAGGCCGTGTTAGCCCTCGTGCAAACCGATGAACATTTAGAATTGCGTAAATTGGATGAACCCAAACTCGGTGCAATTTTTGTTGATTTTATCCATGGTACGCTTGCTCACCGCCGTAAATTCGGTGGTGGACGTGGTGAAGCAATTGCCAAAGCAGTGGGCATCAAAAAAGGGGAACTTCCAAGTATCATTGATGCGACAGCTGGTTTAGGTCGCGATGCCTTTGTACTTGCCGCATTGGGCTGCCCTGTAAGACTTGTTGAACGTCATCCAGTCGTGTGGTTACTCTTACAAGATGGACTACAACGTGCCTACTTGGATGAAGAATTAGGCGAATTTTTAAAACAACATTTGCAACTTCTTCCTGTTCACCATATTAAGGAATTGGATCCATCTACAGATTCAGCCGATGTGGTTTACCTTGATCCAATGTTTCCACATAAACAGAAAAGTGCATTAGTAAAAAAAGAAATGCGTGTATTCCAACATTTAGTTGGAGCAGATTTAGATGCCGATGAATTATTGGACCCTGCGCTTAATTTAGCAAAATCTCGGGTTGTGGTTAAACGTCCAGATTATGCTCCTTATATTAATGCGCAACGTCCAACCGTTTCTCGGGAAACTAAGAACCATCGTTTTGATATCTATGTAACAAAATAATTAGGTCAATTTTGCTTATTTTTAAACCGATAAGAGCAGAGATTTCTGCTTTAGGGAATTTTCCCGTATTTTCGCTGACAAAAGAAATGAGCATCCTAATTTTTCTAAAAGGAGAATAGAAATGAAAATGTTAAAAACTGCATTAGTGATTGCCCTGGCTGCGGGTTCTGCCTCTGCAACGTTTGCTGCAGATGATATGTCTGCCAACAATATGCTAGACATTGTGAGCTTCCGTACCGCTGTTAACAAGGAAGTAAAACACAATTACTGGCAAGCAACCGTTTTCACGCAAACGCAAAGCGATACTCTTGCAAAAGCCAATACCCAAGTTAACCAAACCCTACAAAAAGCCCTTGCTACGTTAAAAAATGAAAAAGATGTACAGGTGAAAAATAATGATATTTATAGCCGTGTTCATTACAACGACAAAGATAAGCAAGATGGCTGGATCGTAAATGGGAATTTAACCCTTCGTAGCGATAGTAGCGAAGCATTATCAAAAGCCCTAACGGATCTAAAAGGTACTATGGCGGTACAAGGTATGCAATCTGGCGTATCAAAAGCAAAACTTGCTAAATTAGATAACGAACTTATTCAAAAAGCGCTTGCTCAATTTAAGAAAAAGGCAGAGTTCATCACTGAAAGTATGGGTGCTAAAGGTTATAAAATAGTCTCAATTAACATTAATAGTCCGATGTCAGATAGCTATAACCCTCCATACATGTTCGCAGCAAATCTTCGTAGCAGCAACAGTGACACACCTGTGATGGGTAACCAAACCACCGACATTAAAGCAAGCATTGATGCGCAAATTCAACTCATTTTAAAATAAGTTGAAGAAGGTAAAATAATCAAATAAAAAGTGGCGTTTCCGATGGAAGACGCCACTTTTTTCGTAAAAATTTATGCTAATTAGGCTGGCAAAAATGGTAACTTAGTAAAGTTAATTCTTGCCATACATTTTGATTAAAGTCTTGTTTCACGGCACGTTCTAAGACAGCAAGTTCTTGAATAATTTCAAAAATTCTACGATATGTAAAACGCTTTGCTGCTTGAAGCAATAAATTCCGTCTATTTTGCCAAATACGTAATTCATCAAAACGAGCCCGTGCACCACTTAAATCAAGTGGCATATCCATATTGAACGTAGAATAAGGCTGCGTGATTTGCAAAAGCATCATGATCTCACGTTGCAAACTTCTTAACAGAATGACAGGTTGCGTATCATCTTGTTGTAATGCAGATAAAATCTGTTTTGCGCGAAGAGCATCTCCTGAAAGTAACGCATCTACCCACTGATAAACACTAAATACGGCAGACTGCTCTATCACTTGCTGAACCCGTGGTAATGTAATTTTACTCGCAGGATAAAGTAAACTTAAAAGCGATAATACTTGCTTTAATGCCAGTAAGTTTCCTTCATAGTTATAACACAGCAATTGGATACTTTCTTGATCGAAGGCTAATTCTAATTGACGTGCCCGAATACTAATCCACTGTGGGAGTGCCTCTAATGTTGGTGTTTGGCAATTTACCAACCAACTTTGTGGAGCAAATTTTTCTAAGGCGACTACCCACTTTTGCTTTTCTACATTTTTATTAAATTTTGGTAAATGTAAAATTAACAAACAATCTTCATTTAGGTGCTCAATCAATACCTGTAATTGATTTTGTATTGCCGCATTAAGATTTTCGGGTAATTGCAAATAAATAATTTGCCGCTGAAAAAATAGCCCCATAGATTGAACGCGCTCAAGAATACTGTCCCAATCTGTCGTATTCTCAATCGTTTGACGATATTTTTCATCGAATCCCTGTTCAGAGGCATACTGGCAAAGCATATCTTCAGCTTCAATCAGCAATAAAGGATCACTACCAGTCAAAATACATACTGGCGGTAATCCTTTCTGTAATGCAAAGCTGAGTTGATCGCTTGCAATTCTTCTCATGCTATTTTTCCACTTTATTTACTACAAGGCTTGGTTTTAATTTATCTTTTAATGCCATTAAACGATTAATTAATTGTTCCGCTGCTTGTCGTTGCATTTGCTTCCAAAGCACATCTTTTTGAGTGGTTTTTGCTAACGCTTCTTGTGGACTATCAAAGAAATTATGTACAACTTGTGTTGAAAGTGGATAACTTTCACCATTTGGCATAATAATACGTGCATTTGCTTTCACAACTAACAATTGTTCAGCTTCTTTCCCTGTTGCGAAAAGCGCTGAAACATCACTACTCTCTGTCATGCCATCAAGATAGAATGTTGGTACATCTTTTGTATTCTTATCAACAAGCTGAATCGCATTTAAACGTAATGTTTGGCGCATAATTCGAGCCATGTCCGAATACTTATCACCTGTTTCAAATTTCATCGTACGCAATTCTGGCGGTAACATTTCACCAGTTTTAAATTGAAAGCCACACGCACTTAGTACAGAAAGAAAAATACCAAGAAGGGCAATTTTGACTTTATTTCGCATAAATTTCTCTCGTTAATATGCTCGGTTAATAACCCTAAATCAGATAATTTTATAAGGGTAGCGATCACTCACTACCCTTAACAGTTTTATTGAATACAGCCTTATTTAGCAACGATGCTAATTAATTTACCTTTTACAAAAATGACTTTCAGTACATTCAATCCTTCCAAGAATTTTTGTACGTTTGCATCATCTAATGCAAGGGCTTTAATCGCATCTTCTTCCATATCGGCTGGTACAGTCAATTTCGCACGTACTTTACCATTTACTTGCACAACAATGATCTTCTCATCATCGATCATGGCTTTTTCATCTGCCTCAACCCATGGTGCAAAATCAACGGTACCTTCGTTACCAAGTTCTTGCCAAAGTTTGAAACAGATATGTGGCGTAATTGGTGAAAGCATACGCACAACGGCATTTAATGCTTCGCCCATTACGGCTTTATCTTGATCACTTTCCAATGGTGCTTTGGTAAGTTTATTCATTAATTCCATCACCGCAGCAATTGCAGTATTGAATGTTTGGCGGCGACCAATATCATCCGTTACTTTAGCGATAGTTTTATGGAGATCACGACGTAATGCTTTTTGATCTGCATTAAGAGCAGCTGGATCAAGAGCAACAGTGGCTGGATCTTTTTGGTAAGTTGCGGCTAGATTCCATAAACGACGTAGGAAACGGTTAGCCCCTTCTACACCTGATTCTTGCCATTCCAATGTCATTTCTGCAGGTGCTGCAAACATCATAAATAAACGCACAGTATCGGCACCATATTTTTCCACCATTTCTTGTGGATCAATACCGTTATTTTTAGATTTAGACATTTTGGTCATACCGCTATGTACAAGCTCACGCCCCTCACGATCTACAGCTTTAATGATACGACCTTTTTCATCACGCTCTAATAATACTTCAGTTGGAGATACCCAAATGCGTTCATTAGTTGGGCTGGTATAATAGAAGGCATCCGCTAATACCATCCCTTGGCAAAGTAATTTTTTCGCTGGCTCGTCAGAAGTAACAAAACCTGCATCACGCAATAATTTATGGAAGAAACGGAAATATAATAAATGCATTGTTGCATGCTCAATACCACCGATATATTGGTCAACTGGCAACCAATAATTCGCTTCTTCTTTGTCTAACATTGCTGTATGGCATTGTGGGCTGGTGTAACGTGCATAGTACCAGCTACTTTCCATAAAGGTATCGAAAGTATCCGTTTCTTTAAATGCTTTTTGACCTTGATATGTCGTTTCTGCCCAAGTTGGGTCAGCTTTAATAGGGCTAGTCACGCCATCCATTACCACATCTTCTGGAAGGATAATCGGTAAATCTTCTAATGGTGCGGGTACCACTTTGCCATCTTCAAGGGTAAGCATTGGAATTGGCGCACCCCAGTAGCGTTGACGAGAAACACCCCAGTCACGTAAACGGAAGTTTACTTGACGTTGACCAACGTGCATTTTTTCTAATTTTTCAATAATTCCAGCACACGCTTCTTCAAAGTTTAATCCATCAAACTCTGCAGAATGGATGAGCAAACCATGCTCAGTATAAGCTTTTTCAGAAATATCCAATTCACTACCATCTAATGGACGAATAACAGGATTAATCTCTAAGCCGTATTTTTTCGCAAATTCATAATCACGTTGATCATGCGCAGGTACTGCCATTACTGCGCCTGTACCATAATCCATTAATACGAAGTTAGCGACCCAAACTGGTACACGTTTACCAGTAAACGGATGCTCAACATAGAAGCCTGTCGGCATGCCTTTTTTCTCCATCGTTGCTAATTCAGCTTCTGCAACTTTGGTATTTTTACATTCATGGATGAAAGCTTGAAGTTCTGGATTATTTTTTGCTGCCTCTTCTGCAAGTGGATGACCCGCTGCGATAGATACATAAGATACGCCATAGAAAGTATCTGGGCGTGTCGTATAAACTGTTAATGTTTTATCACTATCAGCAAGTTTAAAGGTGATTTCCGCCCCTTCACTGCGACCAATCCAGTTACGTTGCATCGCTTTTACCATGTCAGGCCATTCTGGTAAGTTATCTAGGCCACCAAGTAATTGATCTGCATAATCAGTAATTTTAATAAACCATTGCGGAATTTCTTTTTGTTCTACCGGGGTATCACAACGCCAACAGCAACCTTCGTGCACTTGTTCATTTGCAAGTACGGTTTCATCATTTGGGCACCAGTTTACGGTAGAGGTTTTTTTATAAATTAAACCTTTACGATAAAGTTCAGTGAAAAACCATTGTTCCCATTTGTAATATTCTGGACGACAAGTTGTCACTTCACGGCTCCAGTCAAAACCGAAACCTAACATTTTTAATTGATTACGCATGTAATCAATATTTTCGTAAGTCCATTTTGCTGGTGCAGTTTTATGCTTGATCGCCGCCCCTTCCGCTGGCAGACCAAAGGCATCCCAACCCATTGGTTGTAATACATTTTTACCTAGCATACGTTGGTAACGTGCAATTACGTCACCAATCGTGTAGTTACGCACATGTCCCATGTGTAAACGACCTGACGGATACGGAAACATGGCGAGGCAATAATATTTTTCTTTAGTCGTGTCTTTAACTGCTTTAAATGTTTGGTTCTCTCTCCAAAACGTTTGTACAGCGGGCTCAATTAGCTCGGGACGATATTGTTCTTGCATAAAAATTTTAACCTTCAATAAAAAATCGCAGGGAGTCGCGATTTAACGATAAAAAATAACGTATAGAATAGCGTAAAATAGCCGAAAATCCTAGAGAATGCCGATGAAATACGCAGATTTATTCACGCCCCAATTTTCGTAAAAATTTTTACGAAAATTGGGGCGTAATTTTTAGAATTAACGTGCACCAAAAATAGCCGTACCAATACGCACCATTGTCGATCCGCATTCAATCGCTATTTTCATATCGCCTGACATTCCCATTGAAAGGGTGTCAATATTTTGTTGGGGAAAACTATTTTTAAGCTCAGCAAATAATTTTTCCATTTTCTTAAATACTGTTCGTTGCATATCAATATCTTCTGTAGCAGCTGGAATCGCCATTAAACCACGCAAACATAAGTTCGGTAGCTGCACAATTTCTTGGGCAAGATTGAGCATCTCCTGTGGCTTTATACCCGATTTACTTGCCTCGTCACTAATATTAATTTGAATCAGTACATTAAGTGGCTTTTGAGTCATTGGTCTTTGTTCACTTAATCTTTGTGCTATTTTCAATCTATCAATTGTCTGACACCAATCAAAATTTTCAGCCACTAAGCGGGTCTTATTAGATTGCAATGGACCAATAAAGTGCCATTCAAGCTGTATTCCTTTATCACGGAAATATTGAATTTTTTCAACACCTTCTTGGACGTAATTCTCTCCAAATGCATGCTGACCTGCTTCGTAAGCTGCTTCAATATCGCTTGTTGGTTTAAATTTACTTACCGCAAGAAGGTGTACATTTTTTCCAGAACTATAATCCTTAATTTCCTGACGGATCTTCAAAAGATTTTGTTGTATTGTCATACAGCTTCCTCCACTTAAAAGTTGATATCTTACATACTGGAAACAAATTATAGCTCATTTTTTTTAAGAAAAAATACAATATCGTTTTACTCAATTTTTTGGGCATATTCCACTGTTTTTACAAATAAAAATTTATAAATATATTTCACAATCCGTCAGTTATTTTTAATTTATTGTCTTTTTTATACATATATTTAATATTTAATAAAATATAACGATAATAAATAAAGAATTTATATATAAACAGAATAATAATGATGATAAATAGTTAACAATTAAAAATAATTATAAATAGTTATATTAATTATTTTTAATAGGTTTTATTAATCGAAATATACAAATATATAATATGATTACAATCACTATAAATAAATATCTTTTATTCCTAAATTTACTTGATTTTATAAATATAAAGTGATACTTATTTAACCAATTGAGTATATGAAAAATATATAGATCTATTTTTAAACGTAGTTTTTTGAATTACGTAACACTTAAATTTAATAGTTTTTAATAAATTTTGGAGGATAAACATGGCAACCTCGACAGTGAAAAAAATAGGTTTCTTAGGCTTAGCATCAATGGTTTTTGGATCTATTGTCGGCGGAGGAATATTTGATATTCCACAAAATATGGCAGCCCAATCTGCATTAGGGCCAGTTCTCATTGCATGGCTTATTACGGCAATTGGTATGTTCGCATTAGCATGGACATTTAAAATATTGTCTGATGAGCGACCTGACCTGGCAATCGGTATTTTTGCCTATGCACGTCAAGGATTTGGTCGATATATTGGTTTCAACTCGGCGTGGGGATATTGGTTAGCTTGCATTGCGGGAAACGTTGCTTTTGCAATAATGGTTAACGATTCGCTCGGTCACTATTTCCCTATTTTTCTTAAACACAGTTGGCCAACCTTTGTCCTTGGGCTCGCCTTTATTTGGTTCTACAATTTTCTTGTCCTTGCTGGTATCAAGCAAGCTGCAGCAATCAATACCATCACAGTTATTATTAAATTTATTGCGTTAATCGGTATTATCGTGGCAATGATTATTGTTACGCATATTGATTGGTTCCATGTTGACTTCTGGGGTAAACAATTACACTTAGGTCCAATTTGGGAACAAATTAAAGCACCAATGCTGGTTACTTTATGGTGTTTTATCGGGATTGAAGGGGCAGTAGTAATTTCTAACCATGCACAAAATCCAAAACAAATTGGTCCTGCCACTGTCGTTGGATTTTTGATTGCCCTTGGACTTTATGTCGTTTTATCCATTCTCCCATACGGAATTATGGCACAACCAGAAATTGCTAAACTCACCGATCCTTCTACCGGTTATATCTTGCAAACCCTTGTTGGTAATTGGTTCGTAGATTTCGTTACAATTTCTGTTCTCATTTCAGTTGGTGGTGCTTGGGTAGCTTGGACAATTTTGATGGCTCAACTTCCATTTGCCGCAGCTAAAGGTGGTACGCTTCCAAAAGTATTTTCAACAGAAAATGATAAAGGTGTGCCTGCAGGTTCTTTATGGATTTCTAGTATTGTTATGTCAATTTTTATGGGCGTAGCCCTACTCGCTAAAAATGTCTATTTAGCAAGTATCAATATTACTAGTGTCATTATCCTTCCATGCTACTTGCTAAGTGCCATGTATCTATGGCAACAAGCTCAGCAGAAAAAACTTTTTATTAATAATAAAAAACAACGCTATATCGCTTTATTTACAGGAATCTCAGCCACTATTTACTGCTGTTGGTTACTTTATTCTGCTAACTTAGCTTATCTATTAGCAGCAACACCATTATATGCAGTAGGTATTGTGCCATTTTGGCTTGCTGGTCGTGAAGAGGGTAAAAAATTCAATCAAATTTTTACTAAAGTAGATGCTATTCTTGCATTCATTATGATTGCATTAGCAATACTTAGTATTTACTTACTCTACACAGGTATCATCGTATTATAAATGTATAACTAATTAATAATATTAAGTATTTAGGTCCTATTGGATGAATATTCTCTTTTGAAGAAAAACTTGAGAGGCGGTTTATCTTAGATAACGCCCCTCCTTTTACAGGCTGCTAATACATCTTTCAAGATCAAATAGCAAAAAACAAAGACACATCACATGTGCTTTTATAGGAGAATGCTTATGGCAATTGTAAAAAACTTTCGTGTAGGTAAATGGTTACCGAAAGATGATCAAGTCTTAAATAATTGGTTAAAAAATATTACCAAAGAAGCAGAAACGGCGAATGAGAATCGCACGCTTCTCCCACCCGTTCAACTTTTTAAAGATCTTTTGGACGCTAAACCTCATCTAAAGAAATTATTAGAAGAGGCATTTGCTGAAGTTCCAAATACCCCTGAATATGCTATTGATGCGTTCGGTTATCCTGCAATCCATAATTTGGATCAAATGTATAAGCTCATTAATTTAATCATCCAACGCCCACCAGCATATTATGATAATGGGTTAATTGGTTGTCCTATCAATGCTTTATTTAACTGGGCTATGGGTACAAAAGCAGGCGAAGAATTTTTCTTAAATGCTGAAGTTAATGATGCTTTCCGTGCTATTTTAGATTATTGGGGACAATATCTTATGTCGCCCGCATCAGCGTGTGCATTAAATACTTCACCTACGGGATGGTTATGTCCATCTGCAATTGAAGAAATGAATAAATCTGCCTATGGAACAAGTTTTACTGAACTATTCCAATGCAAAAGCGATAAGGTTGAAGAAAAATTTGGTTTCACCTCATGGGATGATTTCTTTACTCGCCTATTCAACAAAGACGTTCGCCCTATCGCAGCTCCAGACGATTCTAAAGTAATTGCAAACGCTTGTGAGTCCGCACCTTATGAAATCGCAACAAATGTAAAAAAACACGCCCCTTATTGGGTTAAAGGTCAACCTTACTCTATGGCGGATATTTTTGATGATGAAGAACTTACCGATCAATTTGTAGGTGGTACTATTTATCAAGCTTATCTTTCTGCCCTTAGTTATCACCGTTGGCATGCACCAATCACTGGAACAGTGACCAAAGCCTATATTGTTCCAGGTATGTATTATCAAGCAAGCTATTCTGAAGGTTTAATTGCTGGTAAAGATAAAGATCCAGCTAGCCCAGATTGGTCCGAAGCCTATCTTGCTGAAACATCACCTCGTGCTATTGTTGTTATTAAGGCAGATGATCCAGATATTGGTTTGGTTGCGGTAATCCCGATCGGTATGGGTGAAGTATCTACCTGTCAATTGGAAGTCAAAGAAGGGGATCATGTAACGAAAGGTCAAGAAATTGGTATGTTCCATTTTGGTGGTTCAACCCATATTCTTGTTTTCCAACCTCAAGTCGAAGTCGAATTTGATCTCCATGGTCAAAAACCTAACTTAGAAGCAGTAAATATTCCTGTTTGTTCTAAAATTGCAACAGTGAAAAAGAAAACAACATCTGCATAATTGTTAGCTGAAAATAATAGAAGCTGCCAACGATAATATATCATTGGCAGTTTATAATTCTATGATGTTATACACGCCCACTAAACTTTTTAAAGAATAATCTTAATTTTCCAAGTACACCATTCGCTTTGTGGACACTCCGAATCCCACTCTCGGACAAGGATTTTTTCATAATAACTTGTCCATGTTCCGATAGACAAGTAAGAGGAAGACGCAATGTAGGGGACGCAATCAATCCAATTTCATAAGCAGCCCATTTAACTGGAATAGGATTACTTTCGACAAATAAATTCTCGTGCAAAGGCATTAGTTTTTGGTTAATTTTATCCGCATCATCTATTGCACCAGATAACGCCAATTCACACATTTGTGCCATTTCAGAAGCAGCAATATTATTCGTTACAGAAATAACACCTTGCGCACCATTTTTAATACTTTCCAAGCCTGTTGCATCATCACCACTTAATACGATGAAATCTTCACCTGCTAATGCTTTAATTTTTTGAACTCTACTTACATCACCTGTCGCCTCTTTAATTCCAATAATATTATCTATTTTTGACAAACGACCTACTGTCTCAGGTAATAAATCAACCCCTGTCCGTCCTGGTACATTATATAAAATCTGTGGCAGCTTACTACTTTCAGCAATTGCTCTAAAATGTTGATACATCCCTTCTTGCGTTGGTTTATTATAATATGGCGTTACAGTTAAACATGCATCAATACCAACATTTTCAAGTTTACGTGTTACCTCTATAGCTGCACGTGTAGAGTTTTTACCTGCACCCGCTATGACTGGTATTCGTTTTGCAACATATTCAACGACTTTTTTAATTACATTCAAATATTCATCGTCCGTCATTGTTGCTGCTTCACCTGTCGTCCCCATCACGACAATCCCATGTGTGCCAGAATTGATGTGATATTCCACAAGCGATTTTAATGTTACAAAATCAATCTCACCATTCGTATTCATTGGTGTAATGATTGCCGTCAAACTACCATAAAATAAAGGTAATTTTGTATTCATAAATGCTCCTTCAAAGTATTTTTTATGATTAAGAACAGGATTGAATTAGGATCGCAAAATCTTTATTTTTTGCAATTAATTTTTACAAAATTCAGAATTTATTCTGAAATAAAAAAATATTAGTCAGAAATACTAATTTTTAAGCATTCTGAAAGCCTTTCTTATTGCAGTTATTTTTTTTTAGTGTAATCTTCTCGGCTACATCTGTAGAGGTTGCGATTGTTATTAGTAATTTTTAAGAGTGGATAACGTTGACGAGAAGTAAAAGGAACAATCGCCGAGATTATTTGGAAGTCATTCCAAATGGTTGGGGGCATCACCGAAAGGTCTGTCACTGTCATAGTCTACATACAACTATGGAGCGCTACTGATTAGGTAAGATTTAATCTCTTGCCCTTTTTCTTCCATTTTAGTATCAATAAATCTAAGAAAGATTCAGTGGTTCTCCCTTACTAAAAAGGAAGAACAAAATGACACTTATCGACTATTCAAATAGTGCATGGTCGATTGCTCCAGCTGTTTTAGCGCTGGTCCTAGCAATCGCTACTCGCCGTGTAATTTTATCATTAAGCGCTGGTATCCTTGCCGGTGCTATTATGTTAGTTGGTCTTCGCCCAATTAATACCGTTACTTATCTCGTAAATAGTGTGGTTTCTCTCGCTTATAAAGGGGAATCATTCAACTGGAATACGATAAACATTGTTATTTTCCTATTACTACTTGGAATATTAACCGCGCTTTTAAGTGAATCAGGTAGTAATCAAGCTTTCGCTAACTGGGCAACTAAACATATAAAATCTCGCCGAGGCGCAAAACTGATGGCTGCCTCATTGGTATTCATTACCTTTATTGATGACTATTTCCACAGCCTTGCTGTCGGCGCAATCGCACGTCCAGTGACAGATAAATTTCATGTTTCTCGAGCAAAACTTGCCTATACACTTGACTCTACGGCAGCACCAATGTGTGTGCTTATGCCTGTATCAAGTTGGGGTGCCTACATTATCACATTAATCTCTGGATTACTTGCTTCCTACGCTATTACTTCTTATACGCCAATGGGTGCATTTATTATGATGAGTTCAATGAACTACTATGCACTATTCTCAATTGTCATGGTTTTTATTGTAGCTTATTTCTCCTTTGATATTGGTCCAATGGTCAAATATGAACGTGAAGCAGCTACACAAGTTGATGAAAATAATGAACTTGAGACAACCCGTGGTCATGTGCGTAATCTCATATTACCAATTATTGCTCTTTTATTGGTAACTATCACGGCGATGATTTTAACAGGTACTTTTGCCTTACATGAAGCTGGAAAGCCTTTTACCTTATTAGGTGCCTTTGAAAACACGACAGTAGGTATATCTCTAGTTATTGGCGGTAGCTGCTCTGTATTGACAGCCACTATTTGTGTTTTCAAAGATAAACTTGTGAATAAACGTATATATTGGAAAGCTTGGGGATTAGGTATCCGCTCAATGTCTGGTGCAATTTTAATCTTAATTTTCGCATGGACAATTAATAATGTTGTAAGTGATATGAAAACTGGGGTGTACCTATCTCACCTTATTTCAAGTAGTTTACCAATCGCTGTTATTCCCGCACTTCTATTCTTGCTTAGTGCAATTATGGCATTTTGTACTGGTACTAGCTGGGGAACTTTCGGAATTATGCTACCAATTGGTGCAGCTATTGCCGCTACTGCTTCTGTAGAACTTATGATCCCATGCTTATCAGCGGTAATGGCTGGGGCTGTTTGTGGCGATCACTGTTCACCAATTTCAGATACTACAATTTTATCATCAACCGGAGCACGTTGTGATCATATGGTACACGTTATGACTCAATTACCTTATGCAGCAACCGTAGCTTTTGCAAGTTTTATGGGATACCTAGCAATCGGTTACGCTGTCATTGAAACGCATAGTACTCTTGGAATTGCAAGTGCTCTTGGTTTTAGTACTACCGCAGCTGTAATGATTGGTATTATCTTATTACTCAAAAAACGAGATTAAATAATAAATTTATCTTGAAAGGCAAAGGCTAACCTTTGCCTTTTTTTATTTTTTAGCGTTAAATAGACACTCTCTTTTAATTAACAGGATAATCCATGCAAATTTTTGCTCCTATCTATCAGAAAACATTACAATTATCAAAACATCGCCATGCCCCATTTTGGTTGGGACTTGTAAGTTTTATTGAGGCTATTTTCTTTCCTATTCCACCTGACGTTATGCTTATGCCAATGTCCATGACTCAGCCACAAAAAGCGGTTCGTTTCGCTTTTATCGCAGGAATTTTTTCTACATTAGGTGGTATGATTGGATATGCAGTTGGATATTTTGCAGCTGATTGGGTTACTGAGATAATGCAACATTTTGGTTATGGTAATCAATGGCATACTGTCATGGGGTGGTTTGATAAATGGGGCATTGTTATCGTCTTTGTTGCAGGTTTTTCACCTATACCCTACAAACTTTTTACTCTTTCTACAGGTGTAATGCAAATGGCATTTTTTCCTTTTGTCATTGCCGCATTTATTTCTCGTATGGCACGTTTTCTACTTGTTGCTAAACTTGCAGCCTGGGGTGGTCAGCGCTTTGCTGACAAATTACAACGGTTTATTGAGATTATAGGCTGGTCCGTTGTACTACTTGCTATCATTGCAATTATCGTCATTCGTTAATTTTAAATTAAGTACGCTAATTTATTAGCGTGCTTAAATTTACCTATTAAGATAATCAAAAAATAAACCCTCAAATAATTTTTTAACCAATATTTAACATTTGTTTTAATAATATAAAATATTGTTCCCCCTCTTACCTCACAATACTATCTTATTAAAAAATAAGGTTTTTTCATCTATTTTAATCAAAAAAACACTCAATAAAAAGCCAATTATTCACCATTAGTAATTACATTTTTTTAAAAAAAATGTACTTATTAACCGCTTATCCTATTGCCCATAAATAGTTAGTAAATTACAATAAATAGGTAGATAAAATCACTCAATTACATTGTGGCACTTTTTTCTTTGATTTAATCAAGCCTTTTTTATACACATTAATTTAACAATTAGCCTGTTCCCCATAGCTTTTTAGATCGGAGGAAAACTAACAATGAGTGAACCCATTTATAGATATGTTTATTTATCAACTATTTCTGAAGGTTACATGTCTTAAGCAAACTATTTTTTGTTGTAATTTATGGAGATAATATGAAAAAGACTGTTATTGCACAAGCAATTGAATTCTATTGTTCTAGACGCTATAAAAGAAATTTTAACCATTTTTTAAAATTTACTTTTATGGCTTCCCTTGCTACTTTCATTGCGAATAGTGTTTACGCTGACGATGGCGTGTTATCCCAAGATCAAAATAATAATATTTATGTAAATTCATCCTCCGGGAATGCTGGTACTATCAATGGGGGTGGTGGAAACGTAATCATTAATACTGATTCTGAAAGCAATATATCAGGTGGAACTGCCAATACCATTATTGGTGGTCAAAATTTGAATATTAATGGTTCGCAAAACAATCTTAATACTCTGCTCGGCGGGAATAATAATACAATAGATGCTGATAATAATGGTAATACTATTGGAAACTCTGCCATCATTGCTGGACAAGATAATGATATCAAAGATAATTCTCTAAGTAATGCGATCATAGGCGGAAACAACAATACTGTAGGGGATAGTAATGCAACAACTACCCAACGTAGCGTTATCCTAGGCGGGGATCATAGTGTTGTTACTGGTGTAGGTTCTGCCATTGTGGCCGGCTCAACAAACCAAATAACTAATGCAGGCTCAACCAGCTCTATTGTTGGCGGACAAAATAATATTATTACAGGCACAGGTGATCCTACTGACAATAATATTAACAGTATGTCCATTATCGGCGGTGCTCAAAATAAAATTGATGAAGCAGGAAATACGGGAATTTTCTCTGGTTACAACAATACTATCGGTAAAAATGCAACTAACTCTGTAATTATTGGTGGAACGAAAGGGCATATTGGTGAAAATGCCCATGATAGTATTTCTATAGAAGGCGGATATATAGAAGGAGATACGGATTCTATTCCAGGTGCAGCCCAAAATAGTCAGGGAATCGGGCGATTAGGTAGAGGCCCCGATGGTAGTTGGAATATTCCTGCTGCTCCCGCACATGATAGTATAGCAATTGGGCGCCAATCTACTATTCTTGCACCTAACAGTATCGCTATCGGTGCAGGTAGCCAAGCTAATATGATGATGGGAAATCCTCATGACGATAAAAGCGGAGCTGCAGTAGCTATTGGTTTTAAAGCTAAAGCTGATTCAAGTAATGACGTTGCTATTGGCTCCTACTCTGAAGCGCAAAGAACCACTCGCACAATTGATAGAGTTTATCATGAAGCAGGCCCTAATCCTCATACCCATGTCCGCGATACCGTATTTGGTCCTGAACGTATGTTTGGTAATGATAAAAGTGATATTTTAGCAAGTACGTCTGGACTACTCGGTGCTGTTGCAGTCGGATCTCCTGGTGCGAATGGTAAAGAAAAAACACGCCAAATTACTCATGTTGCTGCAGGTGGAGATTTAACCGATGCAGTAAACGTTGCACAATTGGGGGCAGTTGCACACTTTTCAGAACGCGGTTTTGATATTACTGCCGACAAAGCAGACACTACTAAAAGCGTAGATACCACCTACAATACACCAAACAAAAATGTTATTAACGGTGATACTATAAATTTCACCGGAAAATCTGGCGTGGCAACCAATTTTGATCCACAACAAGGCGACGTTGTTACCAGTACAACAACAAAACTTACCCAAGACAGCGCTGGTAATAATATCAAAATTCATACTATCAATTTCGATCTCAACAAAATCACAGACGAAAGTCAGATCACTGCCGATGAAACTCATGTCATTTCTGCAGGTGCTGCCTTTAATGCAATTAAAAACTCTAAAACAACGCTTACTACTCAAAATGATAGCGGTTTAAAACTCACTCCAACAATCGGTGACGGAATGATAGGAAATAGTTATGCAATAAATCTTGATTTCCCATTCATTACCAATCACTTAAAAATGAATTATGAGGTTAATAATACTGGTAATAGTTCAGTAAGCCTCGCCCATGGTTTTGACTTTACAGGTGATAACAATGTTACGATTAAAGATGGTAGCAATGGAGAGATCCAATTTTCATTAAATAAAAATATTACCGTAGAGGATACCGTACAAGGAACCACAATCCAAGCAGGGAACAACCAACTAAACGCCAATGGATTAACTGTTAATAATGTAACAGGACTTGCAACCAACCAAATTGATAACACCGGTAATCCTGCTAACGGAGCAACCGCAGCCGATGCCGTATCTATCGGTAGCCTCACCTCTTATGTCGGTAATAAACTAGCAGGGCAAACGATTAGCTATAGCGCTAACGGCCAAAATGCACAAACAACGACCCTATCACAAGGCTTTAATTTCCAAGGCACACAAGACCAAACTGAAATTTCTACCGAAAAAGATGGCGTGGTTAAAATTGGTTTAGCGCAAAAATTAACAGACACTATCGCTAAAAATACTGCAACGGCAACGGCAGCCCAAAATACCGCAAATACTAATGCGAAAAATATTGGTAACAATACTCAAAGTATTGCTACAAATACTGGTAACATCGCTAAAAATACGAATGCGGTAAAAACCGCTCAAGATGCTGCAAATACCAATGCGAAAAATATTGGCAATAATACTCAAAGTATTGCTACAAATACTGGCAACATCACTAAAAATACGGATGCGGTAAAAGCCGCTCAAGAGGCTGCAAATACTAATGCGAAAAATATTAGTAACGATGCCGATAGTATCGCTAAAAATACCAATAGCATTTCTGACAACAGTAAAAATTTAGCAAGCCTCGGCAAAACATTAGACACCTTGCATTCTGCTGCAGATAAAGGTATCGAATTTACCACTGCAAATGGTACTAAAACCGTTAAATTAGGTGAAAAAGTTAATATTGCTGGCGATAGTAATATCCAAGTTTCTGCGAATACTAGCGGTTTAAACATTAGCTTAAACAAAGACTTAAATGTAGATAGTATTACTGCGAAAAATACAATTACTGCTGGATCTGTATCTGCCAAAACCGTTTCCGCAACAAATGGTGCAACACTCGGTCAAATCCATATTAATGGTAATAAAGTTACTGGACTGGCAACTAACCAAATTGATAACACCGGTAATCCTGCTAACGGAGCAACTTCATCCGATGCCGTATCTATCGGTAGTCTCACATCTTATGTAGGAAACAAACTAGCAGGACAAACGATTAGCTATAGCGCTAACGGTCAAAATGCACAAACAACAACCCTATCACAAGGCCTTAATTTCCAAAGCATACAAGACCAAACTGAAATTTCTACCGAAAAAGGTGGCGTAGTTAAAATTGGTTTAGCGCAAAAATTAACAGACACTATCGCTAAAAATACTGCAACGGCAAACGCAGCCCAAAATACCGCAAATACTAATACGAAAAATATCGATAATAATACCCATAGCATTACTACAAATACTGGCAACATCGCTAAAAATACGAATGCGGTAAAAGCCGCTCAAGATGCTACAAATACTAATGCGAAAAATATTGGTAACAATACTCAAAGTATTGCTACAAATACTGGCAACATCACTAAAAATACGGATGCGGTAAAAGCCGCTCAAGATGCTGCAAATACTAATGCGAAAAATATTAGTAACAATGCCGATAGTATCGCTAAAAATACCAATAGCATTTCCGACAATAGTAAAAATTTAGCAAACCTCGGCAAAACATTAGACACCTTGCATTCTGCTGCAGATAAAGGTATCGAATTTACCACCGCAAACGGTACCAAAACCGTTAAATTAGGTGAAAAAGTTAATGTTGCTGGCGATAGTAATATTCAAGTTTCTGCGGATACCCATGGCTTAAACATTAGTTTAAACAAAGACTTAAACGTAGATAGTATCACTGCGAAAAATACTGTAAAAGCAGAAAACGTCTCTACTACTACGATTTCTGCAAGTAATGGCGCAACACTCGGTCAAATCCATATTAATGGTAATAAAGTTACTGGACTGGCAACTAACCAAATTGATAATACTGGTAATCCTGCTAACGGAGCAACCGCAGCCGATGCCGTATCTATCGGTAGTCTCACCTCTTATGTAGGAAACAAACTAGTAGGGCAAACGATTAGCTATAGTGCTAACGGTCAAAATGCACAAACAACGCCCCTATCACAAGGCTTTAATTTCCAAGGCACACAAGACCAAACTGAAATTTCTACCGAAAAAGGTGGCGTGGTTAAAATTGGTTTAGCGCAAAAATTAACAGACACTATCGCTAAAAATACTGCAACGGCAAACGCAGCCCAAAATACCGCAAATACTAATGCGAAAAATATTGGTAACAATACTCAAAGTATTGCTACAAATACTGGAAATATCGCTAAAAATACGAATGCGGTAAAAACCGCTCAAGATGCTGCAAATACTAATGCGAAAAATATTGGTGACAATACTCAAAGTATTGCTACAAATACTGGAAATATCGCTAAAAATACGAATGCGGTAAAAACCGCTCAAAATGCTGCAAATACTAATGCGAAAAATATTAGTACAAATACCAATAGCATTTCTGACAACAGTAAAAATTTAGCAAACCTCGGCAAAACATTAGACACCTTGCATTCTGCTGCAGACAAAGGTATCGAATTTACCACCGCAAACGGTACTAAAACTGTTAAATTAGGTGAAAAAGTCAATGTTGCTGGCGATAGTAATATCCAAGTTTCTGCGAATACTAGCGGTTTAAACATTAGTTTAAACAAAGACTTAAATGTAGATAGTATTACTGCGAAAAATACAATTACTGCTGGATCTGTATCTGCCAAAACCGTTTCCGCAACAAATGGTGCAACACTGGGTCAAATCCATATCGATGGTCAAAATATTACTGGACTTAACGGTGCACAAGATATTAAAGACAGTAAAGATAAAAGTGCGGCAGCAAGTATTGGAGGAGTCCAATCTGCGATAAAAAATGCAGTATCTGGCTTAACCAATCAGGGCTTAACCTTTGCTGGTAACACTGGTAAGACTAAGATTGAACTAGGTAATATCGTCAACATCAAAGGAGCATCTACTCTACTTAAGGGAGAAACGCAGGGGGCAAATAATATCAATGTTACGGCAAGCTCAAATGGTTTAGCCATTACCCTTAACCCTAATGTTACCGTAGATGGATTAACCGCTAAAAGTGTAATCATCAAATCTGGTGGTAAAGTAACGGGCTTAGCAACTAATCAAGACTTTACAAATACTCAAGATGCACAGGACGCAGCATCTGTTGGTAGTGTCAAAAATTATGTAGATCAAGTTCTTACTGGTGATAAAGGTATTGCTAATGAGAAACTCACTTTTACTGACGGTAAAAACTCAACCTCTATTAAATTAGGTGGCTCAGTTAACGTATCTGGTGATAGTAATATCAACGTTAATACTAAAAATGGTATCCATATCTCATTAAACAAAAATGTAGCCGTAGATAGTATCAAAGCAGGTACTAATTCATTTAATAAAGACGGGCTAACCGCAAATAAAATTAGTGGCAATATCCTTGAAGGTACAACAATCAAAGGAACAACCATTACGGCTAGCAATGGTAAATTAACGAGTATCTTAACAAGCGATGGGCTTACAGCACCTAAAGTTACCATCACTAACGGGGGATCAGTAACTGGTCTTTCTACGAGCCAATTTACAAATGGAACTACAGCTAAAGGTGTAAATAATACAGATGCCGTATCCATTGGAAGTGTTATTTCTTATGTAGGTAGTAAACTTGCTAATCAAACGATTAGTTATGGTGCAAATGGACAAAAAAATAACCAAACTACTACATTCAACAAAGGCTTTAATTTCCAACAAACCGATGGTGAAACTACTGTTTCTGTTGCACCTAATGGAGTTGTTAAAATTGGTTTAAATCAAACATTTAAACAACAGGTAACTACAAATACATCAAATATTAAAGATCTTCAAGAACAAGTTACAAGAGATAATCAAGGCCTCCACGCAGCAATTGATAAAACAAATCAAGCTGTTGCTCAAAATGCAAAAGATATAAAGACAAATAAAGCTAACACAGATAAAGCGATTGATGAAAACAAAACCGCTATTGGCGAAAACAAATCAGCAATTGGTGACAACAAAACTGCTATCGGCGAAAACAAATCAGCAATTGGTGACAACAAAACTGCTATCGGCGAAAACAAATCAGCAATTGGTAACAACAAAACTGCTATCGGCGAAAACAAATCAGCAATTGGTGAAAACAAAACCGCTATCGGTGAAAACAAATCGGCAATTGGTGAAAACAAAACTGCTATCGGTGCAAACAAATCAGCAATTGGTGAAAACAAAACCGCTATCGGTGCAAACAAATCAGCAATTGGTGAAAACAAAACCGCTATCGGCGAAAACAAATCAGCAATTGGTGAGAATAAAACTGCTATCGGTAAAAACACTTCGGCAATTGGTGAGAATAAAACCGCTATCGGTAAAAACACTTCGGCAATTGGTGGGAATAAAACTGCTATCGGTGCAAACAAATCAGCAATTGGTGATAACAAAACCGCTATCGGTAAAAACACTTCGGCAATTGGTGAGAATAAAACTGCTATCGGTAAAAACACTTCGGCAATTGGTGATAACAAAACCGCTATCGGTAAAAACACTTCGGCAATTGGTGAAAACAAAACTGCTATCGGTAAAAACACTTCGGCAATTGGTGAGAATAAAACTGCTATTGGCGAAAACAAATCAGCAATTGGTGACAACAAAACTGCTATCGGCGAAAACAAATCAGCAATTGGTGAGAATAAAACTGCTATCGGTAAAAACACTTCGGCAATTGGTGAGAATAAAACCGCTATCGGTAAAAACACTTCGACAATTGGTGAGAATAAAACTGCTATAGGCGAAAACAAATCAGCAATTGGTGAAAACAAAACCGCTATCGGTGCAAACAAATCAGCAATTGGTGAGAATAAAACCGCTATCGGTGCAAACAAATCAGCAATTGGTGAGAATAAAACTGCTATAGGCGAAAACAAATCAGCAATTGGTGAAAACAAAACCGCTATAGGTAAAAACACTTCAGCAATTGGTGAGAATAAAACCGCTATCGGTGCAAACAAATCAGCAATTGGTGAGAATAAAACTGCTATAGGCGAAAACAAATCAGCAATTGGTGAAAACAAAACCGCTATCGGTAAAAACACTTCGGCAATTGGTGAGAATAAAACTGCTATAGGCGAAAACAAATCAGCAATTGGTGAAAACAAAACCGCTATCGGTAAAAACACTTCGGCAATTGGTGAGAATAAAACTGCTATCAGTGCAAACAAATCAGCAATTGGTGAAAATAAAACTGCTATCGGCGAAAACAAATCAGCAATTGGTGAAAACAAAACCGCTATCGGTAAAAACACTTCGGCAATTGGTGAGAATAAAACTGCTATCGGTGCAAACAAATCAGCAATTGGTGACAACAAAACTGCTATCGGCGAAAACAAATCAGCAATTGGTGAAAACAAAACCGCTATAGGTAAAAACACTTCAGCAATTGATGAAAACAAAACCGCTATCGGTGCAAACAAATCAGCAATTGGTGAAAACAAAACCGCTATCGGTAAAAACACTTCGGCAATTGGTGAGAATAAAACCGCTATCGGTGCAAACAGATCAGCAATTGGTGAGAATAAAACCGCTATCGGTAAAAACACCTCTGCAATTGGTGATAACAAAACCGCTATTGGTAAAAACACCTCTGCAATTGGTGAAAACAAAACGGCTATCGGTGCGAACAAATCAGCAATTGGTGAGAATAAAACCGCTATCGGTAAAAATGCCTCTACAATAGGTGAAAACAAATCAGCGATTAGCGCGAATAAAACAGCTATTGCTGGAAATACCTCTGCGATCGCTGCTAACAAAAAGGCGACGGCAGAAGAAATTAATGCGCTTAAAGATCAAGTAGGTAAAAATAATGGTAATTTGCAAACACAAATTAACCAAAATAAACAATCCTCAAGCAAAAATGCAAAAGCAATTGAAGATAATAAGACAGCAGCCAAAATAGCTGAACAAAATTTACAAAATCAAATAACCCAAAACCAAAAATCAAATACTGATCGTTATACTCAGTTGCATGGGCTAATTGTAAATAATCAAGGAAAGATTACTCACGTTGAAAATACCATTAAACAAAGCAACATAACAATTGCTAAAGGTCTAAATTTCAGTGGCGATCAAGGTAAAACAGTTAACCGTCAACTAGGTGAAACTTTCAACATTAATGGAGACAAGCAAAATATCTCCACAACAACTACAGCAAATGGTGTAGAAGTAAAATTAAATGATGATGTGAAAGTAAAACATAGCCTTACTGTCGGTAATAATACCGTTATTAATGATAAAGATGGTATAAAAACTAACAAGGTCGTAACTGGTGATACAACTATGGATAGTAATGGTGTAAGGGTTCAGGATAAGACTGGTGCATCCGCAAGTATTTCTGCAAAACAAGGCGTGACTGTTCATGGTCATAACGGTTCACAAGTTACAATTAAATCTAATAGTATCAGCTTTAGCAAGGATCATCATGGTACAATTCATAATGTCGATGTTGATGTAAATGATCCAACTTCTGTGGCAAATGTTGGTTATGTCAATAAAGCGATGGTAGCTAATGCCGCCGCAAATCAAGCATTAAATCAACGAATGGATGACTTAGATCATCGCGTTAACAAAATGAATAAAGATCTCCGTGGTGGGGTTGCAAGTGCCATTGCTATGGGATTCCTACAAACACCAGCCCTTGCCTCTCAAAGTATGGTGTCTGCTGCTATAGGAACATACCATTCACAAGAAGCAGTAGCCGTTGGTTATGGACACCGCTCTGATGACGGTAAAATGTCATTTAAGGTTGGCTTTAGCGTAAATACTCGTAAAGACCTCGGTGCAGGTGCGGGTATTGGATACGCCTGGTAATGAATAATAAAATAAAAATACCGCCAAATGGCGGTATTTTTTTATTTTCTCGATATACAGCTTTGTTCTGCTATTTTCCAATACAAAATGAACTAAAGATATTGCCGAGAAGATCATCGGACGTAAATTTCCCAGTGATCTCTCCAAGATCATTTTGTGCTAACCGTAATTCTTCTGCTAACAACTCACCTGCATGGAATTCAACAAGCTGAACAAGTCCCATATCTAGATGGATTAACGCATTATTAAGTGCTTCTAAATGGCGACGACGAGCGATAAAGCCCCCTTCAGTCCCACTTTGGTAGCCCATGGTTTGTTTTAAGTGATCACGTAAAAGCTCCACACCATGCCCCGTTTTAGCGGAAAGATGTAAAACCTTCATATTATCGAGATCAGCAAGCCCAGTTTGCTCGCCGCTTAAATCAGATTTATTGCGAATGACTGTCACTGGAATATGGTTTGGGAGTTTTTGTAAAAATTCTACCTGCATATTTTCTAGAGTTTGGGTTTCATCAGTACTGTCTAGCATTAATAAAATCGCATCAGCTTGCTCGATTTCTTGCCAAGCACGTTGAATACCGATCTGTTCAACTGCATCAGTCGCCTCACGTAAACCTGCAGTGTCAATGATGTGTAATGGCATGCCATCTAAATGAATATGCTCATGCAGAACATCTCGAGTTGTACCTGCGATATCTGTTACAATCGCTGCATCACGTCCCGCTAAAGCATTTAATAAACTTGATTTCCCTGCATTCGGACGACCAGCAATCACGACTTTCATCCCTTCACGTAAGATGCTACCCTGTTTTGCCTCTTGCTGAACGGCTTTCACTTGCCCAATAATTTCACGCAATTTACGTTCGATTTTACCGTCCGCAAGAAAATCAATCTCTTCATCAGGAAAATCAATACTCGCCTCTACATAGGTACGCAAGTAAATTACATTCTCAACTAATTCATTGATTTTATGAGAAAATTCACCTTGTAAGGATTTTAATGCAGAACGAGCTGCTTGTTCTGAGTTAGCATCAATTAAATCGGCAATAGCCTCTGCCTGTGCCAAATCTAATTTATCATTTAAAAATGCCTGCTCTGAAAATTCACCAGGTCGAGCTAAACGAATACCATCAATTTGTAAAATACGTTTTAACAACAAATCAAGAATTACCTGACCGCCGTGTCCTTGCAATTCAAGAACATCTTCACCAGTAAAAGAAAAAGGCGCTTTAAAATAAATCGCAATCCCTTGATCTAATACGGTTCCATCTGCTTCTTTAAAAGATAAATAATCTGCTTGGCGTGGCTTCGGACATTTTCCTAAAACTTCTTCCGCGACTTTTGTCGCAAGAGGACCAGAAACACGCAAGATACCAATCCCACCACGACCAATCGGTGTCGCTTGCGCAACAATTGTTTCTTTCATTATAACGTTCCTTTTTACATAAATTTTTCCGATTTTAGTGGCGTGTTTTAAGCCAATTTCTCGAAAAAACAAAATTTTTAGATAAAAAGAAAGGTATCTTTAGATACCTTCCTTCGTATTACTTAGCCATTATTTCGCTTTCTTTTTACGAGTATGTAACCCTTTTTTCTCAAGTTCACGATAAATAATTTGCTGTTGAGTAATGGTAATTAAGTTAGACACTAACCAGTATAGTACCAAGCCTGCAGGGAAGAACAGGAAGAATACTGTAAACACAACTGGCATGTAAGTCATAATTTTTTGTTGTGTCGGATCTGTTGTTGGGGTTGGCGACATTTTTTGTAAGAAGAACATCGATACACCCATTAAGATCGGTAAGATGTAATATGGATCTGGCGCAGCTAAATCTTGAATCCAACCAAAGAATGGCGCATGACGTAATTCAACCGCTTCCATAAACATATAGTAAAGTGCGATAAGAATTGGCATTTGTAAGAAAATTGGCAAACAACCACCAAGTGGGTTTACTTTTTCTTCACGATACAAACGCATCATTTCTTGGCTCATGCTTTGTTTATCATCGCCGAAACGTTCACGCATTTCTTGAATACGTGGTTGTAACATACGCATTTTTGCCATTGAGGTATATTGCGCACGTGTTAACGGATAAAGCAACGCTTTTACGATAATAGTCACGATGATAATCGCAATACCCCAGTTTTTAACAAGGCTATGAATGAAGTTAAGCAATGAGAATAATGGTTTAGAAATGAACCATGCCCAACCATAATCAAGTGTTAATTCTAAGTGGTTTGCCACTTTTTCCATTTGATCTTGTAATTTTGGTCCAGTCCAAAGTTTAGTATTAATAACTTTATCGCCGCCCGCTGGAATAGTTACCATTTGACCACGGAAGCCAATGATACCTACATTTTCTTTTTCATTAGTGAAGGTATAAAGTTCGTTATTTTGATCTTGTGGTGGAATCCATGCAGAAACAAAGTAGTGTTGTAACATCGCAACCCAACCCACTTTTGTATTCACGGCAAGATTTGATTCTTGCATATCTTTGAATGAATATTTTTTGTAGTTAGTTTCTGATGAAGAATAAGCACCACCCGTATAAGTCGGCATTACAAAAGTACTTTTGCTCTCAACTAAAGTGTGTTTTAACTGAGCATATGGTTCCACTTCGATAGCATGATCGGTATGGTTAGCAATATTGTAATCTACACCTACCACGTATTGATTCGGTTTTAATACGAATGTTTTTGTATAAGTTACACCATCTTTTGTGAAAGTAAACGGAACACGAAGTTCTTGTTGACCTGGCATTAATTTGAAATTATCACCATTCACTTGATAAAGCGCACGACCATTTACATTATCGCTACCGTTTTTACCAATTAAGCCACTTTGAGCAATATAAATTTCTTTATTGTTGTCTTGTAAAAGAGTAAATGGCTGTTTTGAATGTAAAGTTTGGCTATATTTTAAAAGTTGAGCATCAACAATATCGCCACCTAAAGTATCGACTTTTAAACGGAATACGTCATTTTCTAACGTAATAATACGCCCCTGTTGAGTAGCAGGTGCAGCAAGATCAGCGACTGTATTCACAGAAGATGAAGCGGCTGGAACATTTTCTGAAGTTTGTGTTTTTGCTGTTTCTACCGGTTTCGGTGAATGGTAATCCACATTCCACTCTTGATAGATGAGGAATGAAAGAAAGAGCAGCGCCAAAAGAAATAGACTACGTCTTGAATTCATCGTTTTTTCTCTTTTTTGTTAGGGTGAATATTAGGCGGTACGGGATCATAACCACCGTCGCATAAAGGATGACATTTTAATATACGTTTTAATGTAAGCCAACAACCTTTTACTACCCCATGTATTTTTAATGCTTCAATTGCATACTGGGAGCAAGTAGGGACAAAACGACAACGTGGTCCAATTAATGGGCTAATGACTAACTGGTAACCTCGAACTAAGCCGACTGCGATTTTCGTGCCAAGCGAATATGTCTTTGCCATAATTTATCCAACATCTTTGTTAATGTAGGGTTATCAATCTTCCCTATTCCCGCTTTTGCCACCACTACAAAGTCACATGCCGGAAGTTGATGTTGATGTAAACGGAAATATTCACGACACAAACGTTTGATACGATTACGGTCATGAGCACGTTTAAGATGTTTCTTCGGAACAGCAAGACCAAGACGTGGAATATCTAAATTATTAGAACGAGCAAGAATAGTTATTTCAGGCGTACTCGCACGTTGCGGAGCTTGAAAAACGTATTTAAATTGAACGGGGGTTAACAGACGTAACCCCCGATTGAAATCTAACTTAACCAAAGCGATAACGCTATACTATTAAGCTGATAAAGATTTACGACCTTTAGCACGACGACGAGCTAAAACTTGACGGCCGTTTTTAGTTGCCATACGAGCACGGAAACCGTGAGTACGGTTACGTTTTAAAACTGATGGTTGAAATGTACGTTTCATAAATTAAATCTACCTAAATGAATTTACTATATGTTAAGCAATGCTTAATATAATAGAAACAAAAGTTAATCAATAAAGAACGGCAATTTTAATGGGAAAATGTCCATTCGTCAAACAAGAAATAAACAAAAAGCGAGATTTCCCGCTCTTTGTTTAAAATTTTACAGGATTATAAAGTTTTTACCTATCTTCATCAAGCAACCTTTTTTACTTTTTTTCCGTGTTTATTAAAGATCTTTTTGTAACTTTATTGTAAAATCTACGATTACTTCACACTTTATTAGTGTATTTTTTCATACTTTTTTAATGTTTCGCTAGCAAAACCCATTTAATGAATATGATATCGCCAACTTTATGGCAAGACTGCCACTTACCTTTACAAGACCAGCTATCTATTGAAGATTTCAATATGTGGCTAAAACCGTTACAGGCGGATTACGTAGAAAACCACACGATGCTTCTCTATGTTCCTAATCCTTTTGTAAAAAAACACGTGGATACGCAGTATCTTTCACTTATCACTAATTTATGTCGCGCGTTGACCAATAATGAAAATTTTTCTGTTGAAGTGTTAGTGGGAGAAAAACCTAAAACAACAGTGCAAGCTATTGAACAAGAAGAATCTAAAAAAGTAACGGTTCAAAATGAAAAAAATAATTTCCGTTCTAATTTAGATCCTAACTATGTTTTTGAAAACTTTGTAGAAGGTAAATCAAACCAATTAGCAAGAGCTGCTGGCGAACGAGTTGCTAGTAATCCTGGTGATAAAATGTCTAACCCTCTTTTCCTTTATGGCGGTACAGGTTTAGGTAAGACGCACTTATTGCATGCCATCGGTAATCAAATCATGCAAAGTAAAGAAAATGCACGTGTTATTTATCTGCATGCAGAACGTTTTATGCATTCTTATATCAAGGCACTTAAAGATAAAAAAATGCCTGATTTTAAAGAGTTTTATCGTAATCTTGACGCTTTATTAATTGACGATATTCAATTTTTTGCTAATAAAGAAACAACACAAGAAGAATTCTTCCATACTTTCAATGCACTTTTGGAAAATAACCGCCAAATTATTTTGGTTTCAGATCGCTATCCGAAAGAAATTGAAAATATTGAAGATCGCTTAAAATCTCGCTTTGGTTGGGGGCTGTCAGTACCCATTGAGCCACCAGATTTAGAAACCCGTGTTGCGATTCTTTTGAAAAAAGCAGAAGAACGTAACTTCAATTTACCGATTGAAGTCGCAACTTTTATGGGGCAAAAGCTACGCACTAATGTCCGAGAATTAGAAGGGGCATTAAATCGTGTACAAGCCAATGCTGAATTTACAGGTAAATCAGTTACGATCGATTTTGTGCGTGATGCATTGCGTGATTTGCTTGCATTACAAGATAAATTAGTTACTATCGAAAATATTCAAAAAATTGTTGCGGAATATTATCGAATTAAAGTTTCCGACTTAAAATCTAAAAGTCGCAAACGCACTGTTACGCGCCCACGTCAACTCGCTATGGCTCTTGCCAAAGAATTGACCAATCGCAGTCTGCCAGAAATTGGCAAGGAATTTGATGGTCGTGATCACACCACGGTTTTACATGCTTGTAAAAAAATAGCGGAACTACGTGAAGAAGATCCAAATGTACAAGAAGATTGGACGAATCTTATTCGTACTTTATCTGTATAACGCCATGAAGAGGATACAAAATGCAATTTATTATTTCTCGTGAGAGTTTATTAAAACCATTACAACAAGTTTGTGGCGTGTTAACGAGTCGCCCAACCGTTCCCGTTTTAAACAATGTCTTATTAAAAATTAACGGTAACCAACTATCTATTACTGGTACAGATCTTGAAGTAGAACTTTCTACCCAAACTACCCTTATTTCAGCAACAGAAGATGGGGTTTACACCATTCCTGGGAAAAAACTGCTCGATCTCTGCCGTAGCTTTCCAGAAGATGCAGAAATTACCGTAAGTTTTGAAGAAGAACGTGCAGTAATCCGTTCTGGTCGTATTAAATTTGCCCTCTCTACCCTACCTGCGGAAGAATATCCAAATCTTGCAGATTGGCAGTCAGAGGTAGAATTTAATATTCCACAAAATCGTCTCCACCATCTTATTGATGCAACGCAATTTTCTATGGCAAACCAAGATGCGCGCTATTTCCTTAATGGGATGAAATTTGAAACTGAAGGTAATCTTCTTCGCTCGATCGCAACAGATGGACACCGCCTTGCCGTATGTACGATTGCCTTAGAACAAGAATTACCAAACCACGCAGTCATCGTCCCACGCAAAGGGGTATTAGAATTATTACGTTTGCTAACCAATAGCGACAATCCAACTCTAGTGCAAATTGGTACAAACAATTTACGTGTGAATTTAGGTGAAATTACCTTTACTTCAAAATTAATCGATGGGCGTTATCCTGATTATCGTCGTGTATTGCCACGCAATGCAACGCATATTATTGAAGGAAACTGGGAAGTACTACGTAGTGCTTTCGCACGTATGGCAATTTTGTCAAATGATAAAGTGAAAGCCGTTCGTCTTCTTATTAGCGAAAATCAATTAAAAATCACTGCTACCAACCAAGAGCAGGAAGTGGCAGAAGAAATTGTCGACGTAACTTATCAAGGCGAAGATATGGAAGTGGGCTTCAATGTTGCGTATCTCTTAGATGTGATGAATGCACTAAAATGCCAGCAAGTTCGTTTCCGCTTAACTGATGCCACCTCAAGCTGCCTTATCGAAAATATTGAAGACGATAGCGCAGAATACGTCATCATGCCAATGCGCATCTAATTTATGTCTATCTCCCGTATTATTATCCAAGACTTTAGAAATTTAGCGGCTGTGGATCAAAGCTTTGATCCCAGCTTTAATTTCATTATTGGTGATAACGGGAGTGGTAAAACCAGCCTTCTCGAGGCACTCTTCTATCTAGGGCATGGGCGCTCATTTAAAAGTAGCGTACAAAACCGTATTATCCGCAATCAACAACCCTCATTTACCATTCATGGTCGTATTCAAGAACAACATCATGAATGGTCTGTCGGTTTACAAAAATTGCGTCAAGGCAATACGAAAATGAGGATTAACGGTGAAGAGGCAAAAAAACTGGCTGATCTCGCTCATCTTCTTCCCATTCAAATTATCACACCTGAAGGGCTTAATTTATTAAATGGCGGACCGAGTTTTCGTCGAGCTTTTTTAGATTGGGGACTCTTCCACCACCATACTGATTTTTTTCATGCATGGAGTAAACTAAATCGCCTCTTAAAACAACGTAATGCTGCCCTCCAGCAAATTCGTTATTATCAAGAGCTTCTCCCATGGGATAAAGAATTGTGTGAACTTGCCCATCAAATTAGCCAATGGCGTGAAGCCTATGCGCAGAGCTTACAAGCTGCCATTTTACAAAGTTGCCAGCTCTTTCTCCCTGAAGTCGAAATTCAGGCAAGTTTCTATCAAGGGTGGGGAAAAGAGGAAGATTTTGCGACTATTCTTGCTAAAAACTTTGAACGAGATAAGCAGTTAGGCTACACCTATTCTGGTCCGCATAAAGCTGATTTTCGTTTTCGCGCAAGTGGCTTGCCTGTTGAAGATTTCCTATCGAGAGGACAGCTTAAATTGCTTATGTGTGCGTTACGCTTAGCGCAAGGCGAACACCTTATGCAACAAAAAAATCGTCATTGTATTTTTTTAATTGATGACTTTGCCTCTGAACTTGATGAGAAGAAACGCGCACTCCTTGCAGAGCGATTACAACAAAGCGGATCCCAAGTTTTTGTTACGGCGATCCATCATGATCAATTAAAACAAATGCAACCAGCCCAATCACAACGCTTTAGTATTAAAAATGGTGTGCTTCAGCCCCTATAATCACAAAAAATTTTACGAAAATTGGGGCGTAATTAGTGAAAATACTAATGCAAAATCTACATCGGCTGAATTAATTCAAGAATAATGCCATCTGGATCACGGAAATAAACCGCTTTACTTTTTCCAAGGTTTTCTTTTGAAAAATCAAAAAATTGCGGTTCAGAAAGAAATTCTACCCCTTTCGCAGACAGTTTTTGATAACAATCCTCAATGTCTTCCACATAAAAACATAATTCAGAAATGCTGGTTTGCAACAAATCAGGTGTTGCTTTTTCACAGATAGGATGAATAAATTGAATAAGTTCAACTGGTGGCGCACTCAATTCATCACTTCCATTTAAGTAAGCCACGTCAGCAATACAGCCTTCACAACGAAAAAGTTTATCCGTTGCTTCACCTTGCATACGCATCTGTCCAATAAATTTTAATCCAAGTACATCACGATAAAACGCAATAGAACGCGTTAAATCACTAACCGTGAAACCAATATGTAAGACCTGTTTTAACATAACACCTCAACTTAGATAAAAAATTGCCCGATTCTCATAATTTTTTACGAAAATCGGGGCGTATTAATAATAATTAGTAATAAGAATGCTCGCCACGTTCATGTTCAGTCGCATCTTTTGTACCCGTTAATTCACCTGGGAATTGGCTGAGTAACTCTTTTTCCACACCATCTTTCATGGTAACGTCCGCCATTGAGCAGCCGTTGCAGCCACCACCAAATTGTAAAATAGCCACGCCATCTGCGGTAATATCGATTAAGGTGATACGCCCGCCGTGGCTCGCTAATTGTGGGTTAATTTGAGTTTGGATCACGTAATCTACACGTTCAATTAAAGGTGCGTCATCCGCCACTTTTTTCATTTTTGCATTAGGTGCTTTTAATGTTAATTGTGAGCCTAATTCTTCTTCAACAAAATCAATTTCTGCATCTTCCAAGAATGGCAGGCTGATTTCATCTACAAACGCAGAGAAATTATCGTAAACCATTTCTGTATCGGTATCTTCTACTGCATTCGGTGGGCAGTACGACACGCCACATTCTGCATTAGGTTTACCAGGGTTAACCACAAAAATACGAATATTCGTGCCTTCTTCTTGATGAGCGAGTAATTTTTGAAAATGTGCTTGTGCAGCAGCTGAAATTCTGATGTTATCCATAGATATGCCTTAGGTTGTAATAGTTGATCTTTTTTATCAGATTATTAGAGACAATTTTAACCGTGCTACTGAAAAATGCAACGTAATAATTTAAGTACGAGCTAGTACCCAGATCATAATTTCTTCTACGCCTACTGTTTTAAATAGGCGACACATTTCCATTATGGTAGCCCCTGTTGTAAACACATCATCTACAATGGCAATACGTTTATAGCGGGCAACCTTCTTTTTCAAGCTAAAAGCCCCATCAATATTTTTCTTACGTCCTTTGGACGTTAAGCCCCGTTGAGTAGGCGTGTGTTTATGCCGTATTATCCATTCTGATTCGACTTTAATCTGTAACCATTTACCAAGCTGATTTGCAAGCAATTCACTTTGATTATAGCCACGATGCCATTTTCTTTTGTGATAAAGAGGAACAGGGATAATCACTTCTGGCATCGCAAAGTAACATTCACGCCGTGCATTTTTTATTTCTAAAAGTAATAAGCGTGCTAGGGTTTTATCTAAATAATAAGCTTGGTGAAATTTAAATTGGTAGATTAAATCTGATAAAGGGGAAGATAATTCACCAGCACGAATTAAACACTCCCAATTATATTCGGGACTGCACTTTCCACACCAATTCGTATAGTAAGGCGTTTTATTACCGCATCCCATGCAATAAGGGGGGTGGACAATGGCTTGCTGGCAAAAAGAACACAATCCATTTTTGGGTAAATGAATAGGACGATGACATATCCAACAACAAAAAATAGGCAACATTTTATTTCTCTGATAAATTCAGAAAAATAGTCTAATAAAATAACTTACTGAAGAATTTCATTATTTTTATCCGATCCTTGTCGCAATAATGCTAAAATTTTTCTTATTTTTATCACATTAAGGAGCCGTTCATATGGGACTTTCAAAAATTACAACGCAAGTTAAAGCCGTATTTTTTGATATTGATGACACACTTTACATGAAAACCACAGATACGCTACCTGAGAGCGTTATTCCTGCTTTAAAAAAATTAAAAGATGCAGGAATTATCGTCGGCATTGCAACTGGTCGTGTTGAAGCAGCCTTTCCCGAAAAAATTCGCCATCTTATTCAAGAAGTCGGTATTGACACTTTAGTGACTTCAAATGGTCAATTTGTCCAATGCCAAGGGAAAGTACTTCGCAATGCAGCAATTCCCAACTCCATTGTAAAACCTGTTATTGATTTTTTCCGCAAAAATCAAATTGATTACGCCGTGATTAACAATGATAAACTCGCCGTATCAACCCGCTCTCCTCGTGTTATTGATGCGTTAGATCCTATTACGCTAAATTACCAAGTCGATCCTTTATATTATGAAAATCATCCAATTTTACAGATTTTATCTTTCACCGATGAGTCGCAAGATCCTTTATTATTAAATTCTGGTGTATTTTCAACACTTAAACTGGTCCGCTGGCATCCTTATTCAATGGATATTTTTGAAACATCTGGTTCTAAAGCACGTGGTATTGAAACGGTTGTTCAATATCTTGGCTTTGGTATGGAAAATGTGATGGCATTTGGTGATGGGCTAAATGATTTAGAAATGCTAAGTGAAGTAGGTTTCGGCATTGCAATGGGAAATGCGCATGAAGAATTAAAACCCAAAGCAGATTTCATTACCAAAGCCGTTTATGAGGATGGAATTGAACATTTCCTTACTAAAAGCGGACTCATCAAATAAATATATTTTTTAAACTACTCTCTTTTTCCCTATTAATGCTAGAATAACAAAATTTATGTATTAAAGGGAAAAAGATTGTTTATGACCACCCCGTCCAATGCCACGATTTTTGTGATTAATCTTGCTAAATCGCAGGACCGTCGTCAAATGATCATGGATAAATTCGCCGCACTATCAGAAACTGTAAATTATCAATTTTTTGAAGGTGTGTACGGACAAGCAACACCAGATCATCCGCTTTTTAGCAAGCACAATGCGGCAAAACGCTTACTACGTAAAGGTAGTAAAACAACTCTTGGTCAATTAGGTTGTTTTGCAAGCCATTATTTATTATGGCAAAAATGTGTCGAACTCAATCAAGGAATTATCGTAATGGAAGACGATGCTATTTTATTAGATAATTTCCTCAATACTTATCATTTTGTTAACTCACCTAATAATACTTATGAGTTTCTATGGCTATGTAAGTCCTACAATAAATCTAAATCAAAATTAATAAAGCATGAACCTACCTTTCATCTTGAAGTAAAACGTTTCTACAAAGGCTGGGGAAATGCAGCTTGCTATTATTTAACGCCACAAGCTGCTAAAAAATTACTAGATTACACTAAAGAGTGGATCTTTGATGTAGATATTTCAATGGACCGTTACTATGAAAATAAATTAGATTTTTATGGCGTTCTTCCTCCATGTGTCACGCAAGATACGCAGTTAGAAAGTAATATTCCGCATAATAAGTGTGCAGAATCAAGAACATTGCTGATAAGACTACGTCGCGAATACTTTGCAACAATGGATCGAATTCATCGCATGATTTATAACCTAACTCACTAATCCTAATCAAATAACGCCTAACATTTAAACGTAGGCGTTATTTTTTAACCTTATTTTGTTCATATTTCTTCATTTGAAGAAAAAAATGTGATCAACTTCAAAAATCTTCAATAATTCTTAGCAAAAAATGGATTTTTGCTCCATAATTCACAAGTTTTTTGAAAAAGGAATCACATATGAATATTTTTAAAGAAGCACCGGATCTTCCAGTGACCAAATCTAAAGAGGAAATTGATAAAACATATCGCTACTGGCGCTGGCAATTAATGATTGTCAGTTACATCGGATATGCGGTTTTCTACTTCACTCGCAAAAGTTTTAACTTCGTTATGCCAGATATGCTTCAAGATCTTGGTTTGCATAAAGCCGATATCGGGATCATGGGGACAGCATTTTATCTTACTTACGGGGTATCAAAATTTATCTCAGGAATGCTAGGGGATCGTTCAAATCCTCGCTATTTCATGGGTATTGGTTTAATGATGACAGGGGTTGTTAATATTCTGTTCGGGATGAGTTCTTCTGTTTTCATGTTTGTTACTCTTTGGATTATCAATGCGTTCTTCCAAGGTTGGGGTTGGCCACCGTGTGCAAAACTCTTAACCAGTTGGTATTCGCGCAATGAACGTGGTCTTTGGTGGGCATTTTGGAACACCTCACACAACGTAGGTGGCGCATTAATTCCAATTCTTGCTGGTGCAATTGCAATGGCATGGGGTTGGCGTTACGGTATGATTATTCCAGGCGCACTTGCTATTGTTATCGGGATTGTTTTATGTCTTGGTCTACGTGATCGTCCAACCAGCATGGGGTTACCAACCGTTGGTCAATGGCGTAACGATGAAGCAGAAAAGAAACACGAAAGCGAAGGTATCGGGTTATCTGCTTGGGAAATCCTACGTGAATATATCTTTAAAAATAGCATTATCTGGGTTCTTGCCTTCTCTTATTGCTGTGTATATATCATCCGTACAGGTATCAATGACTGGGGTAACTTATACTTAATGGAAACCCACCATTACGATATCTTAAAAGCGAATGCGACCGTATCCTTCTTCGAAGTAGGTGGGTTCTTAGGTGCATTATTTGCAGGTTGGGGGTCAGACAAAATTTTTAAAGGAAACCGCTCACAAATGAATATCATCTATGTGTTTGGTATCATTGCCGTTGCGCTTGCTTTATGGATTATCCCAACACATAACTACTATGTGATGTCTAGTTTGTTCTTCCTAATGGGCTTCTTTATCTTCGGTCCACAGTTTATGATCGGTATGGCAGCAGCTGAAATGTCACATAAACATGCAGCAGCTACAGCAACTGGTTTCGTAAGTTTATTCGCTTACGGTGGTGCAGCAATTTCTGGTTATCCGTTGTCTTTAATTATTCAACACTTCAAATGGCATGGATTTTTCAGCACATTGTTCATTATCTCCGTCGCAAGTGCAGCACTATTAATTATTGTTCCAGTTTTACAACGTCGTCACGCACGTAAACAAAAATTAGCAGTAGCTAAATAATCCTCCACGCCCCGATTTTCGCAAAATTTTTAAGGAAATTGGGGCGTCCTTCTCTATCCCCTCACTATTGCTCTTATATTATCACGTGCCAAAATGTATCAGGCTCATCTATCATAGATTATTCATTAGATTAGGTAATAATCTCCGCCATAAATAAGTAAGCAAAATGGGACACCTACCATTAGTGAGTGCAGTTCTCACCTTTCCTAATAACATCAAATAAATCGTCGCCAATATAGGGAAAAAGAGAAAACCAAAAAAGAGGATAAAAAAGGGGCGACAACGCCGATAACTAGAATATAGCTAAGCATTTCTGCGCCTCATTAATCAAAACTCATCAAGACAATCTTAAATAAATTCAGAAACTTTTTAAATCACCTATTTATCCGCTTTATCGTTTCATAAGAATAATCGAAAGGTGTAATTCTGATACAAAAACGCCCCGATTTTCCATAAATTTTTCGGAAAATCGGGGCGTAATAGGATCTTTAATGATAAAGATTAACGTTGATAAATGGTTTCCACACCTTCTTCGTCTTCTTCATCCCAGTCATCATCCCAATCGTCATCATCGTCTTCAAATTTTGCCAATTGTTCTTGATGATAGTCATCCCATTTGAATTTCACTTCTTCACTTTCTTGTTCTGCAGTTTCTGCTTCTACTGGATGCGCTTCAATGAAATCCATAATTTCGCGACATAAATTCGGTACATTTTGTCCTGTCGCCGCAGAGATACGATAAACTTTTTCTTCGCTATCTTCATCAATGCCAAGGCGAGTTAATACGTCTGCAATGCGTTCTTGTGCTTCTTCTTCAGTTAATGTATCCACTTTATTGAAAACTAACCAACGTGGTTTTTGCGCAAGTTTTTCACTATATTGTGCAAGCTCGCCTTCAATAATCGCAATATTATCCGCAGGATCACTTTCATCAATCGGATTAATATCCACTAAATGAATCAATACACGGCAACGTTCTAAATGTTTCAAGAAACGAATACCAAGCCCTGCACCATCAGCAGCCCCTTCGATTAATCCTGGAATGTCTGCAACAACAAAACTACGTTGCGCATCCACTTTTACCACACCAAGGCTCGGTACCAATGTAGTAAATGGATAATCCGCTACTTTTGGTTTTGCTGCAGATACTGAACGGATAAAGGTAGATTTCCCTGCATTCGGTAAACCAAGCATCCCCACATCTGCAAGGAGCATTAATTCTAATTTAATATCACGTTTTTCACCTGGTGTACCATTCGTTTTTTGGCGTGGAGTACGGTTTACTGAAGATTTAAAACGTGCATTACCAAGACCGTGATATCCCCCTTTTGCAATCAGAATTTTCTGACCGTTTTTAGTTAAATCGCCGACGATTTCTTGGGTATCATTATCGATTGCACGTGTACCAACTGGCACGCGTAAGGTAATATCTTTGCCTCGTTTACCTGTACAATCACTACCACGGCCATTTTCACCACGTTCTGCAGCATAGCGTTTTTCAAAACGGTAATCGATTAATGTATTAAGG
The DNA here is from genome assembly GCF_900638385.1 of Actinobacillus delphinicola. NCBI lineage: Bacteria > Pseudomonadati > Pseudomonadota > Gammaproteobacteria > Pasteurellales > Pasteurellaceae > Actinobacillus > Actinobacillus delphinicola. Next base: position 1,052,422 of record NZ_LR134510.1, on the reverse strand, counting down.
TTTTCATCAGCTTGTAAGTAAACGTCACCGCCATCACCGCCGTCACCGCCATCAGGACCACCTTTTGGAATGTATTTTTCACGACGAAAACTGACGCAGCCGTTACCGCCATCACCTGCTTCAATGCGCACTAAGGCTTCATCAATAAATTTCATTTTTTCTCCTTAACTCTTTGGCTTAATAAATTTGTGGCCAATCGCAGACATTAATGCACCTGCCACCACCACTGCTGCGCCTAAATAACTAATAAAATTTAAATTTTCCATCTTAAAGATACTTGGTGCCCACCAAGAAAGTAATGCGGAAAATATCATTGTAAAAATTGGAATCTGTGTTGTAACTGCACTCACTTTGGCTACATCCCAGCGGTTAAGCGCCTCCGCATAGCAACCATAGCCAATTAATGTATTTGCACAACAGAAAATTAAACAACCCATTTCTAATGGCGTTAGATTCCCTACTTGTGAAGGATGAGATGCAGGTGTAAAAATTACGAAACACCCGATATAAATCATTAATAAGATTTGTTGTGCTTTAAATTTAAAGAGTAATATTTTTTGTGAAATACCATAAATTACCCAAACTAGAGCGGCAGACAGCCCAATTAACACACCTTTAAAATAAACGCTTAAGTGTAAAAAGTCATTTAAATGTTGGTTAAAGAACAAACCTAAACCAAGAATTAATAAACCTAACCCTATTTTTTGAGTGACGTACATCCGCTCTTTAAATAAAAATACACCTGCTAATAACATCAAAAAAGCTGCAACAGGAGTCAGAATTTGACTTGTTGTCGGTAGAATATATTGTAATGCGGCATTAAATAGATAAAAATTACCCGCAAGCCCTAAAACACCTAATAGTAAAAACCACCAATAACGTTGGTGAATATGTCTTAAATTCGGTAACTTACCTTTAACGCCCAAACAAATTAATAATACAATTGCGGCAGTAGAAAAACGATACCAAACTATCGTTTGAACATCCATACCTTTTAAAACTTGTTGAATCGCAATAGGTAATGCCCCCCACATCATACCTGTGGTAAGTGCAAGAAAGAATCCTGAAATAGGACGTTGTCCTTGTGACTGTGCCATAGTTGACCTTTTACTTCTTTTATTTTCGTTTTTATGATGGGATACAACTTGTAAATTTGTTATTTTTACAAATAACAAAAGCCCCACAAATTTGTGGGGCATTTTTTATTCGTTCAATCGTAAATTATTCAGTAACAATACTTACGTATTTGCGATTTTTTTCGCCTTTTACTTCAAATTTAACTTTACCGTCAGCGGTTGCGAATAAAGTGTGATCGCGACCCATACCAACGTTGTTACCAGCGTGGAATTTAGTACCACGTTGACGAACAATAATGCTTCCTGCTAAAACAGATTCGCCACCGAAACGTTTAACGCCAAGACGTTTAGCTTCAGAATCACGACCGTTACGAGTTGAACCACCAGCTTTTTTAGTTGCCATCTACTTGATCTCCTCTGAAATTATGCTTGAATCCCAGTGATTTTCACTTCTGTGAACCACTGACGATGACCTTGTTGTTTACGGCTATGTTTACGACGACGGAATTTAACGATTTTAACTTTATCGCCACGTCCGTGTGCTACAACTTCTGCCACTACTTTACTACCAGCAACTACTGGTGTACCGATTTTAACGTCTTCACCGTTTACAACCATTAATACAGAATCGAATTCAACGGTTTCGCCGGTTGCTTTTTCAAGTTTTTCTAAGCGAATCACTTGACCTTCGCTTACACGGTGTTGTTTACCACCACTTTGGAAAACTGCGTACATAAATACTCCGCTTTATATGTGCCAGTAATGTAATATTCATCTAGCACTTCAAAATTTATACAAAATAGGTCGCAAATTCTACGGAAAAATGACTTTCTTGGCAAGTGATTATTTAATCTAAATGAAAAAATGTTGTTTTTTAACTCTTTCCTTTTAGTTCAATTCAAAAATCAAGTACAATGCATTACAATTTTTTTACAAATAAAGAATTTATTTCATATGAGCGATTTAAAAAACTTAATGGATCTCACGGAAATCCAAGCATTAATTCACGATGATATGGGTATCGTAAACGAAACCATTTTATCGCAATTAGATTCCCAAATACCTCTCATAAATCAAATCGGATTCTACATCATTCAAAGCGGTGGAAAACGCATCCGTCCGATGATTGCCTTACTTGCTGGGCGAGCCTTAAATGGGGAGAGTAAACGTGTAAGCAATTGCGCAGCATTCGTGGAATTTGTCCATACTGCAACACTTTTACATGATGATGTTGTTGATGAATCCGATTTACGCCGTGGAAAACCGACTGCTAATGCTGAATTCGGCAATGCTGCTAGCGTATTAGTCGGCGATTTTATCTATACTCGTGCATTTCAAATGGTTGCTGAACTTAACTCATTACGTATCCTACATGTCATGTCTGATGCGACTAATGTTATCTCAGAAGGAGAAGTTCAACAATTAATTAACTGCAACAACCCTGAAACAACAGAAGCAGATTATATGCGCGTTATTTATAGCAAAACTGCTCGTCTTTTTGAGGTTGCTACCCAATGTGCAGCTATCGTTGCGGATGCAACAGATGAACAAGAAAAAGCATTACAAGATTATGGTCGTTATTTAGGAACTGCTTTCCAATTAGTTGATGATGTGTTGGATTATAGCGCCACCAGCCAAGCGCTTGGTAAGAATATCGGTGATGATCTTGCAGAAGGTAAACCGACATTACCTTTATTGCATGCTATGCGTCATGGTAACGAACAACAGGCTAAAATGATTGCAGAAGCAATTGATCAAGGCGGAAAACGTGAAATTCTTCCAGAAGTTTTAACTATTATGGCTGAACATCACTCTCTTGATTATGCTATGCAACGTGCTCGTGAAGAAGCTCAAAAAGCAGTAGATTCAATTAAATGTTTACCTGAGTCACCTTATAAACACGCATTAATTTCTCTAGCATATATTTCTGTAGATCGTCATTACTAATGAAAACACAATCTGAATTTATTCGTCCAAAACTTATTCTACCTGAAGGGTATGATAAATTACTCCTTCATTCTTGCTGTGCGCCCTGTTCGGGTGAAATTATGGAGGCTGTTGTTGCTTCAGAAATTGATGTAACGATCTTCTTTTATAATCCTAATATTCACCCACAACGTGAATATGAAATTCGTAAAAATGAGCATAAACGTTTTGCTGAAAAATGGAACATTCCATTTTATGATGGTGATTACGACCGTAAAGAATGGTTTGAACGTATTAAAGGATTAGAAAATGAACCTGAGCGTGGTAAACGTTGCACCAAATGCTTTGATATGCGTTTAGAACGTACAGCGCTTTTTGCACATGAACATAATATTCCCGTGTTTACGACAAGCTTGGGTATTTCACGTTGGAAAGATATAAACCAAGTAATGGGAGCCGCAAGAAGAGCGGCAGCACGTTATGATGACGTTATCTTTTGGGACTACAACTGGCGCAAAGGTGGTGGCTCGCAACGTGGTGTAGAAATTAGTAAACGCGAACGTTTTTATAAACAAGAATATTGTGGTTGCGTCTATTCGCTACGTGATATGAATAAATGGCGCGAACAAAAAGGCTGGGCACCAATTGAAATTGGTGAACTTCATTATGGTGATGAGTAATTAACTTTCTTACCATTACCAATCATTAGACATAATTTTACTATAAAATGTGTACTTATTTTGCTCTTGTTCGTATAATAGGCAAACGCATTGAATTGATAATTTTATGTCATTAACTTTTGAGGGATTTTTTATGAAATTTAATAAATCATTCTTAACTGTAGGTATTCTTGCAGCAACGATGACCTTGGCTGCGTGTCACGATGAAAAGGCTCAAAATACCCCATCAACATCAACCCAAACTCAACCAACAACCACTGCTACGGCAACTCCAGAAAAAGCGGCAGTAACGCCACTTGTAAAATTCAATCAAACTGTACAAATTCAACCTATTTCTTATACTTTGTCTAAAAAAGATGGTAAAGAAATGTTAGCGTATAACTACACCATCGTTAATAAAAGTACAGAAAGCCTAAAAACAGTAAAATGGTATGGCATCGTGACATTAGGAAAAAATCTCATTGATATTTTCTCCGTACCGGTAAACTTTGAAAAACCACTGCCTGCACATTCCCAAGTAAGTATTGCATTTAATAAACCACTTGCTTCTTACACGCCTGCTGTTCAGAAAGAATTTTTAAATAGTAAAAAATTACAACTCAATTTAACCACCGTTGCTGGAGAAATTGCGTTCTCTAATGCACAGGTACAACCTATCCTTGTAACCACGGATAAAGCTGTTCAAGATGAACTTAAAGCCATCTTTGCACAAGCTAAAAAAACTAAATAAGCTATTCAAAAATAACTTCCGAAATCAATAAAGGTGGCGTTCGACCACCTTTAATTTTCTACACCCAATTTACCTAAGATCTATGTTATTATCATAAAAATTTAATTACCCAATAACTGATTATTATGGAAAACGCTGCAGAAAAAATTCTTAATCCTAAAGTAAAACTCATCACGATCAGTGAAGATGAATCAGGACAACGTATTGATAATTTTCTCATGACACACCTTAAAGGTGTCCCTAAAAGCCTGGTATATCGCATCTTACGTAAAGGTGAAGTACGAGTAAATAAAGGTCGAGTAAAACCAGAATATAAACTTCAAGCTAATGATATCATTCGTGTGCCACCAGTTCGTGTTTCTCAGAAAGAAACTCCACAAATTTCAACTAAGTTAAATAAAGTAAGTCAATTGGAAGATTGTATCCTTTATGAAGATGAGGTTATGCTGGTCATCAATAAACCATCTGGCATGGCAGTGCATGGAGGAAGTGGCGTAAATTTTGGTGTAATTGAAGCCTTAAGAGCCTTACGCCCACAAGCACGCTTTCTGGAACTAGTACACCGCCTAGATCGAGATACATCTGGTATTCTGCTGGTCGCTAAAAAACGTTCAGCATTACGTAATCTTCATGAACAATTACGAGAAAAACGTGTACAAAAAGACTATCTTGCCCTCGTAAGAGGTCAATGGCAATCTCACGTAAAAAGCATCCAAGCACCGTTGCTTAAGAATGAACTTGCTAGTGGTGAGCGTGTAGTCAAAGTGAGTGAGCAAGGAAAACCCTCTGAAACACGTTTCAAAATTGAAGAACGTTATCAAATTGCAACTCTTGTAAAAGCCAGTCCTGTTACGGGGCGTACTCACCAAATTCGTGTCCATACGCTACATGCAGGGCATCCTATTGCCATGGATCCCAAATATGGTGACAAAGAGTTCGATAAGAAAATGGCAAGTTTTGGCTTAAATCGTTTATTTTTACACGCATTTGAAATTGTCTTTTTCCACCCAAAAACCGAAGAACCAATGCGAATTAAAGCGCCATTAGATAATGCGCTTAAAGCAGTGCTGAACAAACTTCGTAGTGCATAATATAATCATATCCTGCATAAATTTTTCGGAAAATCAGGGCGTGAAAAAAAGATCTTAATAAAAAGGCGATGTGTCTATAAGCACATCGCCTTCTTCTTATTCCCAGTCTAATCTAAGAACATACAATTTTTACTGCCAAACCACCTTGAGATGTTTCACGGTATTTTGCATTGATATCTTTACCAGTTTCATACATGGTTTCAATTACATCATCCAATGATACGCGTGGGCTTGAAGTACGACGTAATGCCATTCGGCTTGCATTAATGGCTTTTACTGAGGCAATCGCATTACGTTCAATACAAGGAACTTGTACTTGGCCGCCAACTGGATCGCAAGTTAGTCCAAGATTATGTTCCATCGCAATTTCTGCTGCATTACAAATTTGTTCGGCATTACCACCTAAAATCTCCGTTAACCCTGCTGCTGCCATTGAGCACGCTACTCCAACTTCCCCCTGGCAACCCACTTCTGCACCAGAGATAGAAGCATTCATTTTATAAAGTGATCCAATCGCACTACATGTCAATAAATAACGGGCAACCGTTTCTTCAGTAACAGGTTCAATAAACTTATTGTAGTATGCTAATACTGCAGGTACGATACCACACGCCCCATTTGTAGGTGCAGTCACAACTCGTCCTCCAGCCGCATTTTCCTCATTCACAGCAAGTGCATACATATTAATCCAATCAATAATACTCATTGGATCTTGCGATAAAGATTGATTGGCATGCAATAATCGAGATAATGCTGCCGCACGGCGTGCTACTTTAAGTGGTCCTGGCAAAATACCTTCTGTCTTCATCCCACGATCTAAACATTCTTGCATCGTACGATAAACTGTTTGAATATGCGCATTCAGCGCTTCTTCACCATGGATGGCAATCTCATTCGCTCGCATAATACTTGATAATGATAAACCAGTTTCATGGCTATGTTTAAGAAGATCGACTGCTTTTTGATAAGGGTAAGGAACTTCTACAGGATGATCATCTTCTTGCCCAAAATGTGCTTCATCCACGATGAAACCACCGCCAATGGAATAATAAGTTTCTGCTAAAATGACATGATTCCCTTCTTCTCCATCATGATAAGCAATCAATTGCATCGCATTTTCATGACGAGGTAAAAACTCGCTATGAAAAATTAAGTCATCATTAAAGTCAAACTTAACGATCTTTTTACCTTGAGCTATCGGTAATTCTGCTGTTTTTTTTACATTTTCAATAAAACGAGGAATAAGATTTAAATCCACATCATGTGGCAAATAGCCTGCAAGCCCCATGATGATCGCAATATCTGTATTATGTCCTCGCCCCGTCATAGATAAAGAACCATAAACATTTGCCTGTAAATGGTTAACTTTATCAAATAATCCTTTTTCAATTAATAAGTCAACAAATGCTTTCCCAGCTTTCATTGGTCCAACTGTATGCGAACTAGATGGTCCAATACCAACTTTAAACATATCAAAAATACTTATCATAATTTTTCCCTAAAATATCCCCTCCAAATATTGAAGGGGAATGTTATCAAAATACTTCAGCCTGAATAGATACTAACTAAAATAATTTATAAATAACAGCTGTAATTGCTAATGTCCCCATAACAGTTACAAACACATTACTCCATTTTCCTGAATATTTACGCATCGCTGGAATTTTTGCAATCGCATACATTGGCATAATAAAGAGAATCATTGCAATAAATGGTCCACCTAATGATTCAATAATACCAAGAATACTTGGATTAAGAATCGCCACTCCCCAAAGAGTGAAGAAGAAAAGCACAGCCGTATATTTATGTAATTTTTTACGATCAATATCTTTCTCTTTGTGAGCCATTTGGATATATAGACCTTCAATACCTTCACGCGCACCTAAATAGTGACCAAAGAACGAGCTTGTGATAGCTAAGAAAGCAACAAGTGGACCAAAATAACTAATATACGGATTATCAAATTTATTTGCCAAATAAGATAAGATACTAATATTTTGTACCTTCGCTTCATGTAGTTCCGCTGGTGTTAAACTTAGAACACAACTGAAAACGAATAACATAACAAATACTAACAATAATGTTGAGGTACCTTTTTCAGTAAAGGTTGCATGTTTTTCAGCCGCAACAGAATTACCATAATGTCTTTCTAATGAAAGAGAAAATTGTGAAATAGCCGGTGAATGATTAAAAGAAAAGACAATAACTGGTAAAGTGATCCACAGCGTACCTAAAAAGTCTGCTGCTCCAGGCACCTGATGTAACATGCTTGTATTCCATTGTGGAATAAGATAAAGCGAAAGTGCAAACAAAATAAGAATAAGCGGATAAACTAAGTACTCGGTAATTTTAAGCATTAGTTTTTCGCCCATTAACATAATACTAATCAAGATCCCAATTAATACACCAGATAGAATCCAACGTGGCGGCGCTACTAAATGTAATTGATGAACAATAAAAGATTCAACGGTATTAGTTATCCCATTACCATAAATAAGTAAAATTGGAAAAATAGCAAAAAAGTAGAGGAAAGTAATTAATTTACCCGCCGTTTTACCAAAATAATCTTCAGCAACCAATGTAATATCAGCACCTTTTTTAGGTGATGATAAAACAAATCTTGCCAAACCTTGATGAGCATAATAAGTCATTGGTCCTGCTAATAATGCAATAATAACTAGCGGCCAAAAACCACTTTTCCCTGCATTGATAGGAAGAAATAAAACACCTGCCCCTACCGCAGTACCAAATAAGTTGAGCATCCATAACGCATCAAACTTATTTAACTTAATATGTTTATTTTGAGAAAAACTAACCCCTTTCTCATTTTTTTCTAAAACAGCAGATTGCTCTTGCATAAACTCCATCCTTTGATCTTAAAATCAATTTATAAATCATATAGTAGGATAATATAGAAGTTTGATTTTAGCTTAAATGGAAAATATAGTAATTTGTGACAACGATCATATTATTTACTAACTTTAGATTAAATAAGAATCGCTTAATATGAGTAGAAATTCGAATTTTTATCTAATTTAACAAATAAATAACGAATATTAAAAATAAAGGAAATAAGATAGTTTAATTTTTAAAAGTAGATAAGAAATAAAGTATTGAATATTAAAATATTTAGAATTGATGAGAAATTACGATATTAATTAAATTAAGGAAAGTTAATCTGATTTAAATGGCAGGGGCGGAGAGGCTCGAACTCCCAGCATTCGGTTTTGGAGACCGACGCTCTACCAATTGAACTACGCCCCTAAAAGAATTGGCGGAATGGACGGGATTCGAACCCGCGACCCCCTGCGTGACAGGCAGGTATTCTAACCAGCTGAACTACCACTCCGCATATAAGGTTATTGGCAGCGACCTACTCTCGCATGGAGGAGCTCCACACTACCATCGGCGTAACAACGTTTCACTTCTAAGTTCGGCATGGAATTAGGTGGTTCCATTGCACTATTACTGCCAAATTATTCTTTTAGCTTACTTATAAAATAAACTAAAAGAATAACTAAGGAACCTGGCGGTGTCCTACTCTCGCATGGAGGGACTCCACACTACCATCGGCGTTACAGCGTTTCACTTCTGAGTTCGGCATGGGGTCAGGTGGGACCACTGCACTTTCGCCGCCAGGATTATTCTTTATAATCTGTCTTTTCGTCGTTCTTTACTTAACGTTTATTTGCGTTTTACTTTCTCTTCGCTTCGTTAAGTCTTTAAAATCTTCACTGAAAACCGACTTTCTTTCAAATCTTTTCTCTAAAAATATTTGAGTGTTGTATGGTTAAGCCTCTCGGGCAATTAGTATCTGTTAGCTCAACGCCTCACAGCGCTTACACATCAGACCTATCAACGTCTTAGTCTCAAACAACCCTTACCGACTTTAAGTCGGGGAGAACTCATCTCTTGGCAAGTTTCGTGCTTAGATGCTTTCAGCACTTATCTCTTCCGCATGTAGCTACCCAGCAATGCCTCTGGCGAGACAACTGGAACACCAGTGATGCGTCCACTCCGGTCCTCTCGTACTAGGAGCAGCCCCAATCAATTCTCCAACGCCCACGGCAGATAGGGACCGAACTGTCTCACGACGTTCTAAACCCAGCTCGCGTACCACTTTAAATGGCGAACAGCCATACCCTTGGGACCTACTTCAGCCCCAGGATGTGATGAGCCGACATCGAGGTGCCAAACACCGCCGTCGATATGAACTCTTGGGCGGTATCAGCCTGTTATCCCCGGAGTACCTTTTATCCGTTGAGCGATGGCCCTTCCATGCAGAACCACCGGATCACTATGACCTACTTTCGTACCTGCTCGACTTGTCTGTCTCGCAGTTAAGCTTGCTTATACCATTGCACTAACCTCACGATGTCCGACCGTGATTAGCAAACCTTCGTGCTCCTCCGTTACTCTTTGGGAGGAGACCGCCCCAGTCAAACTACCCACCAGACACTGTCCGAGTACCCGTTTCAGGTACGTCGTTAGAACATCAAACGTTAAAGGGTGGTATTTCAACAACGACTCCACAAGAACTGGCGTTCTCGCTTCATAGTCTCCCACCTATCCTACACATTAAAATTCAAGGTTCAGTGTCAAGCTATAGTAAAGGTTCACGGGGTCTTTCCGTCTAGCCGCGGGTACACCGCATCTTCACGGCGATTTCAATTTCACTGAGTCTCGGGTGGAGACAGCCTGGCCATCATTATGCCATTCGTGCAGGTCGGAACTTACCCGACAAGGAATTTCGCTACCTTAGGACCGTTATAGTTACGGCCGCCGTTTACTGGGGCTTCGATCAGGAGCTTCGCTTGCGCTAACCCCATCAATTAACCTTCCAGCACCGGGCAGGCATCACACCCTATACGTCCACTTTCGTGTTTGCAGAGTGCTGTGTTTTTAATAAACAGTTGCAGCCAGCTGGTATCTTCGACCGGATTCGCCTTCGTCCGCGAGGGACTACAACTACCACCGGCGCACCTTCTCCCGAAGTTACGGTGCTATTTTGCCTAGTTCCTTCACCCGAGTTCTCTCAAGCGCCTGAGTATTCTCTACCTGATCACCTGTGTCGGTTTACAGTACGATTTATAATAACCTGAAGCTTAGTGGCTTTTCCTGGAAGTGTGGTATCAGTTACTTCACAACCGTAGTTGCTCGTCATCACTTCTCGGCGTTAAGAATATCCGGATTTGCCTAGATATTCCGCCTACCGGCTTAAACCATCTAATCCAAAAGATGGCTAACCTAACCTACTCCGTCCCCACATCGCAGTTATTACAAGTACGGGAATATTAACCCGTTTCCCATCGACTACGCTTTTCAGCCTTGCCTTAGGGGTCGACTCACCCTGCCCCGATTAACGTTGGACAGGAAACCTTGATCTTCCGGCGAACGAGTTTTTCACTCGTTTTATCGTTACTTATGTCAGCATTCGCACTTCTGATACGTCCAGCATACTTCTCAGTACACCTTCATCCGCTTACAGAACGCTCCCCTACCCAACAGACTTACGTCTGATGCCGCAGCTTCGGTGCTATATTTGAGCCCCGTTACATCTTCCGCGCAGGCCGACTCGACTAGTGAGCTATTACGCTTTCTTTAAATGATGGCTGCTTCTAAGCCAACATCCTAGCTGTCTAAGCCTTCCCACTTCGTTTCCCACTTAATATAGACTTTGGGACCTTAGCTGGCGGTCTGGGTTGTTTCCCTCTCCACGACGAACGTTAGCACCCGCCGTGTGTCTCCTGAGTATCACTCTTTGGTATTCGGAGTTTGCATCGGGTTGGTAAGCCGGGATGGCCCCCTAGCCGAAACAGTGCTCTACCCCCAAAGGTGTCCGCTCAAGGCTCTACCTAAATAGATTTCGGGGAGAACCAGCTATCTCCCGGTTTGATTGGCCTTTCACCCCCAGCCACAGGTCATCCGCTAATTTTTCAACATTAGTCGGTTCGGTCCTCCAGTTAGTGTTACCCAACCTTCAACCTGCCCATGGCTAGATCACCGGGTTTCGGGTCTATATCTTGCAACTAGTCGCCCAGTTAAGACTCGGTTTCCCTACGGCTCCCTTATTCAGTTAACCTCGCTACAAAATATAAGTCGCTGACCCATTATACAAAAGGTACGCAGTCACCACACGAAGTGGCTCCCACTGCTTGTACGTACAGGGTTTCAGGTTCTATTTCACTCCCCTCACAGGGGTTCTTTTCGCCTTTCCTTCACAGTACTGGTTCACTATCGGTCAATCAGGAGTATTTAGCCTTGGAGGATGGTCCCCCCATCTTCAGACAAGATAACACGTGTCCCGCCCTACTTATCGTAAGCTCAGTACCACAAAAGCGTTTTAAGATACGGGACTATCACCCTCTATGATTGAGCTTCCCAGCTCATTCTCCTAACGCTTTTGCTATCACTTACAGGCTCTTCCGCTTTCGCTCGCCGCTACTAACAGAATCTCGGTTGATTTCTTTTCCTCGGGGTACTTAGATGTTTCAGTTCTCCCGGTTTGCTTCTCTTTCCTATATATTCAAAAAGAGATGATAGATTCTTCATCTATCGGGTTTCCCCATTCGGATATCTCGGGTTATAACGGCTCTTATCGCCTTACCCAAGCTTTTCGCAGATTAGCACGTCCTTCATCGCCTCTGATTGCCAAGGCATCCGCCCTGTACGCTTAGTCACTTAACCATACAACCTCAAATATTTTCATATTAAGATTGCGATTAACAACTCGACTTATGCTGCCTTTTTCAGCATAAGATTTTTAACTACTCAGACTTTACTTGAAAGTCTCTTTAGTTTTCAGCTTGATTTTAAATTTTTAAAGAACAATTAAGACAATAAAATATCTTTAAATGGCGTCCCCAAGGGGATTCGAACCCCTGTTACCGCCGTGAAAGGGCGATGTCCTAGGCCTCTAGACGATGGAGACAACATTTAAAGATACTTTTAAAACTTTAATACGACATCGTATCTTTAAAGTCTTGTCTTTTGTTGTTTACAACTACTAAAACAATCTGTGTGAGCACTCACTGTCGCTTCATTTTGGTAAGGAGGTGATCCAACCGCAGGTTCCCCTACGGTTACCTTGTTACGACTTCACCCCAGTCATGAATCATACCGTGGTAAACGCCCTCCCGAAGGTTAAGCTATCTACTTCTGGTACAACCCACTCCCATGGTGTGACGGGCGGTGTGTACAAGGCCCGGGAACGTATTCACCGCGACATTCTGATTCGCGATTACTAGCGATTCCGACTTCATGGAGTCGAGTTGCAGACTCCAATCCGGACTTAGACGTACTTTCTGAGATTCGCTCACCCTCGCAGGCTCGCTGCCCTCTGTATACGCCATTGTAGCACGTGTGTAGCCCTACTCGTAAGGGCCATGATGACTTGACGTCATCCCCACCTTCCTCCAGTTTATCACTGGCAGTCTCCTTTGAGTTCCCGGCCAAACCGCTGGCAACAAAGGATAAGGGTTGCGCTCGTTGCGGGACTTAACCCAACATTTCACAACACGAGCTGACGACAGCCATGCAGCACCTGTCTCATGGTTCCCGAAGGCACCCTCGTATCTCTACAAGGTTCCATGGATGTCAAGAGTAGGTAAGGTTCTTCGCGTTGCATCGAATTAAACCACATGCTCCACCGCTTGTGCGGGCCCCCGTCAATTCATTTGAGTTTTAACCTTGCGGCCGTACTCCCCAGGCGGTCGATTTATCACGTTAGCTACGGGCACCAGACCTAAAGCCCAATCCCCAAATCGACATCGTTTACAGCGTGGACTACCAGGGTATCTAATCCTGTTTGCTCCCCACGCTTTCGCACATGAGCGTCAGTATATTCCCAAGGGGCTGCCTTCGCCTTCGGTATTCCTCCACATCTCTACGCATTTCACCGCTACACGTGGAATTCTACCCCTCCCTAAAATACTCTAGCGACCCAGTATGAAATGCAATTCCTAGGTTAAGCCCAGGGCTTTCACACCTCACTTAAGTCACCGCCTGCGTGCCCTTTACGCCCAGTTATTCCGATTAACGCTCGCACCCTCCGTATTACCGCGGCTGCTGGCACGGAGTTAGCCGGTGCTTCTTCTGTGGCTAACGTCAAGTCAACGTGCTATTAACACGCCAACCTTCCTCACCACCGAAAGAACTTTACAACCCGAAGGCCTTCTTCATTCACGCGGCATGGCTGCATCAGGCTTGCGCCCATTGTGCAATATTCCCCACTGCTGCCTCCCGTAGGAGTCTGGGCCGTGTCTCAGTCCCAGTGTGGCTGGTCATCCTCTCAGACCAGCTAGAGATCGCTGACTTGGTGAGCCATTACCTCACCAACTATCTAATCCCACTTGGGCTCACTTCATGGCATGTGGCCTTGCGGTCCCACACATTTAATCTCTCGATATTACGCGGTATTAGCTACAGTTTCCCGTAGTTATCCCCCTCCATGAAACAGATTCCCAAGCATTACTCACCCGTCCGCCACTCGTCAGCAAAGAAAGCAAGCTTTCTTCCTGTTACCGTTCGACTTGCATGTGTTAAGCCTGCCGCCAGCGTTCAATCTGAGCCATGATCAAACTCTTCAATTCAAAGCTTGATTCGCTCAATAAGCTGACAAAAAGTCTTTCATTTAAAATGAATTTCTAGTTTGACACTCATTAAGACTTAGTTAAATTATTTAAACAAAGTCAATCAACAAGTGCCCACACAGATTGTCTAGTTAGTTGTTAAAGAACAAAAAACAACGACGCGAGAAGTAAATTCTTGTTAACAACGTCGCGTCGTTGTGTGGGGCGTATTATAGATATTTTGAAAACCTTTGCAAGCACTTTTTTAATTTTTTTTAAATTTTTTTGAATTTTATTTGTTTTTATTAAAAAATATCCAATTTCTGAATCAAAACCGCTCTATTATTAACCATTATGCAGTAGTTATCTCCCGAAAAAAGATCTTTTTATCCGTAATAATCATGTCTAGTGGCACATCCCATCCTTCTGCAGGTATCTGTGAAACTTCCTGCCAACTGTATGCTAACCCTACTGTTATCGTTTTTTCCCTTTTAGAGCGTAACGTGCGATCGTAATAGCCACCACCCATGCCTAACCTTTCACAATTTTTGTCAAACGCAACCAATGGTACAAAAATAATATCTAATTCACCATTTACCTCTATAGTGTTCCCACTATCTTCTAATTCTGGAATTCCAAATTGGTTTTTTATGAGTTTACTATCTCTGTCATAAGGTCTAAAAATTAAATCATTTTCAGGTGCTCTTATAATAGGTAGATAAACATGAATATTCTCTTTCCACAGATATTCAATTAGTGCTTGTGTTTGAACTTCCCCTTTCACAGAAAAATAAATAGCAATATTCTTTGCTTTATATTGTTCTATAATAAAAATCGTTTTTTGAAAGATAGAGTAACTTGCTAATTGAATATCAAGTACATTTTGTTTTTTACGATAATTTAACAAAACCTGTCGTAATTGTTGTCGTGATAAGCGATTAGAAACGAGAAGAGGAAGAGTAGGTTGTAACATATAAGAAGGGATCCCCCAAGGTGCCGTTGCGGAGTTAGTCCTTGAACCCGTAGGTCCAAGGGAGTCGGTCCAGATTGTTTTCAGGTTTCTTACTACGAGGTAAGCCTACACACCAACATCTAAAAGATCAACTCAGAAGATTTTAATTATCGGCTCAGGGACAGCATCCACTGGCGCACACCTCAGGATCTGAATTAATACTAGCTTAAATTAAGATTGAACTCTAGTTTAATTTTAATAAAAATGTTTCCTTTTGCAAAATTTAGGCAAATCGCTCACTATTTTTCTGTAAATTAACCTGTTCAAGGGAGCTATCTAGTTGTTGTATACGTGCAGCGATAATATCTTCCACGCTTTTATGTTTTTCTTTAGCCTGCATTAACTCATAACTTAAATTCAATGCGACAATAGACAATACGCGTTCTGTACTTAAAATACCGGTTCTTTCTTTCATTTTTAATACACGCTCATCTAAATCTTGGGCGGCTTGTCTTAAGAAATCATGCTGCTCAGCTGGACAACCTAAACGTAAAACTTGTCCTAAAACTGTCACTTCAATAGGAGAGGTAGACATAGATGCTCCATAAAATAAACTAAAATTTTTTCTATTATGCCATACTCTCAACAAAAATCGGTATAAAAAACTTAACTTTATCATGACTTCTTATATTTTTTTGCTTTCTTTACAATGCTAAACTAATCCAAATTTAGGGAGATAACCATGAGTAAAAAAATTTCATACACAACACTAAATACGCAATTAAAACAAGCTGGCATTCCGATGACGGCTTCCGAATTGGATGGTTTTTTGTCTGGTTTATTATGCGGAAATGTAAAAGATAAAGACTGGCAAACCTTACTCTTTCAATTTACAAACGATGATCATACCTATCCAACCAGTTTATTAAATGATGTCACCTCTTTATATAAACAAATTAAACAATCTCTTGCGGATATTGGAGAATTTAATTTTCAACTGTTATTACCTAACGAAGAAGAAAGTGTTTTTATTCAAGCAGATGCATTATCTGAATGGGTAAATCACTTTTTACTCGGCTTAGGGATCGTATTACCCTCCCTTGATAAAGAAAAAGGTGATATCGGTGAAGCATTAGATGATTTACAAGATATTGCGCGCTTAACTTATGAACCTGATGAGAATGAGAATGAACTCATGGAAGCATTAGAAGAGGTGAAAGAATATGTTCGCACACTCGTAATGCTGTTCTACACACATTTTTGTGGTGTATCCCATGTGCCAGATGAAACACAACATATACATTAAATAAGGAGTCAATATGGATTTAGCTTATTTAAATCAAATTCCAGCAGAAGAATTTATACAACGTCGTCAACGCGTTTTTGAACAAATGCATGATAACTCAATTACTGTTCTATTTTCTGCCTGTGAGCAAACTCGTAACAATGATTGTACTTACCCTTTCCGTCAAGAAAGTAATTTTTGGTATCTAACAGGATTTAATGAGCCTGATAGTGCTTTAGTGATGATAAAAAAAGACGGGCATACAGAAACATGTCTTTTTTTACGAGCCAAAGATCCTCTTATGGAAACTTGGAATGGTCGTCGCTTAGGTGTCAACGATGCCCCCTCCCAGTTAAATATTGATAATGCCTATACCATCGAAGATTTCCGCAATAAATTTGCAACATGGGTTAAAGAAGAACATTTTGATACACTTTATATCAAAACTCATCAACAAAAACATGCTATCCCTAATGCCGATTTTTGTCGAAATCTATTTGTAAACAAACAAATCATCGATCTTTCACATATTTTAGACGAAATGCGTCTATTTAAATCCCGTAATGAAATTGCCCTCATGCAACAAGCAGGACAAATTAGTGCGCTGGGTCATATTCGTGCGATGAAAGAAACTCGTCCAAATCGTTTTGAATACGAAATCGCTAGTGAAATGTTACACGAATTTAATCGCCATGGCGCCCGTTATGAATCATACGGCAGTATCGTTGCTGGCGGTAATAATGCATGTATTTTACATTACACTGAGAACGATCAACCTTTAAAAGATGGAGATTTATTACTTATTGATGCAGGCTGTGAATTTGCGATGTATGCAGGCGATATCAGCCGTACTTTCCCTGTAAATGGTAAATTTAGTGATGCGCAACGTGATCTTTATAACCTTGTTTTAGACATCCAGAAATATGCTATTAAACATCTTATTCCTGGTAATTGCATCCAAGATGTAAATGATGCCATTGTCCGCATACTTGTTGAAGGATTAGTAAAATTAGGCATTATGCAAGGTGATGTGGATGAACTAATTAAAACTGAAGCCTACCGTCAATTCTATATGCATGGCCTTGGTCACTGGCTCGGATTAGATGTTCACGATGTCGGTAGCTATTCAAAAAATTGCGATAATGGCGATCGTAACAGCAAACGCCGAGATCGTCCATTAGAAATCGGTATGGTTCTTACAGTTGAACCTGGTATTTATATCTCAGAAAATGCCGATGTCCCAGAAAAATATAAAGGAATTGGTATTCGTATCGAAGACAATCTCCTAATGACAGAGTATGGTAACAAAGTCCTTACTTCTGCCGTTCCAAAAGAAATTGATGAAATTGAAGCATTAATGCAGAACACTTAATCATATCACGCCCCAATTATCCTAAAAATTTTTACGAAAATTGGGGCGTATTTTTAATTCAACATAAAATGAATTGGAATGACAAAGGTATCACTCACGCCTTTCGGTTTCAATCCAATTGGGCGTGCCTGTTGAGCCGCTTGTAAAGCCGCTCTATCAAGATCACCATTTCCCGATGTTTTCTCTATGCGAATATCATATAACTCACCACTTTGTTTAAGCATAAAGCGAATCAATACTGTTCCCTGCCGACGCATCATTCTTGCTCTTAAAGGATAACGCTTTTGCTTTTCAATTTCTGTCCTAAGCGCGTTTTCATATGCCGCAATTTCATCGATCTGAGGTCCATTGCCAACAAGTTTGGGATTATGGCCTCGTGATTTTGAGTTACTTGTTGCCTGAGAGGTAATTTTCGCTTGAGAATCTACTCGTTTCTTAGCCTTAGACATATCTTTAACTCGTTGATGGTGAGTTGTTTTTTTCTCTTCTTGTTTTGATAATTTTTTCTTTTCAGGATCTAATGGCTTTTTGGTCGGTGTTTTATCTTTAGGCTGTTCAACTTCTGGCTTAATCATCGGATCAGGAACTTCAAATTTATTCTCTGATGCTTTAGGTTGTATTGAAGTCCTTTCTTGAATGGGTTGAGGATCTTCTACTACCATACCTTGGATCATCTGCATCGAAATATGTGTCGCTACAACAGGAGCTTTGAAACCATGCGAACCACGACTATGAATAAGTACTAGCCATATTCCCAATAATATGATCCCATGAAAAAAGAATGAACCTAAAAAGCCAATTAGGGAACTTCGTCTCATTACCTTGCCTTTTCTTTCATCGTAACAATTGCAACATTTTTAATGTTATATTTTGCAAAAATATCTGTAATCGTAACAAAGGCTTGAAAAGGTGAACGAGAATCTACTTTTAGTGTTACTGGTTGCCCGTTTTCCCAATGTTTAGCGACATCATCAAGTTCTGCTAAAGTAATCGGTTTATCATTTAAATAAACTTCACCCTTTTGCGTAATTGTTAATAATTTTGCTAAATCATTCGCTTTGAATTTGACTTCTGTGCTGGCTTTAGGCACATCCACCTGAATCTTACCTTGTGAAATAAAACTCGCTGTTACTAAAACAATAGTTAAAAGTACCAGCATAATATCGATAAATGGAATGATATTAATCTGATCAAACTTTTTCATTAATCACTCCACTTTGAGATAAAGCCTTATATTTCATACGGTTAACTTCTACTTTTCGTACTAAGCCGTTATAAAAGACCATTGATGGAATAGCAACTAAAATACCAACAGCTGTTGCTTTCAAAGCAAGTGACAAATTCAACATAATCGTCCCAGCTTCAATATCTCCGCCTGCATTTCCTAAATTATAGAAAGTTAGAAGAATTCCAATAACAGTTCCAAGTAATCCCACATAAGGCGCATTTGATCCAACAGTAGAAATAATAGTGAGATTTCGCGTTAAATCGATATCTAAATCATAAATATTTGAATAATTTTCAACCTTAACTTTAGATAGAAAAGTATAACGTTCAATCACAAACCAAATCATAAGAAAACTCATTATTCCTAATGTTCCAAGAATAATCAGATCGGTATAATTTTGTAAAAAAGAAAAGAAAAGCTGCATCGAAATATCCTTTAAAATTTATTATAGAATAATGAATAATACAATTAGAATTAAGAATAGTTCGCAATTATATAGAAAGCTGATGAGAAATGCACATAGAAATTAAGGCTATAAATAGATAAGATTTTCAAAAACAAAAAACCCGCTATGAAAGCGGGTTTTTATTAAAAAATGAATTATTCAGCTTTTGCTTCTTCTGCAGCAACTTCTGGACGATCAACTAATTCAATGTATGCCATTGGTGCGTTGTCACCAGCACGGAAACCACATTTTAAGATACGAGTGTAACCACCCGCACGATTTGCGAAACGTGGACCTAATTCATTAAATAATTTTGCAACAGTTTCTTTGTTGCGAATTCGTGCAAATGCTAAACGACGATTTGCAACGCTATCTACTTTAGCTAATGTAATTAACGGCTCAACTACCATACGTAATTCTTTAGCTTTTGGTACAGTAGTTTTGATGATTTCATTACTTACTAATGCACTTACTAAATTACGGAACATCGCTTTACGATGACTGCTATTACGATTGAGTTGACGACCACTCTTACGATGGCGCATAACCTTATCCTTCTTAGAAAAATTTTCAGCCTAAATTAAGATTAGTCTTCAGACAAACCTTGAGGTGGCCAATTTTCAAGACGCATACCAAGTGATAAACCACGAGAAGCCAATACGTCCTTAATTTCAGTAAGAGATTTCTTACCAAGATTAGGCGTTTTTAATAATTCAACTTCTGTACGTTGTACAAGATCACCGATATAATGAATTGTTTCTGCTTTCAAACAGTTAGCAGAACGAACTGTCAATTCTAAATCATCAACAGGTCGTAGCAGAATAGGATCAAATTCTGGTTTTTCTTCTTTAACTTCTGGTTGACGAACATCACGTAAATCAACGAACGCTTCAAGTTGTTCTGCTAAAATTGTTGCAGCGCGACGAATAGCTTCTTCTGGTTCAATAGTACCATTTGTTTCAAGCTCAATAACTAATTTATCTAAATCAGTACGTTGCTCAACACGTGCCGCTTCAACATCGTAAGCAATACGTTCAACTGGACTATAACATGCGTCAACAAGTAGACGACCGATTGGTCGATCTTCGTCTTGACTATGTACACGGCTAGATGCTGGTACATAACCACGGCCTCGTTGAACACGAATACGCATATTAATTGATGCATTTTCATCAGTTAAATGACAAATAACGTGATCTGGATTAGCAATCTCAACATCATTGTCTTTAGCAATATCCGCAGCAACAACAGGGCCGATTCCAGACTTGTTTAACGTAAGAAAAACATCGTCTTTATTATTCTGCAACTTAATCGCTAGACCTTTTAAGTTTAGAAGCACTTCAATAATATCTTCTTGAACACCTTCTTTACTACTGTACTCATGCAATACACCATCAATTTCTACTTCAGTTACAGCACAACCTGGCATTGAAGATAATAAAATTCGACGTAATGCATTACCTAGCGTATGACCAAATCCTCGTTCTAACGGTTCTAAGGTCACTTTAGCTTGAGTTGAACTCATTTGTTCAATATCAACTAAATGTGGTTTTAAAAATTCTGTAACAGAACCCTGCATTTTATCCTCTCTTTGCTACGATGAAACTTTATTATTTAGAATAAAGCTCAACGATCAGATGTTCGTTAATATCTGCTGATAAGTCAGAACGTTCTGGAATACGTTTGAAAACACCTTCCATTTTTGCAGCATCTACTTCTAACCAAGTTGGTTTTTCTTTTTGTTCTGCAAGTTCCAATGAAGCTTTAATACGAGCTTGCTTTTTAGATTTCTCACGAATAGCAATTACATCATCAACGGAAACCTGAAAAGATGGAATGTTAACTACACGACCATTTACAACGATCGCTTTGTGGCTCACTAATTGGCGAGCTTCAGCGCGAGTTGCTGCAAATCCCATGCGATAGACAACGTTATCTAATCGTTTTTCTAATAATACAAGTAAGTTTTCACCTGTATTACCTTTAAGACGGTTTGCTTCTTTATAGTAATTACGGAATTGACGTTCTAAAATGCCGTAGATACGACGAACTTTTTGTTTTTCACGTAATTGATTACCATAATCAGACAAACGTGCTTTTTGTGCACCGTGTTGACCTGGTGCTGTTTCAATTTTACATTTTGTTTCAATCGCGCGTACACCTGACTTAAGGAATAAATCAGTACCTTCACGACGGCTTAGCTTGAGCTTAGGACCCAAATATCTTGCCATTTTCTTTCTCCAATTTTCCTATTACGCCATTAAACACGACGTTTTTTCGGTGGACGACAACCGTTATGTGGGATCGGAGTCACGTCCGTGATGTTCGTAATTCTAAATCCTGCTGCATTTAATGCACGAATTGTTGATTCACGACCAGGACCTGGACCTTTCACCATAACTTCCAAGTTCTTAACGCCAAAATCTTTAACGAGTTCAGCACAACGTTCTGCAGCAACTTGTGCAGCGAACGGAGTAGATTTACGAGAACCACGGAAACCTGAACCACCTGCAGTTGCCCATGCAAGAGCGTTACCTTGACGGTCAGTAATAGTTACGATTGTGTTATTGAAAGATGCGTGAATGTGTGCAACGCCATCTACAACTTGTTTTTTTACACGTTTACGTGTACGAACTGGTGTTTTAGCCATTTAATTTACCCCGACTATTTCTTGATCGGCTTGCGTGGACCTTTACGGGTACGCGCATTCGTTTTAGTACGTTGACCACGTACCGGTAAGCTACGACGATGACGAACACCACGGTAGCAGCCTAAATCTAATAGACGTTTAATGTTAAGTGTTACTTCACGACGTAAGTCACCTTCAACGGTAAATTTACTAACTTCGTCACGCAGTTTATCAATCTGCTCTTCAGACAATTCGCTGATCTTCACATCTTCAGGGATTCCAGCAGCAGCACAAATAGCTTTTGCTCGAGTTTTCCCGATACCGTAGATAGCTGTTAAAGCGATTACAGTGTGTTTTTGATCAGGAATGTTAATGCCTGCAATACGGGCCACTATGCACTCCTATTTTTGATGATTAATTTGATATACTGATCTTGAAAAGCCCGTTTCAGGATACTCAAACAGTATATCAAGGATGTAAATGAGCTGAGCATTATATATGCTCAGCAGGTTCTTTGCAAGAAAAAATGTCAATTAACCTTGACGTTGTTTATGTTTAGGGTCTGAACATAATACACGTACAACCCCTTCACGTTTAACAATTTTACAGTTACGACACATTTTCTTAACGGAAGCACGAACTTTCATTGCTTATCCCTTCTACTAATAATGGACTATTGTCCGAAACCTGTAAGGTTTGCTTTTTTCAACGCAGATTCATATTTAGTTGACATTAAGTAACTTTGAACCTGTGCGATGAAATCCATAATAACGACTACAACGATCAACAAAGATGTTCCACCAAAGTAAAACTGAACATTCCAAGTTGACATTAGAATATAAGGAACCAAACACACGAATGTTACATATAGACCGCCAATTAAAGTCAAGCGAGTCATAATTTTATCAATGTAACGTGATGTTTGTTCTCCTGGTCTGATTCCAGGTATAAAAGCACCTGATTTTTTTAGATTTTCTGCGGTATCTCTTGGGTTGTACTGCATTGCAGTATAGAAGAAACTGAAGAAAATAATCGCAATACCATATATAATTAGGTATAAAGGTTGTCCTGGATGAAGTAACAACGATAAGTCACTTAACCATCCCCATCCTGCTCCTTCACCTAACCAAGAAGATAAGGTTGCTGGGAACAAGATAATACTTGATGCAAAGATAGCAGGAATAACCCCAGCCATATTCACTTTCAATGGTAAATAACTTGTTTGTCCACCTACGATTTGACGACCTTGCTGACGTTTTGCATACTCAATGCGAATTTTTCTTTGACCTCTTTCTACAAATACAACGAAATAGGTTACTGCGAAAACCACTACAGCGATAAGTAGTAAAACCAAAGGATTCATCTGGCCTTGACGAGCCTGCTCAATTGTATGACCAATGGCTGCTGGTAATCCTGCAACAATCCCTGCAAAGATAATTAAAGAAATACCATTTCCAATTCCACGTTCTGTAATTTGTTCACCCAACCACATTAAGAACATCGTACCAGTTACTAAACTGATAACCGCAGTCAAGTAGAAACCAAAACCAAGATTAGGAACAAGCCCTGGAAGCATATTTGGTAATCCAGTAGAAATACCGATCGCTTGAATAGTACCGAGAACTAAAGTCAGATAACGCGTATATTTACTAATCTTCCGACGTCCAGCCTCGCCCTCTTTCTTTAATTCAGATAATGCGGGATGTACCGCTACCAATAGTTGAATAATGATAGAAGCCGAGATATACGGCATTATTCCTAATGCAAATATAGAAGCTCGGCTTAAAGCACCACCAGAGAACATGTTAAACATTTCAATGATGGTACCTTTTTGTTGTGCAAGTAATTGAGCTAAGACGGCAGCGTCAATACCAGGTACCGGAATAAAAGACCCAATACGGAAAACGATAAGAGCACCTAATACAAAAAAGATTCTTTTTTTAAGTTCATCTGTACCATTCTGAGTACTGCGACTTTGATAACCTGGTTGCTTTGCCATATCTTAATTATTCCTCAATTTTACCGCCAGCAGCTTCAATTGCTGCTTTTGCACCTTTAGTTACTCGTAAACCTTTTACAGTTACTGCTTTGGTGATTTCGCCAGAAAGAATAACTTTTGCAAATTGAATATCTTTAGTAAAGATATTCGCTGCTTTAAGTGTATCTAAAGTGATTACATCACCTTCAACTTTCGCTAATTCATCTAGTCGTACTTCAGCTGTTACTGCAGCAATTTTTGAAGTAAAACCAAATTTTGGTAAGCGACGGTATAAAGGCATTTGACCACCTTCGAAACCGCGACGAACACCGCCACCAGTACGAGATTTTTGTCCTTTATGGCCTCGACCACCGGTTTTGCCTAAGCCAGAACCAATACCACGTCCAAGACGTTTCTTGCTGTGCTTAGAACCTTCCGCAGGAGATAAAGTATTTAAATACATTAAATTACTCCTCTACTTTAAGCATGTATGAAATTTGGTTAATCATACCACGTACTGCAGGCGTATCGATTAGCTCAACAGTGTGATGCATATGACGGATACCAAGACCACGTAATGTTGCTTTATGCTTAGGTAAACGAGCAATAGAACTACGAACTTGAGTTACTTTAATAGTTTTTGCCATGATTATTTACCCCAAAATTTCATCAACAGTTTTGCCACGTTTTGCAGCAACCATTTCTGGTGATTTCATGTTTGCTAAAGCATCAATTGTTGCACGTACAACGTTGATTGGGTTAGTTGAACCGTACGCTTTAGAAAGTACGTTACGCACACCAGCAACTTCTAAAACTGCACGCATTGCACCGCCTGCGATGATACCAGTACCTTCGCTAGCTGGTTGCATAAATACGCGAGAACCAGTGTGAGTCCCTTTGATAGGGTGTTGTAAAGTGCCTTCATGTAAAGCAACTGTAACCATGTTACGACGTGCTTTTTCCATTGCTTTTTGGATCGCTGCTGGAACTTCACGTGCTTTACCGTAACCAAAACCTACACGACCGTTACCATCGCCCACTACTGTTAAAGCAGTGAAACTCATGATACGACCACCTTTAACGGTTTTTGATACACGGTTTACCGCGATTAGCTTCTCTTGCAGTTCACCAGCTTGTTTTTCGACGTTTGCCATCTAAAATTACCTCTATTAGAACTGTAGACCAGCTTCACGAGCTGCGTCCGCTAATGATTGGACACGACCATGATATTTAAAACCAGAACGATCAAAAGCAACATCTTTGATGCCTTTTGATAATGCTCTTTCGGCAACGGTTTTACCAACTAATTTAGCAGCATCTACGTTACCTGTATATTTAACTTGCTCTTTAATTGCTTTTTCAACAGTTGAAGCAGAAGCAAGCACCTCTGATCCACTCGCTGCGATCACTTGTGCATAGATATGACGTGGAGTACGGAATACTACTAAACGAGTAGCACCTTGTTCTTTCATCATATGGCGAGCACGAGCTGCACGGCGGATACGAGCTGATTTCTTATCCATAGTGTTACCTTAAATTATTTTTTCTTAGCCTCTTTTGTACGTACAACTTCATCATCGTAACGTACACCTTTACCTTTGTAAGGTTCTGGGCGACGATAAGCACGAATATCTGCAGCAACTTGACCAACAAGTTGTTTATCAGCGCCTTTTAATACCACTTCAGTTTGTGAAGGGCATTCAGCAACGATACCCGCAGGTAGTTTGTGCTCGATAGGGTGAGAATAGCCTAAGTTTAATGCAATTACATTACCTTTAACTTGTGCTCTGTAACCAACACCCACCAATTTTAACTTCTTAGTGAAGCCTTCAGTAACACCAATAACCATTGCGTTAACTAATGCACGAGCAGTACCTGATTGTGCGTTAGCTTCTGCCATACCTTCACGTGGAGCGAAAGTTAATTGGTTATTTTCTTCTTTAACTTCAACTGAGTTATGAATTTTGCGAGATAACTCGCCGTTTTTACCTTTTACTGTTAATAGCTGTCCGTCAAGTTTTACTTCAACGCCGGCAGGAATATTAACAGGTGCTTTTGCGACACGAGACATTTCCTACTCCTTAAGCTACATAACAAATAACTTCACCGCCTAAACCTGCTTCACGAGCAGCACGGTCAGTCATTACACCTTTTGATGTAGAAATTACAGCGATACCTAAACCGCCCATAACGCGTGGTAATTCATCTTTACGTTTATAAATACGTAAACCTGGACGACTTACACGTTGGATACTTTCTACAACTGGTTTACCTTGGAAATATTTTAAAGTGATTTCCAATTCAGGTTTTTTACCTTCTAAAACGTTTACGCTTTCGATAAAACCTTCTTCCGCTAATACGTTGGCAATCGCCACTTTTAGCTTGGATGAAGGCATACTGATCGCAACTTTGTTCGCAGCCTGACCGTTACGAATACGAGTCAACATATCTGCGATAGGATCTTGCATACTCATTGTGCTTTTTCTCCGATTCCAAATTAAAGTGGTAAATTACCAACTTGCTTTTTTAAGTCCAGGGATTTCGCCACGCATTGCTGCTTCACGAACCTTAATACGACTTAAACCAAATTTACGTAAGAAACCATGTGGACGACCTGTTTGACGGCAACGGTTACGTTGACGACTTGGGCTAGAATCACGTGGTAAAGTTTGTAATTTTAATACAGCTTCCCAACGTTGTTCGTCAGTAGAATTTACATCAGAAATGATTCGTTTTAATTCTTCACGTTTTGTGTAGAATTTTTCAGCCAATTTAACGCGTTTTACATCGCGTGCTTTCATTGATTGTTTAGCCATGTGTCACCAACCTTACTTACGGAATGGGAAATCAAAGGCAGCAAGTAATGCACGACCTTCTTCATCATTTTGCGCAGTAGTGGTAATAGTAATATCTAAACCACGAATACGATCTACTTTATCATAGTCGATTTCTGGGAAGATGATTTGCTCACGCACACCCATACTATAGTTACCACGACCATCAAAAGATTTCGCATTTAATCCACGGAAGTCACGAACACGTGGAACAGCGATTGTAATTAAACGTTCTAAGAACTCCCACATACGTTCGCCACGTAGTGTCACTTTACAACCGATTGGATACCCTTGACGGATTTTAAAGCCAGCAACTGATTTGCGAGCTTTAGTAATTAAAGGTTTTTGACCACTGATTGCTGCTAAATCCGCAACTGCGTTTTCTAGCAATTTTTTATCGGTCAATGCTTCACCCACGCCCATGTTAAGGGTAATCTTTTCGATTCGTGGGACTTGCATGACAGATTTGTAGCCGAATTTTGACTTTAACTCATTCACTACATTTTCTTTGTAGTAATCATGCAGTTTCGCCATCGCGTTACTCCAGTTTGTTAAATTAATTCATTGTTAGATTTGAAGAAACGTACTTTTTTGCCGTCTTCGAATCTAAAACCTACACGGTCAGCTTTGTTAGTTTTAGGGTTAAAGATAGCAACATTTGACGCATCAATTGGAGCTTCTTTCTTCACTAAACCACCTTCTTTTCCTAATTGAGGAATTGGTTTTTCAGCTTTAGTGATGATGTTAACACCTTCAACAATTACTTTACCGTTTGGTAAAACTTTAGTGACCTTGCCACGTTTACCCTTGCTTTTACCAGCAAGAACGATTACTTCATCTTCTTGACGAATTTTGTTAGCCATTTTCACTTCTCCTTACAGTACTTCTGGTGCCAAAGAAATGATCTTCATGAATTTTTCACTACGAAGTTCACGAGTCACTGGTCCAAAAATACGAGTACCGATTGGTTGCTCAGTATTATTATTTAAAACAACACAGGCATTGCCATCGAAGCGAATGACTGATCCATCTGGGCGACGAACACCCTTCTTGGTGCGCACAACTACTGCTTTTAATACATCACCTTTTTTAACTTTACCGCGAGGAATTGCTTCTTTCACAGTAATTTTAATGATGTCACCAATAGCAGCGTAACGACGGTGCGATCCACCTAGAACCTTGATACACATTACACTGCGAGCGCCTGAGTTATCAGCTACGTCGAGCATAGTCTGTTCTTGGATCATCTTAGTACTCCGCTAATATTGAAAAAGAACCCTTTCGGGACGATTTATTATTGGCCTTTATATACCAATAAGGCTGAGCATTATGCACGAGTTAAGCACACAATACAAGCAAAAATTACAAAAATCCTCGAGTTATGTTATCGTTATCGCAATTACGACTTGTTCGTAAAAATGCAATGAAAATAAAAAGGTGCTCTAGTCTATCCCTCTTAACTCAGCCCCTTTTATATTCAGGCAATTATCGATACTAAGAAGGAGCAATTTATGTCTATCGTACTTATCGCAACTATCCGTGCTAAAGCAGAATTTAGAGATGAAATCAAAACCGCCTGCGAACAAATGGTAAAACCGAGCCTTGCTGATCGTGGCTGCGAAGCTTACCGTTTACATCTTAATACAAAAGATGCCAATGAATTTGTATTTTACGAAGTGTGGCAAGACGCAAGTGCCATCGAAGCCCACAATCAATCTGCTCACTTCCAAAAATTCTTAAGTGAAATCGATGGGAAATGTGAATCCGTGGAAATTAAAGAATTGGCATTGATTTAAAATAAAATTACGCCCCGATTTTCGGGGAAATTTATATTCTCCAAGGTCAAACAAGGAAAATTTTTTAAAATTTTCCTTGTTTAAAATAAACTCGTTAGGTAATTCATGTATTAAAAATAACTACCCTATGGTAGGGTATTCTTTTAGAACTCTAAAATAACGTTTTAAAATTATATCATTTCTTTATATTCCATAATCCTTGTTCACCAAATAATTTGCTATAACAACGATACATCATAGTAAATTCTACTTCTCCTATACAAGAATCTTCCCATAATGGATACATATTTTTTTCTCTATATTTAGTATATATTATTTTAAAAGTAGTCTTCCAATGTTGAATATTAGCCTTACTCATTGACTTCGACTGTTCCAATCTTTCATTAAGTTGTTTATATTCTGCCAAGAGTTTATTTTTATTGTTCATGGCAGTATCCATTTTATCTTGAATACTATTCAGCTCATCCTGACGTTCTTTGACTGCATTTTGCCAATACTTATCAGTTGTATTTTTGGACAGTTCTTGCTTAGCATAAGTTAAATCCCATTTAGCTCTTTTTAAATATCTTTGATAATCATTATTATTTAATAAAGATTGCTCCCTATAAATATTATTATTTAACTCAGCTAATTTATGTTGAATATTTTCATACTCTTCTATATTGATATACGCTAAAGAATTGTTATTTAATAATTGCTTAACTTCATTAAAGAAAGTACGTCTATTTTCATATTTCTCTACAAATGTAGGATTTTTTAAAATAATAGGATAATGAGTATGCTTGATTAGGTAATATAAATTATCTTGGCTTAACTTAGTGGCAAATAAATTAGAAGATGGTACCGCATTGATTAACGTTCTATGTATATTTATAAAAATTTCTTGCACCCAATGAAGTGATGCCTTACTTGCATTTTTACCAACATAAGGATCCATAATAAAACGCCAATCATTTAGTGTTAATCCTATATTCTTTTCACTTAATTCCATCGTTTCTTTGATTAAATTATCAATAATATTAACCATTTCATTTTGCGGTAATTCATTGATATTTTTAGGTAATCTTGATGGTAAACTAGCCACAAATTCGATATAGTTTTCTCTATCTTTTTCTGTATGACGATTAGCCTGTTGTTTTAAATAACCAACAACTGATTTTAAATATTGTTCTTGCCCCATGCCAGATTTATAAACAGGTATAGATACCCCATCTGAATCATTACAAGCTGATAACCCTAAAATAATAATGGGTAAGATACATTTTTTCATTTATTTATCTCCAAAAATTCAATTGCTTGGCTAATATGTTTAAACATTTCTTGATCATGATTAATGATTGCCTTCTGTAATAGACCAGATAAAAGGAGTTTCCCCATCTCATCATCTAAATAAAATGGAACAAGCTTTCCACGTGAGCTTGGATATCTATCATCCCATTGTAAGCCCAGTACTTCACGTCCATAATACAACCCGCTGATCAGTGTCAACCCATCATTAGTTGAGTATATTTTTTTGCAATTTATCCAAAAAGAAGCATAATTTTTTTCCATTACTAAGTCCTTAATTAAAATTTAATTTTTTATAGCAAGCTTATAAAGCTCATACTACCTATTTAGCTACTCATAGTAGTAATAAATATTCATTCACTTACTATTACCTAACAAAATAATGATTTTAATACAGCCTTTGTTATCTCTTTTATGTCAATAAAAGAGATAAGAAGTATACTTCTTATGAAAATTGTTTAAAAAATGAAGGGTAGAAAATGATAGGGGATGTGATTCAAAGTCTATTGAAAATAAATTTTGAGAATAAAAAAGCTCAGCCGAGGCTGAGCTTCTTATTTTGCATCGTTGAAAATTAAGCGATAACTGCTTTTTCAACTACACGAACTAAAGTCCAAGATTTAGTTTTAGAAACAGGACGACATTCCTTGATTTCTACAACATCACCCATTTTAGCTTGGTTTTCTGCGTCGTGTACGTGTAATTTAGTAGTACGACGGATGAATTTACCATAAAGAGGGTGTTTAACTTTGCGTTCAATCGCTACTACAATGGATTTATCCATTTTGTCGCTAACTACGCGACCTTGTAAAGTACGAATTTGATCTGTCATTACTCACCCGCCTTTTCGGTTAATACAGTTTTAACTTGTGCAATGCTACGACGCACTTGTTTTAACTGATGAGTTTGTTGAAGTTGACCTGAAGCTAATTGCATACGCAATTTGAATTGTTCACCTAAAAGGTTTAATAATTCAGCTTGAAGTTCTTCAACAGTTTTTGTACGTAATTCTTGAGCTTTCATTACATCACCGTTTTAGTTACGAACGTTGTTTTGATTGGCAATTTAGCAGCTGCTAATGCAAATGCGTTACGTGCCACTTCTTCAGAAACTCCGTCCATTTCATAAAGAACTTTACCCGGCTGGATTAAAGCTACCCAGTACTCAACGTTACCTTTACCTTTACCCATACGGACTTCTAATGGTTTTTCAGTAATTGGTTTGTCTGGGAAAATACGAATCCAGATTTTACCTTGACGTTTTACTGCACGAGTCATAGCACGACGAGCGGCTTCAATTTGACGTGCGGTAATACGACCACGACCAACTGCTTTTAAACCGAAAGTACCGAAACTAACCTCTGTACCGTGAGCGATACCGCGGTTACGACCTTTCTGAACTTTACGGAATTTTGTACGTTTTGGTTGCAACATTTAACAATTCTCCTTACTTACGACCTTTGTTACCACGATGTGCTTTTTTAGGTGCGCTAGGTTTTTCTGATTGTTTTGCAACGGCAGCCATTCCACCAAGAATTTCACCTTTGAAGATCCATACTTTAACGCCGATAACGCCGTAAGTTGTATGAGCTTCTGCAGTGTTATAATCAATGTCAGCACGTAAAGTGTGTAGTGGTACACGACCTTCACGGTACCATTCGCTACGCGCGATTTCTGCACCGCCTAAACGACCGCTAACTTCTACTTTGATACCTTTAGCACCTAAACGCATTGCACTTTGTACAGCACGTTTCATTGCACGACGGAACATTACACGACGTTCTAATTGAGATGCGATACCTTCAGCAACAAGTTTTGCATCAAGTTCAGGTTTTTTCACTTCAGCAATGTTGATTTGTGCAGGAACACCAGCAATTTTAGCTACTTCATTACGTAATTTTTCTACGTCTTCGCCTTTTTTACCGATTACGATACCTGGACGTGCTGTGTGAATAGTAACACGGATGCTTTTTGCTGGACGTTCAATAGTGATCGCTGAAACAGAAGCATTCGCTAATTTTTTATTTAAAAATTGACGTACTTTGAAATCGCCTTCTAAGTTGTCAGCAAAATCATGTGTATTCGCGAACCAAGTAGAGTTCCAAGGTTTAACAATACCTAGGCGAATACCATTTGGATTGACTTTTTGTCCCATAGTAATCTCCTACTTAATTAACGATCAGACACAACCACTGTGATGTGGCTTGTACGTTTTAAAATACGATCTGCACGACCCTTCGCACGTGGCATAACACGTTTCATTGAAGGACCTTCGTCTACGAAAATTTTCGCAACTTTAAGATCATCGATATCTGCGCCATCATTGTGCTCTGCATTCGCAATAGCAGATTCAAGCACTTTTTTCACTAAAGCTGCTGCTTTTTTGTTAGTGAAAGTTAAAATTTCTAACGCTTGCGCTACTTTTTTACCACGGATCATGTCCGCAACAAGGCGGGCTTTTTGCGCGGAAGTGCGAGCGTAACGATGTTTAGCAATAGTTTCCATCTTTTACTCCCTTACTTCTTAGCCTTTTTATCCGCAGCGTGGCCGCGATATGTACGAGTCGGTGCAAATTCACCAAGTTTATGACCGATCATTTCGTCGGAAATATAAACTGGAACGTGCTGACGACCATTATGGACTGCGATGGTCAATCCAATCATTGATGGAATGATCATTGAACGACGGGACCAAGTTTTGATTGGTTTTTTATCCCCGCTTTCCACCGCCTTCTCTACCTTCTTCAACAAGGGTAGGTCAATGAAAGGACCTTTCTTGAGAGAACGTGGCATGGTTTACCTCTATTATCTGATTAAAATTATTTACCACGACGACGTACGATGTATTTATCAGTACGTTTGTTATGGCGAGTTTTCTTACCTTTGGTTTGAACGCCCCAAGGAGTAACTGGATGTTTACCGAAGTTACGACCTTCACCACCACCGTGTGGGTGATCAACAGGGTTCATTGCGGTACCACGAACGGTTGGACGAATACCACGCCAACGGTTTGCACCAGCTTTACCAAGTGAACGAAGCATATGTTCTGAATTACCTACTTCACCGATGGTTGCAGTACATTCAGCTAAAACTTTGCGCATTTCGCCTGAACGAAGACGTAAAGTTACATAGTTACCTTCACGAGCGATAATTTGTACATAAGCACCTGCAGAACGAGCAATTTGTCCGCCTTTACCAGGTTTTAATTCTACGTTATGTACAGTTGTACCAACTGGGATAAGACGCATTGGTAATGCATTACCTACTTTAATAGGTGCGTTAATACCAGCTTGGATTTGATCTCCAACGCTTAAACCTTTAGGTGCTAAGATATAACGGCGTTCACCATCTTTATAAAGCACTAAAGCGATGTTTGCGCTACGGTTTGGATCGTATTCTAAACGTTCAACAACCGCAGGGATATCAAGTTTATTACGTTTAAAGTCAATTAAACGATAGTGTTGTTTATGACCACCACCGATATGACGAGTAGTGATACGACCTAAATTATTGCGACCACCAGTTTTAGATTTAGTATCTAAAAGGGCTGCGAAAGGTTTACCTTTATATAATTCAGTGTTAACAACTTTAAC
The DNA here is from genome assembly GCF_900638385.1 of Actinobacillus delphinicola. NCBI lineage: Bacteria > Pseudomonadati > Pseudomonadota > Gammaproteobacteria > Pasteurellales > Pasteurellaceae > Actinobacillus > Actinobacillus delphinicola. Next base: position 1,018,952 of record NZ_LR134510.1, on the reverse strand, counting down.
AACGTGGCGACGACCAGGGGAGGTCGGCTTGCATTTAACGATAGCCATTTTGCTTACTTCCTCCTAATTACTCTGCTGCGCCTTCAACGAAGTCCAAAGATTGGCCTTCTGCAAGGGTAACATAAGCTTTTTTCCAGTCGCTACGACGACCCATTTTAGCACCACGGCGTTTAGTTTTACCTTTAACAACCACAGTACGTACAGAGTCAACTTTCACTTCAAATAATTGTGCTACTGCTTGTGCAATTTCAGCTTTATTTGCGTCTAAAGCAACTTTGAAAACGATAGTATTTGATTTTTCAGCGTTATTTGTTGCTTTTTCAGAGATATGTGGTGCGTTTAACACTTTTAGCAAACGTTCTTGTTGAATCATGCTAACATCTCCTCAATTTGTTTTACTGCATCAACAGTCATTACAACTTTATTGAAAGCGATAAGACTTACTGGATCAATACCTTGTGCATCACGAACGTCTACTTTGTATAAGTTACGTGCTGCTAAGAATAGATTTTCATCAAGGCTTGCAGTGATAATTAATACATCATCAAGATCAAGTTCTTTTAATTTGTTTACAAGAACTTTAGTTTTTGGTGCGTCGATTTCAAATTTTTCAACAACAACTAAACGATCTTGACGAACAAGTTCAGAAAGGATGCTTTTGATTGCACCGCGGTACATTTTTTTGTTCACTTTTTGGCTGTGATCTTGTGGTTTCGCTGCGAAAGTGATACCACCTGAACGCCAGATTGGTGATTGAGCATCACCAGCACGTGCACGTCCTGTACCTTTTTGACGCCATGGTTTTTTACCAGATCCTGCTACTTCTGCACGAGTTTTTTGAGCACGTGTACCTTGACGAGCACCTGCTGCGTATGCAACAACTACTTGATGGATAAGTGCTTCATTGAACTCACGTCCAAAAGTAGTTTCAGAAACAGTTAATGCATTTTGTGCATCTTTTACTACTAATTCCATTAATTACTCCTAGACTATGCTTTCACTGCTGGTTTAACAATAACATCACTATTAGTTGCACCAGGAATAGAACCTTTAACTAATAATAAATGTTTTTCAGCATCAACACGAACAACTTCAAGAGATTGAACGGTTACACGTTCAGCACCTAAGTGTCCTGCCATTTTTTTACCTTTAAACACACGACCTGGAGTTTGGTTTTGACCAATAGAACCAAGCACACGATGTGATAAAGAGTTACCGTGAGTTGCATCTTGAGTACGGAAGTTCCAACGTTTAACACCACCTTGGAAACCTTTACCTTTAGATGTACCAGTAACATCAACTTTTTTAACATCTGCGAAGATGTCAACATTAATTTCTTGACCTAAAGTGAATTCTTCACCTTCAGTACGAAATTCCCATAAACCGCGACCAGCTTCAACTGTTGCTTTTTTGAAATGACCTGCTTCAGGTTTAGTTACACGGCTAGCTTTTTTAGTACCAGTAGTAACTTGAACAGCAGTATAGCCATCGTTTTCAAGAGTTTTCACTTGAGTAACACGGTTGGGTTCGATTTCGATTACGGTAACAGGTACAGAAACACCGTCTTCATTGAAGATACGGGTCATACCTACTTTACGACCGACTAAACCAATCATTGTAATAACCTCTTAATTAACCTAGGCTGATCTGCACGTCTACACCTGCAGCCAAATCTAAACGCATTAACGCATCAACAGTTTTTTCTGTTGGCTCAACAATATCAACTAAACGTTTGTGTGTACGGATTTCGTATTGATCACGTGCGTCTTTATTAACGTGTGGAGAAATCAACACGGTGAAACGTTCTTTGCGAGTTGGCAAAGGAATCGGTCCACGAACTTGTGCACCAGTACGTTTAGCTGTTTCAACGATCTCCGCTGTTGATTGATCGATTAAACGATGATCAAAAGCTTTTAAGCGGATTCGAATTCTTTGGTTCTGCATTAGACCAGAGCTCCAATAAATTTAGCTAATAAAAAAACCGAACCACCAAACTTGAAGGATTAATTTCAAGGGGGCCGATTTACCTAATCTATTGTCCCCAAATCGGGAACGTTTTATTCAACACGACTACTTCCTGTGTTGGACGTTTAGTAAATGATCACACTAAACGGCTTAAAAAAGCTTGCTGATAATATCAGAAATAGCTAAAAAAGCAAGCACTTTATTCAGTTAATCGGCAAAGTTCTCACTGTTTGCTTTTTATAAAAAAATGCTTTTGCTTTTATGTTAATAAGGCTTTAAGGTGTACGCACCATTCTTTCTTCTAGGGATATTATGAAAAAACGTATCTACATTGCTTATACTGGTGGCACAATCGGGATGAAGCCATCAGCGCAAGGTTATATTCCCGTTGCTGGTTTCTTGCAAGAAACCTTAAAAAATATGCCAGAATTTCATCGTGATGAGATGCCGTATTACCATATTCATGAATATGACACCTTGATTGACTCTTCCGATATGAGTCCGTTACATTGGCAGCAAATTGCTCAAGATATTAAACATCACTATGATGATTATGATGGCTTTATAATATTGCATGGGACGGATACGATGGCTTATACCGCCTCTGCGTTGAGTTTTATGTTAGAGGATCTTGAAAAACCCGTCATCATCACGGGTTCGCAAATTCCTTTAGCAGAACTCCGTTCAGACGGTAAAATCAATCTATTAAATGCATTGTATATTGCAGCGAATTATCCAATTGCAGAAGTCAGTATTTTCTTTGAACATTCGCTGTTGCGAGGCAATCGTAGCCGTAAAGTAGATGCCGACGGTTTCAATGCCTTTGGTTCACCAAACTTCCCTCCTCTTTTAGAAGCAGGTATTCAAATTCAATTAAAAGCAGGGAAAATTACCGAAAAAGTAGGAAAACCGCTAAAAGTTGCGTCAATAAGTTCACAACCTATAAGTTTAATTAGCCTCTATCCAGGTATTAGTGCAGAAATGATTAAAAATGCACGCCAACGTCCCGTTAAAGCCGTAATCTTACTAAGTTATGGCGTAGGCAATGCGCCTCAAGATCCTGTACTTTTATCTGAATTACGTTCAACCGTTGAACAAGGTATTATCGTTTTAAACTGTACACAATGTTTGCGTGGTCGTGTCAATATGTCAGGTTATGCAACAGGCAATACGCTCCAAGAAATCGGAATTATTTCTGGCAACGATATGACTCCTGAGGCAGCTTTAACAAAATTACATTACCTTCTAAGTCAGAACTTAGATGCAGATACGATTAAAGCCAAACTATTAGAAGATTTACGTGGTGAATTAACAATCGAACATATTTAAGAAAATAGAGAGGCGCATTTATAACACGCCTCAATTTTCGTTAAAATTTATGCTTTATTGTACAGCATTCTCTGTCGTTACAGGTTCTTCGTTTTCCACATCTAACATTTCTAATAAATGTGCGCGATCGCCTTCAGATTGGACCATTTCTAGTTCAGGCATAGATTTATTCGCACGATTCGAGAGTTTTTGGAAACGCTCTGCTTTGCCAATAATGCCTTGTTTTCCCGCGAATGCTACAACCGTATCATTGTATTGGTTGCTTGCGGTATTTAAGGTATTACCTAAACGTTTAAGGCGATCAACTACTGTGCATAATTGGTTATATAAATCCCCTGCTTGGCGACTAATTTCCGCTGCCTCTTGGTTACCTTTCTCAAGACGCCATAGATTCGCGATGGTACGCAAAATTGGCATTAAGGTTGTGTGCGATACCATAATGACATTTTTTTGATATCCGTAATCAAAAATTGTTGGGTCATTACGTAGTGCCTCAATATACGCAGGTTCTAAGGCAATAAACATTAAAACAAAATTCGGACTATCCATGCCTTTTAATGCACTGTAATTTTTCTTACTTAAATCATCAATGTGATTACGTAATGCTTTACAGTGTTCATTAAGGAAACCTTGACGTAAGCCATCACTTTCAGCGCTTACAGCACGTTCATAGTCAACTAATGACATTTTGCTATCAATCACCATGTGTTTATTATCTGGTAGATGTAGCACAAAATCAGGATATTGTTTTTTACCCTCATCGTTAGTGAAATATTCCTGTGCAACATAATGAACACCTGGTTCAAGCCCTGCCATTTGCAAGGTTTGTTCAAGTTGAATTTCACCCCAGTTGCCAAGTGCTTTTTTATTTCCTTTTAAGGCAGAAGTAAGATTATTTGCCTCTTGGCTCATGCTTAAGCCCAATTCAAACATCTTCTTAATTTCAGCCTCAATACCTGCGTTACCTTTCAAACTTTCAGAATGAATTTCATTCACGCGTTTTTGGAAACTATCAATTTGCTCACGGAACGGTTTTAATAAATCCGTCATCGCCACTTGATTTTGTTGGCTGAATGTTTGGGATTTTTCTTCTAGAATTCGATTCGCTAAATTTTGAAATTCAATCGTTAACTGCCCTTTGCTTTCTTCGACATTTTTCTGTAATTCCGCAAAATGGGCAGCTTTTTCTTCTAATGTCGTTTTAAGTTCAGTTAATTCATTTTGTAAGCGGCTGTTTTCACGCAAAAGCTCATCAACATGAATTTCATGTTTTTCGATAGTCTGTTGTTTCTCAGTTAATTGTTGAGAAAAACTATCTGCTTTACTTTTTTCAGTGCTAAATTGCCCGTTTAACAACGCCATTTGACCATTTAAACGTTGAAGCTGACTATGTTGTTCTTGCAATTTTTGTTGATGTTTACGCAAATAATCATCACGTTCTTGTAGGCGAACTTGTAGCCCCTCTGCTTCAGTTGTGCTTTTAATTGCACGTTGTTCGCTTAATGTTTTTTCTTGCAATGCCTCTGCAAGTTCTGCTTTTAATTTTCCCTTACTACGCCAAGTAAAAATCCATAGTAAAAAAAATAAAATAATTGCGCCCCCGCCTAGCGAGAAAATTAACACTAAATCTTGAGTGCTAAGCTGAAGGTGTTCAATAAACTCTTGCATTTTTTCTCCGTGTTTACTCAAAAACAAAATCTTATTATGGATGCTGGATATATTTTAGCATTGCTTACCCTAAACCATACTGTATAAAAAGTTTATTTTATAGTCAATCAATGCGTATTCTATCCGTTTTGCTAAGATTTTAAGCTTTTTCCTGTAATTTTTTTAATTGATACAAATAAGTCAGTGCTTGTTTCGGGGATAGTTCATCGGGATCGAGTCGTTCTACCGCTTCCCATAAGGCCAATTTCCCTTCATCCTCTGCCATTAATCCTAATTCCCCTTGTGTTTGCTCAAGTGGAATGGATAAATCAATTGGCGAAACCGCCTGACTTTCTAATTGATGTAATTTTTGTTGCGCTAGTTTTATTACATGTTGTGGTACACCCGCTAATGCCGCAACCGCAAGACCGTAGCTTTTGCTTGCCGCCCCTGCTTTAACAGCATGTAAAAATGCAATACCATTTCCATGTTCTATCGCTTCAAAATGAATATTTTCCACGCCATTTAACTGTTCTGGTAAACTGGTCAATTCAAAATAGTGGGTAGCAAATAATGTCAGTGCTTTTTGATTAGCGAGATAATTCGCACATGCCCAAGCGAGGGAAAGTCCATCATAAGTTGATGTGCCTCGCCCAATTTCATCGATTAAAACTAAACTTTGTGCCGTAGCCTGATACAAAATGGTTGCCATTTCACTCATTTCGACCATAAAGGTGGATTGTCCTGAAGCTAAATCATCCGCTGCCCCAATTCGAGTAAAAATACGATCTAACTCACCAATTTTTGCTGAAGTCGCTGGAACAAAACTCCCGATATGAGCCATCAATGCAATCAGTGCAGTTTGACGCATATAGGTACTTTTACCGCCCATATTCGGACCTGTTATTACAAGAAGATGGCGTTGGCTATCTAAATGCACAGAGTTAGCAATAAAAGGTGCATCTAAAACTTGTTCGACAACAGGATGACGTCCATCTTCAATGTACACTGCATTGCCACTACAAAATGTAGGACGTACATAGTGTAAGGTTTCTGCACGTTCCGCTAAATTGTTCAATACATCCAAGGTTGCTAAGGCTTCAGCAGTTTGTTGCAATGCCGTAATATGCGGGCAGATCGTATCGAAAATTTCTCCATAAAGTTGTTTTTCAAGTGCAAGGGCTGCCCCTTTCGCTTTCAATACCTTATCTTCATAGACTTTTAATTCAGGAATAATGTAGCGCTCTGCATTTTTTAACGTTTGACGGCGTACATAGTGTAAAGGTGCCTTATGAGCTTGCCCTTGGCTAATTTGAATATAATAGCCGTGTACTGCATTAAAACCGATCTTTAAGGTATCGATTCCCGTTTTCTCACGCTCTTTAATTTCAAGTTCTTCTAAAAAGTCGGTCGCCCCTTGCGCTAAACTGCGCCATTCATCTAATTCAGCATTATAACCTTCGGCAATTACCCCACCATCACGGATAAGTAATGCAGGATTTTCCATTAATGCATTTTCAAGTAAGGTATAAATTTCAGAAAAATCGCTTAACTGTGCCAATAATTGCTCAAATTGTGGTGAATTTTCTAGAGTTTGACGAATATCAGGCAACTGAGCCAATGCAGTACGTAAGCGTGTAAAATCACGAGGGCGTGCAGAACGTAAAGCAATTCGTGTCAGAATACGCTCCATATCGCCAACTTGACGCAGTAATGGCGCAAGCTCTGAATAAAAATCTTGTTCGATTATCGTGGCGATAATATCTTGGCGCTGCAAAAGAGTTTGGCGATGGCGAGTTGGTTGATGTAGCCAACGTTTTAACATACGACTTCCCATCGGGGTGGCCGTTTTATCTAAGACAGATGCCAAGGTATGATCAACACCCCCACCCAAATTCTGTGTAAGTTCTAAATTCGCACGGGTAGCGGTATCAAGTTGAATAAAGGTAGAACGATTTAATAAACCAATGCTTTGAATATGCGGTAAATGCCCACATTGTGTATCACGAGCATATTGTAATAAACACCCCGCAGCACATAAGCCAAGAATCGCTTTTTCCACGCCGAAGGCTTTTAAATTCTGTGTTCCAAATTGACGGTTTAATAAGGTGATTGCAGTACTTAATTCAAATTCCCAGATTGGGCGACGGCGTAACCCTCTGTAGCGTTCCAACAGTGCCATTTCGGTAAAATCTTCGCAATAAAGCAATTCAGCTGGCTGTAAGCGCTGTAATTCTTCAGCTAATTGAATCGTATTAGCCACTTCACAAATCTGGAAACGTCCTGATGTCATATCTAAAGTAGCAAGCCCAAATTGTCCTTTTTCTTCGTAGATCGCCGCAATTAGGTTATCTTGACGTTCAGTTAATAATGCTTCATCACTCACCGTGCCTGGTGTAACTACGCGTACAATCTTTCGCTCAACGGGTCCTTTGCTGGCAGCGGGATCGCCTATTTGCTCACAAATAGCCACACTTTCGCCCAATTTAACTAATTTCGCCAAATACCCTTCTACGGCATGATAAGGCACACCCGCCATAGGAATTGGTTCGCCTGCAGATTTTCCACGCTGAGTTAGGGTTAAGTCTAATAACTCGGCTGCCTTTTTCGCATCATCATAAAAAAGCTCATAAAAATCGCCCATACGATAAAACAGTAAAATATCAGGATTTTCTGCTTTCAAACGTAGGTACTGCTGCATCATCGGCGTGTGTTTTTCTTGGGTGCTCATATCAAATCCTATTGGGCTAAAAATGTTTTGTATTATACAAGATTTTAAGGCGTTACGAAGGCTGAAAAGTCTTTTTCTCTAAAACATACCCACATCGTTTAAATTTCAGTACAATAACGGTACTTTTGTACTTTTATAAAAAAGGAAAACCTATGATTATTGTTACAGGTGGTGCTGGCTTTATCGGTAGTAACATTGTTAAAGCCTTAAACGATATGGGTCGTCGCGATATTTTAGTAGTTGACGATCTAACTGATGGAACCAAATTTTTAAATCTTGTTGATCTTGATATTGAAGACTACATGGACAAAGATGATTTCATTGCGTCAATTATGGCGGGTGATGATTTTGGTCCTATTGATGTCATTTTCCATGAAGGTGCGTGCAGTGCAACGACTGAATGGGATGGTAAATTTATGATGCAAAACAACTATGAATATTCAAAAGAGTTGTTACATTTCTGCTTAGATCATGAAATTCCATTCTATTATGCGTCTTCTGCGGCGACTTATGGCGATAAATTAGATTTTATCGAACAACGCCAATCTGAAGGTCCATTGAACGTTTACGGTTATTCTAAATTCTTATTCGATGAATATGTGCGCCGTATTCTTCCTCATGCAAATTCTCCAGTTTGTGGTTTTAAATATTTCAATGTGTATGGTCCACGTGAACAACACAAAGGGTCAATGGCAAGTGTTGCTTTCCATTTAAACACCCAAATTCTTAAAGGGGAAAACCCTAAACTTTTCGCAGGTAGTGAAAAATTCTTACGTGACTTTATCTATGTGGGCGATGTTGCTGATGTAAATATTTGGTGCTGGCAACATGGCATTTCTGGTATCTATAACTTAGGTACAGGTAAAGCACAAAGCTTCAAAGATGTTGCTGATGCGGTTGTGGCTTTCCACGGGAAAGGACACATTGAAACTATCCCATTCCCAGAACATCTAAAAAGCCGTTATCAAGAATATACTCAAGCCAACATGGATAAACTCCGTGCAGCGGGCTACGATAAACCGTTTAAAGATGTTAAAACTGGCGTAACAGAATATATGGCGTGGTTAAATAAAAAATAACTCACCACGTTTTAGATAATAAAAAAGCGGTCACCTGTTTCAGTTGACCGCTTTTTTTATTTGTTTTCTTGAATTTTAGCAACAACTGTCGCTACCCAACTTTGTGGCAAGTGGCGTGCTAAAAATACGGCAATCTTATTTAATACACCTGGAATAACAATTTTTTTATGACTGCTTAAAAGTGCTTGTGCCACTTCATCTGCGGATTGATTTTTAAAACGATGGAAAAGTTTGGAATCTTCTAACTGGCTGGCTTTTTCAAACTGCGTGGCTGTTGGACCTGGTGCCAATAACCGAACTTGAATATTGGTATGACGCAATTCATATACCAATGCTTCGGTAAAAGAGGTCACAAAGGCTTTGGTCGCATAATAGACACTCATTTTAGGTCCTGGCATAAAACTCGCTACAGAAGATACATTAATGATTTCTCCGCAATTTCTTGCCTGCATATCAGGAAGAAATAGTTTAGTTAACGTAACCAAGCTACTAATATTTAACTGAATCATGTCTAATTCTTTATCTAAATCTGTTTCGCTAAAATCGCCAAATAATCCAACGCCTGCATTATTAATCAAGCGCTCTACAACAAGCCCTCTAGCTTTCACAAACTCATAAATCTGGACAGGATTATTCGGTTGGGAAAGATCAGCCTGAAAGATTTCACATTGCGGATATTTTTGTTGAAAGGCATGCAATGCATCAAATCGGCGTGCCACAAGAATTAGTTTAACTTGTTGGCGTGCAAGTTTTTCCGCCAAAGCTAAGCCAATACCTGATGTTGCCCCTGTAATCAAGGTGTAACCCTGTTCCATTTTTTCCTCGCTAATGCAATCACGCCCCAATTCCCCAAAAAATTTATGGAAAATCGAGGCGTGATGAGTTTATCTTAACGCAAACATTACATACCAAGAACAAAACAATCTACTTGAGAATGAATGCGATCTCGTACTTGTTGTGCTTGATCGCGACTTCCAATCGGTCCTACAAAAATACGATACCAATTTCCGCCACGCTTAATATGTGCGGTAATGCCAAGCATCGCTAATTTCGCACGACGACTTTCAGCTTGTGAAGCCTGATCAAATGCACCACATTGCAAGCCAAAATTACCGCTCGCAACCTTTGTTACAGGAGTGGCTGCACGAGTCGGGGTATCCGCACGTTGTGTAGTGTGGTTAGCATCCGCTTTTTGCCCAAGTACCGACCATAAACTTTGCGATTTATCCGCAGGTTTCTCCGCTTTTTTCACGCGATTGTCAGGTTTAATCGTTGTCACGGGTGCATTATTGGTTTTAGGTGCAACGTTTGGCGTTGATGTCGTTACAGGTTTATCATCAACAAAACCATTATCCTGAGTCGTCACTGATGCAGGCGGTAATGTATTAATGGTTCTCGTTTCTAATGCTTTGATATAGCTCCATTTTTCCTCTGGTGGAGGCGGAAGTGGTGCCTGTGGTTGTGGTTTTTTCACTTCCACTTTCTCCACATGTGGCGTACTGGATTTTAGAAAATAAAGCCCAGCCCCTACCACTACAATGATAAGCACAACTAAACCCCAAATTACACTCGGATTTTTGGTTGCATTTTTTTTCTTTGATTTTGTTGTTCGTGTGGACTTTTTCTTTGCCATCTCTTACTCTTTTAATAAATTCTGATAATTTTTTTAATTCTACTTAAAAAAATTTTTGCTTGCTAGCCTAACTTGTTATTTTTTAAACATTAACTAAAATCTTGCGGATCTACATCTAAATGCCAACGTACCTTATGCGTCATAAACTGATCATGGGGAAAGCGTTGTAATACCCTTTGCAAATAAGCACGCTGTGGATGTTGTAACAATAATTGCCAACGATACTGTCCTGCTTTTTTCGCCATTGGTGCAGGCATCGGCGGTAATACTTGTAAGCCTGGGATATTTTGTTGCTGAAAAAATACCGCTACGGCCTCAAGCAATTTTTGTGCTTCCGCATTATCCCGACTTTGCGCCTTAAATAAGGCTTGAGCCATATAAGGCGGAAGTCCTACTGCATGGCGCTGTTTCAATGCCATTTGCGAAAACTCTTCATAACCTCTGGTTAAAAGCGTTTGCAACAACGGATGATCAACAAAATGCGTTTGCAATACGACTTCTCCCGCTTTCTCTGCTCGCCCTGCTCGCCCCGCTACTTGGACATAAAGTTGGGCTAATTGTTCCTCAGCGCGAAAATCGACAGAGAATAAAGCACCATCAATATCCAATAATGCCACTAAGGTCACCTCTGGGAAATGGTGCCCTTTGGCCAACATCTGGGTACCAATCAAAATTTGGCTTTGCCCTTGTTTAATCAAATTTAGACGAGATTCCAATTGCCCTTTGCGTGCAGTACTATCTCGATCGATACGTGTAATCGGGGTATCAGGAAAAAGTTTCTGTAAATTTTCCTCTAACTGCTCCGTTCCTAAACCCGTAGGAATCAAATAAGTTGAACCGCATTCTTCGCATTGCATCGGAATAGTTTTCTGGTTACCGCAATGATGACAACGTAAAACACGTTGTTTTTGATGATACGTCATTGGTTTTTCACAATGTTTACACTGTGCAATCCAACCACACTCATGGCAAAGAATGATTGGCGAAAACCCACGGCGATTTAAAAATAATAATACCTGATTGCCTGCAGCTAAATGTTCTTTAATTTTATTAATTAATGCGTCCGATAGCCCCTGTTGTACACGTTGCTTTTTCATATCAATAACAAAATGGTGCAATGCCGTTCCTTTTCCTGCCCGTTTTTTTAATGTTAAACGGCGGTATTTGCCAACTTCTACATTATTGAGTGTTTCTAAGCTCGGGGTGGCTGAACCAAGCAAAATTGGAATATCTAAAATTTTGGCATACATCACGGCTAAATCACGCCCATGATAACGCCACCCTTCTTGTTGCTTGAAAGAACGATCATGTTCTTCATCAATGATAATGGCCCCTAAATCTTTAAAAGGCGTTAATAAAGCAGAACGTGTCCCAATTAAAATTGCACTTTGTCCTGTCCGCATTCGTTGCCATACATTTAGCCGTTCCGTATCATTAATATTTGAATGAATCACATCAATCGCAACATTAAAACGTGCTTTAAAGCGCTGTACGGTTTGTGGGGTCAATCCGATTTCTGGCACTAATACGAGTACCTGCTTACCTCGTTCTAAAATCGTTGCGATATATTGCAAATAAATTTCCGTTTTCCCTGATCCCGTCACGCCCTCTAATAGCCATGGTTGAAAGGTAAATTGTTTTTCAAGTAAACCTAATGCAATCGCCTGTTCTGAATTTAACCGTAAAACATTATTTTGTTGCACAATCGGCAATTTTTCTAACTTTTCTTGCCATGTTTGCGTATTTTCGTGAATTATTTTCTCTTGAATAAATCCTTTTTTATACAATTTTGACCAAATCGCACTCGCCACTCCATTATTCCCTTTCTCTTGAGGCTGCGTTTGGCAAAGTAATAAGGCTTCTCGCTGTTTATGTGCAGTTTTTAATTTATTTTCCGCAAGCGCTGTTTCGCCTTCGGAAGTGATAACCCAGAACGTTTTTTCATTATTCGGTAACGGATTCGGTTGGCGTAATTTGACAGGTAAGGCACAGTTTAACACTTCGCCCCACGGGGATTGATAATAGTCCGCCCCCCATTTTAATAATTTCCATAAAGGCGCAGGAAATAAATTTTCATGATCCAACGGATCTAAAATCGCTTTTAGCTGTTCTGTGGCTAAGTCGGTTTTTTGTGGAAAACCTACAACCACGCCCACTAATTTATGCGAGCCGAACGGAACAAAAACCCGTGCACCAACCACGAGATCCGTGTCGTCATCGCAAAGATAATCAAACTCACAAAATAATGGAACTGGCAATGCCACTCGAACTAACGCCATACGTTTTCCTAATCAAACTTAGTAAAAGTCCTATTTTAGCAAATTTTTCCAAAACGAGAATTTTATCCAAATTTAAAAAAGGAAAACACGCCTCAATTTTCGTGAAAAATTACATAAATTTTGCAGAAAATCGGGGCGTGATCAGAAAAAATTAAATCGTTGCCATCGCTTTTGGACGGATAATGGCGTAAATCACACCTGTTACGATACTACCAATGGCAATTACACTCAGATATAAAAGCGGTTGCGATACAAAAGGAATCACAAAGAGCCCACCGTGTGGTGCTTGCAAAGTGATACCAAATACCATGGATAACGCCCCTGCGGTTGCCCCACCAAGAATAGCACTGATGATCACTCGAATAGGATCTGCCGCAACAAATGGTAATGCACCTTCTGAGATAAAACATAATCCAAGCACAAAGGCTGCATTGCCTGCATCACGTTCATTTTGCTCAAATTTTTTGCGAGCAAGCCACGTCGCAATCGCCATACCAATCGGTGGAACCATCCCTGCTGCCATCGCCGCTGCCATTGGCGTGTACACACCTGAGGTTAAAAGCCCAACTGAGAAAGTATAGGCCGCTTTATTCACAGGACCGCCCATATCTACGCACATCATTGCGCCAATGATTAATCCCAATACTACCGCATTTACGCTATTTAACGTAGTAAGCCAGTGTTTTAGCGATTCCATGATACTGGCGACAGGGGGATTGATAAGGTAAACCATTAATAAGCCGACAATAAGCGTGCCTAAAAATGGCAAGATTAAAATCGGTTTTAATGAGGCAAAACTTGCTGGCAACTGAATGATTTTATTCAGCCATTTCACGGTATAACTTGCTAGGAAACCAGCCACGATACCGCCTAAAATCCCTGCCCCTCCCGTAGTGGCAAGCATCCCGCCAATTAAACCGACAGCAAGCCCTGGACGATCCGCAATAGAGTAAGCCACATAAGCAGCAAATACTGCAATCATTAAATGGAATGCAGCGCCACCACCGATATCCATTAATGCTTTTGGTAAACCACCCGCAATATTGGGATCTTTAAAAGCATCAAATCCAAACATAAAGGAGATGGCAATGAGTAAACCGCCTGCTACTACCACTGGCAACATATAAGACACGCCAGTCATCAAATCTTTGTAAATCCCAGTATGTAATTTTTTAGATTCAGGTTTAGTAATTTGTTGGGTTTCGCCACCAGCAGTTTCATACGGTTTAGCTTCTTGCCACGCTTTTTTAAATTCGTCAGCAGTATGTTTTAATGCGGCACCTGTACTGGTTTTATATAAAGGTTTACCTCGGAATTTATCTAAATCTACATCAATATCTGCAGCAACAAAAACTAAATCGGCACGTTTAATGTCTTCAGGTGTAACTGCATCATTGGTGCCAATTTGTCCTCGTGTTTCTACCTTAATTTGCCAGCCTTGGCTTTCCGCATAACGTTCTATCGCTTCTGCCGACATAAAAGTATGTGCCACCCCCGTTGGGCAAGCGGTCACCGCAATCACAAATTTTTCTTTTTCTGAAGGCGAATGTTCTTTGGCTTGTGAATTTAATGTATCTGAAAAAGTTTGAATCGCTTGCCATGCTTTTTGAGGATCGTTAAAAGCGCTTTGTAAATCTAAAACGCCTCCAATTTTTCCGTGTGCTTTAGCGGGAATATGATTATCAAATAACACAACGACATCACTTTGTTCAACAGGGACGATGGTATTCCCTGCCGAAGTTAAGACGGGTTGTAAACGTGCATTGAGTAAGGCAATGCGTCCTTCTCCTAAATAGGAGGGATAATAAAGTGCAATTTTCATAGTATGACCCTAATAATTTAATAGAAAATGAGAAGATTGAACAAAAGGCAGCCGTTTTTTTACTTCATCGGACTGCCAATCAATTCCTGAAGATTCGACAACTAAGGTCGCAATAACTACGGCGTGTTTTAATGCCACTTCAATATCGCTATGTTTATCTAAAAAGTAGGCGATAAAACTAGCCAGTAAACTATCACCAGCCCCAGTAGTACTGATCACCTTTTTACACGGTAATACGGCATGGTAAATTTCATCATTGTGGCGACTAATTAAATATGCACCTTTTTCACCGCCTGATAGCAAAACGTACTGGGTATATTCTTGGCATATTTTTTTTGCCAAACGGCATTGTTCTTCAATTGTGGTAAGTTTGCTATTTCCTGCTAAAACCTGTAATTCTTCAGAATTAGGTTTAATAAGAATCGGTTTAGCTGCAACAGCCAATTTCAATGCGGCTTTACTGGTATCAAGCACCCAATGCACCCCTTGTCGTGTAAGCTCATGACACCATTCCGCAAACATTTCCGCCGATACGCCTTGTGGTAAAGATCCACAAATCAAGACACAATCAAACCTTTCGTGCCAATCTTGGCTCCGTTCGCAAAGCAACGCCCATTGCTCTGGTGATACTTGGAAACCTGTAAAATTGAGATCAGTTGTATCGCCTGCACTTGTAATTTTGATATTTGTTCTAGTTTGCCCGTCAAGGTAAATGAACTCATCGCTAATCTGATTCTCTTGAAAAAGTTGCTGAAAAACACCTACATTTTCCCAACCAAGAAAACCTGTTGCCGTCACTTGTACATCGAGTTTTCTCAATACTTGTGCGACATTAATCCCCTTCCCCGCAGGATGCTGTGACAAGGTTTTTATACTATTCACATCACCAATACGTAATATTTCTGTCACCCCAACTAAATCAATGGCAGGATTCAAGGTTACTGTTAAAAATCGCATATTACTCCCCTAATCCATCGTTAATGGCTGCTTCTAGCGCTTGCAATGCTTCCGCTGCTTGTTCCCCTTTCGTTTTAATATGCAGATGCTGATTTTTTTGCGTACCTAATGTCAGCACTTTCATTAAATTTTTACCGTTCACAAAGTCTGTTCCATTATCTGGATTAGCAATCAGAATTTCGCATGGGAATTGTTTGGCAATTTTGACAAGTAATGTAGCTGGTCTTGCGTGTAATCCTTGTGGATTTTTGATGAGGAATGTTCCTTCCAGCATTCCATCACCAGTTTCTACAAGGGGCTCTCCTTTGTATAGTTTTTCTAAAATTGTGATCATTTCGTTTTTATCGGCACGCTGCAATTGCTGAAGTATTTGGGGTGTTAAAGCGCACAATAGTGAATTGAGCTGTTCATCTATTTGAGCGACAGTGAAAAGCATTTTCCCTGTTTCGCTTTTCGCAATGCTTATTCCGTTTTCTAAATTACCGATTGCACTATCGTTTAAAAAGCAGTTCTCGCCTAAATACAACGATTGATGTGCCATAACATCACTTAAAAAATGCTCATTGCAATAACCCTGCTGTTGCAGATGACATACATTTTCGGCAGTTAAGGTAAGTAAATTATCCGTAGTTAAATGGGTGGTAATTAAGGCTGGGGTGATAGAGGGTTTAGAGGTTTGAAAGTAATGAATAAAATCTGTCGGCGTTCGAGCTAAAATCAGTCGTTGAATGCGTTGTTCATCACTAAGTAGTCCCGTCAATTTTCTGAGTAACGTGAGATGTTCTTCAGATTTTGCCGCAATACCAATCACGATAAAAGCTTTTTCATTCGGCGACCATGCAACACCTTGCGGAAATTGAGCAATGACAACCCCTGTTTTCTTGACTAATGGACGACTTTCCAAGGTACCATGTGGAATAGCAATTCCATTGCCTAAATAGGTGCAAGTTTGCTCTTCCCGTGCCATCATTGCTTGAGCATAACCTTCCTCAACATAGCCTAATTCTTGTAAACGCTTTGCAATATGCGCAATAGCACTTGCTTTATCGTTCGCCACTTGTTGCAGAAGTAAATTTTCACTCGAAATTTCAAACATTTTATTCATTTCCTTCATAAATACATCAAATACAAAAATTATATTTATTTTAGAATGATTAAAAAGTGAGCCATTTCACATTTTCAATAATCTATTGAAAATAAAACATAAAAAAACCCCGTATCTCTATTTAATCAAAATACGGGGTAATAATTCGTTTACTGAAATAAATTAGTGATTAATTAATACGTTAATACCAGCGCCACCAAGAATTAGCCATGCGAAAAGAATAATACCAAGGATAAGCGGTTTAATCCCTGCATTTTTAATTGCACTAATATGAGTAGTTAAACCAAGCGCAAACATTGCCATAGTTAAAAGAAGATTGTCTAACCATACCATGTTTTTTACGGTTTCCGCCCCAAATGGTACCCAAGTGTGAAGTGCAACAACACCGATGAAAATAAAGGCGAACCATGGCACTTGTACTTGACGTACTTTTTGTCCAAAGGTAATTTTTTCACCGTTTTCACCTTTTCCAACAAGGAAGAAAGATAAAATTAACAAGAACGGTGCCAACATCATTACACGAATCATTTTGGTAATTACCGCAGTCCCTGCCGCTGCTGGGCTTACTGCGTTACCTGCAACCACAACTTGCGCAACTTCGTGAATTGTTGAACCTTCATAAATGCCGTATTGGCTGTCGTTAAGCCATTGATGTAACCATCCCATGTGATAGAACATTGGGTAAATCAACATCGCTGTGGTACCGAATACAACCACTGTTGCAACAGCAATCGTTACTTTATAAGACTGAGCTTTTAAGACAGGTTCAGTCGCAATAACTGCCGCTGCACCACAGATACTTGAACCTGCACCAACAAGGATACTGGTTTCTTTATCCATTTTAAAAACTTTAATACCTAACCAACATGCGAGTAAGAAAGTTGAAGAAAGGGTTAAGATATCGGTTAAAATTGCATCAACACCAACATTTTCCACTTGAGTAAAGGTCAATTTGAACCCATATAGCATAATCGCTAAGCGTAATACTTGCCCTTTTGTGTAACCTACGCCAAGATTTAGAATACTGCCTGATTGTGGATAAACGGTATTTCCAAGTACGATCCCAAGCAAAATAGCAAGGGTCAATGAAGATAAACCGAAGTTATGTCCACCCGTCCAGTGCGGTAATTCAGCCACAAACCACATAGAGAAAAGACTTGCGATTAATGCAAAAATCAAGCCTGATATGTGGGGAACTTTAGGGATATAAGCTAAAGCAGCTTGTTTTGTTTTCATAAAATAATTCCTATATAAATCTATAAGCGTGGCAAGTATACTCTTTTTATTTGTAAAATTTTAACATTTTTTAAACATTTCATAAAAAAGGAAAGACAAACCCTATAAGTTTGTTACAATACCTTGATTCTATTAGCAAACGTGAGGTAACACATGAAAGTTACAAAAGATAAAGTAGTAAGCATTGCTTATCAATTACGCAACCAAGATGGTGTTTTAATCGACGAAGCACCAGCAAACCAACCTTTAACTTATTTACAAGGTCACAATAACCTTATTATTGGTCTTGAAAACGCACTAGAAGGCAAAGATGTTGGTGAAAAATTTGAAGTTCGCGTAAAACCTGAAGAAGGTTATGGTGAATACAGTGACATGATGGTACAACGTGTGCCAAAAGCTGCATTTGAAGGTGCGGTTGAAGAACTCAAACCAGGTATGCGTTTTATTGCTGAAACTGATCGTGGGCCACTTCCAGTTGTTATCACAGCAGTAGAAGGCGATGAAGTAGTTGTTGACGGCAACCATATGCTTGCTGGTCAAGAATTACTATTCAACGTAGAAGTTGTAGAAGTTCGTGACGCAACTTTAGAAGAATTAGCACACGGTCATATCCACGCAGCACCTGCTCAAGATGGATGTTGTGGTGGTCATGGTCATCATCACCATGAAGCCGATCACGAATGCTGTGGTGGTCACGGTCATCATCATGAAGAAGATCATGAATGCTGTGGCGGTCACGGTGAAGGTAAAGGCGGTTGTGGTTGCAGCCACTAATCTTCATAGATTCTGTGATAAAAAAGCGATGAGTAAAATCATCGCTTTTGTTTTTAATACACGCCTTTAAAGCGGTAACGTAATTTACGCATAAAGCGTTTATAATGAATAACACAGGTTACAGATTTAAATTTATCCGCCCATTCAGAGGGAACAGGTAAAACATCTTTTACTTGTTTTGCATAACGACTAAAAATTGTTGCTCCTAAAGATACCGCTTCTGGCATCCAAGGTTTTACATGTCCTGTACTATGATAAATTGCAATTGGCATGCTGCAATTAGTATTACCTAAAAATACCTTTACTTTATCCCATTTTGTTACACACTTACGAGTATCAGTTTGGAAATTATAACGTGCATCTACGCATATCTTACTATCGTTAAAAATATAATTAAGGATATCTTGATCCTGACAAGTAAAATTTGGAAATTTTGTAATAAAATCAGAAATATCCTCTTTTAAATTTCGCGTACGCCATATTTCTAAATTCAAAAGCATTACGCCAGCATTAAAATAAACATCCTTAGAAGATAATCCTATTGTCGTTTTATATTCTTTATTTCCAATATTAAATAAAATATCAGGTACAACCGCTAAAGCATTAGCGCCAAAATCAATATAATAAAATGAGGATAAATTCGCATTGACGATTAAATCAATATCCATATACAAGATTCTATCAAGATCAATAGGTAAATAATCAACCGCAAATAATCGAGCATAGGTTACTGGACTAATATAACTAATGGTCTTAGGTAAATTCTCAAATTGCTGAGGATCAATCTCAATAAAAGTTATTTCACTACCTTGTTTTTGACAAAACGCTTTCAGATACTTTTGAGAAGATTGAGAAATATTTAATGAAAGTACATAAAAATGGACTGATTCTTCTGGATGGTTTTTAATAATACTTAGTGCAACAACACTGAGATAAGGAACATAATTTTCATCACAATTAAAAAGGATATTCATGTTTTTTTCCACTTATAAATAATTCTGAAATTATACTGTTTTTTAATCTCAGTGTCACAATAATGAACAACGCCCCAACTTTCATAAAATTTTATGAAAATCGAGGCGTGATTTATTTTTTAACTTTTTCTTTAAAGAATATTTGCGTATTGTTCGGTGATTACTTGAGGCCATACGCTTGATTGCACTTCACCGATATGGTGTTTGTGTAATAACAACATCGCAAGGCGAGATTGTCCGATACCGCCACCAATTGAAAGAGGTAATTTACCGCTAACAAGATCTTGGTGCCATGCATATTGTAAACGGTCTTCATCACCAGTAAGAGCCAACTGAGTACGTAAAGCTTTTTCATCAACTCGAATACCCATTGATGAGATTTCAAATGCACGTTCTAAAATTGGGTTCCACACGAGAATATCGCCGTTTAATCCCTTATATTCGCCTTCTGATACGGTTGTCCAGTCATCATAGTCTGGCGCTCGAAGATCATGAGGTTTACCATCTGATAACGCACCACCAATACCAATCAAAAATACTGCACCATATTCTTTACAAATCGCATTTTCACGTTCTTTATCAGACATACCTGGAAAACGTTTTACAAGATCTTCACTTTGAATAAAGGTAATTTTTTCTGGTAAAAATGGCGTTAATTCAAATTTTTCGGCTACCGCTTGTTCCGTTTCACGCATTGCGGCGTAAATACTTTCCACTGTTTCTTTTAAATAACTTAAATCACGGCGTCCTGTCGGAATCACTTTTTCCCAATCCCATTGATCTACGAATACACTGTGTGTTTGATCAAGACTATCTTCATCTGGACGCAATGCTTTCATATGTACAAATAGCCCTTCACCTTCTTTGAAAGAAAAGCGTGCTAAAGTATGACGTTTCCATTTAGCTAAAGAATGAACCACTTCAAAAGTTGCCTCTGGAATTTGTTTTACATTAACTTGAACCGCTTTTTCTGTCCCAGAAAGATTATCTTGAATACCATTACCTACTTGACTTAGAATTGGTCCTTGTACTTCCACAAGACCTAAATGTTCCATTAATTTTTGGGTAAAAGTATTTTTAGCAAAGCTAATTTCTTGTTGTTGTAAAATAAATGATTTTTTCATATTCTTTACCTACATCTATATTTTTAGGTTGTCTTATAATTTTTAGAAATTATTTAGAAAAATGTGACACATGTCAAACATTGACATAAAGAAATACGTTATCATTTAGATAATATTTAAAATATTAAATAAATTTTAAATATTATTCATTTTTATTCATTTAAAGGAAGGGAGTAAGGGTAAAATGCTTAATCTCGATGATTTAGATAAAAAAATTTTAACTGTTTTAGTAAAAGACGCACGCACGCCTTATGCCGAAATGGCGAAAAATTTTGGCGTAAGTCCTGGTACTATCCATGTGCGAGTGGAAAAAATGCGCCAATCTGGCATTATTCAAGGCACAAAAATCAAAATTGATGCGCAACGCCTGGGGTACGATGTTTGTTGTTTCATCGGGATTATCCTAAAAAGTGCAAAAGATTATGATAAGGTGATTCAACAATTGGAGCGTATCAATGAAGTTGTAGAAGCCTATTACACTACGGGTAACTACTCTATCTTTATCAAAGTGATGACGCACACTATCGCCGAACTACATTCCGTTCTATCCTCCAAAATTCAACTAATCGAAGAAATTCAATCAACTGAAACTTTAATCTCTATGCAAAATCCAATTTTGCGAGATATTCAACCATAAATTTAATTATTAAGGAGTTCATCATGAGTGAAGTATTTCATCTAGGTTTAACTAAAGCGATGTTAGATGGCGCAAAAGTGGCTATCGTTCCTGGTGCACCTGAACGTGTAGAACGTATCGCTCGCTTACTTGATCGTCCACAAAAATTAGCAAGTACCCGTGAATTTACATCTTGGCTAGGTTATATCGAAGATAAAGCAGTAGTAGTTTGCTCAACGGGTATTGGAGGTCCATCTGTTTCTATTGCCGTAGAAGAATTAGCACAACTTGGCGTACGTACTTTCTTACGTGTCGGTACCACAGGTGCAATTCAACCAGATATCAACGTAGGTGACTTACTTGTAACGACAGGTGCTGTTCGTTTAGATGGCGCAAGTTTACACTTCGCACCGCTTTGCTATCCAGCGGTTGCGAATTTTGACTGTACTGAAGCACTTTATAAAGTGGCAAAAGAAAGTGCAACCACGCACATTGGTATCACAGCATCTTCAGATACTTTCTATCCTGGTCAAGAACGTTACGACACATACACAGGTAAAGTTTGGAAAGACTATCAAGGTCGTTTAAAACAATGGCAAGAACTTCATGTAATGAACTTTGAAATGGAAAGTGCAACCCTCTTCACTATGTGTAGTGCAATGGGATTACGCGCGGGTATGATTTCTGGCGTTATCGTAAACCGTACTCAAC
Organism: Actinobacillus delphinicola; assembly: GCF_900638385.1. Lineage (NCBI taxonomy): Bacteria > Pseudomonadati > Pseudomonadota > Gammaproteobacteria > Pasteurellales > Pasteurellaceae > Actinobacillus > Actinobacillus delphinicola. The sequence continues at coordinate 996,970 of NZ_LR134510.1, read as the reverse complement.
AAGAAATTCCTAACGAAGAAACCATTAAATCTACTGAACAAAAAGCAATTGAAGCAGTAGTAAAAGCGGTCGCTTTATTAGTGTAATAGATTCTCAAATTTGAGATATAGAAATGCCTCGTTTTTGCGAGGCATTTTTTTATATGAATCGTTAAATAAAGAATGCGTTTGGTTGAAAAAGTTTTTCCACTTCAGGCACGTATTTTTTATCATTGATATACACAATAACGTGATCGTTTTCTTGGATAGTGACTTTACGTTTCGCGATAATGACTTCACCATCACGCACAATCGCTGCAATAACCGTACCAATTGGTAATTTTAGCTCTTCTATTGAACGTCCAATCACTTGGCTGGTTGTCGGATCGCCATGTACTACAATTTCATCGGCTTCCGCTAAACCATGACGCATAGAAATCGCATTCACCACATCTCCTTTACGCACATAACTCAACATCGCTGAAACCGTGGTTTGTTGCGGAGAAATCGCAATATCAATTGTCCCGCCTTGTACAAGGTTTACATACGCCATACGTTGGATTAATACCATCGCATTTTTCGCACCTAAGCGTTTAGCTAAAAGTGCTGCCATGATATTGGTTTCATCATCACTGGTTAAACACAAAAATACATCTGTTGCTTCAATATTTTCTTCAAATAACAATGATTCATCAGATGGATCGCCTTGGAACACTAAGGTTTTAGATAAGTCTTCGGCTAATTGCATTGCACGTTTTGGATTGCGCTCAATTAATTTTACGTTACATTGATTTTCTAATTTTTTCGCCACACCAATTGCAATATTGCCGCCACCAATAATCATGATACGTTTATATGGGCGTTCTAAACGTTGCAACTCAGACATAATGGCTTTGATATTTTCAGTCGCACATACGAAAGTAATTTCATCCCCTGCTTCAACAATTGTCGAACCTTGCGGACGAATAATCTTATCATTGCGTTTAATCGCAACAATGCGTGAATCAATATGCGGTAAATGATCTTTTAATGCGGAAATCGGTGAACCGACCAACGGACCACCATAGTAAGCGCGTACCACGACAATACTGATTAAATCATTTGCTAAGTGCGAAATTTGCAATGCACCTGGATAGCTGATTAAGCGTGTAATCTCTTCAACCACTAAACGCTCAGGTGAAATAATATGATCAATTGGAATCACATTATTTTGAAAAAGCTTATCTTTTTCACGTAAATATTCTGAATTACGAATACGAGCAACCTTAACTGGCGTATTAAAAAGTGTATAAGCCACCTGACAAGCAATCATATTCACTTCATCTGAACTTGTCACGGCAACCAATAAATCGGCATCGGCTGCCCCTGCTTGACGAAGAATGGAAGGAGATGATGCCATCCCTGCCAATACTCGCAAATCATGCTTGGATTCTAAATTATCTAAGGTATTTTGATCATTATCGACAAGGGTAATGTCATTGTCTTCACCCACAAGATTTTCTGCGAGTGTTGAACCTACTTGTCCAGCACCTAAAATAATAATTTTCATAGCCTATTTACTCTCTTTGCTGTGCTTTTTCAATTTTGCATAAAAGAAACCATCACCACCGTCTGGTTGTGGTAAAAATTGTTGCCCTACGCTTTCAGCAGTTTGTCCTGCAAAAGGTAACATCACAAGTTCAGCATCAGGATGTGCTTTTAAAAAACGTTCAATTTGTTGACGATTTTCTTGTGCAAGCACAGAACAAGTTGCATAAAGCAAGGTGCCATTATCTTTTAATAATGTCCACATTGCCTCTAAAATTTTATACTGTAATGCGACAAGTTGAGGAATATCTTCAGGTTGACGTAACCATTTAATATCTGGATGACGACGAATTACCCCCGTTGCTGAACATGGCGCATCAAGGAGAATTTTATCGAACTGAGGTTTATTTTTCCACCAAGCTTGTGGATTACTCGCATCCGCGCAAATAATCTCAGCACTTTGTTTTAAGCGTGCTAAGTTTTCTCTGACGCGTTTTAAACGGTTTTCCTCCACATCCAATGCCACAACTTGTGCTTCAGGTGCCAGTTCTAGAATATGCGTTGTTTTTCCCCCTGGTGCGGCACAAGCATCTAGAATAAGCTCACCATTTTGTGGCTCTAATAAGCGCGCAGCCCATTGCGCATGCACATCTTGAACGGTTACATCCCCTTCATCAAAGTTCGGTAATTTTTGAACCCCACATGCCTCGAGTAAACGTAATGCTTGTGGATGCAGATCGGTTGCGGTTTCAATCCCATTTGCTTGCAAAGCTTGACGATAATCATCCCGTGCAATTTTTGCATTAACCCTCAACCACATTGGGGGTTTTTGATTATTCGCCTCAATAATCTCACGCCAATTTGGATAAACTGGTTTAAGCAAATTAATAAACCAATCTGGATGCATGGTGTGCCAGTGCTTATCCGCTTTTGTAAGAATTTCTTCTTTTTCACGTAAAAAACGACGCAAAACGGCATTAACCAAAGCACGCATATTATCGACTTTTAATGACTTAGTCGCATTGACGACTTCATCTACTGCCGCAAATTCTGGAACACGAGTATATAAAATTTGGTAAAGACCCACCAACAATAAACATTGCACAATGCGGGTTTTTCCTTTCAGTGGCTTATCTAAAAGATAGGTTAGAATTTTTTCTAAGCGAGGTAGCACTCGGGCAACACCAAAGGTGATTTCCTGTAATAAAGGAAAATCTTTAGCTGGCACACGATTTTGATATTCGGGTAAAAGTGCAGACAAGGACTGCCCTTGCTGCATTTTTAGTAAAATTTCTGCAGCTAAGGCGCGTACATTACACGCCTCATTTTTCGATAATTTTTTTGTATTTTTCATCACGGGACGCGATGGTTTCTTTTTACTGCTATTCATTTTTGCGTGTCCATTAAAGATTATGCAAGAATCTCGCCAACATTAAACCACGCCGCACGACCATTTAGAAAATCTTGTGCACTCATCGGTTTTTTGCCCGCAGGTTGCAATTCCAATAGATTCAACACGCCATTTGCGGTGGCAATTTGAATACCATTCTTATCTGCTTTTAAAATTTTTCCAACAGTTGCGTTTTGATGTGGCAACACTTCCGCTTTCCAAATTTTAATACTTTGCGGATTACCTTTTTCGTCCTGTGTATTTAGATATGCCATTGGCCATGGATTAAATGCACGGATATTACGTTCTAACTGGTCAGCAGAAAGTTGCCAATCTAACTTCGCTTCTTCTTTACTCAGTTTTTTTGCATGTGAAGTCTGGCTTTCATCTTGTTGTTCTGGAACAAATTTATCTGTTTCTAAGGCATCCAAAACTTCAATTAACGCAGAAGGGGCAATCTGTGCCAATTTGTCATATAGACTCCCTGACGTATCATTAGCCGTGATATCACAATACACTTTATGGAGCATATCACCAGTATCCAAACCTTCGTCCATTTGCATAATGGTAACACCAGTTTGTGCGTCTCCTGCCCAAAGGCTACGTTGGATAGGCGCTGCGCCACGCCATTTCGGTAAAATTGAACCGTGTACGTTTAGGCAACCTAAGCGTGGTGCATCTAATACGGCTTTCGGTAAAATTAATCCATACGCAACCACCACCATGACATCTGCATTCAATGCAGCAAGCTCTGCCTGCGCTTCTTCATTACGCAAAGTTTTTGGCTGGTAAACAGGAATATTATGTTCCAACGCTAGCTGTTTTACTGGGCTTGCGGTTAATTTTTTACCACGCCCTGCTGGTTTATCAGGTTGCGTATAAACGGCAATGATATTGTGATTTGTTTTTAAAAGGGCATCCAAATGCTGTGCGGCAAAATCAGGCGTACCCGCAAAAATAATATTTAATGGTTTCATAGGTGCTACGTTAAAAAATAAATAAAATGATTAAAATACAATAAATTAGCGCTATTTTTGATGGCGACTAATTTGTTTTTGTAACTTCGTTAATTTCTCTTTAATACGATTGCGTTTTAAAGGAGAAAGATAATCAGCAAAAACGATACCTTCTAGGTGATCCATTTCGTGCTGAATACAGATCGCTAATAACTCATCCGCTTCAAGTTCAAATTCTTCACCTTTACGGTTTAAAGCACGAATCTTAACTTTTTCTTTACGTGGAACAAAGCCATTAAAGCCAGGTAAAGATAAGCAACCTTCTTCAATACCCGTTTCCCCTTCTGATTCGATGATTTCAGGGTTAATTAAAACTAATTGATTTTGTTTGTCGCCTTCAATATCAATTACGATAAGACGTTTATGAAAATCTACTTGCGTTGCAGCAAGTCCGATGCCTTGTTCTTCGTACATCGTTTCAAACATATTATCAATAAATTCATCAAGTTCCGGTGTAAAATCTTCTTTTGTCATCGGAGTCGCAACCGTTTTAAGGCGCTCATCCGGATAAATTAAAACATTTAATAAAGCCATTTTCTTTTCCTAATAAAATAAAAACGTATCAACTGTACGCTAAATTCCGTCAAAAATACAATAGGTATCCCCTATTATAAACAAAAATATTGTAAAGTCTTACCTTTTAAAAAAGGAAAACTTCCGAACACATTTTATCGCTGGCTCGGAAGTTTTAAGAGTTGATTAATTTATAATGAATTAGAATTTATAGCCAATATTTAATTTAAAGTTACGTCCTGCACCGTTCATCAAACTAAAGGCTGGGCGATAACTTTGATCAAATAAGTTATCAATTGAGAAATCAATACGTAAATCTTTAAGCGTACCGTCTTTCGGTGCGTAAGTTGTATGGATTTCGGTTAAAGTGTAATGCTTAAACGGTGTACCATCACCCCAGTTGCGTTCATAAGTTGATGAAACACGGTTTTGATTGCGGTGATAAGTCACAATAGTTCCTACGTTAAACACATTTGGAATGAAGTAATAATCTGCACTGACACTTAATTTATTCGCAGGGATATTATCAAGTGGATCGCCTACATTCACGCTTTTTAAGAATAAATTATTGTGATCAGTTTCTGTTACCTTACCGTACATTTGACCATAACTCACCCCTAAACCAACATAATCATTACGATAATGTGTGCCTACTTCAAAACCAGTAATGCGTGCTTTTGGCAAGTTAACATATTCTGCCACCGCCATTTGTTCCCCAAAGGACAAGTGCGGTTCAATCATATTTTTGATGTCATTACGGAAAAATGCCGCACTCCAATCCCATTTATCTCCAGAAGTGAAAACATCTTGGAAATGGAAATTTGCATCAATTTCTTTATTACGTGCAATTTCAGGTTTTAAATGTACATTTGGATAAAGTTGGGCTGGATAAGCATCAACTTTTGGATGATGTTCTAGTATTTTATTTACCTGCGCCGTTAATTGAGGTAAACGGCTTTGTGCAATCTTCTCTGCTTGTGCTGCTGGTACGCCCTGTTTCTTCATTCCTTGAATCATGCCCTGCAACATTCCATTTATCATTTGTTGTTTAATCCCATTTTGCATAGAAATAGGATCAAGTTTTATTCCAAAGAGATAACCATTTGCAAAGCTTTCTTGTAATGATGGCGCACGGAAAGCCTCATTATATTTAATTCCTAGAGTGAAAAATTCCGCAGGTTTCCATGTCACCGCAAAGGATGGTGAATAGTGGTGATCTGTCAACTTCGGATCATTTAATTTATCTTCAGGAATAATTTGTGGAATTGGGCGCATAGATTTTGATGGTAAAATCGTTACTGATTGAAAATGACCTTCTGCCTTAGTGCGATAATGATCGTAACGAATACCTGGAGATAAAACTAAACTTTTATTGAATAATGGAACATAACCTTGTAAGAATACGCCAGTATTATCAGATTTTCCGTTATAACCACTTGGTCGATATTTAGATTCAAAAACATTCACATTTTTTTCACGAACGGTATTGATTTTATTATGTGCAAAATCCACACCGTAAGTTAAATATAACCAATCAAAATCTGATGAATTACGGATATTAAAGCCATTTGTCACATATTTCGTTTTATCGTTGACGTTATCTACTAACCAATGTTCACGCTCAACGGTATGATTACGATATAACGTAACGTGGCTATCAATATATTTAGACTCTGGATCGAAAGCATAATCTAACGTTGTATTTTGATCAGTAATAGTCTGATGACTCAATGGTGAATATTTATAATTTACCATGTGTAAACCATTACGGGCACCGTGTGCTAACTCCATAAACTGTTTAAACGTTAATCCTTTTGTCCCAACTGGTGTATCTTGTGCCAATTTACCATTTAATAAATTATTATCATTTGGTGAAGTTTGACTAATACGTACAAGGCGGTGAGAAACCGTGACGCGGTTTGCATCATCAATCTGCCAGCCTAATTTAGCTAATCCGCCTTTTTGAATATAGCCACTATTTGGCAAATGTTGTCCATCGCCTAAACGTAAATTATTAGCATGGTTATAGAATCCACCAAGTAATGCATCAAAATTATCATTTGCAGCATAAACCATTGCTGATGTTTCAGAAAGTTGGTTTGCACTGTGATAACCTTGATTCACTTTCGCACCAAAATCCTGCCCATCATCTAATAAATCCAATGCTGTTGGTGTCCGCATTGCTACCACACCACCAAGGGCACCATTACCCCACAACGTAGAGGCAGGTCCTTTAATCACTTCAACGCTTTGTACCATTGACATTGGTAAGAAATAAGAACCACGGTTTTTTAATTCAAAGTTTTGTTTAACACCATCAATAACTTGTGCTACTCGGTTACCTGTTAGCCCACGAATATCTGGTTTTTGATTAATAGCTCGATCTCCACCTTCAATACTCATATTAGGCACATTTTTTAAGGCTTGTGCGACACTTGAAGCTTGAGCTACTTGAATTTGATTGTTATCTAAAACAACTGTTTTATTCGCTTCTTTTGCATAAGTACTCGCATCCCTCAACGCAACAACTGAAATTTCATTAAGTGTCGTTGGGGTATCATCAGCCATGGCAATGGCTGGCATAGTTAAGAAAAGAGCAGTATAAATTTTAGATAACTTCATATAGTCTCCAGGTAAAACAAAACATTAATTTATCCTTGTTACAATAAAGTAATTTTATCTGAAAATATTACAGATAAAACGATATTTATTGTAATCACTTGATTTATATCAATTTCCGTTTTGATACAAATGAGAATTATACTTATTTGTAAAAAATAAGCAATATTTCTAACGATGCTTTTTTGGAAGCCTTAAAGAAAAATAAGCATTACCCTAGATATTTATTAATATTCTGTTAGAATTATTAGAATATTCACAAAATGTTCGGATGAAGGTAGCTGGAGAGTGGGGAGTACCCCACGCCGACGAGGTAAAATCTTTCAGGCGCGAATTTTCGCATTGGACTGTTACTGGACGAACCCTTGGAGAGATCCGCATAAGTTTTAAAGCGGACGCCGAAGGCGCAAAAAGACGATTTTCGTTTTTCAAACGCTCAGGCAAAAGGACAGGGGCAGGAAAAATTTTCAAAAGTATGCATATTTCACTTTATGCAATCCTTTCTTTTTTAAATTCTCTTACTGCCTTGTAAATTTTGATTCATTACGAGGACTCGAATGACTGTTACATCTTTTTTTCAAGCTATTGATAGCTTTGTATGGGGACCACCGTTATTAGTACTTCTAGCAGGAACGGGGATTTATTTCACTATCCGTTTAGGTTTTCTGCAAATTTTCCAATTACCACGTGCGCTTTACTATTTATTTAACAAAGAACCTGGCGCAACAAAGGGTGATGTGTCCGCTTTTGCTGCTTTATGTACTGCCCTTGCCGCCACGATTGGTACAGGTAATATCGTAGGGGTTGCAACTGCTATTCAAGCAGGGGGGCCAGGCGCATTATTTTGGATGTGGATCGTTGCCTTATTTGGTATGGCAACCAAATATGCAGAGTGTTTATTAGCTCTAAAATATCGTATCCGTGATAAACAAGGCTTTATGGCTGGCGGTCCAATGTATTACATTGAGCGTGGGCTTGGTCTACCATGGCTTGCAAAGGCGTTTGCTATTTTTGGTATTTTGGTGGCTTTTTTCGGAATTGGTACTTTCCCTCAAGTAAATGCCATTACGCATGCTATGCATGATACATTCCATGTTCCTGTTATTATTTCTGCGATTGTTATCACCGTTTTAGTCGCCATGATTATTCTCGGAGGGGTAAAACGTATTGCCACAGTATCCTCTGTCATCGTACCTTTCATGGCAATTTTCTATGTAGGTACAGCGATTACGATTATTGTTCTTAACTGGCGTGCCTTACCCGCTGCAATTTCACTAATCATTAAATGTGCATTTGAACCACAAGCTGTCCTAGGCGGTGCATTAGGCTACACCGTACTTCGAGCCATTCAATCTGGCGTATCTCGTGGTATTTTTTCAAATGAATCAGGACTAGGTTCTGCGCCAATTGCAGCAGCAGCGGCTGAAACTAAAGAGCCAGCACGCCAAGGCTTAATTTCAATGACAGGTACATTCCTTGATACCATTGTTGTTTGCTCAATGACAGGTATTGTGCTTATCCTTACAGGGGCTTGGAATACGGGCTTACATGGTGTTGAAGTCACTAACTACGCATTTAGCCACGGTTTAGGACATGCGTTTGGTGCAAGTATTGTGACTATCGGTTTACTTTTCTTCGCATTCACCACTATCTTAGGTTGGTGCTACTATGGTGAACGTTGTTTCGTTTATCTTGCGGGTATTAAAGGCATCAAAGTTTATCGTAGTATTTTTATCATCCTTGTCGGCGCAGGTGCATTTTTAAAACTTGATCTTATTTGGATATTAGCTGATATCGTGAATGGGTTAATGGCAATTCCAAATTTAATTGCACTTGTTGGTTTACGCAAAGTCGTTGTAAAAGAAACGCAAGATTTCTTTGCCCGCATTGCGGAACAAGAAAAAAATAAGGAACAAGAGTTAGCTATTGATTAATTTTCAATGAGGAAAAAGTTTTTTATTTTTCCTCTTGAAATAGTCAAAAATCGGGTTTATTTTAAAGATGAATTTGAAATGATAATCAACATAGAAGGAGAATATCATGAAAGTTGATATCACCAGTAAACAAATGGAAATCACTCCTGCCATCCGCCAATACGTTGAATCTCGTCTTGAAAAACTCGAAAAATGGCAAACTCCGTTAATTAATCCTCATTTCATTCTACATAAAGATCCACAAGGTTTTTCTGTTGATGCTAATATTGGCACTGTTCACGGTGAACTCGTTGCCCATGCAGAAGCGAAAGATATGTATGAAGCCATTAATTTAGTAGAGGAAAAACTCGCTCGCCAATTGAATAAGGCTCAACATAAAAGTGAATCTTTCCGTAAAGAAGAACGTTTAAAAGATGAATTTGAAGGTAAAAACCCTTTCTAATTTTATAAGCGTTTCATAGATATTATTCGCTGTACCCGCAGGAATTGCGGGTATTTTTATAGCATTTAAAACACGCCCCGATTTTCTAAAAAATTTATGGAAAATCGGGGCGTGATATTATTTATTTTACAAATCCTAAAGCGTGTTCTAAAACCTCAACACCTGCGCCCACTTTATACGCATTTTCACTTAAGTGGCGACGATATTGTTTCGCTCCTTTGCAACCTTGAAATGCACCTAATAAACTGTTTGTCATATGATTTAGTTTCACACCTTGTGATAACTGTTCCTCAACATAAGGTAACATTTTCTCGATCGCCTCTAGCGGAGTAACAATCGGTGCACTTTCATCAAATAACATATGATCAACATAACCTAAAATAGATGGGTTTTGGTAAGCCTCTCGCCCCACCATCACGCCATCAACATGTTGAAGATGTTGCTTCATTTCATCTAATGTTTTAATGCCACCATTAATCGCAATCCAAAGATGTGGAAAATCACGTTTCAATTGGTAAACACGTTCATAATCTAATGGTGGAATATCACGATTTTCTTTAGGACTTAAACCAGACAGCCAAGCTTTGCGAGCATGTACAATAAATTCCTCACAGCCTGCTTGTGCCACTTTTTCAATAAAATCTGTCAAAAATGGGTAACTATCAAGATCATCAATCCCAATTCGCGTTTTCACGGTAACAGGAATCCTCACCTCAGCTTTCATCGCCGCAATACAATCTGCAACAAGAGGGGCATTCCCCATTAAGCACGCACCAAATGCGCCATTTTGTACACGATCAGATGGACAACCAACATTGAGGTTAATTTCATCATAACCTCGTTCCTCCGCTAATTTTGCACATTGTGCTAATGCTTTCGGATCACTTCCTCCTAGTTGAAGAGCAACAGGATGTTCTGCTTCTGAGAAAAGGAGATGATCATATTTTGCGTGCATAATGGCACCCGTTGTTACCATTTCGGTATATAGCAACGCATGTTGACTAAACTGACGATGAAAATAACGACAATGTCTTGTCGTCCAATCAAGCATAGGGGCGACAGAAAATCGCCCTCGGTAAAATTGTTGTGTCATAAAAGAAAATTATGCCTTTTGTTGAGCTTCGTTATTATTTTTAAGTTCACTTTCTTCTTTAGCAAGTTCTTGTACACGTTGGCGGAATCGTCCCGCTGCAAAATGATAGAAAGGTTTTGGATTAAATTGGCGGGAAATAATTGATGCGCCAATACTGCAAAGTAACATCCAGAATAGAACAGGTTGACTACCTGTCATTTCCATTACTACGACACTTGCTGTAACAGGTGATTGTGTTGCGCCTGCCAAGAAAGCTGCCATACAAATAAGCACAAGTAAACGTTGATCAATGATGCCGCCAGTTAAAGACCAAATTTGCATCCCAATCCCCGCACCTGTTGTTAAACAAGGAGTAAAAATACCACCTGCAACGCCTGACCAATAAGTTCCTACTGTTGCAAGTAATTTCCAGATACCTAAATTTTCAGCCACGGAGTTGCCATCTAATGCCTGAGCGACGACGCCGTAACCTGTACCATAGGTTTGACCTTGTGCAACAGTACCAATTGCAGCCAAAAGAAGCCCTAATCCAAATGCAACCATAACAGGATGGCGACGCAACCAACCTCGAATACGTGCTGGAGAAAGTGCTACAACACCTTTCGCAAGTAATTTAGCAAATAATCCACCTAATACACCGCAGATCACACCACAGCCAGCTACCCACAAAATAAAATAAGGTACATCGACCGCCCCATGATAATGTGGGAAATAAGGGTTATTCCCTGCAATAGCAATTAAGATAAAACCACACGCAAGAACACCAAGTAAAATTTTACGTTCCCAACGTAAAGCTACGCCACGTCCTAATTCTTCAATCGCAAACATTACCCCTGCTAGAGGTGCATTAAATGCAGCGGCTAAACCGCCTGCAGCCCCTGTTGCAATTAATTCATTTGCGGTTAAACCTGAAAAAGCCAGACCATGACGGCGACAGAAGTTTCCCCATGCCAACATAACCGCAGCCCCAACTTGTACAGATGGACCTTCACGACCCACAGAACCACCAATTATCATTGCGAGAAATGTAAGTGGAATTTTCCATAATGTTTGCCAAAATCTGACTAAATAACCTTTATACGGACCATGTGGCAGATTAATTGAAGCGATAACCTGCGGAATACCACTTCCTGATACGAAAGGGGCATATTTGCGTGTAAACCATGCCAAAATCGCTAAACCTATTGGTAAAACGACCCAAACTGCACGTGGATATTTAGCAACCCAAGAATGATTTAATGCTAATCCCCAGTTAGCCAATTGAGCGAATCCGAAAGAAACGAGCGCAACGAGCGCTGCCCCAATAAGTAAACAAGTAAACTCCACGCTTTTATGGGATATTCGATGACTTTGACGTTTTTTCTTGCGGACGTATTGACGAAATTTTGGTGAAAATATTCTCATGTTATAAACGAATTTAATTTTTAATATAAAAACTATAAGCTTCTATCTTGTTAGATAGAAGCTTATCCTGTCATTAGATATGTTTTAGTTCTTTAACATTTGATGCGGCATTTGCTGGCACCATATTTTTTAAATTATCTTCTCGAAGTTGACGTGCAAGTTGAGGTTCGCCATTTTGTTCGAAGGCAAATACAGCCATTGCGACATCATTTTCTTGCATTTCAGCTTTATCTTTCAATAATTCGCTAAACATATGACTTGCTTTCGCATAGTCACCCGCACGAACGTAAAGATAAGCTAAACTACGGTGAAGATCATCTTTAAAGGTATTCGCATGCGGTAATTGTTTTTCTAAAACACGCTGTAATTTGGAACTTTCAATATCTTTTAAACGAATAATTTGCTGTTGTAGTGTTTGGTATAACGCTTTTCCTTCTGATTCGGTTGTTTTGGCTGCATCTAAAATCAGGTTATATGCATTTTCTTGATCACCGTTATCTAACAATCGTTTAGCCATCCCCACTTTCATTTCATATCGACCACGACGTTGACGGCTTTGATCTTTCCACCAGGCAAGGAGTCCTTTTACCCCACCCTCTTTTAATTTTTCGTCTAACAAACCATTTTCAACTTCCTGTTCAAGCGCATCATACGTTTTACTATCATACATGCCAGAACGTTCTACTTGATCTAAAATTCGGTCAAGCGCCGCATATGCGTGGTCATGTTGGTAAATTTCAATTGCCAATGACAAAATTTCTGGATTGTTGTGGCTAATTTTTAAAAGTCCTTCAACAGTAGAACGTGCTTCTTCCCATTTTTGTTGGGCAATTAAAATCTTAATACGTGCAATTTCTACTAATAAATTGTTCTCGCCTGTAATCCCTGTAGCCTCTTTAAGATAACGATTAGCAGACAAGTCATCACCCGCTTTTTGGGCAGCTTGTGCCGCCTTAATCAAATTCAGAACAGGCTCATCAGAATACATCGCATTGCTACCAATTAAACGTTGTGCCTTACGATAATTCCCTTCACCAAATGCCATTAAACCTTCTAGGGTTTGGCGTTGAGCTTTACTACGTTTACGGCGTGAAAACCAAGTATAAGATGAACGACTTAATCGGAAAAAACGAGATAAAACCCATTCAATAATATAAACTGCCGCTAAACTCGCTACGAATAAAATCACGAGCATAGTAATTGATAATTCATAACGATAATTTGCAGTTTCAATTAAAACATAGCCTTGCTTGCCTGCAATATAAGGAGCACCCAAAATTCCAGCAAGTAAAAGCAACATAAGGAATAATACTTTAAACATTGCTTAACTCCTTATAAATTTGTCGCCTGTGGATTAGCCGAATCTAACAGTTTATTCATCAAATTCATGCTAGTTAATGTCGTTGGTAAATCCATTGCAACATTTTCATCTTGTAATTTTTGAACTGTCGCTAAGAATTGTTTAACCACGGGTTCTTTCATATCAAAATAGTGTTTTGTCCAATCTGCTACAAGTTGTAAAGATTGTTTATAAACCCCTTCTTGATGGCGTTCTACTGCAATTGTTGCAATTTGCAAACGTAAACGCAGATTTTCACGCAAGTAGATTTCTTGACGTGGGGTTAATAATTCCTGACTGTGCGAATTTCTTGGAGTAACACGGATAAATTTATCCATAAACGAACCAATAGACTTTTTAATATTCTCTTTCCAATCTTTCACTGAATGGCTTAATTGGTTGTCATCCTCATGACGTAAACTTAATGGCATCAAATCTGATACTTCGGCAGTTAAATCAGAAAGACTTGCCATAATTTTATTTTCATCAACAACTTTAACCGCCATCAATGTACGTAAATCTTGAGCAATCGCAGCACGTACCGAGAGCGCACTTGGGTCATCAATTTGTGCAAGCGTACGATCTGCAGCATGTAATAACGCAATAGTTGATGGCACATCATCACTAATGACTAATTTTTGATACGCGTTATTTAACAAATAATTTGCTTCTGCCAATTTCCACGCTTTAGGATGCGTATCTTTCATTCCTGAATTTAAGCGATTAATTTGAATTTGTAATGCGTTAATTGCTTGATTCTTAATCTGAAGTTCATCATTCAAATTCGCTATTTTATCTTGCAATGTTTCATCATTTTTTTGTAAATCTTGCACAGTATTAGTGACTGTGTTCAATTGCTTAGATAAAGGAGATCCGTCTTGTAACTTTTGAGAAATCTGTGCAATCTGTGTCGTTAATTGATTAATTTGGCTATCAGATTGTTGATCATTTTGCTGAATAAAATAATAGCCTCCAGCCCCAATGCCTAAGCTCAACAAAATTGCTAAAATTGCTAATGCCGTACCACTTCCTTTTTTTGTTTTTTGCTTTGATTTTTGATCCGGTACGCCACGATTTTCGTCATTTTTTTTCATTTTTTCTGCTTGTGGTTTCGCTTTAGCAGCCGTATCCGCTGGTGCTATCACATTTTTATCCGCTTTATTATCTTGCGGGGAATTATTTTCTTTCGACATTAGAATTCTCCTCTAGGAATGAAGAAATTAGGTAGGCATAATTTACAATATTAAACTGTGGTTATCCTAGCATTTATCCATATGAATGTCAGTTTTCTCTTTAGGCTTTTATGAAGTTTTTCTTGTGCTTTATGCCGACAAGGGTACAATCTTTCCTTTTTTAGATGAAAGATAAACTATGTTAGATATTGTATTATACGAGCCAGAAATTCCTCAAAATACTGGGAACATCATTCGCCTTTGCGCCAATACAGGATTTAGACTTCATCTCATCGAGCCGCTTGGCTTCCGTTGGGATGATAAAAAATTGCGTCGTAGCGGTTTGGATTACCATGAATACGCAGACATTAAACATTACAAAAACTATGCTGAATTTCTAGAACTCGCCCAACCAAAACGCATTTTTGCCATGACAACAAAAGGGCTCCCCTCTCCAAGTCAGGTCCATTTCCAAGCGGGTGACTTTTTAATGTTTGGTCCTGAAACACGTGGTATTCCAAAGGAAATCTTAGATACGTTTCCTATTGAGCAAAAACTACGTATTCCAATGATAGCAAATAGTCGTAGTATGAATTTATCTAACTCCGTTGCTGTGGCAGTTTATGAAGCATGGCGACAACTTGGCTTTAATGATGCCGTCAACTATGATCCAAATTTTAATACGGAGGCTTAATGACAACAGATTTTCGATTAAACTATCAAAAGACTCACTTTTTAATTAGTGCGCCCAATATTAAATCTATGCCACCTGAACAAGGAATTGAAGTCGCATTTGTTGGGCGTTCTAACGCGGGTAAATCGACTGCATTAAATGCGTTAACTAAACAAAAAAACTTAGCCCGTACCTCAAAAACACCAGGACGTACTCAACTTATCAACGTATTTGAAGTTGAACCCGATTGTAAACTTGTCGATCTTCCTGGATATGGCTATGCTGCCGTGCCTGAAAAAATGAAGATCCAATGGCAACGATCTTTAGGTGAATATTTACAAGAACGTGAATGTTTAAAAGGGATCGTCGTGTTAATGGATATTCGCCACCCATTAAAGGATCTCGATCAACAGATGATCGAATGGGCAGTAATGGCAAATAAATCTGTTCTTCTATTACTCACAAAAGCAGATAAATTAAGCCAAGGCGCACGCATTAAACAAGTTAAAATGGTTCGCGAGGCGATTTTACCGTTCCAAGGGGACATTGAAGTAGAAGCTTTCTCTGGTACCAATAAAATCGGGATTGATAAACTTTCTGCTAAACTCAACAGTTGGTTTTCACCTGTGACTGCCTATTTAGCAGAAAAAGAATAATAAATTCAAATGGATATTGTTAAATATCCATTTTTATTTTATGCGTGAAGAGCCGTTTTTACTTGCTCTGCAATATCATGCAACATGGCATAACGTTTACGATACATACTGCGTTTTTTACTTGGAATTTCCTCTAAATCACGACTTTCTAATGCCAGTGGTAATTCCCAATATGCTTTCAACGTCCCTTTACTTTCTCCAAAAATGGCATCGTAATCCACCACAAAGCTACTTGATTTAATAAAGCGAGATTTATTTTGATATTTTTGTGGAATCCCCAATAAGCGAGAATAGCCTAATGCATCCGTAACCATTTTCATCACTTCTACCATCAAATAAGCGGGGCGTAAACCATGGCATACTTTTGTTAATTGCTTAACCATTTCTTTTGAACCTTCTTGGTTAGGTCCTTGAATGACCGCAATCAGTAACGCGTCCTCAATTTTGCCAAAAGTGAGTAAATAAATAAGTTCATCATTCGCCTTATGGAAAAGCTCAATATTCCAAAATCCTTCCATTGGCTGGAACGTATTAATCCCTAAACGAAGTTCATAATCGTCCATCACCGTTGCCAGCACAATATTTTTTTCAAGAACCGAATCTGCGCCTAATTGTGCCAATCTTTCTGGTAAAAACCGTAAATTTTCACACATTTCCTGTAATCGTTTTTTTCCACTAAAACGTTTATCTAGAAAACGATGAGCAATTGGATAACTGAAATTAGGACGAGCATTTAAAAGAGGAATTAAATACGGATTTTGATTTACAAAACGTTCAAATGCTTTAATTCTGCTACGATTTAAAAAACTACGTAAATTATAGCGAAAACGCTTTGCGGCATAAGATTTGTTATTACGATCAGGATAAATCGCCTGTGCAGTAGGCCAACAATAAATATTTTGCATAATACATCTCAAAAAATTAAATAAAAAATCAAATTACCCCAAAAAGTACGATCTTTGCGAGTTAGATCGAAATTTCTCCTCCCTGAGATTTTTTTTAATTCTTACCTTTTTTATTTTATATGTACCAAGTCTATAAATATGGAGAAAAACATGTCTCTCGCCGTAGTATATAGTCGTGCTTCAATCGGTGTTGAAGCACCGCTCGTGACAATTGAAGTCCACATCAGTAATGGTAAGCCCGCTTTCACACTCGTCGGATTACCCGAAAAAACAGTAACCGAAGCTCAAGGGCGGGTTCGTAGTGCACTTATTAATGCCAATTTTAAATATCCCGCCAAACGTATTACGGTTAATTTAGCGCCTGCTGATTTGCCTAAAGAAGGCGGACGCTTTGACCTACCGATCGCCATTGGCATCCTTGCGGCATCAGGTCAACTCGATGGCAAACATCTTCAATCTTACGAACTACTCGGTGAACTAGCCCTTACTGGACAACTTCGTGGTGTCCAGGGCATAATTCCGGCTATTTTAGCGGCAGAAAAGGCAAAACGCCATTTAATTATTGCAGAAAAAAATGCCAATGAGGCGGCCCTCGTATCCCAACAAGAAACTTACTACGCACCTAATCTCCTGGCGGTGGTTAATTTTTTAAATCAACAACAACCTCTGCCCCTCGCCAGTGAAACCATTTCTGAAATAACATTGCCTCCGTTAACCTCTACACGAGATATGACAGATATTATTGGTCAGCAACACGCTAAGCGTGCCTTAACGATTGCGGCCGCGGGGCAACATAATCTGCTCTTTTTAGGCCCACCAGGGACGGGTAAAACGATGTTGGCTAGCCGCTTGACGGATTTATTACCTGAGATGTCAGATAGTGAAGCCATCGAAACCGCATCAGTAACTAGCCTTGTACAAAATGAATTGAATTTCCATAACTGGAAAAAGCGCCCTTTTCGTGCGCCCCATCATAGTGCATCCATGCCTGCTCTAGTGGGCGGAGGCACTGTGCCAAAACCTGGTGAAATTTCATTAGCCCATAATGGCGTACTATTTTTAGATGAATTACCTGAATTTGAACGGAAAGTACTAGACGCCTTACGCCAGCCTTTAGAAAGCGGGGAAATTATCATTTCTCGTGCGAATGCAAAAATTCAGTTTCCCGCACGTTTTCAATTAATCGCTGCTATGAATCCAAGCCCAACGGGGCATTATACAGGAACCCATAATCGCACGTCGCCTCAACAAGTTATGCGCTATTTAAATCGGCTTTCTGGTCCTTTCCTTGATCGTTTCGATCTTTCCATCGAAGTGCCTTTATTACCGCAGGGGACATTACAAAAACTGGATCAATCCAGCGAACGAGGTGAAAGTAGTGCCGAGATCCGTGAACGGATCATTATGGCTCGTCAAATCCAGCTACAACGTGCTGGCAAAGTAAATGCCTATTTAAGCAGTAAAGAAATTGAAACTTTTTGTAAAATCGGTGAAAAAGAGGCGATCTTCTTAGAAAATGCACTCAATAAATTAGGTTTATCTGTTCGTGCCTATCATCGTATTTTAAAAGTTGCCCGTACTATTGCAGATTTGGAAAATGAAAAAGATATTCAACAAAAACACCTTGCTGAAGCGTTAGGTTATCGAGCCATGGACAGGCTTTTGCAAAAATTAGGCAAAGAATTGTAAAGATAAAAAAGAAAGACCAAAAATAAAATTACGCCTACATTTTCGTTATTTTTTATGTAAAAAGCATAATTTTTTACGAAAATGCGGGCGTGATAAAATCTTTTCTAATAATTTATTTACGACGTGATAAGAAACGTGGCAAATCGGCAATACTATCCAAGACAGCATCAGCCATCTCTTCACCTTCTTCGGTAATCGGTTTGCCAGTACGAACTAAAATATTCGTCCCAACATCCACACTTTTACCCGCCATAAGATCTTCAACCTTATCGCCGATCATAACGGATTTAGTCGGATCAATTTTTAAAGCTTTAATCGCATCTTTAAGCATACCGCCTTTGGGTTTGCGGCAATCGCAGTCCTGACGATATTCTCCTTTGCCATCAATGTGATGCGGACAATAATAGATGCCATCTAAATCCACTCCTTGTTCAGCTAAAGACCAATCCATCCATTCAGTAAGTTGTAAAAATTGATCTTCTGTAAAATAACCACGAGCGATCCCTGACTGGTTGGTGACAAGCACTAAAAGGTAGCCCATTTGCTTTAATTTACGCAAGGCCTCAATACTGTCCTCTACAAATTCAAAATCATCAATCGTATGCACATAACCATGATCAATATTTAATGTGCCGTCACGATCTAAAAAAACTGCTTTATTCATATTTTCTCATTAATTTCGCTATAAATTGTTGCAAATTATCACTATTTCTTCTTATTTTCGCAACTTTTATCAATGATTCAAAAAAGCCTTATTTAAACATCTAGATGTCTAAATTACTATGAGTTGCCTTCATCTAGCACTGTGCAATAATAATATTTCAATTAACTGATAAATTTTAATGTGAGATCCCTCTACGCTAAAATTTCTTCAATTTCCATTTCTCGCATACCGTTCGGTGTTTTAACTTGGATACTATCACCAACTTCTTTATTCATTAACGCTCTCGCAATGGGAGAAAGATAAGAAATTTTATATTGTTTCGCATCTGCCTCATCAACACCAACTATCTGATATCTACAAGTACAATCTTCCTCAGGTTTATATAAAACGACTTTAGAACCAAAACGGACCTTATCTGTTGCCTGATTATTAATAACTTTTGCACTTGAAATACGCTGTTCTAAAAGTTGTAATTTGGCTTGTAAATATTGTTGTTGTGGACGATTATTCCCTAGATTTTGTTGTTTAAGTGCATCTAATTCACTAATAAGATCTCGTTGTTCTTGACGTAACGCATCCATTCCTTGTAGCGTTACGTAATTAATTTCGCCTTCTGGTAAAAATGCTCGTGGAGCAACAACGCTAACTTCCATGTCATCATTTTCTTTAACAAAAGCACGACTCATTCACTTCTCCTTTGCAATTAAGATGTATATACCTTCAAGAAAGCCCAAATAATATCGTTATTTCTCAACTTTATTATTTTTAAACATTTCTTGCGCATAAATATGGGCACCTTTTGCTAACATTCGCAATTGTTGAATCACGCGCATTTTTAATTTTTCACGAGCTTCAACTTCCATATCTAATGCACTTGCCCCTGCTGCGAAGGTTAAATTGACGATCCCTTCTGCCTGTGTATATGCGAAATCTTGCGGATACTTATGCTTCTCGGCGATATAGTCTGCAAGCTCATAGATAAAATATTTAAGCTCTAGATTTGCAGCATTTCGGAAAGTTTGGGATGTGCCTGAACTTTCACATAAAATTAAGCGGAACACATTGGGGTTGTTACAAATAAATTCAAAAAATACGTCAACAGAAATGGCAATCACACTTCCACCACCTTCAATACGGCGACGTGTTTGGCGTAACAACTGGCGTAAAGCAAAGCCCGCTTCATCTACCATTTCTAAACCTAGTTCATCTAAATCACGAAAATGGCGATAAAAAGAAGTCGGCGCAATTCCTGCTTCTCTCGCCACTTCACGTAAAGTTAAACTCGAAAAACTACGTTCAGAACTCAGCTGATTAAATGCAGCAGCCACTAAAGCCTGACGTGTTTTTTGTTTTTGAATCGCACGAATACCTAGCATGATTTTTTCGTTTCAGGTTGTTTAATAACGGGTATTACAGCTTCTGAAATCGCACGAGCCACACGTTCATAACGTTTTCTTAACGGTGAACCTGGACGATAAATCATAACAATTTCGCGTGACGGAGTTGGATTTACACAAGGTACATAAACGACTTTTCCACAACGATCAGCCAACACAGCTAATTCAGGAATTAAAGTGATCCCTAGTCCAGAAGCAACCATGTTATGCAACGTTTCCAAACTTGTTGCTTGATAATGTTTATTTTCAACTGCCCCTACTGTAAAACAGTAACCGACGGCATTATCACGTAAACAATGTCCATCATCTAACATCAAAATCTCTTTACCATGCAACTCTTTCATATCAACTGTTTTACGTGCAGCAAATGGATGGGACTTCGGTACAGCTAATTTCATTGGCTCTGAAAACATCGATACATTCATAAAAACATCTAGTTCTGCTTTGCTAGGTAAAATTGCACAATCTAATTTCCCATTTTCTAACAATTCAACAAGTTGTGGCGTTTTAGCTTCATAAAGAAAAAGCTCAATTTTCGGAAATTCTTCTTTAATCGTAGAAACAATATAAGGTAACAAATAAGGTCCAAGTGTAGGAATGACACCAAGATGTAATGGTCCTGACATCTCTTTTCCTTGTTGGCTTGCCATATCCTTAAATTGTTTAATCTCACGTAAAATTGCGCGTGCTTGATCAACTAATAATAAACCTGACTGCGTAAACAATACCTTACGGCTAGTTCGTTCTAACAAAATAGTGTTCAATTCTTCTTCCAATTTACGAATTTGTCCACTAAGTGTCGGCTGACTGACTTTACAAGCATCCGCTGCACGTCTAAAATGTTTGTATTCGGCTAATGCCACTAAATATTCAAGATCACGAACATTCATAAAAAATTCCTTACAATTCTAAATCTAGATAACCTTCTCTACCAATGATAGGTAAAAACGATTGAATAAATCAAGATTAACATTTGGAAATATATCATAAGTATGCCTATAATCCACACTAATAATTAACCTGCTATGAAGGAGAGACTTATGGCAACAATGGAAGGAAAAAAAGTTCCTCAAGTAACATTCCACACTCGCCAAGGCGATAAATGGGTCGATGTAACCACTGACGATTTGTTTAAAGGCAAAACTGTTATCGTATTCTCTTTGCCAGGTGCATTTACCCCAACTTGTTCATCTTCTCACTTACCACGTTATAACGAATTAGCAAAAGAATTTAAAAAACTTGGTATTGACGAAATCATTTGTATGTCAGTTAATGATACTTTCGTTATGAATGCTTGGAAAGCTGATCAAGATGCTGAAAATATAACTGTTATTCCAGATGGTAATGGTGAATTTACAAAAGGCATGGGCATGTTAGTTGAAAAAGGTGATCTTGGCTTCGGTCAACGTTCATGGCGCTACTCTATGCTTGTTCGCGATGGTATCGTAGAAAAAATGTTTATTGAACCACAAGAACCAGGCGACCCATTCAAAGTTTCTGATGCTGATACCATGATCAAATACCTTGATCCAACATGGCAATCTGCTCCATCAGTAACCATCTTTACTAAACCAGGTTGCCCATTCTGTTCAAAAGCACGCACTTTATTAGAACAAAAAGGCTATACATTTGAAGAAATCGTTCTTGGCCGTGATGCAACTATGGTATCTGTACGTGCAATTACTGGTAAAAGCACTGTTCCACAAGTATTCATCGGTGGTGAATATATTGGTGGAAGCGAAGATTTAGAAAAATACTTTGCGTAATTTAACTTACCACAAGTAAATTAATCATAGATTAAACCGCATTCAAATTGAATGCGGTTTTTTTATAGCATTTATTCCTCAAGATTCTATATAATAACTACTCATTTTGGAGCTTAAACAAGGAAGAAAACAATGTGTCAACTTTTGGGAATGAATTGTAATGTCCCCACCGATATGAATTTTTCAATGGATGGGTTCTATTTACGAGCAGGACAAACTGATCAACACTGTGATGGTTGTGGCGTTGCCTTCTTTCAAGGTAAATCTGTACGTATTTTCCGTGATAACCTATCTGCACTTACCTCGCCTATCGCACAGAGTCTCAGAAAATATGATCTAAAAACACTAAATGGCATTGCCCATATTCGTAAAGCAACCCAAGGTGAAATTAATCTTGAAAATACGCATCCATTTTTGCGTGAATTATGGGGAGAAAATTGGGTCTTTGCCCACAATGGCAACCTTACCGCATTACCACATTTAGAAGAAAATAATATTATTTTCTATGAGCCAATTGGAACAACTGATTCAGAAGCCGCTTTCTGTTTTATGGCAAATCAGTTAAAAAATAAATTTAAAACAAAACCTACTGAAAAACAACTATTTGAAAGTATTAAGGAAATTAGCCAAACTTTACAAGAAAACGGTACGTTTAACTTTTTACTATCAAATGGAGAGGTTATGTTTGCATTTTGTACCACGGATTTATATTACATCACACGCCATGCTCCGTTTGGAGAAGTATTGCGCGTAGATGATGATGCAGTAATTGATTTTCGTCCGTATACTACTGAGCGCGATAAAGTCACTATCATTGCAACACGTCCATTAACGAAAAATGAAAATTGGGTGAAAATGGAAAAAGGTGAACTTTGTTTGTTTAAACAGGGAGAACGCATTAAATAATTCCGAACACGCCCCTTTTTTCTGAAAAATTTTTAAAATAAAAATCCCGTTAACTTATAACGGGATTTTTTGAAAGAATAAAGCTAGTTTAGCTTATACTTATTTATCTTCGCGTGGTGGTTTCGGTAATACTAAATTTAAAATAATTCCACTGATAGCCCCAAGTCCAATACCAGAGAATCCTACACCACCAAATTCGAAACTCATCCCGCCAATTGCGAAAACAAGAATAATCGCAATAATTGCAAGATTACGTGGGCAATTTAAATCAACATCTGAAGCAGCTAATGTTTTGATTCCCACCACCGTAATAATACCGAACAATAACAACATAATTCCTCCCATTACTGGAACTGGAATGGTTGCAAGTAACGCACCAACTTTCCCAATAAAGGCCAAAATAATTGCAAAGATAGCCGCCCATGTCATAATTGCTGGATTGAATGCTTTCGTAACTGTCACCGCACCCGTTACTTCAGAATAAGTTGTACATGGTGGTCCACCTACGGCAGTAGCTAGCACGGTCGCAATTCCATCACCTAACAAAGTATTATGAAGTCCTGGTTTTTCTAAATAGTTTTTCCCTGTAACATTTGAAATCGCTAACATATCTCCGATATGTTCCACTGTCGGTGCAATAGCAATAGGTACAATATAGAAAATGGCATCCCAATTTAATTTAGGAAAAGAAAAATGTGGAATACCAAACCAACTTGCTTTATGGACTGCCGTAAAATCAATAATCCCTAAGAAATAAGATAAGGTGTATCCCACTAAAATGCCGACCAAAATTGGCACGAGTTTCATTAAACCTCGTCCAACAATTGAGGTAACAAGTACTGCTGCTAGCGTTACAAAAGAGATTAAAAGTGCCGTATTATGTGCCACTAGAATAGTTGCACCATTTCCAGATTTTCCCATCGCCATATTAACGGCTGCCGGTGAAAGGATAAGCCCGATCGACATAATTACAGGACCAATTACTGTCGGCGGTAATAAGCGATTTAAAAAGCTCTTACCAAAAATTCTGATAAGAAAAGAAAATGCAATATAAAATCCCCCTGCCGCAACAAGTCCAGATAAAGTCGCAGGGATTCCCCATTCCTGCACCCCAAAACTAATCGGTGCAATAAAAGCAAAGGAACTGGCAAGAAAAATCGGTGGAATCTCACCTCTCCCTAAGAATTTATTCGTCAACTGAAAAGCGATGGTTCCAATCCCTGCTGCAAATAATGCCACACTAGAATCAAGTCCCGTCAGAATCGGAACAAGAACTAACGCCCCGAAAGCGACAAATAAAAACTGTAATCCAATTAATGAATCTTTAAACCTAAATCTATAATCTGTTGCACTCATTATGCTTATTCTCCTTATTTCACTTTCTTTTGCCCATAAAAAAACAGCTAAGAGAAAAAACTCTTAGCTGTTTTTTAATAATTTTTTTGGTTTAAGAAGAAACAACATACTGTCAAATAATCGAAAACGATCTAACAGCTTTGGCGACGAAATGACATCTAAATATGTTGTTTGCATACAAAACCTTTTTTAGCACAAAAAATCTGGCGTATTATACGCAAACATTTACACACTGCAATCTTTTTTATGTTTTTTATTCTTGCCAAGACCATTATTTTTTTATAGGCTAGACATACCAAATTGTTAGGATATTTATATTGACACAACTACTTCTTCCTATTCACCAGATTGATGACGAAAATTTTTCCAATTTTCATGGCGAAAGTAATTTATTACTCTTAAGCTCTGTACGTAAAAATTTCGAACATCTGCAACAGCCTTTTTTCTATCTTTGGGGAGAGAAAGGGTCGGGGAAGACTCACTTTTTAAAAGCATGTAGCAACGAATTTTTCTTAAAAAATCGCCGTGCTATTTATGTTCCATTAAGCAAATCATGCTACTTTTCACCAGCAGTATTAGAAAATTTAGAACAAAAAGAACTCGTCTGCCTCGATGATTTACAATGTGTCATGGGTGATCCTGAATGGGAAGTCGCTATTTTTGATCTTTTTAACCGTATTAAAGAAACGCAAAAAACGTTACTTATTATGAGTGCCGATCAATCACCACATGCTTTGAAAGTTAATTTACCCGATCTAGCATCACGCTTGACCTGGGGAGAAAGTTATCAGCTTGCTAACTTAAATGAAGATCAAAAACGTCAAGTTTTACAGGAAAATGCTCGCCAACGTGGTATTGAGCTTCCCGATGAAACGGCGAATTTCCTGTTAAAACGTATGGAACGTGATTTAAAAACACTTTCAGAAACGCTCTCTTTATTAGATAAAGCCTCTTTACAAGCCAAACGCAAGCTCACTATTCCATTTGTAAAAGAAGTTTTAAATCTCTAGCTGAGATCCATATTTTCGCCCTGCCATAAACTCTCCAAGCTCGGACGTGCTTTTATTATCTTAACAGTGTTTCCACATACCATCACTTCGCTTGCAGCAACTTGGCTATTGTAAGCAGATGACATTGCTGCTCCGTACGCCCCCGCATCTAACATTGCTAACAAATCACCTTGTTGAATCTGTAATTTTCTATTTTTACCAAGAAAATCACTACTTTCACAAATCGGGCCAACCACATCATAACACTGTGATGGTCGCACCATTTGATTGACTTCAATAATTCGCATTTCGGCATGATATAAGGCTGGACGAATCATTTGATGCATTCCAGTATCTACGATAGCAAAATACTTCGTACCGTGCTTTTTAATGTATTCTACTTTCGTTACAAGAATCCCTGCATCCGCACAAATCGCACGCCCAGGCTCAATTAAAATTTCTAATTCAGGATAATCTTGCATCACTTCGACTAAGATTTTGACATAATCTTGAATAGACGGAACACTTTTCCCATCATAACTCACGCCAAGTCCACCACCAAAATCAACGTGTTTTAAAGGAATACCACGGCAAATAAGGGTATCAATCATATGACGAACCTTTAGTGCTGCCTCTTTAAAAGGAGATAAATCTGTTAATTGAGAACCAATGTGACAATCAATACCAACAACTTGAATATGCGATAAGCGATGGGCGAGATCATATAGACGTAATGCTTCATCTACCGTAATACCAAATTTATTTTCGCTTAACCCTGTCGAAATATACGGATGGGTATGTGCATCAATATTAGGATTAATACGGAAAGAAATGCGTGCTATAAGATTTTCTTGCTGTGCAATAGAATGAATACGGTAAAGCTCTTGTTCACTCTCTACATTAAAACATTTAATCCCTGCTTTAAGCGCCATAAGGATTTCATCATCACGTTTTCCAACGCCAGAGAAAACAACTTTATTTGCATCGCCACCTGCTTTAAGAACACGGGCTAATTCACCGCCAGAGACAATATCAAATCCAGAGCCCAATTGTGCCAACGTTTTTAAAATAGCTAAATTACTATTAGCCTTCACAGCAAAACAAACAAGATGTCGTGGAGCTGTATTTAATACAGCAAAAGAAGTGTCAAAGGCACGCCAATTCTGAATCAATTGTTTCTGCGAATAGAGGTAAAGTGGCGTGCCATATTCATTTGCAATATCAGAAACTGCTATTTCATCAACAATAAGTTGATGGTTTTTAAAATAAAACCCCATACTTTACCCCTTGAACGATTATTGATTAATCGGTTGTTGTGCCTGTTGATTCGATTGTTGAGCTGGAAAATAAAGTGGACCTTTTACCCCACAACCTACTAGCGCCATAGTTAATGTAGAAATAGCGACCAAAAATGCCATTTTTCGCATAGATTACTCCAAAAGAAAATAAAGTTACTTTTTATCACTAAATCTCGCTTTATGCTATCGCTAATTAAGGAAAATCTTTATAATTTAACTTTATTTTATAGGAAGGAAATATAATGAATCTGACTGAATACCATCAAAATATTGATAAACTTTGGCTGAATATTGAAGAACAACTCGAACAACAAGGTTGTGATGTTGATTGTGATACACAAGGTTCAGTATTTACCATCACTTTCCCTGACGATGAACAAATTGTTATCAATAAGCAAGAACCTCTTCTAGAGCTATGGCTTGCAAGCAGAGCTGGAGGATACCATTTTAGTTTCCAAAATGGTGAATGGATGAACCAAAATGGTGAATCTTTTTGGTCATTACTTGAAACAGCTTGTGCACGTTATGGAGAAAACGTGACATTTACTCGCTAAGAGATATATCCGTGGAAGCACAACACGCAAACGTTACAGAAAATGTTGATATCGCACTTAATATTTTAAAATCAACCTTTGGTTATCAGCATTTTCGTACGGGACAGCAAGAAGTTATTCAAGCAACGTTAGCAAAACGCGATTCCCTCGTCATTATGGCGACAGGGAATGGTAAGTCGCTTTGCTACCAGATTCCAGCGCTTTATTTTAAAGGGCTAACACTTGTCATTTCTCCGCTTATTTCATTAATGAAAGACCAAGTGGATCAACTACGTGCAAATGGTATTGCTGCGGACTTTCTCAATTCTAGTCAGACTTTTGAAGAACAGCAACGTGTTCAGAGTCGAGCCATTCAGGGTGAGTTAAAATTGCTCTATCTCTCGCCTGAAAAAATTCTTTCACATAGTTTCTTTCAATTTATTTCACAATGCCACGTCAGTTTTATTGCCATTGATGAGGCACACTGTATTTCTCAATGGGGACACGATTTTCGTCCTGAATACACACAACTTGGCAATTTGAAACAAGCCTTTCCGAATATTCCTATCATGGCACTTACAGCAACAGCCGATCTTGTAACACGCCAAGATATTGTAAAACATTTAAACTTACAAGAACCCTATCGTTATATTGGTAGTTTTGACCGTCCCAATATTCGTTATATGGTTATGGAAAAATTTAAGCCTACTGATCAACTTTGTACCTTTGTGCAAAAACAGAAAGGGAAAAGTGGGATTATTTATTGTAATAGCCGTAAAAAAGTAGAAAAATTAACTGAGCGTCTTCAAAAAGAAGGTATTCAAGTTGCAGGCTACCATGCTGGAATGGAGACAGCAGAAAGAGAACGTATCCAACAAGCATTTCAACGTGATGATATTCAAGTAATCGTTGCTACCATTGCTTTTGGAATGGGAATAAACAAATCCAACGTCCGCTTTGTTGTCCATTTTGACCTTCCTCGTAGTATTGAATCCTACTACCAAGAAACTGGACGCGCGGGTCGAGATAACCTTCCAGCACAAGCTGTCCTTTTTTATGATCCAGCAGATTATGCGTGGCTGGAAAAGATTCTTTTAGAGAAAGCAGATAGTCCACAACGCCAAATCGAACAACAAAAATTACAAAGTATTGGCGAATTTGCCGATAGCCAAACCTGCCGAAGACTAGTCCTACTCAATTACTTTGGAGAACATCGCCACGAGGCATGCCAAAACTGCGATATCTGCCTCGATCCTCCTAAAAAATACGATGGACTTTTGGATGCTCAAAAGATTATGTCAACTATTTTCCGCGTAGGACAATCTTTCGGTAGCCACTATGTCATCGCCGTACTCCGTGGCATGAAAAACCAAAAAATTATTGATAATCAACATGATACTTTAAGTGTTTATGGCATCGGCAAAGAAAAATCTCAAGAATACTGGCAATCAGTATTACGCCAACTTATTCATCTCGGTTTTGTCAAACAAGTAATGTTAGAAACAAATTATATCCCACATAGTCAACTTATGCTTACTTCGGAAGCACGAGCAGTGTTACGTAGTGAGATTCCACTACAACTTGCAGAACCAAGATTGCCACGCCATATGAGTGCAATATCACATAAAAATATTGTTACGAATTACGACAAAGACTTATTTGCAAGACTGCGTTTCTTACGTAAACAAATTGCAGATAAAAATAATATTCCGCCTTATATCGTATTTAACGATGCTACTTTACAAGAAATGGCACGCTATAAGCCTGATTCTAGTAAAGCTATGCTAGAAATAAATGGTGTAGGCTCGATAAAAATGGAGCGTTTTGGATACGCATTTTTAACTATAATTAAAGAGCATATTCAAAATCAAAATAAAGGAACCGATTATGAACTTTCAAGAAATTAGCCCACAAGATGCTTGGGAATTAGTAAAAACAGATTCAGTTGTCCTTGCTGATATTCGTAAATTAGAAGACTTTCAAATAAGCCATGCACAAGGCGCTATCCATCTCGGAAATGAAAATCTTCAACAATATATCAATCAATGGGAATACGAAGATCCAATCATCATATCCTGTTATCACGGTATCAGCAGCCGTAGTATTGCCGAATTTCTTGCAAATCAAGGTTTCGAACACGTTTACAGCCTAACTGGCGGTTTCGAAGGCTGGCAAAAAGCAGAATTACCGGTGGAGAAGTAGTCATGCACCAATATAAAAAGCCACTTAGCAACTAAGTGGCTTTTTTAATTAATTGATTTCTAAATCTGCTAATACATCTTCATTTAAATAGGTTTGACGTAAGAGGATAACCATTAGCACACTAGGAATAGTCACGCGGTAAGCTGGTCCTGCAATATCAATCGCAGTCCATATTCCTGTTACTGCCCATCCAATTGGTCCCGTTAGAATAGATGCCACACGAGTAATAGTCGTATTAGCAACCAGCGTTAATCCTCTACCAAATATCGCTTTCCAAATCGCATTAACTACGAGCAACGTAATTTGATAAGATTTAAATCCACCCATATTAAATAATTTCAAAAATGCAGCCGTTAAAACAGAAGCATTTACCCTGCCAAAATCCTTAATCCCTATTGATACCGCAAGTTCCTCCTGTTCTTCTCGGGTCATATCATCTAATGCTTTCTCTAATACAGTCATTAATAAATTTTGTTCAATCTTCGTTGTTTCAGAGTTTTTATTATAGTTTACTTTCATTTTATCGCAGACATCACACAAAATCTCATTATAAAGAACACCACTGCTACCACGGAAAAAATTAAAAAATGAATTTCCTCCAAATAATTGCAGTTCCTCTGCAATACGACGCCAATATTGGGTATAATCACTCCCATAGCGGCGATATTCTTCTGATATAGATAATGTTTCTGTTAAACGTTTTTCATTATCCTCCGGATCATAAACTAATATTTCAAATAATTTCCCTAAATTTTCATTAGATAATTCACCTAAAAATGCGAGATCCGTATCATACCGATATGCCATTGAATTTTCCTTTTCAGCTTATTAAAAATGAAAATTTTACGAGAAAATTGAGGAAAAAGAATAGATAAGATACTGTATTTATTATAGATTCATGAATAAATTATCATCATATCAATACAATAACTAATAATCTAGAAATATCCTTGTAACTTATTCAGCCCAATCCTTATCCTTTTCAAAGCAATGAGATATAAGTTTTATAATACTGGAAAGGTTATAAGACATCATTTGTAAATGACCGAACCCTATTTTTTCTACAATCCTATGCTTCTATCCCTCCTCCCTTTTACTCTTTTACGGAATATCAGAGCGTGATGTGTAAGTCAGTGATGGAAAGGCAACAAAGGTATGTAGAGGAATAATCTATAAAACTTATGTAAGTTTATGAGCAATTTAAAACGCATAAATTTTTAGGAAAAATAGGGCGTGTTTTCAATTTTTTAAAATAAAAATAATAATTAAAAAAATTAGAGATGAATATGAATAAGAAGAGAAAAATAAGCAGGGATAAAATGGGATAGCCTTTCTTAATCTTTTTTCTTGATTTTCAGGTATAAAAAAACCTCTTGATTGCTCAAGAGGTTGGTGTTGGGACCTGGCGGTGTCCTACTCTCGCATGGAGGAACTCCACACTACCATCGGCGTTACAGCGTTTCACTTCTGAGTTCGGCATGGGGTCAGGTGGGACCACTGCACTTTCGCCGCCAGGATTATTCTTTATAATCTGTCTTTTCGTCGTTCTTTACTTAACGTTTTATCTTTGCGTTTATTTTCTCTTCGCTTCGTTAAGCCTTTAAAATCTCACTGAAAACTGACTTTCTTTCAAATCTTTTCTCTAAAAATATTTGAGTGTTGTATGGTTAAGCCTCTCGGGCAATTAGTATCTGTTAGCTCAACGCCTCACAGCGCTTACACATCAGACCTATCAACGTCTTAGTCTCAAACAACCCTTACCGACTTTAAGTCGGGGAGAACTCATCTCTTGGCAAGTTTCGTGCTTAGATGCTTTCAGCACTTATCTCTTCCGCATGTAGCTACCCAGCAATGCCTCTGGCGAGACAACTGGAACACCAGTGATGCGTCCACTCCGGTCCTCTCGTACTAGGAGCAGCCCCAATCAATTCTCCAACGCCCACGGCAGATAGGGACCGAACTGTCTCACGACGTTCTAAACCCAGCTCGCGTACCACTTTAAATGGCGAACAGCCATACCCTTGGGACCTACTTCAGCCCCAGGATGTGATGAGCCGACATCGAGGTGCCAAACACCGCCGTCGATATGAACTCTTGGGCGGTATCAGCCTGTTATCCCCGGAGTACCTTTTATCCGTTGAGCGATGGCCCTTCCATGCAGAACCACCGGATCACTATGACCTACTTTCGTACCTGCTCGACTTGTCTGTCTCGCAGTTAAGCTTGCTTATACCATTGCACTAACCTCACGATGTCCGACCGTGATTAGCAAACCTTCGTGCTCCTCCGTTACTCTTTGGGAGGAGACCGCCCCAGTCAAACTACCCACCAGACACTGTCCGAGTACCCGTTTCAGGTACGTCGTTAGAACATCAAACGTTAAAGGGTGGTATTTCAACAACGACTCCACAAGAACTGGCGTTCTCGCTTCATAGTCTCCCACCTATCCTACACATTAAAATTCAAGGTTCAGTGTCAAGCTATAGTAAAGGTTCACGGGGTCTTTCCGTCTAGCCGCGGGTACACCGCATCTTCACGGCGATTTCAATTTCACTGAGTCTCGGGTGGAGACAGCCTGGCCATCATTATGCCATTCGTGCAGGTCGGAACTTACCCGACAAGGAATTTCGCTACCTTAGGACCGTTATAGTTACGGCCGCCGTTTACTGGGGCTTCGATCAGGAGCTTCGCTTGCGCTAACCCCATCAATTAACCTTCCAGCACCGGGCAGGCATCACACCCTATACGTCCACTTTCGTGTTTGCAGAGTGCTGTGTTTTTAATAAACAGTTGCAGCCAGCTGGTATCTTCGACCGGATTCGCCTTCGTCCGCGAGGGACTACAACTACCACCGGCGCACCTTCTCCCGAAGTTACGGTGCTATTTTGCCTAGTTCCTTCACCCGAGTTCTCTCAAGCGCCTGAGTATTCTCTACCTGATCACCTGTGTCGGTTTACAGTACGATTTATAATAACCTGAAGCTTAGTGGCTTTTCCTGGAAGTGTGGTATCAGTTACTTCACAACCGTAGTTGCTCGTCATCACTTCTCGGCGTTAAGAATATCCGGATTTGCCTAGATATTCCGCCTACCGGCTTAAACCATCTAATCCAAAAGATGGCTAACCTAACCTACTCCGTCCCCACATCGCAGTTATTACAAGTACGGGAATATTAACCCGTTTCCCATCGACTACGCTTTTCAGCCTTGCCTTAGGGGTCGACTCACCCTGCCCCGATTAACGTTGGACAGGAAACCTTGATCTTCCGGCGAACGAGTTTTTCACTCGTTTTATCGTTACTTATGTCAGCATTCGCACTTCTGATACGTCCAGCATACTTCTCAGTACACCTTCATCCGCTTACAGAACGCTCCCCTACCCAACAGACTTACGTCTGATGCCGCAGCTTCGGTGCTATATTTGAGCCCCGTTACATCTTCCGCGCAGGCCGACTCGACTAGTGAGCTATTACGCTTTCTTTAAATGATGGCTGCTTCTAAGCCAACATCCTAGCTGTCTAAGCCTTCCCACTTCGTTTCCCACTTAATATAGACTTTGGGACCTTAGCTGGCGGTCTGGGTTGTTTCCCTCTCCACGACGAACGTTAGCACCCGCCGTGTGTCTCCTGAGTATCACTCTTTGGTATTCGGAGTTTGCATCGGGTTGGTAAGCCGGGATGGCCCCCTAGCCGAAACAGTGCTCTACCCCCAAAGGTGTCCGCTCAAGGCTCTACCTAAATAGATTTCGGGGAGAACCAGCTATCTCCCGGTTTGATTGGCCTTTCACCCCCAGCCACAGGTCATCCGCTAATTTTTCAACATTAGTCGGTTCGGTCCTCCAGTTAGTGTTACCCAACCTTCAACCTGCCCATGGCTAGATCACCGGGTTTCGGGTCTATATCTTGCAACTAGTCGCCCAGTTAAGACTCGGTTTCCCTACGGCTCCCTTATTCAGTTAACCTCGCTACAAAATATAAGTCGCTGACCCATTATACAAAAGGTACGCAGTCACCACACGAAGTGGCTCCCACTGCTTGTACGTACAGGGTTTCAGGTTCTATTTCACTCCCCTCACAGGGGTTCTTTTCGCCTTTCCTTC
This sequence comes from Actinobacillus delphinicola, assembly GCF_900638385.1. Classification (NCBI taxonomy): domain Bacteria; kingdom Pseudomonadati; phylum Pseudomonadota; class Gammaproteobacteria; order Pasteurellales; family Pasteurellaceae; genus Actinobacillus; species Actinobacillus delphinicola. The sequence goes on along the minus strand of NZ_LR134510.1, from coordinate 963,412 downwards.
ACAGTACTGGTTCACTATCGGTCAATCAGGAGTATTTAGCCTTGGAGGATGGTCCCCCCATCTTCAGACAAGATAACACGTGTCCCGCCCTACTTATCGTAAGCTCAGTACCACAAAAGCGTTTTAAGATACGGGACTATCACCCTCTATGATTGAGCTTCCCAGCTCATTCTCCTAACGCTTTTGCTATCACTTACAGGCTCTTCCGCTTTCGCTCGCCGCTACTAACAGAATCTCGGTTGATTTCTTTTCCTCGGGGTACTTAGATGTTTCAGTTCTCCCGGTTTGCTTCTCTTTCCTATATATTCAAAAAGAGATGATAGATTCTTCATCTATCGGGTTTCCCCATTCGGATATCTCGGGTTATAACGGCTCTTATCGCCTTACCCAAGCTTTTCGCAGATTAGCACGTCCTTCATCGCCTCTGATTGCCAAGGCATCCGCCCTGTACGCTTAGTCACTTAACCATACAACCTCAAATATTTTCATATTAAGATTGCGATTAACAACTCGACTTATGCTGCCTTTTTCAGCATAAGATTTTTAACTACTCAGACTTTACTTGAAAGTCTCTTTAGTTTTCAGCTTGATTTTAAATTTTTAAAGAACAATTCGACAATTTTAACAAATTATCATTAGAAAGTGAAAAAATTTTTTCTTCTTCCCTTTGTAATGAAAATTTGGTGGAGATAAGCGGGATCGAACCGCTGACCTCCTGCGTGCAAGGCAGGCGCTCTCCCAGCTGAGCTATATCCCCATCTTTTCATTCCTGTGTCACCCCCACTAAACCTTCGTTTCGTTGAGAGTGGTGGGTCTGAGTGGACTTGAACCACCGACCTCACCCTTATCAGGGGTGCGCTCTAACCACCTGAGCTACAGACCCACAGGGCATTGTCTTTCTTTGTCTACAACCACTAAAACAATCTGTGTGAGCACTCACTGTCGCTTCATTTTGGTAAGGAGGTGATCCAACCGCAGGTTCCCCTACGGTTACCTTGTTACGACTTCACCCCAGTCATGAATCATACCGTGGTAAACGCCCTCCCGAAGGTTAAGCTATCTACTTCTGGTACAACCCACTCCCATGGTGTGACGGGCGGTGTGTACAAGGCCCGGGAACGTATTCACCGCGACATTCTGATTCGCGATTACTAGCGATTCCGACTTCATGGAGTCGAGTTGCAGACTCCAATCCGGACTTAGACGTACTTTCTGAGATTCGCTCACCCTCGCAGGCTCGCTGCCCTCTGTATACGCCATTGTAGCACGTGTGTAGCCCTACTCGTAAGGGCCATGATGACTTGACGTCATCCCCACCTTCCTCCAGTTTATCACTGGCAGTCTCCTTTGAGTTCCCGGCCAAACCGCTGGCAACAAAGGATAAGGGTTGCGCTCGTTGCGGGACTTAACCCAACATTTCACAACACGAGCTGACGACAGCCATGCAGCACCTGTCTCATGGTTCCCGAAGGCACCCTCGTATCTCTACAAGGTTCCATGGATGTCAAGAGTAGGTAAGGTTCTTCGCGTTGCATCGAATTAAACCACATGCTCCACCGCTTGTGCGGGCCCCCGTCAATTCATTTGAGTTTTAACCTTGCGGCCGTACTCCCCAGGCGGTCGATTTATCACGTTAGCTACGGGCACCAGACCTAAAGCCCAATCCCCAAATCGACATCGTTTACAGCGTGGACTACCAGGGTATCTAATCCTGTTTGCTCCCCACGCTTTCGCACATGAGCGTCAGTATATTCCCAAGGGGCTGCCTTCGCCTTCGGTATTCCTCCACATCTCTACGCATTTCACCGCTACACGTGGAATTCTACCCCTCCCTAAAATACTCTAGCGACCCAGTATGAAATGCAATTCCTAGGTTAAGCCCAGGGCTTTCACACCTCACTTAAGTCACCGCCTGCGTGCCCTTTACGCCCAGTTATTCCGATTAACGCTCGCACCCTCCGTATTACCGCGGCTGCTGGCACGGAGTTAGCCGGTGCTTCTTCTGTGGCTAACGTCAAGTCAACGTGCTATTAACACGCCAACCTTCCTCACCACCGAAAGAACTTTACAACCCGAAGGCCTTCTTCATTCACGCGGCATGGCTGCATCAGGCTTGCGCCCATTGTGCAATATTCCCCACTGCTGCCTCCCGTAGGAGTCTGGGCCGTGTCTCAGTCCCAGTGTGGCTGGTCATCCTCTCAGACCAGCTAGAGATCGCCGACTTGGTGAGCCATTACCTCACCAACTATCTAATCCCACTTGGGCTCACTTCATGGCATGTGGCCTTACGGTCCCACACATTTAATCTCTCGATATTACGCGGTATTAGCTACAGTTTCCCGTAGTTATCCCCCTCCATGAAACAGATTCCCAAGCATTACTCACCCGTCCGCCACTCGTCAGCAAAGAAAGCAAGCTTTCTTCCTGTTACCGTTCGACTTGCATGTGTTAAGCCTGCCGCCAGCGTTCAATCTGAGCCATGATCAAACTCTTCAATTCAAAGCTTGATTCGCTCAATAAGCTGACAAAAAGTCTTTCATTTAAAATGAATTTCTAGTTTGACACTCATTAAGACTTAGTTAAATTATTTAAACAAAGTCAATCAACAAGTGCCCACACAGATTGTCTAGTTAGTTGTTAAAGAACAAAAAAATTGGTCGGCGAGATAGGATTTGAACCTACGACCCACTGGTCCCAAACCAGTTGCGCTACCAAGCTGCGCTACTCGCCGTCTATTCTAAATATTAATTTAGATGGGGTGGCTAATGGGACTTGAACCCACGACAACTGGAATCACAATCCAGGGCTCTACCAACTGAGCTATAGCCACCATTGCGTTGCGTTGAATACACGTTTAGCATCTGGCGCGTTCGATAGGATTTGAACCTACGACCTTTGGCTCCGGAGGCCAACGCTCTATCCAACTGAGCTACGAACGCATTCACATTTGATAACGTAGTGCGTCGCAACGGGGGCGTATGTTAGTGATTTCGTTCCCACTTGTCTAGCACTTTTTTAATTTTTTTTTAATTTTTTAATTAAAAGACGATTTTTCATACCAAATGTTTATCTTTTAATAATTTTCTGGATAACTTTTATTAGATATTTTTAACGTCCAGTCATTTTTTACAGCTCATCATACAGCTTTCTTGCATAATTATCTGACATTCCTGCAATATAATCGCAAATAATTCTATTTTTTTCTGTATCTATTGCTGATTTCCAGCGTTCAGCTGTATTTAATGGTAACAACCTTTCAGGATTATTACGCAGGATTTGAAATAATTCCCGTAAAATACGTTGCCCCTTATACTCCACTCTTTGCGTATGAATATGATCAATAACGTGTTTTCTTACAAATTTTTTCAACGCTGTTAAAACAGCAACAACATCATCAGGCAATTTCGCATTGTAATTTAAAAGCGGCTCATCAAAACACTCATAGCACACCCATTCCACATGGCAAATAAAATAATTAACCAGTGTGCCTATGGCATCTTTTCTTAAATAGTGTTCATTGGCAAAGAGATCATTAGAAAGTGTATTTATTTTGTCACTTATCCACGTTCCTTTTTTCTCTTTAATAAGTGAGGCTACTTCTCTGTCCCATGCTTCTTTCTCTACCATTCCTAAAACTATTGCATCTTCTAAATCATGAACGGCATAAGCAATGTCATCTGCCAATTCCATAATGCTGCAATCAAGCGATTTATATTTTGTTTTTTCGTAATATTTATCATCATCTTTCTTTGTAGATGAGAAATTTTTACGATCACTCTCTGTTAATGGTGCAAGCACCCAATCAAAAGCAACTTTATCATCCTGATAAATTCCTTTCTGTACCTCCCACTTATCCATATTAACGTATGGTGATAATTGCTCACTTTCCATATTTGGAAATTGCAGAACAGGATTTTGGATAAGCATAGGATACTTAATGACACCTAATAATGTACGACGGGTTAAATCCATGCCGTTGTGTTCTGTATAAGGCTCAAGACGAGTTAAAATACGAAAAGTTTGCGCGTTTCCTTCGAATCCACCATTTTTATACATCACAAAATTCAATGCATTTTCACCGCCGTGTCCAAAAGGCGGGTGACCGATATCATGAGCTAAACATAATCCTTCGATTAATTCCGTACTTGGCAATAACTTTCTAAAATCCTCTACTGCATAATTCCGTGAGGTCGTACTCTTTTCCAATAAATGCTGAATTTTTTCTTCGCGCATTAAGTAATGGGTAAGACTACTGCCAATTTGAGCGACTTCAAGGGAGTGCGTTAGGCGCGTGCGATAAAAATCATTTTCCCCTACGGCATGAATTTGACGTTTCGCTTGAAGACGGCGGAAAGCAGCACTGTGTAAAATTCTTGCTCGATCGCGTTGATAAGGGGTTCGGTAATCATCTTGCCGTTGAATTTGATCTTGTTGTCGTTCGGTCCAACACGGTTTGACTATTAAACTCATACTTCCTCCGCTAAACAATCTCTCAGCATCACCTGACATTCTGATAAAAGTTAGTTAGAATTAATGCCACCTTATGATTTATTTTTCAACTATTTTTTATGCAACATTCGCCTTTTTCTGTTACCGCTTTCCGTAACGAATTTCCTTTTTTAAGAGAAAATCCTGATGCCGTGTACTTAGATAGTGCAGCAACGACATTACGCCCACAAGCACTCATTGATGCTACGGTAAGTTTTTATGCCTCTGCAGGTTCGGTACACCGTAGTCAACACGATGAAAGCAATACACTAGCTTATGAAAATGCACGCAAAGCAGTAGCTAATTTTGTAGGTGCGGAAAAAGAAGAATGCATCATTTGGACAAGTGGAAGTACACATGCAGCGAATCTTGTTGCCCGAGGAATTGCTCCATCTTTAAATAAAGGTGATGAAATTATCCTTACCTTTGCTGAACATCATGCCAATTTCGTACCATGGCAACAGCTCGCCTTAGAAAAAGGATTGAAATATCACGTTATTCCTTTCAATCACGAAGGGATACTGGATATCAATGCATTAAAAAATGCTTTAAATCCCCATACAAAATTTGTCGCCTTAAATTGGGTGTCAAATATCAGTGGTGCCGAACAGCCGCTTAATGAATTAATTCCACTTATTCGCCAATACTCATCTGCACAGATTTTTATTGATGCTGCCCAAGCGGTAAGCCTTTTCCCTATTGATATTCAAAAATTAGATTGCGATTTTCTGGCGTTTTCTGCGCATAAACTTTATGGACCGACAGGGCTTGGCGTGCTGACAGGAAAATTTACAGCCTTAGATCGCCTCAGCCCCTTATTTTATGGTGGGAAAATGGTAAATACGGTAACAGCCACTGAAACCACCTTTGCCCCGCTTCCCTATCGCTTAGAAGCAGGGACACCGAATATCGCAGGTGTTATTGGTTTTGGAGCGGTACTAACGTGGTGGCAAAAATGGAATACTCTAGAGGCGAAAACGCATACAATTGCCTTAGCCGAAGAAACACGAATCCGCTTAGCTAACTATCCTACTTGCCAAATTTTTTCAGCACCTAATAGCAGTGTGGTGAGTTTTGTTTTTACCGATATCGCAAGTAGCGATTTAGCCCTTGTACTCGGTGAACATAATATTGCTTTCCGAAGTGGTAAACATTGTGCTGAACCATACTTAACCCAACTTGGACAAAGTAATGTATTACGCTTATCCTTTGCACCTTACAATCAGCAAAGTGATATTGATCGATTTTTTACAGCGCTTGATGAGGCGCGAGATTTATTATGTTAAAAGAAAAATTACAAAATGCCACCAACTGGCAAGAACGCTTTCGTTTGCTTATTCAAGCCAGCAAAAATTTACCCATTCCTTCAGAACAAGAACGTGAAGAGATGGAAGAAATCCATGGCTGTGAAGCCCGTCTTTGGTGGCAAATGGAAAAAAACGCTACAGGGCTACAATTCAAAGCTTATAGTGAAGCACGTATTATGAATGGCATCCTATTTTTATTGCTTGAAGAACTTAATGGCATGCCACTTTCAGCAATCAAAACCTTTTCATTAGATAGTTTTTTTGAAAAAAATGGTATTTTGCAGAATTTAAGTCAAACTCGTCGTTTAGGCTTAAAAGAAATTGAAAAACGTTTACAGCAGGCAGAATACTGTTAAAATCTGACCTTTATCTTATAAAAAAATGGGAGAACTTTATGGATACTTTAGAGAAAATCAAAAAACAAATTGCAGAAAACCCTATCATTCTTTACATGAAAGGTTCACCAAAATTACCAGGATGCGGTTTCTCAGCGCGTGCAGTAGAAGCAATTCTTGCATGTAATGTTCCTTTTGGCTATGTGGATATCCTACAACACCCTGATATTCGTGCAGAATTACCAAAATACGCACAATGGCCAACTTTCCCACAACTTTGGGTTGAAGGCGAATTAATCGGTGGTTGCGATATTATTTTAGAAATGTTCCAAGCAGGCGAACTACAAGTTTTACTTCACGATGTTGCCGCTCGCCACAACGAAACTAAAGCAGAAAAAGACGCAGAATAAAATCACGCCTCGTTTTTCGAAAAAATTTATGGAAATCCCTTCAAGCGAAGGGATTTTTTATTTAGAAGTTTTAAGCCCTCTACTCACCATATAACAACAAAAAATTGCACCGAAAATGGCGAAAAAGAGGAAGTAGAATCCAACATTCCAGCCGTAATGCTCAGCAAGCATACCAAATAATGCCGTTCCCGCTGATCCACCAACAATATAGCTAATCAATCCTCGCATTCCCGTTGCGGAACCAGCTGCAAAAGCAGGAACGACTTCTATCGCTTGAAGAGAGGCTAAAAACATAGGAACGTAAATAAATGCACCAACAATACCTGCGCTTATCATCACGATAATTAAAGAATGGCTCATCCAATAAACGCCAATTGCTATAGCAACACCAATTAAACAAAGCACAGCAAGTGGCATACGATGTCCTTTAAACAAAGTATCCGTTACATAGCCAGCAAGTAAAGTTGATGGTATGGCCGACCATTCAAAAATGGCAAAGGTTGTGGCAATTTCTGCTTTAGAAAAACCTTTCACTTCTAATAAATACAATGGCAACCAAGTTAAAACGCCGAGCCTTATCATATAACTAAACGCATCTAAGAAAGAAACATACCAAATATTACGGTTAGTCAAAATATAATTTTTTAAGATAAACCAAGTAGAATACGGTTCTGTAGTTGTATTTTCTTGTAACGGTGCATCGAGTTCACTCGCAATGATTTTATTTAATGATGGAAGATGTTCTTGCGTTGGTTTGGCTAAACCAAAAAAATAAAAAATAATAGAGATAATGCTGGCGAAAGCGACAGGGACAAAGAAATAAGCCGATTGCCAATAAGCCTGCCCAAACCAAGCTAAAGCCGCGCCAGCAATAGGTGCAATAAGACCACCACCCAAATTATGTGAAGCATTAAAAATAGCAGTTGCACTCCCCCTTATTTTATGGGGAAACCAATTCGCCAATATCACATAAGAAGGACCCGCCCCCATTCCTTGGAAAATACCATTGAGAATACATAGAAAGAAAAAAATCCAAAAGACCGTACTAAATCCCATCATTATGTTGACAAGACCTGACATAATCAGCCCAATAAGCATGAAATACTTTGGATTTATTCTATCTGCTAGGACAGACATAATACCTTTACTTAGACCATAGGCGACAAGCATTGTGCCAGATAAAAATCCAATATCTTGTTTGGTAAAGTGAAAATGTGAAATGAGATCGGGTGAGGAAAGCAAGAGGTTATTACGCAATATATAATAAGCCGCATAACCAATGAAAATACCGAATAACGCTTGCCAGCGCATTCGATTATAACGGGCTAATATAGCTTGCTTTCCGACTATCTTCGGAGAATTTAGAAGAGTTGCCATACCACCTCCATCTTAGATTTAAATATTGGCAAATCGTCAAAATCCTTTATAAAAATTAATCCTTTGTAATACCGTACTGTTTTAATTTATTCGCCACTGCCGTATGAGAAATCCCTAAACGACTTGCTAATTTTCTTGTTGTTGGATATTGACGATAAAAATGACGTAATAATTTTTCTTCAAAACGATTCATCATTTCCTCTAATCCTTGCTCAGGCAAATCGTCAATTTCATTCTCAAATGGGAATTTTTCATCTGATAATTGTACATCATCGGCTGTTAATGTCCCAGTTTCATTAAGAGAACAAGCACGATAAAGTACATTGTAAAGCTCTCGGATATTGCCTCGCCATGCGTAATTTTGTAATTTACGACATACTGTTTCATCCAGTGGCATAAATGTACGTTTTAATTTTTGTCCAATTCCGCCTAAAAAATAATCCGCTAATTGAGGTATATCACAAATACGTTCCCGTAAAGGCGGGATAGTTAATGTCAACACATTAAGACGATGATACAGATCTTCACGTAATTTTCCTTCCTGTACAGCCTGCCAAAGTGGAATTTGTGAAGTACAAATAACACGGACATCCGCATAATGCGTCTGATCTTCCCCGACACGGCGGAAAGTACCATCATTAATAAATCGTAATAATTTTGCTTGTAGTTCAAGCGGTAATTCAGTCACACTGTCTAATAAAACGGTACCGCCGTTTGCATATTCAAAAAAGCCTTGGCTTGCTACAGAATTTTCACTTTCTCCATGACCAAACATTTCGCTTTCAGCTTCTGCATTGGGTAAGCCTGCGCAATTCACTGCGATAAATTTCTGTTGCCCTCTTGGGCTTTGAGCAACACAGGCAGATGCAAGAAGATCTTTCCCTGTACCTGTTTCTCCCTCAATCAACAAAGGTGCCTCAAGTTTGGCAAATTTTTCTGCTGATCGTAATACACGTTGCATATTGTCACTTTGAGTCATAAATGCCTCAAAACCCATATTGGTTCCATTCATAGCTTATTCTCTGTATTAAGTTATATATTTGCGCTCAGAATATTTTATGACGAGTTATTTTTTTTTGTAAAGATATACTTACAAACAAGATGCCCCAATAGAGTTAATTTCGTTACGTTTTATAAATTTTGTATAATTTTACATCTCTTTCGTGTTGCATTAGCGAAAAAACGATTTTTACCTTAAAATTAGCAGTAATACTTAACTTTTTATATCATGCTATGAGAAATTCTTTTTTACCTTTTTTAATGTCAAAACGCCTATCATTAAGGGGGCTTCTGCTTATCGCTTTAGGCATAAGTAGCCTTTCTTTGCAGGCGGCACCACGTATTCCAGCAGAGGTATTGAATAACGGCTTGGTTTACTGTGCAAGTAATACTGGTTTATCATTCAATCCACAAAGTGCAGAAGATGGCACCAGCATGAATATCGTCACTGCTCAAATTTATAATCGCCTATTCGCCATTAAGAAAAATAGCGATAAGGTTATGCCTGAGCTTGCAACGGGCTATTCGATGTCAGCTGATGGTAAAACACTCCTTATTTATTTACGTCACCATGTCAAATTTCAACAAACGCCATGGTTCACCCCAACACGTAATTTCAATGCTGATGATGTCGTTTTTTCTCTTAACCGTATGCTTGGGAGAACGCTTGATTCAGCACATCCAACAAGTAAAATTTTAAGAAAATTAGGCTATTATCCTGGGTTACAAATCAATATTTACCACCAACAGGCAAAAAAAATTCGTTTCCCATATTTTCAAAGTATTAAGCTTAACGAGAAAATTCAATCTATTGATGCTATTGGAAAATATACCGTTAGAATCCGTCTATACACACCAGATTATTCTATCTTATCCCATTTAGCTAGCCAGTATGCCATTATCTTTTCTCAAGAATATGCGACTCAATTAGATGCGGATGATAATCTATCAAACTTGGATATTTTCCCTGTCGGAACAGGTCCTTATCAGCTTAATAGTTTCTTTAGAAATCAGTACGTTCGTTTGGTAAGAAATAAACATTATTGGGGGAAAAAAGCCAAAATCAAAAATGTGGTTATTGATCTTTCTAATAACCAATCTGGTCGTATGCTTAAATTTTTAAACAATGAATGCCAAATTGCTGCAACACCAGAGTTAAGCCAACTTGAGATTTTAGAACAATCACGTGGTAGAAATTACTATTTACACGAAGCAGAAAGTATGAACCTTGCCTATCTTGCATTTAATTTCCATAAAGATCTCATGCAAGATGAACGCATTCGCCGTGCTATCTCTCAGGCAATTAACCGCAAACGTATAGTCAATGCGTTATATTATGGTAACGCATCCGTTGCTAATCATCTCATTCCTAATACATCCTGGGCGTTTCAGCCAGATGTACATCCCTTTGATTATGGTTATGATCCTGTCCAAGCACGTAAAATTCTTGCACCTTTGCATTTAACCCTCAATCTATGGGTCATTAATGAGGAGCATGTTTATAATCCATCTCCAATTTCTATGGCTGAGATCATTCAATATGATTTAAATAAAGCAGGCGTTAACGTTAAAATCCGCTACATTACTCGACCATTCCTCAATCAACATTTAGAAGATGATACAGCGGATTACGATCTTATCCTAACAGGATGGTTATCAAATAATTTAGACCCCGATAATTTTATGCATCCAATTTTAAGTTGTAGCACTCAAAATGATGTGACTAACTTATCTCATTGGTGCAATGCAGACTTTGAATACAAACTCAAACAAGCACTGTTATCAAATAAAACCGCCCAACGTGCAACATTTTATAATCAAGCACAGGATATCGTATTAAATAAATTACCTATCATTCCGATCGCTAACGTAAAACGTATCCTCGTTGTTAAAGATCGTGTAAGAGGATTAAATTCTATGTCATATGGAAATATACAATTTTCAGCATTAGCGCTAAAAACGGAGGCTAAATAGTGTTTTCTGCTTTTTTACGTCGTAGCTTCTTAGCTATCATCACACTTTTTATGCTCACGTTCATCAGCTATGCCATTTTGCTAAAAGATCCGCTAAATGCGCAGTTGGGTGTTCCACATTTTTATTCAGGCTATTGGTGTTATATCGATAGTTTATTACATGGGAATCTTGGTATCAGTTATCAAGGTGGCGAGTCTTTGACACGGACAATCCTCGCTGTTTTGCCACCAACATTAGAATTGTGTTTTACCTCCATGCTATTGGCAACGCTATTTGGTATCCCTCTCGGCTACATTGGTGCGTTACCTGAAAAACCGTGGATAAGTCGCACAGTTCGGGCAACTTATCTTGTCGGACTCTCTATTCCAATTTTCTGGCTAGCACCAATCTTATTATATTTTTCAGCTATTCATGGTTGGGAGATTTCAGCAATTGGGCAATATAATTTACTCTACGATATCCCAACAAAAACAGGATTTCCGCTCATTGATATGTGGTTTGTGGACGTCCCATATCGAGTAAAAATTATTCAAAATGTACTCCAACACCTTGTTTTACCAACATTAGTACTTTGTATTTTACCAATGATGGAAATTACACGCTTTATTCAACAACGTACTCAATCATTATTGGCAGAAAATTACATTAAAATCGCACTTTCACGTGAAGCGTCTAAATTTAATGTATTAACCAAATACATTTTGCGTAATAGTCTTCCACAACTGGTTTCACAATTTCCGCGCCTATTCATTCTCTTAATTACACAATGTATGTTAATTGAAGGAACGCTCGCATGGCCAGGTATCGGTCGCTGGTTAATTGATGCCGTAAGCCAACAAGATTACAACAGTATCTCAGCAGGCGTTATGGCTATTGGCTTATGTATATTACTGGTAAATATTTTTACGCAAATTCTCATGTTCATTCTCGATCCATTTAATAAAAAGGGCTGGTATGTTAAATAACTCTGTGGACTCATTCCGCCATCAAAAAACATTGCGTCAAATTTGGTTGGCTTTCTACCAAGATAAAGTCGCACTTTATAGTTTTTATATTTTTACCGCACTTATTTTTATTGCAATTTTTGCACCCTACATCACACCATACAATGTTAACCAACAATTTGTTGGCGAGGCACTTCTGCCCCCATCTTGGTTTGAAAGCGGTAAAATTTCGCACTTTCTCGGGACGGATAATATCGGACGTGATGTATTAAGCCGTTTATTAGTCGGCACATCTTATACTTTCGGAACAGCCCTTGTTGTCGCATTAGCCACCGCAATTTTAGGAGGCTTATTTGGGACACTTGCGGGGTTATCGCACGGCGTACGCTCCCGTATTCTTGGGCATTTCTTTGATAGTTTTATCTCAATCCCAACCTTGCTCACTGCCATTATTATCGCAACTTTAATGAAAGCAAGCCTTGCTAATTCCATGTTGGCGATTACCCTCGCCCTACTCCCGTATTTTATTCATGAAATCTCGCAAGTCGTGCGCCAAGAACTCAATACAAATTACATCACAATGCTCCGTTTAGACGGCGCAACCCATTGGCAACAGCTTAAAGCGTGTTTTGTACCGAAAGTTCTCATTCGTTATATGCGTGAAGTAAGCAAAGTTTTTGTTGTAGCAATCGTTGATATCGCCGCATTAAGCTTTATTTCTCTCGGTGCCCAAGCACCCACACCAGAATGGGGATTAATGATAAAAGATTCCGTTAGCCTTATTTTCGTGGCACCTTGGCTCGTCATCTTGCCAGGTATCGCATTATTATTTACCGTGATGATCTGGTTAATCTTCAGTAACGGACTTTGTCACACCGTTGAAAAATATTATGAGTAAACACTATGGCACTATTAGATATTCGTAACCTTTGTGTTGACGTCATCACGCCAACAGGCAAAGTCAAAATGATTGATAACGTAACCTTCTCATTGAATGAAGGAGAGCTTTGTGGACTTGTCGGTGAATCTGGTTCTGGCAAAAGTATCATTGCCAAAATTATTTGTAATGAAATCCAAGATAACTGGATTATCCGTGCCGATCGTTTCCGCTTTGATGATGTTGAATTATTAAAACTACCTGCGGAAGAACGTCGCAGTATTATTGGTCGTAAAATTGCCCTTGTTTCACAAGCCGCACTCAGCACACTTGATCCAACTCGTCGTCTAGGCAAACAGATTAAACAAAATATCCCAAACTGGACGTTTAAAGGTCGTTGGTGGCAGTATTTTGGCTGGAAGCGACGTCGTACAATTGAGCTTTTACACCGTGTAGGGATCCAAGATCACCGAGATGTCATGCGCAGTTATCCCGAAGAAATCACTGAGGGACAACGCCAAAAAGTGCTTATCGCCATGGCTGTAGCAAATCAACCACGCTTACTCGTTGCCGACGAACCAACGAATGCGCTAGAAGCCATCACCAAAACCCAAATCTTCCGCCTATTGGATAGTATGAACAAAAACCTCAATACAACTGTCCTCTTGGCAAGTAATGACATCAACCACCTTAAAGAATATTGTGATCACCTCATTATTCTTTACTGCGGTCAAAACGTAGAATCAGGCACTACGGAAGCGCTTTTAAGCACGCCTCATCACCCCTATACCCCAGCAATTATGCATGCGATGCCTGACTTTAGCCAGCCTATTCCGACCAAAAGTCGCCTTGGCACACTAAGAGGCACAGTACCTATGATCGATGAATTACCAATCGGATGTCGTCTTGGACCACGTTGCCCATTTTCACAAAAGCAGTGTATTGCAAAGCCTGCTTTAACATACATTCGCCAGCAAGAATATGCTTGCCACTTTCCACTGAATATGCGAGCAATGCGTTGTAAAGCCAAAGAAGAGCCTGCACCGCTTGTTATTCAAGCAACAGAAAATTCAGATTAAGGATGCTTTATGACAACGCCACTATTAAAAGTTTCAAATATTAGTAAAACCTTTGTTGATCCCTCTATTTTTTTGGGAAATACCTCGTTTTATGCGATTAAAAATATCAGCTTTGAATTAGAAGAGAAAAAAACACTCGCCATCATTGGTAAAAATGGCTCAGGAAAATCAACGATTGCTAAAGTTCTTGTCGGACTTTTCCCTCCCAATGCAGGAGAAATTCGATTTAAAGGTAGAACGCTCACCTTCGGCGATTATTATTACCGAGCCAAGCACCTCCGCATGGTATTCCAAAACCCCGATAGCGTTTTTAACGCACGTCTAAATGTAGGGCAAATTTTGGATGAACCGCTAAAAATTATCACCGCAATGGATACCGAAGAACGTGATGAAAAAATTGGGGAAACACTTCGCCTAGTGGGACTTTACCCCGATCACGCCAACGTTCGCCTAAGCACCATGTCATCAAGCCAAAAACAACGTGTTGCCCTTGCTCGCGCATTGATTCTAAAACCTGAAATCATCATCATCGATGATACTCTTGCAACTTTAGATGCGACCGTAAAAATCCAAATGATGAACCTACTTTTAAAAATCCAAAAACGCCTTGGCATCTCATACGTTTACATAGGACAAAACCTCGGAATCGTAAAACATATATCTGATAAAGTCCTCGTCATGGATCAAGGCGAAATGGTCGAATACGGCGATACCCGCAAAGTCTTCACCGACCCACAAGCCGACGTCACCAAACGTCTCATCGAAAGCGAATTCGGCAAACTACTTACCGAAGCAGCCTGGTATGAACCGAGCGAAGAATAAATCTCTCTAAAAACAAAAATCACGCCCCAAAAATCATAAAATTTTATGAAAAATTGGGCGTGATTTAATTTTTATCTAAAAAAATAACATGTACTTTCATTTCCTTTAATTCTCATCTAGTTAATATACCCTCTAATAATTAAATATTGTTATTATTTGAGTGAATTTTATCTTATTTTTTAGGCGATATTGATATTTATCAATCCCGACTAGATTAGTAAGGATTAAAATTCCAAGGATTTGTTTAAATCATTTTTTTGGAGGTATTACATGAAAAATTATAAAGCGCTGTGGGTGATTTTAATTATTACCCTAACAGCGACTTTTACATTATTAGGCTTTGCTGGGGTAGAAGTATATCGTAATGTGCCGCCTGTTCCGACAGCGTTTGTGGATGAGGCGGGCAATACAATTATTTCTCACGATGAAATTATGCAAGGTCAAGATGCTTGGCAGTCTACTGGTGGTATGGAGATTGGGACTGTTTGGGGTCATGGGGCTTATCAAGCACCTGACTGGACAGCGGATTGGTTACATCGTGAAGCGATGGCATGGTTAAATATTAAAGCAAAAGCGGAATTCCAAAAACCGTATGCTGATTTAACTTCATTGCAACAGGATGAATTGAAAGTGGAATTACAACATGAATACCGTCACGACAATATGCAAGCAGACGGTAAAGTTGTACTTTCTCCAACTCGTGTTGAAGCAATTGCTGAAGCGGGAAAATATTATTCTGCCCTTTATGGCGATGATCCGAGCATGGTAAAAACTCGCTCTGATTTTGCGATGAAGAATAATACCCTTCCAAATGCAACTGATCGTGCGCATTTAAATGATTTCTTCTTCTGGACATCTTGGGCAGCAGCAACAGATCGTCCTGGAACAGACGCAACTTATACCAATAACTGGCCTCATGAACCACTTATTAATAACGTACCAACCACTGAAAATATTATGTGGTCTATTGCATGCGTTGTGCTTTTATTAGTGGGTATTGGCTTCCTCATTTGGGGTTGGGCATTCTTACGCAATCACCAAGAAGACAAAGTGACACCCCCTGACACTGATGTGATTGCAGGACTTGCTCTAACCCCATCCCAAAAAGCATTAGGTAAATATGTTTTCCTTGTCGTTGCCCTCTTTATGGCACAAATTATTATCGGTGGTGTGGTCGCACACTATACGGTTGAAGGACAAGGTTTCTATGGTATTGATTTATCGCCATATTTCCCATATAGCTTATTACGTACTTGGCATATCCAATCTGCGCTTTTCTGGATTGCGACTGCTTTCCTTGCTGGAGGCTTATTCTTAGCGCCTGTCGTCAATGGCGGTAAAGATCCAAAATATCAAAAATTGGGTGTGAATGCATTATTCATTGCTTTGTTAATTGTGGTAATTGGTTCTTATCTCGGTAACTACTTTGCGATCGCAAATCCACAACCAGGTACTTTAACTTACTGGTTCGGTATCCAAGGTTATGAATATTTAGATTTAGGTCGTTTCTGGCAAATTCTACTCTTTATTGGTTTCTTGCTATGGCTTTATCTCATGCTTCGTGCCGTTATTGGCGGTTTCAAACAAAATGGCGATAAAAACCTTTTAGCAATTTTCACTGCGTCATTCGTTGCGGTGGGCTTATTCTATGGTCCAGGTTTATTCTACGGTCAACATACTAGCCTTTCTGTAATGGAATACTGGCGTTGGTGGGTAGTTCACCTTTGGGTAGAAGGTTTCTTTGAAATCTTTGCAACCGCAGCTATCGCCTTTATCTTTACATCACTTGGTTTATTAGATAAACGTACTGCAACCGTTGGTACCTTAGTTTCTGCGATTCTTTTCGCTATCGGTGGCGTGCCAGGTACATTGCACCACTTATACTTCTCAGGTACAACAACTCCGATCATTGCTATCGGTGCGACATTCAGTGCTTTAGAAGTTGTGCCATTGATTATCATGGGCTATGAAGCTTACGATAACTGGAAACTTAAAACAGCAACACCTTGGGCAGGTAAATTAACTTGGGCAATTTACTGTTTCGTTGCTGTCGCCTTCTGGAATATGCTTGGCGCAGGTGTCTTTGGTTTCTTAATCAATCCGCCAATTTCACTTTATTATATCCAAGGTCTTAATACGACAGCCGTTCACGCTCACGCAGCATTATTCGGTGTGTATGGTTTCTTAGCACTTGGTTTTGCATTGGCGGTATTACGTTATATTCGTCCAGACGCAGAATTAAATCCAAAATGGATGAAATTTGGTTTCTGGTGCTTAAACCTTGGTATTGTATTAATGATTTTAACCAGCCTTTTACCAATCGGTATTTACCAAGCTGCGGCAAGTATCAGCCACGGTTTATGGTATGCACGTAGCGAAGGCTTTATGCAACAAGGTTTCTTACAATTCTTACGTTGGTTCCGTATCGTGGGCGATACCGTATTTATTCTCGGTGCATTTGCTTTCTTTATGCAAGTTACCCTTGCGTTACTCAACCGTAAAAATGTAAAAGCATAAGATTTTGATAAAACAAAAGGCGCAGTAAATTGCGCCTTTTTTATTTTCATATAATTGATTAATACGCTAGTAACCAGCAGAAGAACCAGAGTGAAATAGCAAATTCAATTGTCCCCACTTGTTGAACGCTAAGTTTACGTTTTGGAAAGAAATAAGCTCGAAGGTAAGCAGGAAAGAATGCCACGCCGAGCATCCAAGATTGACTGAAAAAGTAAATTAAAATAATAAGATGTATAATGTAGCTGGTATAAAGATAAAATTTATTCTTACGTTCACGCATCATTGTTTTCACATAGAAAACAATACTAATCAGCATCAAGGTCGTATAGACAACGAGATGT
This sequence comes from Actinobacillus delphinicola, assembly GCF_900638385.1. Lineage (NCBI taxonomy): Bacteria > Pseudomonadati > Pseudomonadota > Gammaproteobacteria > Pasteurellales > Pasteurellaceae > Actinobacillus > Actinobacillus delphinicola. The sequence goes on along the minus strand of NZ_LR134510.1, from coordinate 945,942 downwards.
AACATATTTTGATCGAAGGTATGAGCTGTAAAATAATACGCACCTGCACCAATGATTTCAAAGATAGCAATACCTGCGAAGTCATTGCTAAGCGCACGTTCATCACGGGCATTAACATAATAAATATTGACTAGGATAAACGGAATAGTCGCCACACCAAATAAAATGATTTCCCAGTTATAGAAAAAAGCAGGCAGAAAAAGGAGAAAACTTATGCTGGCGTAAATCGCTGTCCAAACTTTATAAAACTCTTGATTTCGCCCTTTAAAAATCGATAAAAAAGGATACACTGCCAGATACAATGCGATCCACCCCGCTAATAAAAAACACGATTGCCAGGTAAAGGGGGCTAACCACATCCCATACAAAAATGGCATTAATGCCATAACCCATGCACCGTATTGATTTGATATCAGTAACTTTTTCATAGAATGCTCCTTTCTTACGAGATTAATGAAGAACAGCAAGGCTCTTTTATTAACGTGGATACTAAAATAGTATTTGATATTTTACTTAACGCATTCTAATACAGTAAACCGCATAAAAATAGAGCGAATTTTTAAGAAAAATCCGCTCTTTTTGTAGGTCTATTTATCTATTGGCATAAAACTTAAAATAATCTTGCCATTGTTAATCGATGAATGAATAGCGGTGAGATCTTTGACAACAATCTCTTTTGGAAACTTATCTGCCGAGTAAGTAGTCGCTAGAGCAATCACTTTGGCGCCCGCATTATGCCCTGCTTCAAGTCCACCTGGCGCATCTTCAATGACGACACAATTTTTGATATCGGCATTAAGTGATTTAGCCGCCATTAAATAGCCTTCAGGATCGGGTTTACCATTTTTAACTTTTTCAGCAGTAATCAATGCGTTAGGTAATGGAAGATGGCAATATCGCAAACGTTCACGAGCAATATTTTCGGTAGATGAAGTCACAATCGCCCATTTATCTTCTGGTAAGCTATGCAATAATTCCCGTGCGCCTGGAATGGTTTTTACATCCGTTTCTTTTGCTTCTTCTACTGTAAAAAGTTCGACCGCTTTTGCAATATCCGCCTCATTACCCAAAACGCTACGAGCGGTATCCTCTGGTCTGCGCCCATGCGATTGATGAATAACACTTTCTTTATCTAAGCCATAATGATCCGCCCATCGCCCCCAAATTCTGGCACAAGCGGCGCTTGAGTCAATTAAAGTACCATCCATATCAAATAAAACGGCATCGACTTCCATTACAATTTTTTCATTTTTATTCATCATATAACTCCATCATTTTTATGATATTCTTCATTATTGAAGAACGGACAAAAATCTACCATTTGCTGTTTTTTTTCAACCAAAAATAATCTTAATATAAAAAAATATATAAATAATTATAAATACGCCCTGTTTTTCAGAAAAATTTATGCATTATTCTTGAGGAAGAAACTCTAAGTCGAGTAATAAGGGATTATGATCGGAGCTATCAGTTTTATCTGTTGTAGCGGAGATGACTTGCAAACCTCGAATAAACACAAAATCGAGTGGTTTGCGCATAAATCGTAGGCGATAGTCTGGATTAAAATGCACCTCTTGGAGTTGATATTTTTGCGCTAAGGTTTTTAAAAACTGATAACGTGCTTTACTCCACGCATTCAAATCACCACCAAAAATGACTGGACCAGTATGGTGTTTGATAAGATCAAACATCTGATTAATTTGCTGTTTGTAATATGTGGTATTCAATTCAAAATTAACAAGATGAATATTAATCATCAACAAAGAACTGCCATCTTGCAAGGGAAATAACATTGCCATGCCGACCTTGGGAATGCGAATCCACGGTTCTTTTCCAGTTCCGACACAATAAATTTGTGGAATATAACGGCTTAGCATTGCTACGCCCGATTCCTTACCACGGTAGGCAAATGAGGAAACATAAAGGCGTGATGGGAAATCTTGTGGTAAATGCGTTTGCGTTTCAATGATATGACTTGCTTCTTGAAGCAAAATAAAATCTTTATTTTTTGCGTAATGACTCAATGCTTGTTCCCAGCCCGCATCTTCACCTTTATGCAAGTTCCAAACGACCAATTTAACACGATTTTGAAGAATACGTGGCACGCTCTGCTCTTGCTTAAAACATTGCAACATCGGGTGTGCGACAAACGGCTTCGGCGCGGCATGAGGAGAAATAAATGTGATTTTCGGTTGTACATAAATCATGATGTTATGACCTATATAAAGAAACAGCGTACTTATTATAAAACAGAATAAAATAATGTACTTTCGGATTTTTCTCACAATCGCAAAATAAATAAAAAATATACTTTGGAAAAGTTTATCATTTTACTTATACTTAGCAACCAATCTTTTAAGATTGATAAACAATAAATTAATAAATAAGAAAAGAAAGATAATAAATCATTAGATGTACTGCCTGAGGCAACTCCTACAGAGAAAAGGAATCTGTTGATTTTTTATTATGTTCTATCGTTATAAAAAATGAGCAGATTTGTTAATTTTTATAATAAGGAATAGAACTCATGACAGTTTATATGCATCTTTGCTTTCTTTCCGCTTTTTCCATTTTAATCGGTTTCGTTACGAAAAAGATTAGTGCAAAAGCGCAATACACTATTGCCGTAACAGCAACGTCTATGCTGTGTTCTTTAGGGCTGATTTTTTTGGGTCACTTTGGTTTCTTTAAAATTGATCTTGTTGCAAAACAGATGATGGAATCCATTGATTTTAAAACTTTTTTAATTGATGGCGTCCTCGGATTTTTGCTCTTTGCGGGTGCATTAAGCATTCGTCTTCCCCTAATGAAAACACAATGGCGTGAAATTACCGCACTTTCACTTTTTTCTACATTAGCATCTACGCTATTTGTGGGCTTTGTTTTATATGGAATTGCATCACTTTTAGGTTGGCACATTAACCTGGTTTACTGTTTCCTTTTCGGCGCAGTGGTTTCCCCTACCGACCCGATTGCCGTTCTTGCAATCATCAAAAATTTAAAAGCACCGCAAAAATTGTCAATGAAAGTTGAAGGTGAGTCATTATTTAATGATGGGGTTGGGCTTGTTATTTTTACAACGATTTTTGCTGTCGCTTTCGGTGGTCAAGAACCTACTGTGAGCGGTATCAGCATGCTATTCCTCAAAGAAGCCATCGGCGGTATTATTTACGGGGCAATTTTAGGATTCGTCGTTCATTTATTTATTAAAAATACTAACGACGCAAGTACGCAAACTCTTCTAACCTTAACCATTCCGACCGCAGGATATATGCTTGCAAATATGCTTGAAGTATCCGGTGCATTGTCTATGGTTGTTTCTGGGATCATTATTGGTAACTGGTCTAAAGAAACTAGTATTCAAGAAGAAAACCAACGCAACTTTGAACATTTCTGGGAAATGGTAGATCACTTCCTTAATTCATTACTTTTCCTTTTAATCGGTTTTGCAATGCTTCTCGTTGATTTCACTTCACAAGGTGTTACTCTTGCACTTTGCGCTATCCCGATTTGTTTAATGTGTCGTTATTTTAGCGTTTATTTACCTTTCATTTGGTTCCGCCGTACAACGGTTTATAATCCTTATACTCTCCGCATTCTGACTTGGGGTGGTTTACGTGGTGGTTTATCCCTTGCAATGGCATTATCCATTCCGAGCGATCAAATTTTTATTAAAAGTATCGGCATGGACCTACACGACTTGCTCGTAATTATGACGTACGCTGTCGTGTTATTCGCTATTTTGGTACAAGGTACAACCATTGAAACCATGATCCGTAAATCAAAAGAATCTACACTTGCGGAACGAGGTTACGTTAATTTAAACGGTAAAAAATATCGTACAAATTAATATAATTTTTTCGGAAAATCTCGCCGTCTTTTGATTTTTTAGGCGGCGAGTTGCTTCCCAATTAAGTTTCTGTTATTTTCTGCTCAATTTTAATACTAATATCATTGCTTTCCCGTGCATTTTATAGACGTAAGCCATGATGCCCGTTATAATCTAAGATCTTTATAAGATGTGACTAATATTCGGCAGGACCGAATCCAATTAATTTGAGGTAATCTAATGTCATCTATCGAAACAACCCAAGGTTTAGAACGCCGCGTACAACTTACTGTACCTGCTGAAACTTTTGAAAAAGCTGTTCGTGAAGAATTAAAACGTGTTGCAAAAAATGCAAAAGTAGATGGTTTCCGTAAAGGTAAAGTTCCACCAGCAATGGTAGAAAAAATGTACGGTGCATCTGTACGTCAAGAAGTATTAGGTGAATTATTACAACGTGCTTTCTTTGAAGAAATGATGAAAGAAAAAGTGAACCTAGCTGGTCGCCCTACTTTCAACGTTGAAAAAATGGAAGAAGGTAAAGACGTTGAATTTACAGCAACTTTTGAAGTTTACCCAGAAGTTGAATTAAAAGGTTTAGATACTATCGAAGTTGAAAAACCAGTTGTTGAAATTACTGATGCAGACATCGAAAAAATGATCGATGTTCTTCGTAAACAACAAGCAACTTGGAAAGAAGTTGATCGTGCAGCAAAAGCTGACGACCGTGTAACTATCGATTTCACTGGCTCTATCGACGGTGAAGAATTCCAAGGCGGAAAAGCTGAAGACTTCATTTTATTAATGGGTCAAGGTCGTATGATTCCTGGTTTTGAAGAAGGTATCGTTGGTCACAAAGCGGGCGAAAAATTCGATATCGAAGTCACTTTCCCAGAAGATTACCAAGCAGAAAACCTTAAAGGTAAAAAAGCGGTATTCGCAATCAACTTGAAAAAAGTTGAAGAAATGGAATTACCAGAATTAACTGATGAATTCGTTTCTAAATTTGGTCCAACCACTAAAACTGTAGCTGACCTTCGTGCTGAAATCGTTAAAAATATGCAACGTGAATTAAACAATGCAGTTAAAGCACGTGTTAAAGCACAAGCATTAGAAGGCTTATTAAAAGCAAACGAAATCGACGTTCCAGCATCAGCTGTTGAATTAGAAACTGAAGCATTACGCAACCAAGCAGCACAACGCTACGGTATGCCAAAAGAACAAGCTGCTCAATTACCAGCAGAATTATTCCAAGGTGAAGCAAAACGTCGTGTTCAAGTAGGTTTATTACTTGGTGCATTAATGGCTGAAAACAAACTTGTTGCTGATGAAGCTCGTGTAATTGCAATGCTTGAAGATATGGCATCTGCATACGAAAAACCAGCAGAAGTTGTTGAATACTACAAAGGCAACGCTGAGTTAATGAACAACTTACGCAACGTTGTTTTAGAAGAACAAGCAATCGATGCATTACTTGAAAAAGCAAAAGTATCTGAAAAAGCAATGTCATTTGACGAATTAATGGCACCAAAAGCTTAATCGTTTTTTGCTAAAAAAATAAAGAAAGTGCGGTTGTTTTGTTACAAAATGACCGCATTTTTACTATCTACAATTTTTAAATTTTAAAAGAGGAAACTATGAGTGTTATTCCTATGGTTGTAGAACAAACGTCTCGTGGCGAACGTTCTTACGATATTTATTCACGTTTATTAAAAGAACGTGTTATTTTTCTAAGTGGCGAAGTCGCTGATCCAATGGCAAACCTCATTGTGGCTCAGCTCCTTTTCCTTGAAGCCGAAGATCCGAATAAAGACATCAGTATTTATATTAATTCACCAGGTGGCTCTGTAACTGCGGGTATGGCGATTTATGACACCATGCAATTTATCAAACCTGATGTTCGTACTGTGTGTTTAGGTCAAGCTTGCTCAATGGGCGCATTCCTTTTAGCAGGTGGGGCTAAAGGTAAACGTTTTGCGTTACCGAACGCACGCGTTATGATCCACCAACCGCTTGGTGGTTTCCGTGGTCAAGCAAGTGATATTCAAATTCATGCACAAGAAATTTTAAAAATTAAACAAACATTGAATGAACGCTTAGCTTTCCATACAGGTCAAGATATTGCGACTATCGAAAAAGATACCGATCGTGATAATTTTATGTCAGCCGAACAAGCAAAAGCCTACGGTCTTGTTGATGAAGTGCTTGTAACTCGTGATGACGAAAAAACAACAAAATAAAAGTTTAAGGATAAGTGATGAGTAAAAAAGATGATGTAACTTGTTCCTTCTGCGGAAGAAGTGAAGATGAAGTAGCTAAAATCATCGCTGGAAAAAATGGCTATATCTGTAACGAATGTATTGACGCTTGTCACGAAATTCTCGTAGAAGAACGTGCTGAGGGTCGTGGTGATGATTGGGAAACCAATGGGGATGAAAAAGTCGAAACCTTGGAGCCTAAAAAATTACCAACACCGCATGAAATCCGTGAAAATTTAGATGATTATGTCATCGGTCAAGACTATGCGAAAAAAGTCCTTTCCGTTGCGGTTTATAATCACTATAAACGTTTACAATCACGCAAAAATATTAGTGATGTTGAACTAGGTAAAAGTAATATTTTATTAATCGGTCCAACTGGTAGCGGTAAAACGTTACTCGCCCAAACCCTTTCTCGTATGTTAGATGTTCCTTTTGCGATGGCAGATGCGACAACATTAACCGAGGCAGGCTATGTTGGTGAAGACGTTGAAAACGTACTACAGAAACTTCTTCAAAGCTGTGATTATGATACCGAAAAAGCAGAAAAAGGGATTATTTATATCGATGAAATCGATAAAATTACCCGTAAATCTGAAAATCCATCTATCACCCGTGATGTATCCGGTGAAGGGGTGCAACAAGCTTTACTTAAATTAGTAGAAGGTACGGTTGCAAATATCCCACCACAAGGTGGACGTAAACATCCTCGCCAAGAGATGATTCAACTTGATACGTCAAATATCCTCTTTATTTGCGGTGGTGCGTTTGCTGGTCTAGATAAGATCGTTGAAAAACGTATTAACAAAGGCGGAAACGGTATTGGTTTTAATGCAGACGTAAAAACTGAAGAAAATAAATTAAGTTTAAGCGAATTATTCAGCCAAATTGAGCCTGATGATTTAATGAAATTTGGTTTAATTCCTGAATTTATTGGTCGTTTACCAGTAATTGCTCCACTTAATGAATTAGATGAAAAAGCGTTAATCGCGATTCTCACTGAACCGAAAAATGCATTAACTAAACAATATCAAGCATTATTTGGTTTAGAAGATGTTGAGCTTGAATTTACCGATGCGGCATTGATCGCAATTGCGAAAAAAGCCCTTGCTCGTAAAACGGGTGCTCGCGGTCTGCGTTCTATTATGGAAGGCTTATTGCTTGATACCATGTATGACTTACCATCATTGGAAAATCTCGCTAAAGTAACCATTACTGAAGAATGCATCACTGAAGATAAAGCCCCTGTTTTAACTTATAAATAAACAGTTCACTTTATCGTTTAAATAATAAATCACGCCCCGATTTTCGTAAAAATTTATGCGAAAATTGGGGCGTATTTTATTTAAATCGTTAAGTATTTAACGTGCTTTAACTTAAAAATCAACACGCAAACCTGCATAGTAACCGTTTTGACGTTTAGTATATTGTGTATCACCATGCGCTTTATTAGTCGCATATTCTAAGAAAGTTTTCACATAACGAGTCCAACGATAATCGGTACCTAACGCAAACCCTTTATTTTTCACATTATCGGTAAATTTCGTTTGGCGATATGCCGTATAGATACTCCACGGATAAGTCACGTAATAACGTGCGCCTAATTGCCATGCGGTTTGAGAATCATGTGCTGAATCACGTTGGTAACGATTGCGATCATGGAGATAGTCAACACCGAAATCAAAAGGACCAATACCAAAGCCTAATGCACCACCAATACTACGAGTTGTTTGATAATATTTTGGCTTATTAAAACCATATACTACATTTGCTTTTAAACGAATATCATTAATTTTTTTGAAGAAAAGAATACCCGTTTGCCAACCATAAAGATTCGTATTTGCGACAGTACGACCAAATTGATTAGTTGTATATTCAGAAGCGTCCTGCGCAAAGCTATAGTCCGCACCAAAAGTGAAACCATTCCACTCTACTGTTTCAACATGGAGATCTTTTTTCGCACTGGTTTTTAAACCATATTGTGTACGACCATAAGTACGGTAAGTACCTAAACGCCCATCTTTATCAATCCCTGGTGATGCCACGCCTGCCGCTGTTACACCACCAAATTTATACGTGAAATCAGCAACTTTTAGACGATTACCAATGGTACTTTGGTTACCAAAAGAAATTTTTCCCCAATTTTTGTTTTTAATTCCTGCATAAAGGCGATGAGTATAAAATCCACTACTAAAATTATCATCATATTTTGTTTGTGGGCGAAGTTGCATTGCTGCAAAAGCAGAATAATCATCATCAATTTCTTGACTGAAGTTTAACCAGAATCGAGATTGATCATTTAAAAGATCGGTCCGTGCATCTTGTTGTTTCGCTAATAAGATACGTGCAGAACCATAAAGAGTTACTTTAGAACCATCTTTTTGATAAAGCACTGCGGCATTTGCCGCATTGACCGTCAATGTTGCAATAGCTAATGTAATGAGAGTTTTTTTCATACAATCTACCTTTTATATTTTTTACTAAATGAAGATTTCGCGACCAACTTATAAGCAAGTAGTTCATTTTTCAAAACATTTTTTGCTATTTTGTGAACATCATCACACTTTTTATCTATTTTTTAAGGTAGACTTTCACATAAGTTAAACTTTGGCGTACTAGTATTTTTATTTTATTTATGTTTATTTTTTAACCTGATTTTTTGATTTTTCTCGTTACGGAGTCATTATGAAGAAATCTATTCTCTCTCTACTCATCGGTGAGATTCTCCTTACCAGTGGCTGTAGTCAATTAATTCAACCCTCTCATCCTATTGATACAACAATTCAGCAATTACAAGGTAGTGGTAACTATTCTCCTGTCGTAGGTATTGATGTTGCCAATAAACAGTTCACTTCTAACGATTACTACAATGTCGAAGGTATTGTCACAGCAATTCAAGACAAAGATCTTGGCCGAGATTTACCACGAGGCTTTTTTATTCAAGCCGCTAGCGATAACAATCCCCAAACATCCGATGGTATTTTCGTTAACACAGCGGATATTAAAAATGTAAAAGTCGGGGATTTAGTTAAAGTAACGGCGAAAGTTACAGAACATTATCATTGGACACAACTTACGTCTGTTGCCAAAGTTGATGTGTTAAAAACTCAACAGCCACTTCCCGCCCCTGTTGTTCTTGATTTGAATAACCAAAACTTTAATGATGCGTTAGAACGTGTGGAAGGAATGCGTGTAAAAATTGCTAAAGTGAGTAACTTACATGTTACCCGTAATTATGGTTTTGATTATGCAAGTCACCGCAATAATCTCGTGTTATCCTATAAATATGCTCTCATGCATCCTAATCAAACCGAAGCACCTCACATTCGTCCACAATGGAATGCCAATGATGGTACCCTTGTGGTTGAGTCTTTCAAACGTGCCCCAAATGGACAAATTCTTTGGTATCCTGACTTCGGTTTAGGGAATGGGAATGGGAATGGCAGTTCAAATCATTATATTCGTATCAATGATTTAGTTGATGGACTTGAGGGGGTTATTGGGTATTCTTATGGTCAATATCGCCTCTATGTAACTAACAAAGCTAATCAAAATACTTTTGTTCATATCAATGATCGCTCCCCTAAACCACCAATGAAAAGAGGCGGTAACTTACGCATTGCAAGTTTTAATGTCTTAAATTATTTCAACCCGCCATATGATGAATCACGTAATCCTCTCGGTCAAAATCGTGGGGCACAATCTGAAAAAGAATTTAAATTACAAAGCGATAAAATTGCAACGGCGATTGCACACATGCATGCGGATATTGTCGGGTTAATGGAAATTGAAAATAATGGTTTCGATAAAAAATCTGCAGTAGCAGATCTCGTAAATCGCATCAATAGCAAGATTAAAAACCCTGCGGATCACTATACTTACTTCACACCTAAAAATGGTGAAAAATCTATCGGTAGTGATGCAATTACCACACAGGTAATTTATAAGAAAAATAAAGTCACACTAGAAGATTACCATATTATAAAAATGCCAGAACAGCATGCGCCAACCGTGCATTACATGGATAAAAACCGCAATAAGACTTTCTATGGTAGCGTACACCAACGTGATACCATCGCTCCAACTTTCCGCATTAATGGTACAGATAAAATAATTACCGTTGCTGTTAATCATTTTAAATCAAAAGGTTCAGTTTGCTGGGAAGATGTCAATACAGGTAAGAAACTTGATTTAGACCAACAAGGTGCCTGCGAAAATTTACGTGTTGCAGCAGCTGAACGACTAGGGACGGCGCTCGCTCAAATCAAGGGTAATAAAATTATCTTAGGCGATCTAAATTCCTATGCAAATGAAGATCCTCTTATTGTTCTTACCAACCGTAACCATTTAACCAACCATGTTACTAAAGCCGCTGGTTACACATATATCGGTGGCAATAAAGCAACAGGCACACCGCTTTATGGTAAAGACGGAAAAGTGATTAACCATTCTTTCGGCTACATTAATATTATTCGTCAATTACATCCTGAATCTTATAGTTTTGCTTATAACAATCATATTGGAACGTTAGATTATATTTTAATCTCTCCGCCTCTTAAACGGGCTGTTATTGATGCACATGAATGGAATATCAATGCAGGTGAATCAACCTTATTTGAATATAGCGATAAACATAATTGTAGCCATGGTATCTGCTCTATCCGCCATCATGATATTTACCGTGCCTCTGATCATGATCCCGCTATCATTGATTTAGATACGCATAAAATTTAATTTCCTCTAGTGTAAGCTCTGCCTCAATTTTCATAAAATTTTTTGAAAATTGAGGCGTTTTTCATTATTTTAAGAAAGAAAGCGGATTGACACCTTCACCATAGCGTGAAATTTCAAAGTAAAGCCCCGCTTGTTCTTGTCCGCTAATAGTACCTACCTTAGCAATTTCTTGCCCCGTTGACACGACATCACCTGTTTTCACTAACAGTGCTTGGTTATAGCCGTAAAGCGTTAAGTCATTCTTACCGTGTTTTAAAATAACCATTAGCCCATAACCAGACAATTTGCCCGCAAAAATAACTTGTCCCGTATAAATGGCCCTAACTGGCGCACCACGATTAGCTTTAAAAACAACGCCACGCCAACGTAATTCTTCCAACTGGCTGGTACCAAATTGATGCAAAATACCAAGACTTTGAACAGGATAAGCATACTGATGATGAGGACGCCCTAATCCTTTCTGCGCTTTCGCTAACAATGCTTTCTGTTGTGCTTGTAGCACTTGAGCAGCAGCTTGACGTTCAGCTTCAGCAATTTTGTCACGTAATGCTTTTTCATTAGCTCGCAATTGCATTAATTTACGGCGTTCTTGACTCAATTGCCGACGTAATTTAGACAAGCTATCTTGGTAATTCTTTTCAGTTTCCTTTTTCTGATCTAATGCTTTTTGTAAATCATTTTTCTGCTGATTTATTGCATTCGTTTGATCTAAAAGTTGTTGTTGCTGTCCTAGTAGAAGATGCTGCGTACTCTCCAGAGAACTCAATAACTTCGCTTTCTGCTGATAAAGATAAGTAAAATAATTTTTTAAAATTTCAGTATGTTTATTGGGATCCGATAACAACTCTTCTAAAAAAGAGGGATCTAATTTTGCTTTATAGATCGTTGTAACAATATCTTGTAACTGATCTTTTTGCTGTGAAAAGGTTACCTTTAATTTTTGTTGTTTAAGTTGAAGATCTTTTTGTCGTTGCTGTGTTTTCTGCAAAGATTCTTTCAGATCCTCAACTTGTCCCGTCAATGCTTGCAATGTTTTATGAAAATCTTTGACTTCTTGTTGTAAACTTTTTTGTGTTTGTTCCTGAAGCCGTACTTTATCTTGTTGTTTAGCGATCTGTGTCTGTAAATTACTCAATTCACTCGCTTGCCCCATCATCGGTAAACACAATGCCAACCACCATAAATAATTTTTTCTCATTTTTTGTCCTTTTTTATTTTTGCTCAAAATATAACAGGATTTTGGTATTTTCTTAACAATTTATCTCCAGAATCACATTATTTTTTTATGATAACGCTCTGATATTTTTTACACACAAACATCGCACCAGTTAATATTTTTCGCTATAATGGCGAGCAGTTTCTGATTAACTTTTATTATATAGAGGAGTCTATTATGGAATTAGTATTTATTCGTCACGGTTTTAGCGAATGGAATGCGAAAAATTTATTTACTGGTTGGCGTGATGTAAATTTAACAGAACGTGGCGTTGAAGAAGCAAAAGCTGCAGGTAAAAAATTACAAGAAGCAGGTTATGAATTTGATATTGCTTTCACCTCTGTTTTAACTCGTGCTATTAAAACTTGTAATATTGTTTTAGAAGAATCTCATCAACTTTGGATTCCACAAATCAAAACTTGGCGCTTAAATGAACGTCACTATGGTGCCTTACAAGGTCTAGATAAAAAAGCTACTGCTGAAAAATACGGTGAAGATCAAGTACATATCTGGCGTCGCTCTTATGATACCCTTCCACCATTGCTTGACCCACAAGATCCAAATTCTGCTCATAACGATCGTCGTTATGCTCACCTTTCTCCAGATGTTATTCCTAATGGCGAAAACTTAAAAGTAACCTTAGAACGTGTATTACCATTCTGGGAAGATCAAATTGCCCCTGCGCTTTTAGATAAAAAACGTGTTCTTGTTGTTGCCCACGGTAACTCTTTACGTGCGTTAGCCAAACATATCATTGGTATTTCTGATGCTGACATCATGGATTTTGAAATCCCTACTGGTCAACCATTGGTTTTACAACTAGATGATAATTTAAACTTCTTAGGTAAATTCTACCTATAATAAAAATTCTCCGATCCCCTGTATCCTACAGGGGATTTTTTTATCTCTTTTCCCATTTCTACATTGTACGAACAATAAGTTCGCTATATGATCCTAATAACAAACAGTAATATTTAAAGGGAGAATAAAATGTTAATTTATATTGCTGGCGCAGGTGCAATGGGCTGCCGTTTTGGTTATCAACTTCTTAAAAATGGTCAAGACGTCATTTTACTTGATAACTGGGATGCACATATCGCTGCCATTCAATCAAGAGGATTAGAAATTACAGGCGATAAAACAGATACCGTCCATATCCCTATCATGCATCCAACTGAAGCCACTCAAAAAGCCGATCTCATTATTCTTTTTACTAAAGCTATGCAACTCCCAACCATGTTGCAGGAAATTAAACAAATTATTGGCCCGCGCACTAAAGTGCTATGCCTTTTAAATGGCTTGGGACATGAAGATGTTATCCGCCAATATGTGCCGTTAAAAGATATTCTTATGGGGGTAACAATTTGGACGGCAGGTTTAGAAGGTCCAGGAAAAGCGATTTTAGCTGGTACAGGAACCATCAATTTACAAAGTATCGATCCTAATGGAAAAGGCGACGCAGAACAAATTGTTACTATCTTAAATGGTGCAGGTCTTAATGCAATTTACGATGATGACGTGTTACCTAATATTTGGCGTAAAGCCTGTGTAAACGGTACGATGAATCCAACCTGTGCTTTATTGGAATGTAATATTGGTCAATTCTTTGCGACAGATGAAGCACCAATAATGGTCAAAAATATTATCCATGAGTTTGTAATGGTTGGTGAAGCTAAAGGTATTGCGTTAGATGAAGATGAAATTACTAAATATGTAATGGATACTTCTGTTAAAGCTGCACATCATTATCCTTCTATGTACCAAGATTTAGTCCAAAATCATCGCCCAACTGAAATTAATTATATCAATGGTGCAGTTGCTAGAATGGGTAAACAGTTGAATATTGCCACCCCTTACTGCCAGATGATCACGGATCTTGTATTAGCTAAACAACAAATCCTTGGCATTAAATAATATACATAAAAAAAGATCCTAACTTATCCACAGGTAAGAAAGGATCTTTCTATAAATGATATGTTTCTCGGCTAACCATCTATTTCGTCAAGATCAGCTTGAGAAAGTTGAGGTTCTGGTTTTGCTACTGCTTTATCACCATGAATACGATAATTTAAATTCTGGAAATAGGCTTCACGGAACATAATATAAGGGTCCTGAGAATCTTTTAATAATTTTCCTTTTCCTAACAACGCTGCGCGTTTATCCAAACCCTGAACAACATATTTTGCCAGCCCTGCAGGCCATTCGAGTAATGAAAATACTGGATATGTATAGTCAGCAAGATTACCCAGATCTTCTCGAGGAGTTGCTGGACCATAAGCAGGCAACATCACATAAGGTCCTGTTTTTACCCCATACACACCTAAGGTATCACCAAAACGTCTTTCCGTATCCTGAGAAACGGTTAAACCTGGAATTTTATCCGCCCAATCAATTAAGCCACCAATCCCAAAGATAGTATTAAACCAAAAACGTGTAAAATGTATCATTGCAATTTTTGGTTTTCCTTCAAGTAAGTAGTTCACAAAACTTGCAGGTTCATCTAAGTTATTTGCAACATTAACCAACCCGACACGCAATGGCGTAGGAACATAATTTTTCCATCCTTCAGCCGCAGGTTTGAGGATATAAGGATCCAAATAGTTATAATTGATATTCCACATTGCACGGTTAAATTTTTCCAACGGATCCTTACGTTCTCCCGTTTTAGGATCAATGGTTGCACAAGCACTAAGTAAACATACACTTGTCACAGCCACCACCATGGCTTTACCCGCTTTTGATAATTGTTTTTTCATCTCAATTTTCCTTTATCGGACTAAATTGTCGCTAAGCAACGGTAGCTAGTTGCATCAATATACGGCGTACAGGTTCTGCAGCTCCCCATAATAATTGATCGCCTACGGTAAATGCGCCTAGATATTGTTCGCCCATTGCCAATTTCCGTAATCTTCCAACTGCAATATTTAAGGTTCCAGTAACCGCTGCAGGTGTAAGTTCCTTAATTGTCGCTTCACGCTGATTAGGAATCACTTTTACCCAAGGATTATGTTGGCTCAAAAGTTCTTCCACTTGAGCTAATGAAATATTTTCTTTTAATTTAATGGTAAAAGCCTGACTATGGCAGCGTAATGCACCAATACGAACACAATATCCATCAACTGCAATGGGCTCCCCTTCATTTCCCAAAATCTTATTGGTTTCGACCATCCCTTTCCATTCTTCTCGGGTTTGTCCATTCGACATAGCTTTATCAATCCATGGAATCAAACTCCCTGCAAGTGGTGCGCCAAAATATTCCGTTGGAAATTCTGCTGAGCGCATCGTTTCAGTTACTTTCTTTTCAATAAACAAAATTTCACTAGCTGGATTTTTAAGTTCATTTGTAACTACGTTTTCTAATACGCCCATTTGCTGGAGAAGCTCACGCATATTTTTCGCACCTGCACCTGAAGCGGCTTGATAAGTAGCCACGGAAACCCATTCCACCAGCCCTTTATCAAAAAGCCCACCTAATGCCATAAGCATTAAACTTACTGTACAGTTTCCACCAACAAACGTTTTAATACCTTGCTGAATTGCACGATCAATAACGGTCTGATTAACTGGATCAAGTACAATTATTGCATCCTTTTCCATACGCAATGCAGATGATGCGTCAATCCAATATCCTTGCCAATTGCGTTCCTTCAATTTAGGATAAACTTCATGGGTATAATCACCACCTTGACAAGTTACAATAATATCGAGTTGGCTTAAAAGATCTAAATCATAGGCATCTTGTAATGGTTGAGATACGCTAGTACCATCAAACTGAGGAGCAACTTGCCCTACTTGAGAAGTCGTAAAGAAAATAGGGGTCAACTGACTAAAATCTGATTCTTGTTGCATACGCTCCATTAATACAGATCCAACCATACCTCGCCAACCGATAAAACCAACTTTTTTCATTCGTATTCCTTTTTTAATTATCACGTTCTAATTGCTTGATATAACGTAAAGTCGAAAAATTCGCACTAAAATACCCAAGTAAACCACCAATTAAAACAAAGGTGGCAATATCCGTTAATGTTAAGTTAATTAATTGAAATTTTTGATGAAATAATGCGGAAATAGCAGCAACATCTTGTGAAAATTCACGAAGTAAGAAGAAACTTAATAAACATCCTAAAAAGCTACCAAATACAACAAATAAAATTCCTCGATAAAGGAATGGACGCATAATAAAGCCTTTCGTCGCACCTAAAATCTGCATTACTTCAATTTGTTTCTTACTACTGTAAACTTCTGCACGAATACTGTTAGAAATAATCAACACAACGGAAATAAACATCAGCACAGTACAAAATGTACTAATTTTAGCAAAAAGTGCTGATAGTGCCGAAATTTTTTGCAGAAAAGCCTTCTCAAATTGGACCTGTTCTACACCTTGTAACTTCGCAAATTGCTCGCTCAACATTTGAATTTTATTCACATCTCGCTGACTTTGTTTAAGTTGAACAACAATCGCTGACGGAAGCTGACTATCTGTAAACCAGCCTACTGCTTCCTCTAGCCCTTGTTGTTTCAAACTTTGTAAGCTCATTTGTGGCGATAAATAAAAAGCCTTTTCTACGCTTGGTTGCATGTGCAACTTATCTAATAATTGATTACGTACTTGCTCATTTGTCCCTTTTTTTAAAAAGAGAGTCATTTCGCCACGTATCGGAAATTGCTGTTCCAGATGTTGCGTATTTTTCCACAATACATAGCTTAAACTTGGCAAACTAAATGTAATCGCAATAACGATAATTATTAACAAACTTGAGCATTTTTCGTGCCATAATTCATTAAGGGTTTGTCGCCATGCATAAGCCTGTTGACTCCCCCACAAAGAAAGATTGGACATAATTTTTTCCTCAGACAAGATGTCCTTGATTTAAATGGATACAGCGGAAAGGACGCTGTCTTAAAACTTCAAGATTATGCGTAGCGATCAACACCGTCATTCCTGTTTGGTTTAGATTCGCAAATAAACTAAAAATTTCACGAGATAATTTTTGATCTAAATTTCCCGTTGGTTCATCGGCCAATAAAATTTTGGGACGATGAACAATCGCTCTAGCAATATCAACTCGCTGACGCTCCCCGCCAGATAAAGAACGAGGATAATAATTTTCATATCCTTTAAGACCAACCTTTTCTAGTGCGGCTCGAGCATAGCCTTGTGCTTGTTTCAATGATAACCCTGCAATAATAAGGGGTAATTCTACATTTTCTAAAACAGTTTTATGTAAAAGCAGGTTATCTTCTTGGTGAACCATACCTATTTGACGACGTAAAAAAGGCATTTCTCGAGCAGGGAGCCGTGTAATATCATGATTATCAAAAAAAATTCGACCACCGTTAGCTCGTTCTAATCCCATAATTAGCTTTAATAACGTTGTCTTACCCGCTCCAGAATGTCCAATTAAATACGTTAAACTATTTTTAGGAAGAAAAATATTAATTCCTTGTAAGGCACTCTTTTTCCCACCAGAGTAAACTTTGCTCACATCTTCAAAACGAATCATCTTGATCTGCCTCTTTCTTATTAGTTTTACGATTATAAAAGATTTTTTGCGGAAAAAAAATGCAACAATTCTCTGATATTCTAATCTTTTCCCCCATTTTAGTTGTCTTTTTATACGTAAAGAGTCGAATTTTTTTTCAATTCATCAATTGAAAATTTAAAAAAAGACTCATAAAATAAATGAACGTTCATTCAATGTTATTTTAACCTCATTTTAAAAGGAAATATGATGTCTAACCCTACGATGGTGGAAAAAATTTTCAATGCCACGGAAATGTTAATGGCTGAGTATGGTTTACAAGGGCTTTCTATGCAGAAAATTGCCAAAGAAGCGGGAATTTCAGCAGGAACAATCTATCTCTATTTTCAAAATAAGGAAGATCTCCTCAAAAAACTTGCTCAACATATTTTTGATACTTTCCAAGTGGTACTTAAACGAAATTATAATCCAAATCTCTCATTATTTGAGCAATACGAAACAATGTGGAATAACCTTTGGAATTTTCTACAGGATAACCCACGTATTATTGTAAATCACAATCAATACCAATCCTTACCCCATCTACCTGAGCTTTGCAAAATGGCAGAAAAAAGTAAGCAAGGTGTTTGGGCCCAATTTTGTAAAAAAGGGATCGAATCAGGAGAAATCGTTAATCTGCCGACAACTGTTCTATGGAACCTAAGTATTGGTTCAGTTATCCGTCAAGCATTGGATAACCTCTTATCTCAATTTAGTTTTGACGAGCAACTAAAAAAAACGGTAATTAGTTGTAGCTACAATGCTATAGCTAACAGTTAACTTCTATTTTGTGGAGCAATTATGTCTATTGAGCAAACTAAAAAACCACCTAGAAAACATGGAATTATTCTCAAAATTGCACTCATCATTATTTTAGTTATTTTCATTATTATGATTGGTGCAAATTTTGTGAAAAGTTATATGACAAATAAAATTTTGTCGCATTTACCACAACAAGCAGAACCTGTCACGGTAGAAACTTTTAAACCACAAACCTGGATTCCAGAAATTCAAACCTCAGCAACTATCCGCCCAAACCAGGGAACGATGTTGCAATCCCAAGCATCTGGCGTGGTATCTGAAATTTTGGTGAAATCAGGTCAGTTGGTAAAAAAAGGTGAAGTCTTAGTACGTCTTGACAGTCACGTTGAAATCGCACAATTAAATGCAAGCAAAGCGAAACTTGCCTCTGTCGCTCAAACTTATCATAGTTACGTAAAATTATATAAAACCCAAAGTGTTTCTAAACAAGAATTAGATAACGCTAAAGCGGCTTATGATTCTCTCGTCGCAAGCATTAAATCAATGGAAGCTGGAATTAACCGCCGTCAGATCGTTGCACCATTCTCAGGCATTGCAGGGATTGTGAAAGTCAATGTTGGACAATTTGTTAATGTAGGAACAGATATTATCCGCGTAGAAGATCATAGCCAAATGAAGGTTGATTTTGGTATTTCCGAAAAACACCTTGATCTCCTACATGTAGGTCAAAAAGTTCTTGCAACAACAGACGCTTACCCAAATCAAACTTTCACTGCAACCATTACAGCGATAGATCCCGCTGTTGATGCAAATACCGGGTTAGTTGAAGTACAAGCCGTATTTAAAAACCAAGAAAAATATCCGCTCATGTCTGGTATGTTTGTCCGCTTGAGCGTACAAGTCAGTACAGAAGAAAACCAATTTGTCGTACCGCAAATTGCGGTTAGCTACAATATGTACGGTAACTTTATCTATATCTTGTCCCCACTATCTAAAGACGAGAAAGATGCTTTAGCTAATACACAAATGTTTGCTCAAAAACGTAATCTTGAGAATGTTTACCGCGTAAAACAAACGCCAATCACCGTTTTAGATCGCCGTAGCACTTATGCACATCTAGCACAGGATAACTTCAAATTTGGTGAAAGATTTGTTGTTGGCGGTATGCAACGCTTAAACAACAATTCACTCGTATATGTGGAAAACAAACCACTTATTGGGGTAACACCACCTAAAGATCCAGGTAATCTATAAGGAAGCACGATGAAATTTACTGATATTTTTATTCGTCGTCCTGTATTAGCCGCTTCTATTAGTTTGCTAATTGTAATTTTAGGATTACAAGCGTTAGCTAAACTTAACGTACGGCAATATCCTGAGATGACAACAACTGTTCTGAATGTATCAACGATCTATCCAGGTGCAGATGCGGGATTAATGCAATCTTTTGTTACATCTACGCTAGAAGAATCTATTGCTCAAGCAAATAATATTGACTACATTTCATCTTCAAGTAGTCCAGGTAGTTCAAACATTACAATCAAGATGAAATTGAATACCAACCCAAATGAAGCGTTGGCTGATATTTTATCTAAAGTAAATGCTGTCCGTTCTAAATTACCAACAGGTATTGAAGATCCCGTAATTACCTCAAGTAGTGGTGGGACAGGGATTATTTATTTCCAATTCTATTCCAATAAACTTAACGCAAGTCAAGTAACGGACTATATTGAGCGCGTTGTAAAACCACAATTTTTCACGATTCCTGGTATCGCACAAGTTGATATTTTCGGAGCTGCCGATTATGCAATGCGTATTTGGTTTGATCCAGAAAAACTCGCAGCTCAACATCTCTCTATATCACAAGTTATGCAAGTGCTCACTGCGAATAACTTACAAGCTGCCGCAGGAAGTGAGAATGGCTATTATGTAACCTATCGTAATAAGATTAATACCACTACCAATACGATTGATGAATTAAAAAATTTAATCATTTCCGATAAAGATAATCATATTGTTCGCCTAAAAGATATCGCAACGGTGGAGCTCAACAAAGCAAGTGATAAGGTACGTGCTACAGCAAATGGTAAAAATGCTGTAATTTTATCGATTGAGGCAAATTCAACTGCTAACCCGATTGACGTGGTAAAAGCTATTATGCCTCTTTATGCTCAAATCAAAGCAGCATTACCAAACGGCATCAATACTTCCGTGTTATACGATTCTACTTTATCAATTGATAGTTCTATTCACGAAGTAATTAAAACCATTGTTGAAGCAACTGTTATCGTATTAATCGTTATTTTGCTCTTTATCGGTTCATTGCGTGCAATCCTTGTACCGATTGTCACAATTCCACTTTCATTGATTGGGGTAATTTTCTTACTACAAGTTTGTGGATTTACCATAAACTTAATGACACTTCTGGCAATGATTCTTGCAATCGGGCTAGTTGTAGATGATGCGATCGTTGTATTAGAAAATGTGGACCGCCATGTTAAAGGGGGAGAAACAGCTTTCCGTGCGGCTATTATTGGTACACGTGAAATTGCTGTTCCTGTTATTTCTATGACCCTAACACTCGTAGCGGTTTATGCACCTATTGCCTTAACGGGTGGGATTACAGGTTCACTTTTTAAAGAATTTGCTCTAACCTTAGCGGGCACCGTATTTATCTCAGGTATCATCGCTCTGACACTTTCACCAATGATGTGTAGTAAGTTGATGAAAGAAAATGATAACCCAAGTAAATTTGAGCAGATTGTAGATTCCACTTTAAACAAAGTAACGCAATCTTACCTCAAAATACTCAACTTAATTATGTATTATCGTGGTTGGGCACTTGCTTTTGCGGTAGGTATTTTCATTACCCTACCATTCCTACTCCGTTCTTTACCAACCGAAATGGTACCGCAAGAGGATAAAGGTGCGTTCTTTGTAATGGGTAATGCGCCTGCAATGGCAAACATTGACTACGTTCAAGATTCAATGAAACAGTTTGAAAACCTCGTTAAGAAAAATCCGAATGTCACATCACAGATGGTCATCTCAGGTAATCCAACGAGCAATCAAGCAATTAGTATTGTAATGTTAAAAGACTGGGCAGATCGTAAAGAAACCCAAGCTCAAATTTCAGCGAAGATTAACCGTCAGGCAAAAGCTATTCCAGAAATGAGTATTTCTGCTTTCGGTTTTCCAGAAATTAATACGGGAGAAATGGGACCACCAATTGGATTCGTCATCAGTACAAATGATAGCTATCGTAAATTAGCACCAATTGCTCAAGAGTTTTTAGAAAAAATGCGTAAGTCAGGTAAATTTATTTTTTCAAGCCTTGATTTAAAATTTGATACGGCAGAGGTTGATCTACAAATCGATCGTAATAAAGCCCGTACTTACGGCATTTCAATGCAACAAATTGCTAATGCATTAGGTAGCTATTTAGCGGCTCCGACTATTACTCGTGTAAATATCGATGGGCGTGCCTATAAAGTTATTGCTCAAGTAAAACGTGCTGATCGCCTATCACCAGAAAGTTTGAAAAAATTCTTCGTAAAAACTGCTAGTGGTGAATCTATTCCGCTTTCTAGCATTATCACTATGCACGTTGAATCTTCACCTGCTTCATTACCTCGTTTTAACCAGCTTAATGCGGCAACGATTTCTGCTGTACAGATGCCTGGCGTTTCTATGGGAGATGCGGTGAAATGGTTGGAAACAACAGCAAAACAAGATTTACCGAAAAGTTATCAAATTAACTTTAGAGGTGAAGCTCGTCAATATGTACAAGAAGGCAGTACGCTTGCACTCACCTTCGTTTTAGCGATATTGATCATTTATCTTGTATTAGCTATTCAATTTGAATCTTTCCGTGATCCGTTGGTTATCTTAGTATCTGTTCCACTTGCAGTGAGTGGTGCATTATTAGTCCTTAATATTTGCTCCTTCCCACGTGATCCTGTTGCAGGGGCAACATTAAATATCTATTCGGAAGTTGGGCTTATTACATTAATCGGTCTAATTACTAAACACGGTATTTTAATGTGTGAAGTCGCAAAAGAAGAACAATTACAAGGTAAGTCACGTATTGAAGCGATTATGATTGCGGCTAAAATTCGTTTACGCCCAATCTTAATGACAGTAGCAGCGATGATTGCGGGTTTAATCCCACTCCTCTATGCAAGCGGCGCTGGGGCAGTTTCACGCTTTAGTATTGGTATCGTTATCGTATCAGGTTTAGGTATCGGAACATTCTTTACCTTATTTATCTTACCGGTAATTTATACTTACCTAGCGACACGTCATAAACCTCTTAAAGTTTTTGATGAAAATAAACCCTCTGCCTTAGCAGAAAAATCAAAAACAACTGAGTAATCTTGCTTAAAACAATTAGGGCGAAGTTAATCTTCGCCCTTTTATTTTTTATTAAAAATAATAAAACACGCCCCAATTTTCATAAAAATTTATGATTTTTGAGGCGTGTTTTTTTATAAAAATCTAACGTCTAAGATTTGTTTTTGCAATATCAATCAGTTGATTACCATGTCCATTAAAGACGGCTTTCAACATGTAGATCGCAAACCCTTTGCGTTGTTCATTCGTTACTTTCGGTGGCATACCGATTTCATTTTTATCCGTGATCACTTCCAATAATGCAGGACCATCGTGAGCTAAGAATTCATCAATTGTATTAGATAAGTTTTCTGGTTCAGTTGCCTTAAAGCCTTTTACACCACACGCATCAGCAATTGCAGCAAAACTTGGATTAACCATATCAGTTGCTGTTGATAAATACCCTGCGGCAATCATTTCAATATTAACAAAAGACAAACAACTGTTATTTAACACAACAATTTTAACAGGTAATTTATGCTCAACAAGACTTAAAAAATCTCCCATGAGCATTGAAAATCCACCATCTCCACACATCGCAATGACTTGACGATTACGATCAACAATTTGTGCGCCTAATGCCATAGGCATCGCATTTGCCATACTGCCGTGGTGGAAAGAGCCCAATAAACGACGATCTTTACCAATTTTTAAGAAACGTGCGCTCCAAAGTGTTGGTGTTCCCACATCAAAAGTAAATATCGCATCAGAATTTGCTTTATCACTCATCATTTTAAAGAGTGTTTGTGGATGAATACGTTTATCGCCTGGTTTGATATCTGCTTTACTATCAAAATCTGCTCGTGTCTTTTTATAATGTTTTAAACAATTATCCAAGAACACTTCATTGTCATTTTCTTTGACTAGAGGAAGTAAAGCACTCACTGTTTCTTTAATATCTGCAACGATACCAAGATCAATTTGGGTATGACGGCCTAATGCACCAGGATCAATATCAATTTGGATAATGCGTGCATTCTTCGGATAGAAAGCACGGAATGGGAAACCAGTACCAAGGAGTAGAACCGTATCTGCATTTTCTAGTGCATGATAACCTGATTCAAATCCTAAAAGCCCTGTCATCCCCATATCATTTGGATTGTCATATTCCATGTACTCTTTTCCACGGAATGCGTGCACAATCGGTGCCTTCAATTTTTTCGCTAACGCAATGACTTCTTCACGTGCATCTTTACAACCCGCACCACAGAAGAAAGTAATATGTTCAGAATTATTCAGCATTTCGCTTAATTTTGCCAATTCATCCGCTGAAGCAGAATAATGTGGCAATTCAGGTTTTTGCCATTTAATTCCCACGCCTTTCGGCATATCCATTTCTAATACATCGCCTGGTACTACAATGGTTGCAACGCCACGTTTTAAAATGGCTTGACGCATTGCAGTTTCAAGGATTTGAGGCATTTGTTCTGGATTGGTAATTTTTTGACAATAAACACTACATTCTTTGTAAAGATAAACAGGATCTGTTTCTTGGAAATAGTCTGTTCCAACTTCACTAGATGGGATATCACTTGCAATAGCAAGGACAGGTGTATGGTTACGATAACAATTATACAGACCGTTCATTAAGTGCATATTACCTGGGCCACAAGAACCTGCACATACAGCTAGTTCCCCTGTTATTCCAGCTTCGGCACCAGCAGCAAAAGCAGCAACTTCTTCATGACGAGTACCAACCCATTCAATCTGACCTTGTTTACGCATACTATCAACTAAGCCATTGAGAGAATCGCCTGTTACCCCCCAGATCCGCTTCACACCTGCGGCACTAAGTAGGTCAACCATATAATCAGAAATTTTCATACTTTCTCCTTATACATGTTTAAAATCCATCCTATTGGTGTTTGGAATTTGATCGCATTCTATTATGAGTATTTTGTTTAAACAATAGTTATTTAGGTGGTTTTTCATAATCAGTTAAAAGATAAGGAAAAAGCTGGTATGATGAGCAAGATTTTTATGTCAACCTCAAATTATAAATGAGCCATCCCATGAAAGATTATAGTTATATAACAATGTCCCTAGCTGGAGTTTGTCTCGCTGCCAAATTAGCATCCGATTTTGCGCATTACGGAAAAGCTGATGAAGCAGATTTTCGCTTACTCCTTGAAACAACCGTACCTAGAGACCATGACTCAATGATGGCAGTTTACGGATATAATCCTGAAAAATTGCGCCATGGTCTAGAAGAACTTTGTCAACAACTCAGCGATACAGATAAACAAATCGGTCGCTATTTTCTTCGCTTAATCGCCCTTGAAGGAAAATTAAGAAAAGAAGTAGATATCAAAAAAGCAATTGCTGAACGTGTTGCTTACCTCCCAACCCAATTAAACCACTACGATATTACGAGTGAACAAGTTTGTGCATCCCTTGCAAGTATCTATTCTGATTTGATTAGCCCACTTGGGGTTAAAATTCAAATTGTAGGTTCGGTGGAACACCTCTCTAACCCTTATATTCAGGATCGTATTCGTGCATGTTTATTTGCTGGCATACGTTCTGCCGTTTTATGGCGTCAAATGGGAGGTTCAAAATGGCAATTCCTATTTGCCCGCGGCAAACTTATTGACACGACTCTTGATATTCTAAATTGTATTAACTAATAGGAAAAAATATGACGCTTTCTTCTCTTTTTGCCGTATCCCCGATTGATGGGCGTTATCAAAGCAAAACCAAAGTATTGCAGCCACTCTTTAGTGAATTTGGACTAATTAAAAACCGTGTAATTGTAGAAATCCGCTGGTTACAAAAATTAGCACACACAGCAGAAATTGCAGAAGTTGCGCCTTTATCTGAACAAGCAAACGCTTATTTAGATAGTATTATTGATAACTTCAGTGCTGAAGATGCACTGCGTGTTAAAGAAATTGAACGTACCACCAACCATGACGTAAAAGCCGTTGAATATTTTCTGAAAGAAAAAAGTACTGCGGTAGCGGAACTTGAAAGGATCGCTGAATTTTTCCATTTTGCGTGTACTTCTGAAGACATTAATAACCTTGCCTATGCATTAATGTTAAAAGATGCCCACGAAAGCGTTATCGTTCCAGAATGGGAAAATTTAATCAATAATATCAAACGATTAGCTAATGAAAATAAAGCGGTTGCAATGCTTGCACGTACACACGGACAGCCTGCAACTCCTACTACGGTTGGTAAAGAAATGGCAAACGTGGCTTACCGTTTAAATCGCCAGCTTAATCAACTTCAACAAGTTGAAATTCTTGGTAAAATTAATGGTGCAGTGGGTAACTATAACGCGCACATTATTGCTTATCCAAATGTCAACTGGCGCCAATTCAGCGAAGAATTTGTCACTTCACTTGGTTTAACTTGGAACCCATACAGTACCCAAATCGAGCCGCACGATTTTATCGCCGAATATTTTAACTGCGTAGCTCGTTTTAACACCATTCTTCTCGACTTCGATCGCGATGTTTGGGGCTATATCTCACAAGGTCACTTCAAACAACGCACCGTTAAGGGTGAAATCGGTTCAAGCACCATGCCACATAAAGTCAACCCAATTGATTTTGAAAATTCAGAGGGTAATTTAGGTATTGCCAATGCATTAATGGCACATCTAAGTGCAAAATTACCTATCTCTCGTTGGCAACGTGATTTAACCGATTCAACTGTAATGCGTAATCTTGGCGTAGGTATTGGTTACAGTCTTATTGCTTATGCTTCCACCAACAAAGGTTTAAGTAAATTAGAAGTAAATCAAGCCCACCTACTCGCTGAACTCGATCAAAACTGGGAAGTGTTAGCTGAACCTATCCAAACGGTGATGCGTCGTTATGGTATTGAAAAACCTTACGAGAAACTTAAAGCATTGACTCGCGGAAAACGTGTAGATGCACAGGCAATGCAAGCTTTCATTGACACGCTTGAATTACCAGAAAATGTAAAACAAGAACTTAAAGCGCTAACGCCAGCAACCTATATCGGCTTAGCCGAAGAACTTGCAGAAAGTTGCTAATCATAACTTAAAGAAAAAGGACGAATATTCTCGTCCTTTTTTGTTTACTTTAAATTATTAAGGTTTCTTTCTATTCTGTAAAAATCGTTGGTATTTTCTACCATAGAAAAGTACCAAGAGTAACGATGCAACAAAAGAATATTCGATACAAGGCACAAATAAAGACGCTAATTGTTTCATCATTTGTGCAACATTTGCATTAATTCCAATAAGGATTGCATTAGCAAAATACATCAAGACGAATGCAAATCCCCAGCAGATTAAAAACATCTTCAGTAAAATAAATCCACCATTATTTTGATTATTTTCAGCCATAAACTTTGCCCATTTTTTTAAAAATACGATTTATATTGTCATTAATTTAACGCTTAATTTGCAGACTGCAACAAGATTCTTAATTCATCGGCGCAATGGCAGGTTTTAATCTTTTCAAAAAGATCGATTGCTTCAGAATAATCCTTTTTCAAATATTGCAACCATTGCTTAATGCGAGCGATATGATAAAAACCGCTATCAAATTGATTCTCTACTTGTGAATAAGCGCGAATCATCGGCATTACACCACTTCCCCAATCTAATTTATCTGCATTTTGTTTAAGAACATCGCTTAAATTCGGCACATTTAATGCCCCACGTGCTACCATCAAATCTTGGCAACCCGTAATTTGCTGGCAACGTTGACCATCTTGGTAAGTAAAAATTTCACCATTGGCAACAACGGGAATACGTAATTTTTCACGCACCTCACCAATTCTTTCCCAATTAATACGTTCCGCTTTATAGCCATCCATCTTAGTACGCCCATGAATTGCAATTTCCGTTGCACCGCCTTGCTGACACGCATCAGCAATTTCAAACGCATGATCAGGATTATCCCAACCTAAACGCACTTTCACACTTACCGTATGCTCTGCAGGTACGGCTTTACGAATTGCCTGAGTTGCTCGGTAAATTAATTCGGGATCTTTTAACAGACTTGCCCCACCTTGACTTCCATTCACAGTTTTAGATGGACAACCACAATTTAAATCCACGCCATGCGATCCTAACGCAATGGCACGCATTGCATTTTCAGCTAACCATTGCGGATGTTGCCCAAGGATCTGAACACGCACAGGCGTCCCTGCTTGCGTCAATCCATTCTCATATAATTCTGGACAAATGCGATAATAAGTTTTCTCGGGTAATAAACTATCCACTACCCGCACAAACTCCGTTACGCACAAATCATAATGATTCACTCGGGTTAATAAATCCCGCATAAAATAATCTAACACGCCTTGCATTGGTGCTAAAATGACACGCATTTTTTATCCTTAAAATAAAAAAACCGCTCTTTGCAAAGCGGTTTTCTACAACATTATCGCTTAACGCCACCCTTTCGCTTTACGAATTAAATCGTAAGCTGCTTGGATTTGTTGGGTTTTCTCTTTTGCCATTTCTAACATTTCTTTTGGCAAGCCTTTAGAAATCAATTTATCTGGGTGATTTTCACTCATTAATCGGCGATAAGCACGTTTTACCGTTTGTTGATCATCACTTTCAGACACACCTAACACTTGATATGCATCCGCCAATGTTGGTCCACCGTTACGTTGATATTGATGATATTGCTGTTGTTGGCTGTAATCGTGGAAACCATCGGTATCTTGCTGTTGATAGAAACCGC
The DNA here is from genome assembly GCF_900638385.1 of Actinobacillus delphinicola. Classification (NCBI taxonomy): domain Bacteria; kingdom Pseudomonadati; phylum Pseudomonadota; class Gammaproteobacteria; order Pasteurellales; family Pasteurellaceae; genus Actinobacillus; species Actinobacillus delphinicola. The sequence continues at coordinate 917,551 of NZ_LR134510.1, read as the reverse complement.
CAGCACCTGCTTGTTGGTAGAAACCACGGAATTGACGTGCAGCTAATTCCATCGCAATCATTTGATCGAATTGGAAACGTGACACGCCCAATTCTTCAGCGATGATATATAAGATTTCCTGCTCACGTGGATCTAAAACATCATCAGCAAAAGCCGCTTTTACCTGCACTGTTAAGAACATACGCAATAAATCATTACGTTGTCCACAACCTTCACGAAATTCTTGAATCGCTTGGCGTAATGGGAAATTCGCATCTTTACCACGGGTGAATGCATCTTGTGCTAATTTTATCCCCGCCTGATCCAAATTCATTTGTGCCATCAGATTATTCGCAAGTGCGATATCTTCATCTGTCACACGCCCTTTCGCTTTACTTAAATGACCAAGTACCGCAAAAGTTGTTTGCATAAAAAGCGATTGGCGAGTTAATTTACGTCTAAAAATGCTAGAGCGAACACTGCCTAATTCGTAAATTTTCTTATCTGCTAAGTGTCCTACGAAAATCCCCGCAATCATGCCAAAAAAACCACCAAATTTTAATCCGATGATTGCCCCAACAATTTTTCCAATAAACATATTTGCTCCTCAAATAACGCCACAAAAATCGTAAAAATTTATGCGATTTATGTGGCGTGAGTTCAATTAATTTTCTGCTAGTGCCTCATGTTGTGCAGCAAAAATTTGTTCACATCCTTGTTTAGCCAAACTTAATAAAGTTAATAATTCTTCATGGCTAAATGGTGCGCCTTCTGCAGTGCCTTGAACTTCGATCATACGACCGTCCTCACACATCACTACATTCATATCCGTTTCCGCATTGCTATCTTCAATATATTCTAAATCGCATACGGCCTCTCCATTGACAATTCCTACGGATACTGCTGCCACAAGATTTTTAATCGGATTTGTTTTAATTTTCCCTTCCACTAATAAATAAGCGATCGCATCGCTTAACGCCACGGCTGCCCCAGTAATAGATGCAGTACGAGTACCGCCATCCGCTTGGATAACATCGCAATCTAACGTAATGGTATTTTCACCTAACACTTCTAAATCTACCATTGCACGCAAAGAACGAGCAATTAAGCGTTGGATCTCCATCGTCCGTCCACCCTGTTTGCCCTTTGCCGCTTCACGTTGCATACGGCTATGGGTTGAGCGTGGAAGCATGCCATATTCAGCCGTCACCCAACCTTTGCCCTGACCTTTCAAAAAGCGTGGAACACTTTCCTCAATACTTGCGGTACAAAGCACTTTCGTATCACCAAATTCTACCAATACGGAACCTTCCGCATGTTTGGTATAATGGCGTGTAATTTTAATATCACGCATCTTATCAAATGGACGCGCATTTGGACGTTGGCTTTGCATAGTTATTCCTCGATTCTAATTTCAAAAAATTGCGACATCTTAACACGCAAACTGACAGAATAGAAATTTAACAGTACAATAACTAACGATATTTTTAATAAATAAAAGGATTCACAATGCTATACAGTATGACTGCTTTTTCCCGTGTGGAAATCAAAAAAGATTGGGGCTGCGCAATTTGGGAAATGCGTAGTGTCAACCAACGCTATCTTGAAACATTTTTCCGCTTACCTGAGGCTTTCCGTGGATTAGAAAACACCTTACGTGAAACATTACGCCATGCTTTGACCCGTGGAAAAGTAGAATGTTCCCTTCGCATTGATATGGTCCCATCAAAAGATGCAGGGCTTAACATCAATCAAGAATTTGCTGGACAAGTTATTCAATCGCTCCAATGGCTAAAACAACAAGTCGGCGGTGGTGAAATTAACCTAATGGATATTTTACGTTATCCAGGAGTCGTTGAAGCTCAAGAACAAGATTTAGACCAAATCAGCCAAGATTTGCTCGCAGGATTTGATGAGCTCCTCAAAGAATTTATCGCAATGCGTGGTCGTGAGGGCGAAAAATTACATCTTCTTATTGATGAACGCCTCCAAGCTATCTCACAAGAGGCAGACAAAGTCCGTGCGCAAATGCCAGAGGTTTTACAATGGCAACGTGAGCGTTTACAACAACGCTTTGCAGACGCACAACTCGAAGCGGATCCACAACGCTTTGAACAAGAAATGGTTATTCTTGCTCAACGCCTAGATGTTGCCGAAGAATTAGATCGCCTTCAACTTCACGTTAAAGAAACACAACGCATTTTACGTCAAGGTGGTGCTGTCGGTCGTAAACTCGACTTCATGATGCAAGAACTTAATCGTGAATCAAATACTCTCGCATCAAAATCAATTAATGCGGATGTCACTGCAAGTGCGGTTGAATTAAAAGTGTTAATTGAACAAATGCGTGAACAAATTCAAAACCTCGAATAAGGAGTCATTATGCTCTTTCAACTCCCGATAACCTTAGTTCGCATCAGTGGCGTAGATAGTGAAAAATTTTTACAAGGTCAGCTTACTTGCGATGTGGTAAATCTTAAAGCCAACACACAAACGCTGACTGCCCATTGTGATGCTAAAGGCAAAGTACAAACAATTTTTCGCCTTTATCGCCAAGATGAACAAACTTTCTATGCCCTCATTCACAATGAATTATTAGAAAGTAGCCTTAAAGATCTCAATAAATATGCGATTTTTTCTAAAGTGACCTTTGAAACATTAGATTGGCAAATTCTCGGCTGGCAACCCGAAAACAATGCGACACGCCCCGATTTTCCGCAAAATTTTTGCTTTAATTTAGCCGATGGGCGTGAATTTATCGTATGCGAAACTGTGCAAACTAATCACGATTTTGCCGATTATGCACTGTGGAAAATTGCCGATATAAAAGCGGGTATTCCTCTACTCAGTCCAGAAAGCCAAAATGAATTTATCCCACAAGCGATGAATTTACAGGATATTGAAAATGCCATTTGCTTTACCAAAGGTTGCTACATTGGACAAGAAACCATTGCTCGTGCGAAATACCGAGGCATCAACAAACGTGCAATGTATATTTTCCATGCACCAAATACCCCTTACCTTAACGGTCACGAAATAGAAACCCTTGTCGGAGAAAACTGGCGTAAAACAGGGCACATCCTTAATCATGCCATTTACCGTGATACGCTCTGGCTAGAAGTAATTTTAACTAATCCTGAACCAAATCAAATCTTTAAATTAGGAACGATCAATTTAACCCCATTATAGTAAATTTATATATAATGAAATTTACTTTAAATCTAAAAAAATTTTTTATTTTGGATTTTGTTCATTTTATGTAATATTAACAATAATTTAACATTTTAAAAACAATTATCAAATGCATAAGTACCTATTAGGATGTATTTTTAAATAATTTAATCTTACTTATACTGGACAAATAGTATTAAATATGTATGGTTTTAAAGGAGTAAAATTATTTTACTTCTTTTTTTTTTATAATTTTGTTGGAAGGATGTTAAAATGAATAGAATCTTTAAAATAATTTTTGATCGAATAAATCAACGGTTAGTTGTTGTTTCAGAGCTTGCAAAATCAACAACTAAAACAGGTCGTAATATAATTAAAAATACAGCTATTCTAGGTTGTACTTTATTGATCTCTGGACAAGTTTTAGCAACAGATACCCCACCGCCTTCCTCTCATACATATAAACAATCATATAATTTTAAAAAATTAAATACGAAACTATCCTCCAATAATCAAAAAACAATTATTGGAGATAACATAACAACAAATGATACCTCTGCAACAAATGTTAACCAAATTGAAGCACTTGGCAAAAATCTAAAAATTTATGGCTCAAGCATTCAAGCTATGGGAAACGATATTTCAACAACTGATTCATATGTGTCTGCAGTAGGGAATAACATCACATTTTGAGAAATCAGGGGGGACGTGAGAAGTGATCTGACCATTCATGGTTCAGGACTGTTCTTTTTAGCCATCGCAACGATTAAAAAACGAACGTCGCTATTATATACTTTTTTGCTGGTCTTGCAAATTAATAATGACTATTTATATATTATCTACAATATTTCGCAGTGTTTCTGGATCATCATGTATATACTCCAACGTGACATTGACGGAAGAATGGCCTAATAACTGTTTAACAACATAAAGATTCTTTGGATTCTTCATCAGATTTGTTGCCACAGTATGGCGGAATCGATGTGGGGTAATTCTAAAGCCAGCCAATGCACTTAATTTTTCAAAAAAATACGTGAGTTGAGCGCTGGTCATTTCTTTACCTTGCCGATACGTTGCTAGCGTAAATTTGTTTCTGTTAAACAATTGCTCCTTCGGTAAACTCCCCCTTAACTCATGCTCAAGTAACAATTTTTCTAGCGCTGGGCGTAATGCTTTACTAATCGGCAATTCATGATAACAATCATTTTTATTGATTGATGCAGGTAATGAGAATATACCACGATTAAGATCAACATTCTCTATTGTAAGATTTAATAACTGTCTGCGACGAATTGCAGTATAAAACAACGTTTTAATGACTGCCTCATAAAACCACAGCGGAGAACACCAATCTGGTACATGCTCCTGCTGAAAAATATCATTGATTTGCTTAATTTGCTCTGGATTAAATATTTTTTTCTGTGGTTTGCCAATTCGTAGTGAACAATATTTAAATGGATTGGGTTTTGGCAAGAGTGCTTGATCAATACCAAAAGCGTAAATCGCTTTTAGATGGCGAACATAATTATTCCAACTAACGGGTTTTAACCGTAACAAGATCACTCGTCGCCACTCAATAATATCCGAAGACTTCAATACCCGCATATCCTGATTAGGAAAATGTTTGTTAAATTGTTTAACTACCTTTGTATAAGAGGCTATTGTATCTTCTCGTAAATATTTATGGTAAAAATTTTTTCATGATTATATCAATGGTTACTTTCATTTGTTAAGTTTCCTTGTAATTTCAAATGATGATTGTTTAGAACAGTCCTGCTCCCTATGAAGTATGCAAAATTTTTTACTAAATATCCAGTTAATTCTGTTTCTCGCAAACTTCCCTGAATTTTAACCGTCCAAAAGTTATAATAATCTTTACTTTCGCTATCATATCGTACGGTATGTAAATTTAGTTTTTGAAAGTCTTTCTGTAATGATTCCCATAGCACCTGATCACTTCGTCCTGTTTGCTCAATAACGTACAAACGAAAGATTTGTGGGGTAACCATAAAAAGGTGATTTTCAACAATATGCAGTAATGCATCGCTTTGATTCAGTTTAATCTTATTAGTCTGAAACCCTACTTTTACCCATTGAATAAAATCATCAATTTGAATTTTATTTGACGGATCTAAACTCGTTTTGGTCGGCTGCACAGGTTGAGGTTGCCGTGGTTTCACAAAATTTTTAGGCGTATTACTAACACGTGGAAGAGTGGTTAAATCGGTTGGAGGTAAAGTTGATTCACGTTCTCTAATTTTCGGCATATTAGCATCTACCATTACAGCTGGCGTTCTAGGTTGACGTGATTCCTGTTTTTCTTGTTTTTCAATCGCTACCGTTTCAATTGATATTGACTCTATTACTGGGTCAGTATTTTGTATTGCTTCTGCTTCAATTGGTGAAACTTCACTTTCTGTAACTTGGGAAAGTTCTACTGCCGCTGGTACTTCGTCTATCGTAGAAATTTCTGCAGGCTCTGAGGTTTCAGTACTACCAAACATATCTAATACGGCATCCATTAAAGTATCATCTAGGTTTTTCGTCTGATCTATTACTGTATCAGCAGTAGGTACGTCTAACACTGGTTCAGTATCAATAACTGGTTTTGGCGATTCATTTACTGTATCAAGGTTAAGGATGTTTCCTTCACTATCCACAGGCGTAATAGTGCCTTTAAAATTTTCAGGGCGATCAGTTACGTTTGGCCAAATTAATTGTGGGGAAAGTCGCAAGAAGGTAAAATTATTTTGTGGTTGCCAACTCTCTGTCGCTATTTTACACGTCCATACGGCCATATTATCTGAAGCAGGCTCAATAAGTTTATATGTTTGCATTTCATCAAATAATTTTGCATTTTGTACAGGCACACTTATTCCTTGGCTAACTAAATATGCACGTACAGCATCTGTCGTTGTTTTTGACATCACCCACACACCTTGCTCATTGACATAGGCCTGACTCCCTCCTTTAGGATTATTGATATTAAAACCTTTCACAACGTGACGAAGCGCCAACTGTAACTGTTTTGCAAAAGACACTTTAGGGCTTTCATCAAGTTTATTAATGTCGCCACCTAATGCCATTGTTACAGATAGTTGATCAGCTTTCTGCACAATTTCTGCCAAAATACCCGCTTTATCACTATGTCCACTTGCATAGTACATTAAAGTAGCAAATGGGCCTGGAAAGGTAGCTAGCCAATCTAACGCTATTGGCGGGACTAAATAATGAAGCAGAAATGTCCCTAATGTTGGGTGTAACTCATAATCTCTATCGGGATGATAACAAAAACGATAAGGTAAGGTAGGTCGTCCTTGCCATGGGAACCATTGTTTTTCATTTTCGAGCACGACCTTGATGTCGACTGCAATTTTGCCAATATCATGTAGCAATGCAGCATAAATGATTAATGCACTCCAAACATCTCGTTGTTTTGCTTGCTCTTCTGGGGGAGCATTTTGTGGTAACACATAATTCTGTCTCAGTTTTGCAGCAAGAGCAATGACCTCCAAACCATGATCAAGCATTCCACCTAAATAAGCATGGTGATGTGTTTCGCTGGCAGGTAAAAGCTGTACCAGTTCAGCATAACGTCTTATCGGTTCACCGTACAACTGTTGGAAATTATCAGGTGTCATCGATACATTTTGCCAAATAGTATTGAGTTGTTTTTGACGATGTGGTGTATTTAGTAACTGATCAGCCGTTTGTGGTAAGTGCCATCCAGGTTTATCTTCTTTAACTGTAGGTGCAGGTATGGAAGACATTAGCTTTTTACGGAAAAATTTTTTGATAAAGTGATACATAACAACTATATGAAAAAGTAACTTAAATTTCTTTAAGCTAACATAAATAAAATATGGGATTAACCATAAATTAAATAGATTTTTGATTCGATTTCTAGGCGATTTTTCCTTGTTTCTACCGAGTTTTTTTCTAGACTATGATGATAAGGCGTTAATGTCTTCCACCTTGTATTCACTGTTTATAATGGATTGTAATATGGAAAAAGATGCATATATAAAAATTGACGATCAAATACGATGTAAAAAACAAGAAATTTCTACGTTAAAAGAAAAATATCGGTTAGTAAAACAAGAGCTTTCCGCTATTAAGTCTGAAATAACGTGTTTAGCTTTAGCTTTTGAAGATATTAATTTTTCTCATACTTCAGACCCAAAAATAGAAAATGATAAGATTTCCCTCATTCAATTAGCCATTAAAGAATTTAAATTACAACTAGAATGCGATAATTTGAATTGTACAATCGGGTTTATTAATTCTCGAATAGATAGTCTAGAGGACAGAAAACTAGAACTATTTTTCAATACAGCAACTATAGATGAGGTAAAGCAAAAATTTATTGAAGTTTTTCAATCTCCAAATGAATGCAAGGATTTTTCTATCCTTATTAAGGATTTTGAAAACTTAGAGGACAAGAAAAAATCTCTCGAAAACCAATTACAGCAATGGGAAAAACAAAGACAGTTTTGGTTTTGTTTGGCAACAAAATTTTATGGAGATTGCTTACATCCAGAATTAAGAGAAATTTTCCATTTCCCATCTATAGACTAAAGGAATAATTGTATGATTACAGAAAAAGAGTTAAATAAAATCATTACAGATATTGATTTACAAGAAAAAATCACTTTATTAGCCTACAAAGGGAATGAAGTTTTTTATGATCTTATTAAGCTAGATAATAAAGAAATTATTTTAGAATTAAAGAAGCCTGAGTTAAAGCTAGAATTTCTACCCGTAATTTTTTCGTTATGCCAAAGTAAGTCATTTCAATCTACCTCTGTTATACCTAATTATGATGAAAAAGGAGAGAGATACTCTTGGGAAGGCTTAATTCCTTTAAACAAAAACGGTACAAAACAATACGATGTAAATCTTAAAATCTTTTTGGATTTCCTACAAGCTCAATCCTTAGTAAATCGTGAGATCAAAGATTTCTATGAAAAAATTCTTAAAGTTCAAGAACACCTTACCGCTATTTATATAGAATTTATAAAGAAAATATAACATATTAAAAATAAATGTTTTTTTCTTAAGGTAGCAATAATGTAAATAAAAATATTATAAGAGTTATTTGTACATTGATTACTCCTAACTTATATATTATCATTGAAGAGATAGCTTACTTTGGAGAGGGAAAGACACGGTTTCTCTATACTTCTGATATGTTTCTTTATATAAGGATGATACAATGAAAACCTCATTTAAATTTATTATAGGTGGTGCTTGTTTTTTATTACTCTTTTTGATTATTTTATTTGTTTCATTAACTTTTAATAAAAAAGATCAATGTCTAGATAACGGTGGTACATATAATAGTGTTACCCATACATGTGAGAAGTAAATTTTATAAAAACCACTCCTAGAAGTGGTTTACTAAATTTTCCACACCATGACTTAAAAGATGATAAACATCTTTATCATTAGCATTTAATTTATTTATATCTAATAAACTTAATTCTGCTTCAAGCAACAATAACTCTGTACGTAATACAGTTATTTTATTCGGAGAAATAATAGATTCATAGAAAAAATGCCAAGTTGCTACAAAAGCACAAAGAACCACTACAAAGGCTAATACATTTATCATTTTTCACCTCCACGAGTTTTTGATTTTAATGATATTTGTTCTATTTTCGCTTTTAGTTTGGTATACCTTCCACGTATCTACATTGCCATAAAAACCCAACCACATAAGATAAAACGGACAAAACATACTCTAAGAAAGTCAGTTTTGTAAGTACATTACTAAATAACTTTATATATTAGCATTTTGTTGGCACTTCCATTGTTATGTCCGCTCATCCAAGTAAACTTATTTACCTAGTCACTATCACATAGGTGAATAAAACGCATAAAAAAACCACTTATAAAAAGTGGTTAGAACTGCATATATGAACTAGAAATTATAAAAAAATAAATATGTTAGAAATAATAACGTGCAAAAGCCTTGCCCTTGATACCGCTAACATCACTTGCGTAGTATTTGTATTCTGCGCCTACACCCATAACAAAATTATTTGTTAAGTTAGCTTGAACACCTGCGCCAAAACCAGTACTTAGACGAGTAGTTGTTTTCTTATCCGTAACTTTATTATTTACAAGAATTTTTGTTTTTCCTCTTGTCAACCCTACGCTACCATTAATATATGGACGGAGAGTATGTCCACTTAAAAAGAGGTGTTTATAGTCCACGTCAAAATTAATAATTTTTAAGTCAATATCACTATTTTTATTATATTTTGCTCTGTAACCGTTAAGATTTGTCATTTTAAACACAAAAAGATCTTTATCATTAACATCAACACCAAGACCTAAATTTTGTTCAAATAAACTCTTACGTTTTAATTTCATGTCATCTTTATTTTTAACAGTTAAAGATGTAACACCTAGACCACCTTCTACAAAAAGTCGAGGCGTATTCGTGTTTGTATTCATTTGGTGGTTGGTAGATAGCATACCGTCAGCATATACTGAAGTTACACTAGTTACTGCAATTAATGTTAATATTGATTTTTTCATATGATACCTCACAAGTTTTTAATTTTTCAAAAAGATATAGGAAAATTAAATTTTTTCTATATCCTTTAAACAGGTCATACCTGTTACAATCTTAGAAAGATTACCTTAATGAGGAATGTTTATTTTTGATATTTTATACAATCAGTTAAGAGGCTAGTATTAATTATAGTTATATTGTTTAGCCATAACTAAAAAAAACTGCTTACGCTTAAGTAAGCAGTTGGATCTACATCTAGAATAAAGGAATCAAAATGACTCAAAAAGATTCCAAACGTCCTCAGGCATTTTAGATAGCTTAGACATAAAGTCAATATATTATAAAAAATTTTTTTTCATAATATATTCAATTGGTTATAATATTTAATAAATATTAAATAGATAAAATATAATATTTATCAATTAGTTAGTAAAATTAATATCATTCATAATATTTATGATATAGGGAGAATAACCAAAAATACTGTAAAATAAGTAGAATTTTTCTATCAATTAGAAATATAGCTTGAAATACAATGAGAGTTGAAATTATTGATTCCAACTCTCACTTATAGTTCGAAATTTATTATTAACAATCTTCTATTACCATTCTATCAGTGAAAAATTTAACAAGATAAAAGATAAATAATGGTGCAGCTATCCCCATAGTAACCATAAGAATCACTGCCCAAAGAATCGAAAAAAGAACAGCGTCTAATAGACTAAAATTAAAATTTATACGCCTACGCATATGAGCTCCTTGGTAGTTTGTTAAATAATCAAATGTAACTGTTAAGTCATTACTCTGTTTAGGTATTAAGATGATATATAAAGAAGAGACCATATAAAATGATAAGGGATACACCAGTCAATACAAGAGGGAATAACCATATAGCCCATTCTTTTATATCATTTTCTAAGGCATCAATAATTATTTTTTTACTCTTAGTAAAAGAGCGCCTTAACTGGTTATTTTCTATTTCAGATGATATTTTATAGCATACACTTATTCTATCAACTATATTTTTATTTCTACTAATTACATATAGGCCGAATAAATTAACATTTGATAAATTATCTATCAAATTTTTTAAAATATAAATTAGTGTGGTATAGATGATTTTATCATTAGAATTTAGCTGTTTTTTATCTAAAAGAATAAGATCTAATTCTATGAGTAATAACTTATTTTGTAGTATAGTTATATTGTTTGATATAATCACCAGATTGTATATAAAATATCCTATTGCTATAATAATACTAAAAATTAATAGTAAAATTAATAAATTAATCATTTTATATCTCCATAATTACATACTAAGCTAATTTTTAACCTATAGCTTTTCAATTCTCACATATTATACTATGTAATTTAAGTTATACTACGTAATTTAAGGTATTGAATATCTTATACTTTCCTCTTTAGCCCTTTTACCTTTTCTAGCCCTTTCGGGTAAGCCCGTTTCCCTTAGGGAAACGGTTTACCCTTGAACCATTCCCCTTGTTGCCGTAGGCAACCCCCTTTGCCTTTTTCCTTTTTAAAAACAAAAAAAAGCCCCTTAAAATAAGGGGCAAATGGGTTTGCTTACTAGAAATATCAGTTGCGTTTCGTATTATCTAACATTTTACATTATTTAGCACTATATCTTTTTACTATTCCTCTATTTTCTTTAGATGACTTATCTAAATTTTGGAGCTTATTCGTATTTTCTGCTTGATTTGGTATAGCACGTTTCATCTTATCATTTTCTACTTGTTGCAAAGCAGTCAGTGCTGTTTTTGTGCCAAGTAATTGATTCATTTCGAGCTCCAATTTGACTTGCCCAATATCTCGATCCAATAAAGTGAGTGAACGCTCTAATGTTTTTATGGCATTTGGTGCGGCTGCAATATTAGGTTCACGCATTGAGGCGATGAGCATACGTCTAGCTAATAATGCCTTCTCTAAGGCTCGAGAAAGCCCAATTTCGGTACTTAATTTCGATACCAATAATGATTGATTAGGCGACTCTTTTATCGCTTCTAATAATCCACGAGTTACTTTCACTGTGGAAGAACTAATGTCTTCTAATTCTTGCGTAGTTGGGGGTTCTTTTTTATTAAAAAGCTCATTGAATTTCTTTTTGACTTCTTCTGCTTCTTGGATAATTTTTGGCGTTAATCCCTTACCTACTTTTGTACCCTCTTTTTGATCACCACATTGTTTACCATTACTGCCCGAACAGGTAGAAACGATTTCATCACCAACAACATCTGTTACCCATTGACTTGCCTCGTTAGGGTTTCGCCAAACTTGACATATTCTACCCGTACATTGACTTTGGGATACATTACTTTTATCTGTAGGCTGTCGATTCTGTATAACATTATATCCTGCCGTGGCGGCATCTTTATTAGTCTGAATGGATTGTTGGCCAACACCCCCTTTTTTCTCTCCACCTACCCACTTAATACCTTGATTTTGTCGTTGAGCATTTTCTTTTCGTTCTTGGAAATTTTTAGCTGTAACTTGATTATTAGATAACATTTCAGTTAATGCCGTATCTTTCCCTAAATTTTTCCAGCTATTTTCTGCATAATCTGCCATCTTATTACCTAATGCTTCACAACTTGTTTTAATGTTAGAAAAGTCTAAGCTCGCTTGATAAGCACCATTAGTCAACATATCGTACAGTTGAGGATTGCTACGTTGTAACATTAATGCTGGCATGGAAGCAATTGCCCCCTTAGCTGAAGAGACAATATTGTTATATAAGGACATAATGCTATTTTTTGCTTGCCCTTGTAAGTCATTAATAATGGACTTGTTAAAATCCAAATTACCGCACATTAAATCACTATTCCAAGCAACACCTACATTAAGTCGTTCGGGATGCGTGCTACTGGCCATAGGATGAATGACATTTCCCCCGCCGATGGTGTAATTAACATAATCATTAATAATTGCACCATGTTGATAATTGTAATCACCTGCTACAGCGTATTGAGTGCCTAATAATCCTGTCACAGCTAATGTCATGGACCGAATTTTATGTATTTTGAACTTGCGCATACGAAATATCATCATTTTTGCCTATCCTTTTATGTTACGTTTGTTTATATCTGCCTTGTGTGATTATTGCTTCAGTTTGAGAAAATCAACGTTTGCCCACGACGCTTACAGCATTCATAAGGTCGCCATAAGGCCCATGCATAATTATGGTTTGGGCTTAATTTATCTTGATAGGGATCGGTAGTTTCTATTCTTGAACTAGATTTATCAGGGAAAATGGCACAACTTTGTTCCAGTTTTGGATACAACATCTGCCATTTATGGTTCTGATTATTAAGCTCTTGGACTGGTTTTGGATACCATTTGCCATTACTTGGTTGTGATTTCTTCGATAATGGAAAATAAAGGTGCGAGCTTGTACCAAATGGCCGTGTCACGATATCTGCCACTCGTTGTGCTACTAACGCAGCGCCTTTATAAGAATGTTGCTGAGTAACCATACCATTTCGTGGATAGATATTTCCCCAGTTATCATTACCTTTATGAAGTTCTCGACTAAAAAAGGTAAGAGAGGACGGATGAAATGCTTCAACAGTAGGATAACGCCATTCTAAAAAGTCTAAACCACTTAAAAAATACGGCATATAAGGCGAGGATTGCGATGAACAAAAGTAACCGAGTTGGCCTAATAAAGTGTATATCATACCCCCAGGATGCCCAATTAATTCAGCATTCTTAATATGAGATTGATTGTAAAGTCTCTTATTATGGGAAACAAAACGGCCACCTGTTAATTCGCCTTGAGGCGTTCCTAATGTGCTTAATTTTGTTACAAACTTATTCCCGCCCATCATTTTGGCTTCTGCCACAGGATTATCTTCTTCAAAGTCATAAACCGATACAACACTTTCTGGCAGGAAATGACGAACTTTCACAGACGTTCGGGTATAACAGCCAAAAGGTGTGCAAGTAAGCCAAATACAAATTCCCTTTACACGCCACTCGGCACAACTTAATGAGGATGAGCTTTGTAATAATTGTGCGACAGTAACACCACTACTCGCACTCGCTACATCAGGTAAAGTACAGGCTAAAACGCCTAACCCAACTAGACAATGTTGGAGCTTTTGTGAAATTTTTGTTTTATCAAATTTCATGATTTTTTCTCCATGCGTTGACGGTAAATACTTACTGCCGTGGCTACATTAAGCTGACCATACACAACAACAGGTTTCCCATTGGTTGGTATAAACACAATAGCGGGAGATTTCTTTACACCCAATTGCCAGGCTTGTGATATGACAGTGCTTGCATTTTCGATTTGTTCAACGAGTTTACGTCCATTGGGCGAGTTAATGCGTTGTCGCATAACTGCTTCAGCCTGTTGTAGGTTATTTGGTAAACCTTTAGAAAGTTCAGCATTGAGCTCATCAAGTTTATCAAGCTGAAATTGTTTATCTAATAACTTAGCCTGTACAAAGGGCTGATATTGTGTGGTAAATCCTAAAACTTCAACATGCGGAAGTGCAGCGTTAGCAAATACCAACGGACTCATTATGGAGGTGACAGCGATAATACATCTTTTCATTTTTGTCCTTACAAAAATAAAAAGAGTTTAAAAAAACGTTCAAAAAATGAAAGGAAAAATTAAATTAAAAAATTAGATAATTTTTTATAGCGTTAAAAGAGCAATTCTCATATACTCAGAATGTAACTCCGCTATCTTTGATAGCAAAAGTGCTAGTGGCTTTGTAAGCTAGCAATTCAGCGTTGCTGAATGAAGCATGATGTGTACTGAGCGTTGGGATTGCACGGTTACTAATAAAGTAATTACGCCACTTTTTACTGTTTTATCTACTTATATTTACTTAACCCACGCTGGGAAACTTATCCCAGCGGGTACGGTTTTCCCAGTATTTTTTAACCAAAATTAAGGAGAACCGTAATGCTTGACTTAAATAATATTGCTAAAAATCTCAAGGCAATTCCGCCGAAGGAACAAAAAGCAATCGTAAACTTAATACAACTGAAGACGGAGGCTGATATGGATAGAGTACTCAATAAACTCGATTCGATGGAAGCTAAGTTGGATGCTAAACTTGAAGCGTTTGACGTTAAGCTTGAAGCGATGGAAAACAAGTTCGACGCTAAACTTGAAACGTTTGACGCTAAACTTGAAGCAATGGACTCAAAATTTGAGGCTAGACTTGAAGCGATGCGTTGGCTATTAATGGCAATTATCGCCATTATTCCAATTGCGTTTACTGTTTTTGGTTATTTACAAAAATAGCCGTATTTTAATCAACCCACAGGGGAAATACTGTTTCCCTTGAGGGTAAATAGGATTTCCCCTTTTTTACGAGGAAAATCCTATGATTACGATTGAAATACAAGCTCTCGCTTTTAAAGGCTTAATTCAGAAAAATGGTACCGTTGAAAAGCGATTAATCCATAAACTGAAACAGCAAGTATATTCACTACTGGAACAGCATAGAAAAGCGGGGTTCATTTTAACCTTTGAACCAGTCAAGGGAGATAAACGAACACTAAAGGTCATTCATTATAATGATACTTTATTCGTTTGTCTTCCTGACTTTAACACTAACTGATAGTTTTTAACTATCACGACCCACGCTGGGAAAACTTATCCCAGCGGATACGGTTCTCCCAGCTTTTTTAACAAAATTAAGGAGAACCGTTGTGGTCGATTTTAACAAAATTGCTGAAAATCTCAAGGCAATCCCGTCTGAGGAACAAAAAGCAATCGTAAACTTAATACAACTGAAAACGGAGGCTGATATGGATAGAGTACTCAATAAACTCAATTCGATGGAGGCTAAGTTTGATGCTAAATTTGAAGCGTTTGACGCTAAGCTTGAAGTGTTTGACACCAAGCTTAAAGCAATGGAAAACAAGTTCGACGCTAAACTTGAAGCGATGGAAACCAAATTTGATACTAAATTTGAAGCGATGGATACGAAAATTGAAGCAATAGACTCCAAATTCGATATCTTGCGTTGGCTGCTTATGGCTATCATTGCTATTATTCCAATTGCACTTACAATATTTGGTTATTGGAGTAAAAATTAATACCTAATCAACCATATTTTATCTCTATCATTGGGGCTCTTTAAGGGCCCCATTTTACTAATCATTTGCTGAGTAAGGAATGAAAATGTCTTTTAAAAAAATAGAACAATTAAAAGATTTCCTCAACATAAAAAGACCGTTACCCACAATTGTACTAGATAAACTCTACAATACTGTTAAACAAGCGTACATCTACAATTCTAACGCAATTGAAGGAAATAGCTTATCTTTGCGAGAAACTCAAATCGTATTAGAACAAGGGATTACAATTAAAGGAAAGCCTTTAAAAGATCATATTGAAGCTAAAAATCAGGATTTTGCCTTAGATTTTTTAGTTGATGAAGTTAAAGTTAAAAAGCCATTAACTAAACAACTCATTAAAGAATTTCATCAAATTATCATTGGTGATATTGATCGTGGCATTGCAGGAAAATTTAGGCAACATGATGTATGGATAAGCCATAGTGGAACTGTAACTGCTCATTATCTTCATATCGAAGAAGAGCTTGATGCACTATTGGACTGGTATGAAACATCCACCGATCATATTCTTGAAAAAGTCGCTAAATTTCACGCTAAATTTGAGAAAATTCATCCATTTTCAGATGGAAATGGTAGAACTGGGCGGCTCATTATGAATTTAGAATTAATGAAAAATGGTTATCCTATTACCATAATTAAGTTAGAAGATAGTAAAACTTACTATCAAAGTTTAGAAACTGCATCAATTAGTAATGATTTTAACCCAATTATTCAATTTATTGCCAAAAACGTCCAGCAAAGTATTGAGCGCAATTTAAAAATGCTAGACCGAGAATGGAAAGATAAATTTATAGAATGGGAAGCTACTTTTGACTAAAAAATATATACAAATAGTCCATAGATAACTCACCTACCTGTTGCACTACTTACACTGGTTAAACTAATATTTACCCTCCTATTAGCCATAGTATTTCTGTTTTATATTGTTTTCATAGAAAAAATACAATTTTTCTTATAGAAAATAGGATGTCCCTCTTTCTATAAGGCAGAACCTATCTCTAAGTACACAGCCTTTTGTTCTTGTTTCTACACAATAAATCACTGAACTTTTAGTCTATCCTTTTTTATTGAATTGTACGGCTATTAGTCGTATAATCTAGTCTATCTACATTAACAACACAGGAATAGAAAAATGAGAACACAAGTGGCGAAAGCAAGGTTGGAAGCCAGAGTAAATCTAGACATATACGAATTATTAAAACAAGCGGCTGCAATTACAGGAAGAACATTGACTGACTTCATCGTAAGTGTAGCTTACGAAGAGGCTAAAAAAACTATTTCAGAACATCAAGTTTTACGTTTGAGCTTAAGCGATCAGGCACTGTTAATCAAAAGCCTAGATAAACCGTTTGAACCTAATCAATCAATGAAAAATGCGCTTGATATGTATGAGGAATATCTATCCGTTACAGGAAAAAGTAATGGTCAGTGAAAATTTACCTTATTTAGGCATATTGCCCCTAGAAAACTTGAAAATTGAACGAAATACATTTTCTTGCCCTGTTAAAATTTTAGAAGACTATTTTCATCGATATGTCTCTCAAGATGTAAAAAAAGGACTTACAAAATGCTTTGTACTCATAAATAGCCAACAATCTAGAATTATTGGCTATTACACTTTATCAGCATTATCCATACCCATCTCTGACATACCGCAAGAACGTATAAATAAAGGTATTCCCTACCCTAACATTCCTGCTGTTCTAATTGGGCGGTTAGCAGTTGATATGGATTTTCAACATCAAGGATATGGTAAATTTCTAATTGCAGATGCCATTCATAAGATAAAGAATACTCCGATAGGTGCTGCGGTTTTAGTAGTAGAGGCGAAAAATGATAGTATCGTTTCATTCTATGAGCGACTAGGGTTTATTGAGTTTAAAGAGTTAAAAGGAACATATAGAAAATTATTTTATCCGTTAACTAAACTCATAAAATAGATAAATTGACATACTCTCATTTCTGTATTATTTTTACACAATAAAATATCGTTTTATCGCTCAATAAGGGACGTGATTATGGAACGTAAAAATATTTCAAAAGAAAAAGATTTTTCTACTAAAATTATTGACCTAAATATTCCCCGAGGGCTTAAAATTTTTCTAAGCGGAAGCTGGTTAATGTTCGTTATCATGGGACATCTATTCCTTTCCGTCTTTAAATTTTTTAATTTAAATAATGACGTACCTAAATCTTCGGAACAAAAGCAGCTTGAAGAAGAGGAAGAAGAATATTATCGTCGTGAAGAGGAAGAATATTACCGTCGTTGTGAAGAAGATTATTATAATTGCTATATGTATGATAATTATCCACATGTGGATATTTATGATAGCTTTCCAAGTGATGTTGATAGCTTTCCAAGTGATGTTGATAGCTTTCCAAGTGATGTTTAAAGTAATGATCATAATGAATAAAGGGCCAAGTAATTACTTAGCCCTTTATTCATTTATTGTCTGAGATGTTTTGTTATTACTTTTGACTTTCCTCCAGTTGCTGCATCGACGCCAGCCAGGCCCATATTAGCGCCTTTTCTTCCACTTTTTTCTGCCTGACTATTTTGTTTATCTATGGCTTTTTGAACAAAGTCCCCAATATTAATCCCTGCCCAACCAAGCATTGCAAAGAATGCACCAGGGAAGACAACATACATAATACCGATCACCAAATTGAATACGTTGTCTGCACTATGGTTATTGAGCCCATTGAGTGGATCGTTCATAGTCGTATAGGTAGATGAATCATATAGTGCATCAAACAACCATGATTCTATCCAATGGACAACTTCCCAAATATAAGTTAGGAAAATCAACCCAAAAAATGCAAAAGAGATATTAATAATGGCTTTCGGTTTATAACCACTCAAAATAATGATAATTGGTGTTGCTATAGTTAATAGTGCTAAAAGTAAAGGTTGTATAATTTGCAAAGAGAATTTCAAAATTTTAAAGGTAGGCTGCATCATATTATCAGTCACCGTCGCACCAAGTGCACCAAAGAAAGTACTAATTCCACTTATAATAGATTTTCCCCAGTTACCAAATGACCATCCAGAGCCCGCTTGCCCTGCCTCTGAATAATGTCCTGAATATCTTGCACCATAAGGGTTTACCCCATCAGACATTTGCAGCTTTTGTGGAGACATCGCATAACGGACAAGGTAATCATTATAAGACTCACCTGGTATTTTTTTGTATTTGAATAAGGCAGATACTTGTTGTTTCAAGTCCTCTGGATAAGCATCTAAGATACGGTAATATAACGAACGTTTTTTACCTTCTCCGCCAATAATAACACCATTACCTTTCCAAAAATCATCGCACATCGGAAAGCCACCTGCTGCTGGATCAGAGCCAAAGCCCCAGTCTCGGTATTTCAAATACTTCCAATATTTTTTAGGGTATTTAACGTGATATTTACCGTAGAATCCTCCTTCTAAGAGAATTTTTGAGCCAGGCCACGCAATATCAGCCACTTCTGCATTATTAAGTGTTACGCCGTCATTTCTCATTTGCTTTAAAAAGCGATTTTTTGCTGGAATATAACAATAATTGTTGAATTCTGCGATGTCTTCACGTAACATGGGGTCGGACAGCGTGAATTGGTTCAAGGCCATGCTAAGCTCTTCCAAATGCGGTCTGCACGGGATAGCATTAACAAGGCCATTAGTGAAGCCTTTACTTACACCGTAAACGAAGGCCCACCAAAGTGGCATTTCAGGTGCTTTACCATTGAGTTTTGTTTCATGAAACGCTTGTCCTAATTGCGTTTCTTGTGGGCTCGGCGTTGTACGCTGAGCTCCACACATCGCATCTAGTTTAGTGTCGATGATATGAAAATTCACCTGAAATAAGGGAATACAGGTCATAACCATCAAGGTAATAGTTATGTAAAGATAATTTTCTAACCAGTTAACGAGTAACTTGCCTTTATTCCCTTCATCCGCTCCCTCCTCTCTGACTTTCGCCCATTTTGCAAGAATCTGTATGATGATAGGTAAGATGAAAAGCCCAGTATTTTTGAAAAGTTCCCAGGTATTATCAAACATCACCCATGAGAATGTATTCATAAAATATTCATAATAAGTATCGACTTCAAGTCGAATGGTCATTAAGTTCATAAATGCCCCCTTTTTAAATCCATACTAAAATTTCATTAAACACACAAAAACCTAAAATCATTAAACCCATCCGTTTTACGGTTTTACACTCTTCTATATTACCTTTTGCATAAACGCTACGACGCATAGCAAAGAAAATCGCTGCACAAAGGCAATACAGGAAATAGCGAAATATCGTTAACCACAATATATGCGCTAAAAGTGTATTAATTGTATTAAGATACTTCGTGCCTAAAAGCGATATGATTATCGTAAAGCCAACTAAAATGGCAAAGGCGACTAAAAGCCATACCATTATTCTTTTCCATTTATTCATTTTCATTATTTTCATCACGCTGTTCCTGTAGGTTATTAGTAAATTGCTGTAATTGTTTATCTAAGTAGGTTAAAACCCAGTACAAATCGGTCGTATCCTGTAGATAAATATATTGCCGTGGCGCTTCTGTAAAAGGCGGAAATTCTGTGTAGTTGTTTACCATGATAGTTAAGTAAAATGGGCTTTGTTCGCCAATAAACTTCACTCGGGTGTAATTCATGCCAACCGCCCGATAGGCAATTCTTTCCATTGAGTTATATGCCCCAATTTTCAAAAAAATATTCTTACCTAAGGCTTCCAATTGCTCACCAAAGGTGGGGTTAATCAATGTCGTTAAGGTTTCCAAAGGAAGCTCCTCAGGGTTAATCGGCGTTTTAACAACAAATAAATCAAGACCTTGTCTATTCATTAATTCCCCTTGCATTATCGATGTTTTTTGCGACCATAAGTGCAGCGTCAAGCTCTGAAATTCCATGCTTTCTCATGAGTTCAGCCCGTTCTGCTTTCTCTTCATTTTCAGTCATAGCTAACGCTAAATAGATACTCGGCGGTACTACTCGAAATAAGGCTTCCATTTTTGAAGAGAGGACCACCCCTTCTGTATATTTGCGGTTCTCTTTTTTAGTAGAAAGTAAGAGATCTGTTTGTTCTGGCGTTAACTGTTTAAAACGGCTTACCTGGTTAACCTCATCTTTTTCTAAATACAACAATTCCCACCATTCAAGCATGGAGAGCAATTTCTTCGCCACGTCTGGAAAGTCAGCCATATTTTGTGTTGCAAGCCATAACCAAATCCCGAGTTTTCGCCACATTTTTCCCCCTTTTGCCAGGAAACTTGCAAGCATAGGATTAACAGTGATGATATGAGCCTCATCTGTAATGTTAACGATAGGACGGCCAGAAAATTGGTATTTCTCACCCATCGAATTGATGTGATTAATGAGGGAAATATAGGCAATAGAAAGTTGTACGTCATAGCCATCCCGTGCTAACGTAGCTAAATCGACTAAAGTAATATCGGCATCAGGCCATGGTTCACCATCTCGATTAAATAACTCCGCATCAAATGAGCCTGGCTGGCAGAAAAGGCCAATAGATTCTCCCATTTCATAAGCCCGCTCACGATATTTAGGAGGAAGGGTGGCATCTTTAGAAATCTCATGAAAGGCCTTTGCAATGTCTTCTGTTAAGCAGGTTTTACCTGCTTTTCTCGTTTGATTTGCCGCTAAAATAATTGCTCGTCGAATCATCGCTTCATCTGCTCGAGTCATTTTTTCATACTCTTTTTCCTTACCTCCTGTAATCATCAAACGAGCAATTATTTCCATTTCACCTAAAATATCACGCTGATCATCTGCTAGGATGTCATTGTCCACGTCGTTTTGCGTATCAACCTCTATATTGGCATCTTCGGCTAAAGGTATAACAGGACTATCATCAAAGCGTTTTTCATTATCGAAAATAATGTCATCAATATTGTATGCATCTATGACTTTTTGAGCGTCGGCAAAAAGTGGTAACGACACACCGCTTCCTGGTTTTAATTGAATATGATTCACCGTTAAGCCGTACCGTTTGGCATATTCAGCCATTAAACCAAAGCTATTCCCTGCCTCAATAATAAAAAGTCGTGGTCGATACATTGCCATGAGTTGTGCAATTTTACCGTTTAACGTCGCTGATTTGCCTGCACCCGTAGGACCGAGTAGGAGTAAATGTCCTGATTTAGCACGATCATCTTTGTTTAGCGGGTCAAAATCTAATGGTGAGCCGCCTCGATTAAAATAGGTAATGCCTGGATGGCGGGTGCCAATAGAACGCCCAAAGAGTGGAAGTAAATTCGCAATGTGTTGAACAAAATTAAATTTAGTATAGAGGTGTTTTGGATCAGATTGTGGATCAAAAACCATCGGTAACCAGCGGATATAGCTAGATAAGGGAGCAATTTCTGCCCCTTCTCTCGTGGCAATAAGCCCTGTTGCTTGTAAAGTCGTAACCAACTTACGACGTTGAGAAATTAATGTTTTCTCATCCTTGGCACGCAAAAAGAAACATAAAGAGCTTTGGTACAATTTATGTTTTTCCTGCAGATACTGCTTAACTTGTGTAACAGCGGATTTAGTATAAATAGATTCGGTGTTTTCTCCCAACGCACCTTTACTGATTTTCAATAAATGGTTTTCAAGCAAATCCTGAGGATAAACAACTATGGTCATGGCCATAATGGTATGCTCAGGTAATAAGTCGAAAAGCGCATTCACGTTATCACCTCGTTTCACTTCACCCGTTAAATGCCCGACTTCTGGGCTACGGCGAAGTGAATCAACCACAACAACAGTGTGAGGTAATTCGTCAAAATACCAGAATTCTCCTTCAGTACGGGGCGATTGGACAAGTAACGTTTCAGTAAAGTCATTGTACAAAAACGGATCGTCTTTTTTTACCCCTGTTGATTCCGTGTAATGGGCAACCTTATAAAAATCTTCTGCACGTTCATAATCAACAGGATTTGGGTTAAACCAGCGAAGTAACCATTGATGTACTTCATAGCCATTACAACGTTTAGATTTTACCCCTGCACCGAGTAAAGCATTCGTGACAGATTCACACGTTGCATTTAAATCCTCCAATGCACGATCGAAGGTCATGTTAGGATTAACATAACGATAAATCACCATGCGTGTACGACGTTGTTGACCTCGCCATTGGGTACCCGTTACGGCTTTATCTTCAAAAAGACCGCCTGATTTTGAAACATCCCGTAGGTGTTTTCCCATTACTTTTAGCCAATTTTCAGTAAATTCACTTCCCTGTGCATTTGGACGAACATATTGGCGTAATATATCCTCATATTCCATTGCCATTTCATCATCTTGGCAGAAAAACTGGACCACCCATGGATGCGTATCTAACTCTGCGAAGCTATCTTGTAAAGCATGTGTAATTTGAGTACGAATTTCTTCTAAATAGTCCAAGGACCGTCCTTCTGTACCAATTACGGTTAATTCAAATACGGCCGCAACACTTTTACCATCCTCAAGGAGTAAGACATTTTCGGCATCTAAAAACTCGACATAAGGCAATTTATCGACAAAACTATCCATAGGGATAAACTGTTGCTTGTATTCGTGATTAGTGTAATTGCCACGACGTTTTAAAAAAGACGGACGAGAATTTGGGGTGCCATCAAGTACAGGGGCAGTGGTTGCGTGTTCTATCATTGATGTTGGTGTGTCATCCACGTCTGTACTGCACTTAATGGCTTTTGGGGTAACATTATCTTCAGATTTACGCTTAAAAAAATTTAACATTTCATTTATCCATTTAAAAGGGTTAAATTAAAAAGGTTTTAAAAGGGGTTTAAATGCGCTTTAAACTATTTTCTACAATTGGCCAATACTTTCTCCAGGTTGGGCATAATGTATATGCCCATAGAAAGGAAAGACCGTACTGTACCCAGGTACAGGCAAAGGCTCTTTACTGTCAGTCAAATGGGGAAAGACGAACATAACGAGATTCGGATTAGGCAAGCGTGGAAATAAATTCATTGCCTCATTTTCTGCATTTCTTGTATAGTCAAGAACGCTGTTATCATAAGTAGGCTTGCCTAGTGTGTGTTGCATAAGTTGTTTTCTGGCCTGCAACGTTGACTGACTCAAATTAACCTGTTGTTGTGATACCATTCCCCCCGTGTTATTTGCCCAAATTTGTGCCATCGTTTGGCTACCTTCAGGCAATAGTTTTTGCTGATTTGTAGAGCAAGCCACTAATGTCAATGACAATGAAATAAACAGCGCCTGTTTGATATATTTGTTTAGTTTAATCTGCATTTATCATTCCTCTTTTAATCCATAGCTTGACTATTTGTACTTTGGTCATAATTTACTTTGCGGGCATTTTTGTCATAATCGATTCGTAAGGTTTTGGTAATATTCACTACCACTTTTTTACCAGGTGGCACGTAAATCGCATCAAACATATTGCCGTAACGTTGACGATACCAATCTGCTGTTGCTTTCACACCACCTGCAATTCCTTGTCCTAATGCAAATTTTCCAGCATCACCGCTTACTGCTTGACGAATACTATTTGTTCCTGCCTCAGTAGTTATCTGTGATTGTGCTAATCCTTGGGCTGCTGCTTCTGCGCCAGCAAGTAAGAATTGATTTGCAAGAAACTCTGGTGCATTGGTTTTACGCTCTCCAGGGATACAAGGTATACCTGAAGGCGTACTAAGCCATCCTAACTGCTCATTACCGTTTGTATTTGAACCATTTCCATCTTGTGGTAGTGATACAATACGGCCATCACGGAAAATAAAGGTGATACTCTCTACATCGCCTTTTACACAAGATAAAGTCCAGTCGCCACTTGCCTTTCCAGCCACAATGGCACCTTCAATTTCAGGGAGTTCCAGACCATTAGCCATCAGGTTCTCTTGACCTATGATGACTTTAAAAGGAAAAGGATCGGTTAATGCGCCTTCAATAGGTACTCGCCCAATTAATGCTGTCATTGCAACACTACCTACAAGGGTTGCATTACGAGCAATAGTAAAATATGGTGTCGGTGGGATTTCTTCGTATTGATTTGGCTTACCGTGTAAGCGTGTTGCTGCTTGCCCTAATTCAGATTTATCTAGTGCCTTAAAAATATTGAGACGACTTCCTGTTTCAGTATTATCACCAAATGCCGATAAGGGATGACCTTTTTCATCAAATAGTGACATCCCTTCGGGGCTTATCCAGTTAATGTCATTTGATGCTGATTCAGTATTTTGAATGGGCATAATGCCTTCTGTATGCTCACCCGTTGAACTAGATGGAGATGTCGAAATCGAAGAAAGTTGTTGTAGTTTATTTTCTAATTGCTGCTCCAGCTCAGAAAGTCGTTTGTCAAAAGTACTTTGTAACTCTGCTTGTTTTGCCGTAACGGCTTGACGAATTTGACTGTCAACATCACTTGATTGGTCTTTCAAGGATTGGTTTTCCTCAAGTAAACGTTGATTATCACGTTTTACCTTAGCTACATCGGCTTTGGTTTGTTTGATGGTGCCTAATAATGTACGGAGGGTATCGTAGGCTGTATCACCGTCGGCTAAGCCGAGCTCTTGTTGCTCTGCTTTGGTGAGGTTATATACGGCTAAAGAATCCTCTTTCCCTGTTTTTTGGGTCTTTTTATCACGAAATGCAATAATGGCGACAACGATAATAAGGACCAACGCCATAGGCACGATGATTTTCAATAACGGATTGGATTTGTTTGTTGCCATTTTTTACCCCTCAATCATAGCCATGGTGAGCTTGCCTTTCGTGACTAAGTACAAAACCGTGGTATCTTCTAATGTGCCATATTGACCTAACCAGTTATGTTGGAATGTCGCAGCATAAAAACGACCCTGTAGGTAACGTGGATCAAGTTGTATCTTATGATGTGCAAGATTTTGTATTTTTATAGCGGTTACAACATATTCCCCCATACCCCAACTTTCTAGTGGTGTGATACGGAGTTGTAAATTGGGGATTAAGGTCGGCAAATGGTTTGGCAATTTCATGGCAACACGATGTACCCCTTCTAATTTTTCAATGGTACGGATAGGCGCATAAAGGGATTGTGCTGCATAGCGTGTTAAGGCTGCAGGAATGGGTAATGCCGTTTGAGGTAATTCAATACGTGGCGGGATTTGAGCCGTTATTTCTGTTTTAGCTGGCGTTTCTGGAAGATTCGCATTACTATCATTACTTTCGGTGGTATTATCACCATAAGTAATCACGAGTGGCTCATATTCATAATCTTTACCTTGATCAGTTGCAACAACATCTAACAAAATAAGTTTGCCTGTCTTAATATCACGTAATGACACCCGTGTACTTGAAAAAGGCGCACTGGCTTTGAAGTAGATATTGCCATCATTATTTTGTACTCGGACTAAGCGATTAATTGATGCTGGGATCCCCACCTGTACATCTTTACCTACACTGACAATACGCTCTTGTCCAACATTTAAACGCACCGTGATAGGACGTTTGTCCCAGTGAGCAAATTCGTCAGCAACGGCATTTAAACTGACACTACTCCCTATACATAATGCGATCATCATCCATGTGGTTGTCATGATATGCATTACTTTTACAGTCAACAGTTTTTTCATTCGTTTTCCTAATTATCTACAATTCACTATTTTTCACTTGGTTTTAGCTCAATACGTTTTGGCGTAGCCGCATAACAATTCAGTGCTAATCCCCATGGATTTAATTCAGGATCAACGTCATAGCGCACAACATTGAGGGGATAACGCACTAATACTCGTTTTACTGGATTGTCGAGGTAATATTCATCGGTGGCTAAGTCTAAGGTGACATCCCAGTTATTTTGAGAATTGACACGCACACGGTCATCACTAAAACCTCGTCCTGGAATTTCATACACCCCTCGACTACGCCCTTGTAATTCATCAGCAGATAAGCGTTTCTGGTAATCCGTTTCTAAATAGGTGTAACATTGCGGTGTTAAAAAAGGCTTTAATTTATGAATATTATTGATATAGTCCTTTTCTCCATCGGTAGGCCAAC
Organism: Actinobacillus delphinicola; assembly: GCF_900638385.1. Taxonomy (NCBI): domain Bacteria; kingdom Pseudomonadati; phylum Pseudomonadota; class Gammaproteobacteria; order Pasteurellales; family Pasteurellaceae; genus Actinobacillus; species Actinobacillus delphinicola. Next base: position 890,750 of record NZ_LR134510.1, on the reverse strand, counting down.
GATTGAGTTGTTGGAAGATGTAAAATGCAAAACTATATACATTAGCTGGCGGTATTTCCCACCAAGCTCGTGTTGAGCCTGAACGTAAATCTGGGGGATTATAAATAGTTAAATGTTTAGGTGCGTTGTACCAGCCATAACCCAGTACGGCACAAATGATGGTCATGCACACAATCACAATTCTGAGTGATTGGATATGGAAACGCTCACTATTCAACGCATTTCGGTATTTAGACATTATTTCTTCCTTTTCGATGTAGAATAAATTCGATGAATACCCCAATGTTGTTCTTTTGTAATGAAAGCACTTGGGTTTAAGCGATAAGCAACATAACGTTCAAGCCAGGTTTCAGGCTTGCCTCGTTTTAGGCGAGCAATCAGGCTTCCGCCAAATTTCAATCCTATCAGCGCAAAAATAACCATAACGGTGGGAACAACTGCCCAAGTAATGTGAAAGACGAATATCACCAGTAAACCTAGAAATAAACCGATAATGGCAGAGATACCAATAACTGACATCAATTCAGTAAACGTCATCCCGCTAACGACAGGTGGCTTTCGATTTAAACGGTCGGGTAGAAATAAAATCGTTTTATTGTCCTGCATACAATACCTTGGGCAAAATCCATTAAGTTAAATAATTTTTGCTGCTTCACTGGCAAGCCAGATAATAACAACGAGTAAAATAACGCCTACCGCAACAATGGCCCCAAAATCACCCCACTGTTTTTTACCTGTTTGCACCTCTTTAAAGGTTGAAAGCGCAGCGCCTGCTACAATTAGAAAAGCCACAGCAGCCACAATCAATCCTCCAAAAATAATGCCATCAGCAGTGTACCCTTTGATTTGCCCCATTAAGCCTTTTCCACGATTACTTTCTGGTGCTTCAATAGCAGGTAAAGCGGCTAAAGCAGGCATCGTGGAGAGAACAAACCCAGTAAGCGTTAAGCAGATACGCTGGAATAGCGTTGAAAGAGTTGAAATTTTTTTGAACATAAAAAATCCTCAAGAATAAATTTATATAAAAACACTGAACGTGATAGAAATAAGCACTATCACACGCACGACAATCCACATCACATTATTTAAACCCGTATTACCTTGTTGCAGATCCTGATAGAGCGAAATAACAATGTAGGCCATAATGAGTAACAGTACGGCAGCAAGTGTCCCCTTTAAAAACGTACTGAGCCCATCGGGTCCATTGACTGGCATACCACTTCCCGCCTCAAATCCAGCAATCATTGCATTTTTATCAGTCACATTTTCCCCTTACTTTTTGATATAGGTTAAATCTACCGATAAGGTTTTATATTGTTGAGGATTCCGAGGTTGAATGCGGTTCGGATTTAAATAATCACTTATCGCTTTTTTCATTGTGGCTACGTCATCTAACGCTTGTGGATAAAGAAAAACAGCACGTTTTTGTATCTGTGTGCTTTCAAGGTTAGCCGCTGTTTTAGCACGCAATAAAGCCGCTTTTACAGAATCGAGCTGGCGCATTGCTTGAGTCAACTGTTCAGCTTCAGTAGCAAAACTCGTTTGAGCAATCCCGAATATCCCAAAAATACATAATGAAATGCATGATGTTTTTTTGATGATCGACATGATGTTCTTGTTCTCCTGTGATGCCTTTGTCGCAGGAATTATGTAGAAGGGAATCTTTTTTTTAAACAAAAAATTAGATTTTAGTTTTGTTTAATTTTTACTTGATTTTTTTGAAATAGCTTTTAGAAAAAAAAAAGCCCCTTGGAGAGGGGCAGACGGAGTCATATGAAAACTATTATTATAGGTATTTTTTAAAATTAGTGACAGTAAAGGCAATGGTTAATCCAAATAAGAGACCTGCAGGAATCAAAATGATATTTGGATGAACGCTAAAAGGCACACTTAAATAAATCACCCACGCTACAAGCATTGATGGCATAACCCACTTTTTGGCATGATGATATTTAAAAGCCGATTCACGCCCAATCCCAAATCGGCGTAAATCCCGCTGCACTAATCCCTCAACCAATCCTATTAGCCCTGCTAATAGGAAAAAAGGTGAGGTAAATAAAATAATCAATACACGGATAATGAACGTCATCGTAACATATAACGCTGATTGAATATAACTATTTAAGTAATATGCAATAGTATGCATAAACTCATTACTTCCTGGATTTTGTAGCCACTGTTCTATACCTGTGAATTGAAATAACCAATAATACGTTTGGTTCAATACCCATTTCCCCAATATAACTGGATTGGCATATAAAATACTTTGCTGGAAATCTTGAGAAAAAAATTGAAACTCTTCCATCATGATTTTTTTACTATGCATGTAACCTTGTTCAGGCCAAATAAACGCTATACAAAGCCACTCAACAATTATGCTTAATACTAATGATACCAATAAGGTTTTAAGGATATCGCAAGGAATATGGAATGCGCCTTTCGGTTTTTTCTGTGTACGTTCTATGCTTTCTTCTGCCATTTTCACCCCCTAATCCAATGTCGTTTTATTTAATTCTTCAAAAGCGGCTACCGCTTCAGTATTGGGCTGAAAATTATTGACTCCTTCCCACCAAGCGTCAGTTGAACTGTAATTATCCCGCATGTATTTCGCTAAGGTTTGTAAATCTTCAGGCATGAACTCATCTTTATCTTTCACAGGAAGTGGCATACGAATTTTCCATAGTTGAGAGCCTTCAATCAATGCAAAGGCTTGCCCTTTAGGAAGATTAGTAATATCTGCCGTAGATAGCATGGGACGTTGTGTCGCACTTACCCTATCACCTGTATTTGAGCCGAAATGTTCACTTGTACCAGTTTCACTTGAATCTGAGGTGCTGGATAATGCCATGACATCAAGCACACGTACCTCATGCAAATTTTTTGTTAAAATCTCAGCCGTAGCTTGTTCTTTAACCCGTAACATCACCATGGAGTTAAAGTTACCGACTATTTGTCCCGCTTTAGCTGCATCACCAATGCGGGCTTTAATATCAGAAATAGTTTGTGTATAGGCCGTAACCTGCACGCCTGCACCGCCCCCTTTATTGATCAGAGGAATAAATTCATCTCCGATTAGTTCATTAAACTCATCACAATGCACGTTAATTGGAATAGTGAGATGTTTTTGATTCAGATCTTGAGGTAAGCCTTCACTGATACCGAATTTGTAGATGTGTCCCGCCATTGAAACTAAATCTGCAAACATAGAATTCCCTACGGCACTGGCCACAGTTAAATCTGATAAGGCATCTAATCCAATGTAAACAATGCCACGTTTACGAATAATTTCTTCCCAATCAAAAATAGGGCGTTCATCTAAAATATCGGTGTAATCAGGTGATAATAATTCAGCCACTTTCCCTGAGGTAAGTTTTTCTAATAAGGGCAAAAGACTAGCGACAATTTTATCAAAGTAAGTTTTGTCATAGCGTACCGCAGAAGCTAACCCATCTAAAACAGGATCGTAAATTTTTTCTGAGCGGATATACTGATCTATCGCAATGACCATTTCATTTCGTCCCTTCATGGCAAATGATAAATTTTTTTGGTCAATTTGCGTGGCAAGCTGGGCGATAGCTTGCCAAATTTGTGGGTCTTTTTTGTCAAAATAAAATTTAGCATAATCTAAAAATAATGTATCAATAGAGCGTACATAGCGGGCAATTTGATCGTAGTTAGGACGACGCCCTAATTCCACTAATGCACGAGAGATAATATTGACAAACCGCCACGCAAACTCTTTAAAAGCCGCACTATTCCCTGCACCACTCAATTGTCCTGAAATACGGCTAGCTACTTCAGTAATTTTATTGAAACGTCCTACAGCATTATAACGAGCTGAAATATCAGGCCAGCCTAAATGAAATACATAAAACTCTTTATCACGCCCTGCACGTTTGGCTTCGGTATACATACGTTTAAGAATGTCTGCATCCCCCTTGGGATCGAAAAAAATCACGACCTCTCGTTCATTAAAAGTGCGTCCTCGATGAATATCTTGAGTAATAAAAAGCTCTGCTAAACGTGTTTTACCTACCCTTGTGGTACCTAAAACAAGCATGTGACCTACTCGACTACTCAACGGAACCGTCACGTTTACCTCATTCGTTTCAATACCATGAATGGCTGGAATACCTTCAACAGGCGGGAGAGGTCGGAAAGGATTAAACCTTGAATCTTTACTTGTTAATCTTGCAAGGAAACTATCCTGATGCGTTTTTTCAAACTCACGAACCCAAGTAAAAAGTTTTGATGGTTGAGTATACTTTTCCCCTGCCGAAGTAAAACAATCATAGAGTCGTTGGGTATGTTTAGGTAACCAACGAAAGCCTTTACCAAGAAATAAAAATTTTCTACCTACAGGAATTTGTTTACTTGACATTTTATACACAGGCAAACGCTTTAAATTACGATGATATTTCACAATCTTCCATCCTTGAAAAAAACGTCGTACTGCGATGCTCCAACATAATATGGTAATGCCTATTCCAATACTTGGTGTCAAGGCAAGCACCCAAGGAGACATAAGACTAAGTATCCCCGCTAAAAAACAAATTCCTGCTGTATAAAACTCTACAGGTGGGCGTAATAAGGCTTCCAATAAATAACGATCACTCATGGTTTTATAACCTCTCGTAATTCATCTAAATTACTCCCAATAAAGTTCGGCAAAATCAATACAGGGTAATGATTTAGCTGTAATCGTTGCTGGAGTAAATTAGCCTTATCTTGATATGGCATAATTGAAAGCGTTGGAACTATCGCACGTGCAGCGAATAATGCTTCTTCATTTGGAATATTCATCATCAAACCAAGTGCATTTAAAGCTGAAAGGCGTTCACGATTAGCCTTTAACCAGGATAAAGATTTTTTATCTCCCCCAATAATAAAAAAAGGTTCAACAGGGGGAAAATCACTTTTTCTCACGGCCACATATCCAAAAGTCCAATTAGGAGATGACAGAGGAAAATAATCTTCTAGCGTGGGTTTATAAGTATCTTTAGTGTAGGGTGACTTGGCATCATCATAGCGACTTGGTGCTATCGCATCATAAAATGAAATAATACTTTCCCCGCCATAATCTGCTAACACATTTAATTGTTGACGTGGCATTGTTTCAGAAAAATCTGCCAAAGCTGTATTGAGTAACGCTGGAATAATAGCGATAAAGAGTAAAATTTTTTTAAAATGCATATTATCCCTCTAATAAGTAAGTGGTAACCAATTACTAGAAAACGCAATAGGCATTTTCCCTTTACTGTGAGTAAACCACGCCCCTCTATCGTAATTCAAAGTAATAGTGCCAGAATTAACATCAGCTACTTTAATATTTTCCGCTTTGGCCCATTCTCGAATACCCTCATTGGTTGCTTTACCAACAAAATATATATCAATCGGCGATGTTGGATAGGCTTGTTGCAAACGTTTAAAATCCTCGCTACACGTTGCACAATCTATTAATCGAACAAAATAACGAATACGTCCCATTTTTTCAGGCGTATTAGAAGTTGAATGAATTTTTGACATGTCAAACATCTGCTCTCTAGGATAAAGTTCTTTAAAGGCCTGATCATAAGCACGTTGAAATGCTAATTCCCGCTCTACTCGGTCATGCTCTTTCTTGGCTAAAAGACGAGCGTATTTCATGCGTTTTACGGGATCATCCGTTGATACCCCTAACGTTGTTAGCGGGTCTAAATGTGGGGTCCAATATTGACGAACATCTTGAGTAATTTTTTGAAATTCCGTCCAATCTTCTTTATCCAATCCCCACTGTAAATAGGCAGGCTCTGTTTCATTGACTAAGGTGTTTTGGCGTGTTGATTGTGCTGTAGCAGTATTAATCGCTTTTGCTTGTATCGCATTTACGGTGTTTACATCTATAGCATGGGCAAATACCGTATAGATACCTATAACACCTACACATAGCATTTTACGCATTATTTCACTCCTTTTATTGCCATAAGAGGGGTTGTTACGGTGAGTTCATCACGTGGCATAAAACACACCTCACGGCGAGATTCATTTGCAACCAAGCGATACGCACTCCCTACGAGCATTTGTAAGGCATCTTTTAATGGCATGGTGTTGAAATGATAATGTACGACGGGTAATGGTCGGTTAAATAAGAATTGCATTTTATTTGCAGAAAACCCAGAGCATAGACTATATCCCGTGCCTTTAAGTACCTGTTCTAAGCCCTGCTGTACTGTAAAATATCGTTTTAGTGGCAACTTCAAATTAACAAACTGTTGCAGTAAATATTTTTGTCCTCCAATAGGAGAAGAACTAACTAAAGTGTATCGTCCATTTTGAATAACTTCAGGAGATGTTTTAGGCGTAGTATAAATATCAGGATCGACCTTTTCAAAATTGATAATACCGAGTTGTACCATTGAGGCGGACGGTAACGATGTGGCTGGTAACGGGGATGTTTGTAGTGGCGAAGAAACACGATGATGCGGTTTTGGTGCACAAGCCACTAAAGTTAGCGGCAATAAAATTAAAAGTACTTTTTTCATAAAACATTCCTTATGGATTAAAACCCAACAAGTGTTGCAAAAAAAGTGCTTTTAGACATCCAAAAATTAAACAAAAAATTTAGAGAATTTTGGCAATCTACGCAAAAAAAACTTACTAAAAAACTGAAGAACAATTAAGGTATTGAGGAATAAAAAAGCCCCATATTATGGGGCTTTATAGATAATTTACTGAGTTTTATGTTTTACCGTTTCATGCTGCTTTTTAATAGCATAAATCAGCACCGTAAGAATGAATGACAAAACGATAATCAATAATATCGGTAATCCGAACTGCAAAATATGAATCATTGTTTGTCCTCCATTTGTTCAGTTATAACCGCACCAAAGTGAGCAAATGCTATACCTACGCCCCACGATAGTAATCCAATTACAATTAAAATACTACCGCCAATAATACTAAATTTATTATCTTGGACAAATAGGCCAATAAGTCCAACACCTGCAATCGCACCCGATTTGCGTAAATCATCACTGATTTTCATTGCGGTATCACGGCTTGCTTGTTGCTTAAACATCTGAAATAGCTCAGTATTTATTTTGTCGAGCATAATTACTCCTTTCATTAGTAAAAATAAAGGGAGTAATCCCAGGGGAAATACTCCCCCTTGGGCTAAGTAAAAATTACATCATTGATAATACTAAAAGTTAGGCCACCATTTTTCCATAAATTTGTGCTAGCCGTGCTTCTTGTAATTCGTCTTCACTTATATGATGAAGTTTCATCAATACTTCCTCTAAGTTGTTTAGATTGGTATCTTCACGAAATTCGTAATAGAACTCCTCTTTTCCTTTGCTACGCATAAATAACTTCGCAAGACTCGGTGAAGAATTATCAAAGCAAACCTCATAAAGCTCATTAATGCATAACATTGGAAAAAGTTTTTGCACCTCTTCTATCAAGTAAGTTTCAAGCTCACATAACAAGTGAAACTGATAAATCGTTTCAAGATTTGGTGCATCTTTCCAGTCACACGCCAAATTACGAATACTATCAAAGGTTAATTCATCAATATCTGTATAAAAAGTATTTCCATCGTAGTACAACTGTTCCCAGTTTTTAATCCACGGTGAAACATAGTTTTTGTTTAAAGTAAATTCCATCATATGCTTTCCTCAAATTAAGCCTAAACCTAAATGGGAAAACATGTCTCCTCATGGGAAATCTGTTTTCCCAGAGGGTTTAATGGGTTAAGTTAATATTAAGCACATTGCTCGTATATTTCAGCAGCACCTTCAAGCAGATCAAATTCCAACATATAGTTGCTTGCTTCTCGTGCGAGCTTACTTGCTTGTACAATAGCTTTTTTATCTTGTTTAAGGATAGTTAACCAGTTATCGATATAACTCGCATTATTCTCTAAAAAAGACTTCACACCTAAACTTGCACTGGTAAAGGCAGAACCAAGCTCAGCAACAAGCTCTTCAAAAGCGTAGTCTGCAGAGCCAAAATTACCTTTCTGATTGCGGTTTAATCGATGTTTAGCCCCCGTTGAGTGGGTTAATTCATGTAATAATACGGCGTTAAAATGGTCAATACTATCGAACGCTTGCATAGCGGGCATTATGATGCAATCACGGCCTGGCGAATAAAATGCTTTATCGCTTTTCCCAGCCAAAACTGGCACATTCATACCCTTTGATATACGGTGAATAGCGTCATATGCTAAATTCTCGTCTATTTGCATAGCAGAATTTTCGTAAAATTTTTGTGGCAAGTTTTCACACTGCTCTACGTTAAATACATTAAAGTATTTCACTGTACAGCCTGATTCTTTTTCAGGCTGCCCCTGGTCGTCCAATACAACAGCACCAGTATCGTCTGTTTTATCTTTTTCCCAAGTTCGCCAAAATAGAATCTTCGTTGCTTTTTCGCCTTTTTTGATTGTTCCGCCAAGCTCAGCAATATTTTTAAAACTAAGCCATTGACTTTGACTGTAACCATTTTTTATTTCTGCTGCCCAAAGCAATAAAATATTTACCCCACTATAAGGGCGTTTTGAAACAGCATTTATAGGTAAAGCACAAACGCCATTATTGATATTCCACGGTTTACGCCAAGGAATTGTGCCATTTTCAATAGCTTCAATAATACGGTTAGTAATATCTTGGTAGAGATCGAATTTGTTCATAATGTTTTCCTACATGTATAGATAGGGAAAACATTAACCCCATAGGGAAAAGTTTTCCCTACGGGTTAAAGATAGATAAAAAATTAATGGTTAAAATTGAGCATGGTAAATCGTCAACGTTTCTACTTGTGAAATATCATAGGCTTCTTCTAAAACGGTTAACGCTTCTTGTAAGCCTTCATCGCAATTAAAAGCATCATGCAAATAAAGTTGATACAAAATAACATTTGTACGCCCTGTCGCAAGCTCTGCTTGAATTTGCTCATTCATGAGTTTACTCATCGCTTGTTGAAACTGATCGAAAATTACTTGTGCTTCTTTTTGTGTATTTGTTCGGATTTGTTCTATTCTTTTCATATTTTCTCCCAATAATGAAAAACAAGAGAAAACAGAAATCCCAAAGGGAAATGTTTTCCCTAGTGGGGTAAGTAGATGTCCATGTATAGAAAGGCTGGAACTTTTGTTAAGTTCCAGCTTGAGGTTAATTGTTAACTTGGGTTTCTTTCCATTTTAATTCACCATCAATGATTACTGAATTAATACGGATCAAACGCCCTTTTAAAGAAAAAGCAGTATCACCTTTTTTGTGATACTTCGTATCTTTGTTAACCGTGTAGCTGTCAACCCATAAATCACTAAGACGAAAAGAAATCAAAACTTTACGTTTCGCTTTGACGGCTTCTTCACATCGTTTAACGAGATTTTCTGCGGTTTCACCAACTACATTACAGTCAAAATAACGGTATTCAGGCTCATTCGAATTACCAACTAATGCAGCAATTCGACAGGCTAAAAAAGCATTTCCTTTTTAAGGTTGAACAACACGAATGTCATTCAAATAGCCAATGCCATTAATATGTAAGTTAAAATAACTATTTTGTGAAGTTTGTGAGGTTTGGTTAATCATAGTGTTTCTCCTAAAAAAGGGAGAAACAGTTAACCCAAAGGGAAAAATGTTCTCCCTGTGGGGTGTTAAAGTAAAGTATAAAAAACGGTAAAAAGTGGCGTAATTACTTTTATTAGTAACCGTGCAATCCCAACGCTCAGTACACATCATGCTTCATTCAGCGACGCTGAATTGCTAGCTTACAAAGCGACTAGCACTTTTGCTATCAACGATAGCGAGTAAGTAATGACATCTTATATATCTATACAACAAAAACAAGCTATTTATGACAGTTAATTGAAAAGTGAATTACGAGAATTTTTATAAGAAAACCCACATCAAGCGAACTCGATGTGGGTAGAGCTGGATAACATATGCTTGATTTACATTTAACTATTGGCCATTAACAATATATTAAATTACTATCGCACATAAAGGGCGGTCGCAGACCGCAAAGGGCGTTGGATTTTTCAGTAGCCAACACTACTTTGGACGAGCCTTGATTATATCACACTACTGACGTTCGTGCAGTGCGTTTTTTAGATTTTTTTACTGAAACATTTTCAATATAGGTACAAGTTGGATAGCCACGACATCCCCAAAATTCACCATTCTTGCCATTACGTTTTATTAAAGCTGCACCGCATTTAGGGCATTTTTTAATATTGATATTTCCAATATTTACCCCTTGTTTTGTAATTTGAGTCACGAGCATACTGATAAATTCTTCTTGTTTACGCATGAAATCTTGCAAAGTGAGATGTCCCTCTGCAATTTGATTCAATGCTTGCTCCCAAAGTGCGGTCGTAGCGGGATCTTTTAAAACTAAAGGTAAATTTGCAATTAATGTATGCCCTTCTGGCGTGGCAATAATAGATTTGCCTTGTTTCTTAATAAATTTTTTATCAAATAGGTTTTGAATGAGATTGGCACGTGTTGCTTCCGTGCCTAATCCTTCAGTTTCTTTTAATTGTTTTTTTAAACGTTCATCTTTAACAAAACGCCCTGCATTTACCATGGCTGTCAGCAATGTGCCTTCTGTAAAATGCGGAGGGGGTGTTGTTGTGAGTTGTTTAATGTCAAGTGAGTTGATCACCACTTGTTCATTCATAACAACCTTCGGTAAGGTCGTTTCATCCTCATTATTTTCCTTCCGTGAGAGTAAAATCTTCCAACCAGGATTTATAGTTACTTTACCCTTCGTGGCAAAAGTATAATCGCCAGCACGTAAGGTTATATCCGTTTGATCAACTTCACAAAATGGTAAAAATTGTGCCAAATAATGACGGCGAATTAAATCATAAACTTGAAATTCTTCTTTTGTCATTAGTGAAATATCAACCTGCTTTATGGTAGGAATGATGCCATGGTGAGCAGTAATTTTACTGTTGTCCCATACTCGAGATTTTTGCTGGAGATTTAATACATTTTGTAAGGGGTGCAGTATTGTATCAGAAGCTAAAAGTGCAGCCACAATTTTAGGTGCCTCAGAAAATTGTTCTATTGGCAAATAAGGACAATCTGAGCGTGGATAAGTGGTTGCTTTATGCTTTTCATATAGGGATTGGGCAATATCTAATACTTGCTGAGCACCAAAGCCGAATAAGCGGTTACAGTCTGCTTGCAAAGTGCTGAGATTGAACACTAACGGAGGATTCTCTTTTTTTCTTTTCTTCTCAATACCTATGACTGTTGCCGTATTTTGTTGTTGTACTCGAGATGCAATAGTCACTAAAGCCTGTTTTTCAAGGCATAGGCCATCTTCATTGATTATTTCTTTTGGCATAACAACCCCTGCCGTAAATTGCCCATCATTGGATGAGAACATGCCCACGAGTTTATAGTGGTTTTTAGGTGTGAAGTTTTTGATTTCATTATCTCTATTTACTACAAGCGCAAGGGTTGGACTTTGTACACGCCCAACACTCATCACGCCTTGGAATCCTTTCTGCTGGGCAAGTAAAGTAAAAAGTCTTGAAAAATTCATACCGACAAGCCAGTCTGCCCGACTACGGGCTAAGCCAGCATAATATAACGGTAGCGTTTCCTCTCCTTTTTTCAAATTTGCTAACCCTTTACGAATACTTGTGTCATCCAAAGCCGATAACCATAATCGACTAACCTGTCCCTTAAAATTTGCAAGTTCTAATAATTCCCTCGCAATGGTTTCACCTTCACGATCAATATCTGTTGCAATAACAACATGCTGTGCTTTTTTAATTAATTGCATGACCACATTATATTGTTTTTTTGTTTCCTCTTTAGGCACGACTTGCCACTGACCTGAAACACATCGGCTTGGTAGAATAGGTAAGTTTTCTAAAGTCCAGAATTTCCATTCTTCATTGTACATTTCGGGGCTACATTGCTCTACTAAATGCCCGATTGCCCATGTGACATAAACATGGCCATCTGCTGTCATTTTATATGTTTTATCACCTTTAGTTGCTTGTAATATTCTTGCAATATCTCGCCCTTGCGACGGCTTTTCACATAAAAATAATTTCATTCGTACTGTTCCTTAAAATAAATAAGTCGTAGTACTCTAAAAAAAGATGATCCAGCAGACAACAAAGAATTAGGATAAAAAAATTGATAATTTTGAAGTATAAAAAACGTCCACGGTCGCATTCTTACCGTGGACGGAATTCAAGGAGTGAAACATTATGTGATGACTACTTCACATATATTACCTAAAAGCACCCCAATATGGCTTTTAGACGATGCGTATAATAGCAATTATTTTTAAATTAAACTATATTTTTTAAAATTTATTTAGAGAAACTATAATATTAAGGGAATATTTAATATGGCTATATTGAGATTGGTTTAGAATTGGGTAAAAGGAAGCCCACAGAGAGTGGAACTGTGGGCTTTTTGAGCTAGTTATTATATGGGCATACTAAAACCATATAATACTGTCTTTAAGATTGCCTGAACCATATGAATAACCTTAAAGACGGGGTAATCATAACTGTTATTTTCGATTTATACCAGTAATAATTAAAATAAAAATAAATTTAATTTTTACCTTTATAATTTAAAAAGGTATAGGACCATCCTGTAGAGGTGGAATATCTTGAATAGTCATAGATTCATCATTTACCAAAGTAGAATTCGATTGAGAAATATCATTATTTTGTATATCAGGACGTTTATCTAATAACTGTAAACTTTCCCCAATAATTTCAAGAATATATCTATCATTCCCATGTTGATCCTGATATTTACGTGTCTGTAAACGTCCTTCAATAAAAACTTTAGAACCTTTATGCAAATATTGTTTCGCTACTTCAGCCATACGACGGAATAAAACAATACGATGCCATTCTGTTTTTTCTTTACGCTCATTCGTGATTTTATCTAACCATGAAATTGAAGTGGCAACACTAATAACTGTTGTCATATTTCCATCAGGAAAGACTTTTGATTCAGGATCTGAGCCTAAATTTCCCATAATCATTACTCGATTCAAACCTGCCATAAAAAACTCCTATATATTAAATAGATGACTTTGTTTCTCTTTACGTGCTTGGCAATCTACACAATACTTCACACCTAAAATAGCTTTTTGACGAGCTACAGGAATACTCTCCCCACAATCCAAACAAAATGAACGTGAAATTTGATTCTCCTGTGAGATTTTGTGAATAACAATATTATTTAAAAATTCACAAATATCATTTGCTTGATCGATTATATCTGCCATAGCACCTCCGAAATAGAAAACTCGTAAAGTGTAGAAAATAACGCTACCTTTCAACAGATTAAATTGAATAATCTTTTTGTTGAATTTGTAGCAGATTTTAGGAAATAAGTTTTTTATACTTCTTAAGGTATTAATATCACGCAATATATATAGAGGTTATGTATGAAAGAAAAAGATATGTTGGAAAATCTAGAAATAGAAAACGAAGCGGAGTGGACGGGAGAAATGGAGTCTCATGATTGCTCTAAATGTGATGAAATTCTTATATTTACCTTAAGAGATAATTTTCATACTTTCACAATACCATTTAGCACAGTTTTAGCCATGTTGAAATTTGCAGAAACTGATGGTGATATTCCACCGATTCCGCCTGAATGGTGGGTAAGGATGCAAGGTCTTTATCCAACCTTGCCAACTCCTGTTGCTAATCCCTAAGTTTTAAACATTGAATCCATAAGACAACGCAACCTGTTTTGCCAATGCAATTAAGGTTGCGTTTCTTTCTTTTACCCACTCAGGTAAACGAGGCTCATAGTTATATAAATTTGCAATGTACTGACTATCTAGCGTAATTTTTTGTTTATATAACACGTCGGTATTCTCAGTACTGCCATCAGTAAGTGTAATTTCAAGTAGAATACTTTCAATAAATTCATTATCCATAACATGTCTTTTATGATTTCTAAATGAAAAACCAATATCACAAAACTTGTGACCTTTAAGCGTAAGTTTCTTTGTTTTTTCATCAATTTGCGTAAAGTCTTCTATGGCATGGCATAATTCGACATTAGAAACCTTTCTTCCGATTAAACGTTGTCGTCCTAAAAAATACATTATCATAATTGGTAGGTTTAACGAATGTGTTCCGACATAACGATAAACTCGATGTGCAAAGAAGTCTTTTAATAATGTTTTAGCCAGTGATTCACTTACTTTAATTCCCACCTTCTGTTCAAAAAAATAAATAATTTTATCAAAGTGGTAAACCAGGTTATGCACTATACCTTCATCAAAATCACTAGGATTTCGTCTCTCACTTTTATCTAACTTAATTTTCTTTGCCCGATAGGGACAACATAAATACGCAACTTCATTATAATGCGCCAAGTGTGGAATAGTTTTAGGAATATGTTTGCCGTAAGGTTTATCTGTATTTTTTGCTGTTCGATACAAATTAATTATTTGTACAGGATTATTACATGCTGGACAAATCGCTAAATAGCAGAACTCACCATTTGAATTTTCTAAACGAAATTGAGGGAGCTTATGTGTCTTTTTCATATAAAGCTCTAATTCAATTGGATAATACTTTGTGGATGAGGTTGAGAACTTAATGAGATGCATAATGAAACTATCCTCTTGTTGATAGATAAAAGATAGTACATATAATAAATACTATTTAGAAAAAAAGGCAAGGGAAAGTAACATTCCCTCCCTTACCTTTAAAGGCCCTTTAATAGCTAATTTGCAAAACTCGCTTTTCACCTATTTGCAAAACCTAAAAATCATTCATTTGCAGAACGCATATTTTGTTCCTGAAGAACCTTTTCCATCAACTCCTGTTCCAGTTTATCAAGGGCATCAAACTTCTGGTCCAGTTTTTTAAATTCTTGCACAAAATCCGTGAATAATCGCATTTGCATATTAAGAACAAGACGCTCACGTTCGGCAGAAATTAAGTTAAGTTTAATTTGTGGTTCAAATTTAGGTTCTTTTAAAGCGTTATCTAATACATGATCGCCTGTATTTAAAGTGCTATCACTCCTGGTTCGCCAACGTATATACTTACCGTTAACTCTTGTATTATTACGCACAAAAAACAAGGGAACGCACCCTAATACGTTGTATCGTACATTACTCATCAGGTCGAGTTGAACATCAACCAATGCATCACGAAGACTTTCAGCATGACGTGTCAATTCATGACATGTTTCTTTATTATCGATTTCCGAAAATACTGCTCGTAAAAACTGGTTCAGCTTTGTATTGGCGGCAAAGTCTCGGTAAAAATCTTTAGGAATAACTTTATAAATTTCCATGCAAGCCTCATTCATTATCTATTTTTTGTGTTTCTACATTAGTTAGTGACGCTTTTTTATTAATAAGTGGAGCGAAACCTGAACGTAAGGAGCGATCTAACACACCTTCTGGCAATGCTTCTAAATTAAAGTTTTTCATCACTTCCTGATAGCGAGTATTATTGTCTAACACGTCTTGACGAGTTAAGCCCGTATGGCGATAGTTTTTCACCATGCCAAGTAATTGCCGTAATAACTGAGAGCCACTAGAAATCCATTCTTTCATTTCACTATGGGTGAGTATTCCAATATGGCGAGAAGTTAATGCTGTTTTAGCAAGCAGATCAAAATCGCTCACAATATAAATCAGTTTGTATCCTAATGGTGAGTTAAGATAGATTGGAAAGGTAGCAGGTTGTACATTTATGCATTGGGAAATATCAATGCCTTCGGGGAGATTATCAACCAGAATATTTGCCAAAGCATCAATTAATGTTTTCATTTTATCGGTGCTGTCCAAGATGAGCTTTTCAAAATTGAGTAAAAACAGATCTGCAAAGGGATCGTCTTCACTGGCATCACGTTGAACTTGTGTCAATATCCCCATGGCTTTCGGAATTGTAATTTGGTGCTTAGCAATACGTCCAAGCCATACATTTATGGTGTATCTCGTATGCACCGTAAATATCATTTCACTTTGTAATGCCCCTATTTGAATAGTATCGATTTGATTACTTGACGGCATAAGAACTCCTATTTGCATATATTTTAAAGCACTTGCCACTCTAGATGGTAGTGATTGTTTTTTAGTCTCTGTCGCCAGTGGCGACACTATTTATTTTTTATCCTCTGGCCCCACTGGTGCCACTGTTTATTTTTTTATCCTCTGGTACCCTGGGTGCCACTGTTTATTTCTTAATCTCTGCCACCCTGGGTGGCGCTGTTTATTTTTTAATCTCTGCCACCCAGGGTGCCACTATTTATTTTTTAATCTCTGCCACCTTGGGTGCCACTGTTTATTTTTTAATCTCTGCCACCCTGGGTGGTGCTGTTTATTTTTTAATCTCTGCCACCTTGGGTGCCACTGTTTATTTTTTAATCTCTGCCACCCTGGGTGGTGCTGTTTATTTTTTAATCTCTGCCACCCAGGGTGGCACTGTTTATTTTTTAATCTCTGCCACCCTGGGTGCCACTTTGTACACTTTTTAATCCGATTAGCGCCACTGGTGCCACCGCTTATTTTTTTGCTCTGCGTGATTGGCCTAATGCTACCCGTAAGCTCTCAATCCCTTTACGTCTAACTTCCTCAGCTTTTTTAATTTCTTCTTCAGTTAGCGTCTTTTGGGGTTTTATTGGCTCAGATGTCACCATGTTAGGCGCAATTTCAGTATGGTTTTTTTGTTGTAAAATGTAGTAAGGATTAAATTGTCCCTGTAATGCACGATTTACCATAGCGAATAAATACCCTGCTGGCCTTTGAATTTGACGGGCTTTAAGGCTTAAACGAGCTTCTTCTACTACCTGTAAGCGAAGATTTTTATCAAGTTTATTAAGTAATTCAATGATATTTCCTTTTTCATTTTCGGTTAATTCTATTTCATCAAATACTGTATAAATATTATTCTTAGTATTAGTATTAGTATTATTTATATTATTAGTACTAGTACTATATAAGTTCCCTGAGGGAACTAAGTGGGATTTCAATGACTTAGCATTTTCATTTTGCTTAGTTCCATTAAGTTCACCCTCTTTTTTACTTAGTTCCATAATGGAACTAAGCAAATTTTGTTCATCATTACTTAGTTCCTTAATGGAATTAAGTTGCTTTTCACCAAGTTCCATTAAGTCTTGGGAAATTGGATGAGTTTTCTCAATGTGTTCATCTTGAAGGATACGGTGTTTAACATTATCCGTAACCATACTTAAATCTTTTGGTAGGGGATCTTGTGGCGGAGTGAGTTGAATTTTAGATGTATTCTTACGTTCAAAGGCTTCTCTATATGCCTCTAAATGAGATACCGCATGATAAGTTTTTTCACTAATAAGTTCATCAATAACACTTTCTGCAACAGCTCTTA
Source organism: Actinobacillus delphinicola (assembly GCF_900638385.1). Taxonomy (NCBI): domain Bacteria; kingdom Pseudomonadati; phylum Pseudomonadota; class Gammaproteobacteria; order Pasteurellales; family Pasteurellaceae; genus Actinobacillus; species Actinobacillus delphinicola. Next base: position 873,388 of record NZ_LR134510.1, on the reverse strand, counting down.
CAAAGTTATCTTTACTTTTTGACATCTTGTCTACAAAAGTAAAATAATTATCCGTAATTTGTATCGTATCCATCACGGATAATGACGTATTGTGAATAATATAAACATTCCCAACAATGCGTCCTAAAGTATCACGCTCGGTTTCACAAAGCGTAATCCAACGGGTTAAGCGTAAAATCTGCAAGGTTTGTGTCACAACCTTACGAGAAACTTTTTTACCCAGAAATGCCTGTTCACTTAGCCACAATTGCATTTGCTCATAGCTTGGAAAAAACTGTGATTTGTATGGGCTGGAATCTACTTTTAACATCTGCCACAGTATTTTTGCTCGATTGGTCAATCTATCATCTGTATAAAGCTGTTCAGGTACACTGTGATAGCGTTCTCCAATGGCAACTAAACTATTGAAAGCATTGTTTTTAGGTGTTTTTTCTTGCTGCTGCATATTCGTCTCCTATTGATCCATCCATTTAGAAATCAAACGCCATATTTCACTGATAGTTACCCCTGTTTCTTCTGAAAGAAAAATGAGCAAATCCAGTCCTTCTGGAGAATTTTCTAAATTTTCCAACCCTGCTTCATCCTTAGGACCATGTACTTTCCAAAGTTCCCATACTTTAGCTTCATCTTCATAAGAGGGTTTTGCTTTCCGCCCAATAGACTCATTGATACCAAGTAATTTTCGGCGTGCTGATACCTCAGAAGAGGTCCAACCAAACCGATGTCTAAGCATTTCACCTGAGATCCCCAATGCTAACGCTCGATCAACCGTATTTGATTCTTTCGCTTTATTACGCACAGCATTCATCAAATTCCAAAATATTTGATGGTTAATATTTACTTCTACAAACGTACTGATACTGTTGCATAGGTCATAAATTTCGGCTGCCGAAAGTTTTGATAGTGTCATAAGTTCTTTTTCGGTAAATCCGAGATTTTTACAATACCTAAATTCACCTTTATGTAAATTGTGGAGTACCGTATCAATAATAGCTTGATTAATTTGATTGATATTAGGCATTTTCTGTTCCTACATAGCGATACAAGCGGATAAGTCGCATTAGTTTTACAAATACAACATCTGAAATATCTTTAAGCGAATAGCTCGACATTTCTATCATCAGTTCATGGTTTGAAGATAAATCTGCAGTTTGTAATAAAGTTAAAAAACGATGAATTTGTTCAGCTAACAATGAACTCGGTTGAGGTAAGGGATTTACTTTAAAATGATAATGACTATCTACATTCTCAATACAATGTGTAAATCCATATTCATCGGCAATATCTAAAGCGAGACTATACATTTCCAACAATGGTTTACGGTTTGCATGTACTGTCCAAATATCAACGACATTTTGACGCCCCACATTGGTAAAACCTAACCCCTTAGATTCTGCAAGCTGTTGCAATTCTTCTTGTGTTGTAAAGCCCTCTAATTTTGCTTTGGCTCTTTCAAGCATATTTTGAATACGCTTTGCATCGTCTTCATTGTCGACAACTTGATTAATCGCTTCTAAAGTCAAATCTAGGCTATTTGCATAACTTTCTTTAGGTTCGTCATTAACGCTATGGCTATCCGCCTCTACATTATCTGTATCAATAATTTCCTCCTCATATACCTCTTCATTTTTTTGATTAGGCGCAACAACTTTCTCTACTGCCTTCTTATCTGTATTAAGGTTTTGTTGAGAAACCTCCTGAGTAGGAGGAAGCATTTGTGCATCTGTTTGTTCTTGTAATTTTTTTCTTTGCTCAGGGGACATTGATATATCAAGTCTAAACATATCGTAGCTGACTTGATTGTTAAAACATTCGACAAGACATCCAATTAATTCATCTTGAAAACTAATAAGAGAAAAGTCATCTGGATAGGTATCAAAGGTAGCTAAAGATTCTCCCCAGAGATTTAAAAAATTTTTATTTGGTTCAACCACTATCTTATGCATTTCATAAGCATTTTCACTATTGGTGTAGAGCGTCAGCAGTTTTTCAATTTGATGTTTTCCTAGACCTGAAAACAACACGTTAGGAATAAAAGGAAAAATTAATTCCACTGTTCTTGCCATTCTACCTAATTGCTGATTTGAAATCGGATAACCGTTTTCCTTTAATTTTTCAGATAACTGGCGATGAGAGAAAGATTCATCGTATTTTTTTTCATAGAGTTTACGTACTTCCTCGATGCTAAGTGCTTTTTCAATGAATGACAACTCTCCACGTAGATCATTTTCTGCCAAATGCCCAATAATCATATTCACTTCATGTGTGACATCATCTACGTCATTTTCCCATGGTTTATAGATGCATTCGATGGTATAAAAACGACTATCGTGAGTTTCTGCAAATAATTCATTTAAGGCTTGTAAGCGAGTATTCCCTCCATCTAAAATAGTATAAAAGCTATCCCCTGGTCGTTTAGTAATATTCGGAGCATGATCTAAACCACGTTTTTTAATACTTGCTTTAATATCTTCAAACGCTGGATTTTTTGTGCGACGTGGGTTGCCTTCATAGGGTTTTAACTGGTCCAGATTTACAATCATTAATGCAGGCTTATTTTCTTCAAAAGCCATATATTGAGACTGTGCCAGTTGATTATACATAGGGTTATTATTTTGAATTGCTGGCGTTTGTAAGGCTTGTAATAATTGATTTTTACGTTGTTCTTTATTTAAGTTTCTCATTGTGCTTCTCCATCCAAGCGAAATTCATCTCTTCTAAGAGTTCCAAAGTATCAATAAATATAGCCAGCATGACTTCCTGAGTAAGCTCCATATCCAAAGAATAAACTCCCTTATATAACGGGATTGTTTTTACTGCATTTTTATATTCTAATTTAAGCCACATTGTCTTATTGATTGCGTACGGGTTAATTTTTGATGCAAAAATGATTGTGTTAATTCTCATTAATGACTCCTTTTAAATCCGTAAATAATGACAGTGCGCCATTAAAATGACTTAAAACTGTTCCACATTTACCATTACGGTGTTTAGATACAATAATTTCAGCGATACCCTTCTGTTGAGAATCTTTGTTATACACTTCATCACGATAAATAAATTCAATCAGATCAGCATCCTGCTCTAATGCTCCACTATCTCGTAAATCACTGTTCATTGGGCGTTTATCTGCACGTTGTTCTAAATATCGATTTAGCTGTGAAAGTGCTAAAACTGGACAATCAACCTCTTTTGCAATCTGTTTTAATGTTGCAGAAATATGGCTGATTTCTAAATTTCGATTACCATTTTGCATTTCAGGTACACTAATAAGCTGTAGATAATCTACGATAATTAAAGCGGGTTTCCCGTATTTCCGCACATTACGGCGAACACGGCTTTTTAGCATTTGAGGGGTAAGGTAACTTGAATCATCAAGTAATAAGCGATCTTTCCATTCCTTGGTGATAATTGATATTGCTTGAAAAATTTTAGCCCATTCAAATTCAGTAACTAATTCAGGTTGAGATAATTTACTGGCAGGTAAACCAGCAAGCATACTGACAAAACGTTCTAAAATCTTTTTTGCTGGCATTTCTAAGCTATAATACTGCACAGGCGCAGTGCTCTTCTCCAGAGCTGCACGAGCCATATTGAGAGATAAAGCTGTTTTTCCCATTGATGGACGAGCAGCAAGCAAAATAAGATCACCATTTTGATAACCTGAGGTAATTTCATCAAGTTTAGTAAGACCTGTTGGCAGTCCTGTTACGCCATTAGCATGTTGATGACATTCTATGTCATCTAACCATTGACTTAGTATGCTATCCAAATTGACATTAGTATCTGAGCTATGGTTTAAATTTAGCTCAGTTAATGATTTTTCTGTATTTTCGAGCAGGGTATCAAATTGCGTTTCACTCAAGATCCCTGCTGTTTCTGCTACAAGTCTTTTCCCTAAAGAAAACAATTGACGTGTTTTGTAATCACGAATTATTCGTTTGGCAACGGCAGTGAGAGAAATTAATCGTGCACTATTAGCCATCTCATAGATATACGCTTCGCCCCCGACTTTAGCTAAAAGTTTCTTTTCAGTAAGCAGCCTTATTAGCGTGATCAAATCTGCGGACATCTGGTGATTTCCCATATCACGTAACGTTTGGAAAATAACTTGATGCGCATATATAGAAAAATGCATAGGCTGTAAATCTACAATATCATCCAGTAAATCAAGATCGAAAATAAGGTTACCTAAGATAAGTTTTTCATCATCAAGTGAATAGTTTGTCTGCATTTTCATTCTCCTCCCTTAAATTGCACTAAATTTCTCTTTCCATTGTGGGAAAAGCAAAGTACAGAGTGTTTTAATGGTTTCTTTTTCTTTACGGGAATGTTGATGAACTGGTAATGCAAGACTCGCTGCTTCACGATAGGCGACTCGTGAGGGAATGGTAAAGTCCAATAACTGTAAGTTAGGATCATTTGTTTCATTAAACAATTGTTGCAAACTAGTGACCATATTTTTTGCATCATTGGTATTATCTAGACAATTAATAACAGCTTTAACAGGCGGTAATGTAAATCCATGGCGAGTAAAGATTTGTAATTGTTTGTATAAAGTGAGTGTGCCACGCATAAATTCACGGGCAGAAAGTAATTCAGGTTTAAGTGGTGAAAGAATCAGATCACTTGCTAGGCATGCCATATCAACAGTAATTCCACGGGTACCTCGAGTATCAATTAGAATTAAGTCGTAGCCTTCGATATTTCGTACAAGATCATTGAAACGTAACATTCCATCAGGTGCACTACGCAAATGATTAGAAATAGCATCAATTGGATCATTAGATTGAATAATATCTAAATTTGGAAAAATGGTTTGGGAAATGATTTTTTCTACATCGGTTTGATATTGGATGAGAAACTCAAATAATCCTTGAGGGGCGATTTTTTTCAAGGGGTAGTAAGATGATAACGTAGGTTGTACGTCAGTATCTATCATCAATGTTTTTAAGCCACATTCGGCACAAAATGCACTGATATTTGCAACATTTGTAGATTTAGTTACGCCTCCTTTAGTAGACATAACAGTAACAATAAATGGTTTTTTAATATTCATTTTTATCCACTCTTATAATTAAATTTTCATAAAACCAAAGAGTCAGATACTTAACGTTTTAACCCACCTGATAATCGTTAATGACTAATATCACTACTTTTGGTTCTAATATTGTTGCAATGGGTAGCAATATCAGTACAACAACTAAAACTGACCAAGATGATATTGATAATAGTAATGCTCATATTCAATCCATAGGCGATGGCATTAAAACCAATGACTCGTATATCACTGCTATTGGGACAAAACTTACTTCTAATGGTGGTACAAACCAAATTATGGGGTTCGATCAAACTATAAATGGTGATTCAAACCAAATTATAGGGGTCGATCAAACTATAAATGGCGATAATGTTCAAGCAATAGGAACAAGCAATAACATTTCAGGTTCAAAAATTCAAATTATTGGTAACAAACAAACTATATCAACCAATGATGACAATGACCCATACGGTACTGGTCATATCCATTCTATAGGGAACGACGGTACGATTAAAGGAAGTTACATCCAATCAATCGGCGATAATCCTAATATTGATGGCGATAATGTTTCCGCAATCGGTACAGATGTCATCGCAGGGCAAAACTCTATCGCTATTGGTTGGCGTTCTCAAGCTGGTCGCGACTTTCCAGGAAAAGACTCACCTCGTGACAAAGCACGACGTATTTATCTCACTCATACAGATGCTCAAGGAAACTCTGATCGTATCCAATTAGGTGCGGTTGCCATTGGTATTGGCGCATTAGCCAGTTCAATTAGTATGCCAGATCAAGGTTATGATGGGGTCGCTATTGGTAGTTACGCAACCACCTCAGGAAATAATGCTATCAGTATCGGTACCTTAAGTATGGCTAGAGAAGAAGGGATTGCTATTGGTGGAAATGCCTTTGCAAGTCAAAACGGTATTGCATTAGGTATCAACTCACAAGCTAGATCAAATAATAGCATCGCTCTAGGTGACAATGTCATCACAAGCGAAGGACATGCTGCAACCCAATATCCAGGCTATCATCTTGATTTTTATAATGATTGGAAAAACTGGGATAACGATAATCATCACAGCATTGCTATTGATTCAAATAGCAAAATTACAGGCGTTATTTCTGTCGGTAACCGCCAAATCAACCAATTAGCAGCAGGTCAAGTTACTGCGGATTCAACAGATGCAGTCAATGGTTCTCAACTATACAGCACAAATAACGTTGTTGATACACTAGCAGGCTCAATCCACGACATATTAGGTGGCAATGCTACACTTGGACGAGATGGAACAATTACCTTCAATAATATTGGTGGCACAGGACAAAATAATATCAACGATGCTATTGAGAGCTTAAAAGATAAGTTAGATAGCTTATCTGGTGGTTCTGGTAGCAGTATTTCACCAGATCAAATTAAAGATGAAATAGAAAAAGCGGTGAAAGAGGCAAAACAATCCGCCACTGATGCCGCAGGTTCTGCAACCCAAGCAGCAAGTTCAGCAAAAACTGCAAAAGAAAATGCTGGAAAAGCGGCTGATTCTGCAACCCAAGCAGCAGGATCAGCAAAAACTGCAGGAGAAAATGCAAGTAAAGCAGCTGATTCTGCAAATACCGCAAAAGAAAGTGCTGGAAAAGCAGCAGAGTCTGCGTCTCAAGCAGCAGGTTCTGCAAAAACTGCGGGAGAAGATGTAGGTAAAGCAGCTGACTCTGCAAATACCGCAAAAGAAAGTGCTGGAAAAGCAGCAGAGTCTGCGTCTCAAGCAGCTGGTTCTGCAAGCACTGCCAAAGAAGATGCAGGTAAAGCAGCCGATTCCGCAAATACTGCAAAAGAAAATGCTGGAAAAGCAGCAGAGTCTGCGTCTCAAGCAGCTGGTTCTGCAAGCACTGCCAAAGAAGATGCGGGCAAAGCGGCTGATTCTGCAACCCAAGCAGCAGGTTCTGCAAGCACTGCTAAAGAAGATGCAGGTAAAGCAGCAGAGTCTGCGTCCCAAGCAGCAGGATCAGCAAAAACTGCAGGAGAAAATGCAAGTAAAGCAGCTGCCTCTGCGAATACCGCAAAAGAAAATGCTGGAAAAGCGTCAGAGTCTGCATCCCAAGCAGCAGGTTCTGCAAGCACTGCTAAAGAAGATGCAGGTAAAGCAGCTGATTCTGCAAATACCGCAAAAGAAAGTGCTGGAAAAGCGGCAGAGTCTGCGTCTCAAGCAGCAGGATCAGCAAAAACTGCAGGAGAAAATGCAGGTAAAGCAGCTGACTCTGCAAATACCGCAAAAGAAAATGCTGGAAAAGCGGCAGAGTCTGCATCTCAAGCAGCTGGTTCTGCAAGCACTGCCAAAGAAAATGCGGGCAAAGCGGCTGATTCTGCAAATACCGCAAAAGAAAGTGCTGACAAATCAGCAGAGTCTGCGTCTCAAGCAGCAAGTTCTGCAAGTACTGCTAAAGAAGATGCTGGAAAAGCGGCTGATTCTGCAACCCAAGCAGCAAGATCAGCAAAAACTGCAGGAGAAAATGCAAGTAAAGCAGCTGATTCTGCAAATACCGCAAAAGAAAGTGCTGGAAAAGCGGCAGAGTCTGCGTCTCAAGCAGCAGGTTCTGCAAGCACTGCTAAAGAAGATGCGGGCAAAGCGGCTAATTCTGCAAATACCGCAAAAGAAAGTGCTGACAAATCAGCAGAGTCTGCGTCTCAAGCAGCAGGATCAGCAAAAACTGCAGGAGAAAATGCAAGTAAAGCAGCTGATTCTGCAAATACGGCAAAAGAAAGTGCTGACAAATCAGCAGAGTCTGCGTCTCAAGCAGCAGGTTCTGCAAGCACTGCTAAAGAAGATGCAAGTAAAGCAGCCGATTCTGCGAATACCGCAAAAGAAAATGCGGGCAAAGCGGCTGATTCTGCATCCCAAGCAGCAGGATCAGCAAAAACGGCAGGAGAAAATGCAAGTAAAGCAGCTGATTCTGCAAATACCGCAAAAGAAGATGCAGGCAAAGCGGCTGATTCTGCAACCCAAGCAGCGGGATCAGCAAAAACTGCAGGAGAAAATGCAAGTAAAGCAGCTGATTCTGCAAATACCGCAAAAGAAAGTGCTGACAAATCAGCAGAGTCTGCCTCTCAAGCAGCAAGCTCTGCAAGCACTGCGAAAGAAGATGCAGGTAAAGCAGCTGACTCTGCGAATACCGCAAAAGAAAATGCTGGAAAAGCAGCAGAGTCTGCATCCCAAGCAGCAAGTTCTGCAAAAACTGCTGGAGAAAATGCAAGTAAAGCAGCTGCCTCTGCGAATACCGCAAAAGAAAATGCTGGAAAAGCAGCAGAGTCTGCATCCCAAGCAGCAAGTTCTGCAAGCACTGCTAAAGAAGATGCAGGTAAAGCAGCCGATTCTGCAAATACGGCAAAAGAAAGTGCTGACAAATCAGCAGAGTCTGCGTCTCAAGCAGCAGGTTCTGCAAGCACTGCCAAAGAAGATGCGGGCAAAGCGGCTGATTCTGCAAATACCGCAAAAGAAAATGCTGGAAAAGCGTCAGATTCTGCATCTCAAGCAGCAGGTTCTGCAAGCACTGCCAAAGAAGATGCGGGCAAAGCGGCTGATTCTGCATCCCAAGCAGCGGGATCAGCAAAAACGGCAGGAGAAAATGCAAATAAAGCAGCTGATTCTGCAAATACCGCAAAAGAAAGTGCTGACAAATCAGCAGAGTCTGCGTCTCAAGCAGCAAGTTCTGCAAGCACTGCGAAAGAAGATGCAGGTAAAGCAGCTGACTCTGCGAATACCGCAAAAGAAAATGCAAGTAAAGCAGCTGAATCTGCTACTGCCGCAAATAAATCTGCAGAAAATGCAAATACATCCGCACAAGCGGCAGATCACTCAGCTGATTCTGCTAAAGCGGCAGCTGTGGCAGCGAGAACAATTGCAAACAATATTAATAGCAATGTTTCTGGAGCAGTCCCAGTCCAATACGTTGATCCTAAAGGTACGCAGTTGACGAAGGACAAAAATGGTAAATATGTGCCGATTAGTCCGAATGGTCGTGCATATAAAGATGTAAATGGTACTTATGTTCCTGTTAACGATAGCGGTGTACCTTATGTGAAAGTCGGGGATAAATATGTGCCTGTAGATCAGCACGGTAAACCATACGTTGAAAAAGATGGTAAATATGTACCAGCAGGCTACATCAAAGCGGATAACGGTAAATACTACCCTGCGTCTGATCTCGATCACGGTAAAGTGAAAGCGGATGCGCTAACCAATGGTGTAGAACCTGTTGCGGCAGCTAAAGGTATTTCAGCAAAAGATGTTGATTCAATCCAAAATCAAGTCACGGTTTCTGTTAAAGGTGATGCAAAACAAATGGGTAATGTTGCTTCAAGTTTGGTACCAGCAGGACAAGGTGATAATGCGCCGTTAACCGCCGATCAAGCGAAAGCCGTGATCGCAGGTCAAGATGGTAAATCTGGTCTATTAGCTGAAAAAGGTGCTAAAGCATTAGATAAAGTAGCGACAGCTCGTGATTTACAAGCGATTGCTCAAGCTGGTTTAGACTTTACAGGTAATAATGGTACAGTCATTCATCGTGCGTTAGGTACTAAATTGACCGTAAAAGGTGAAGGTAATTTAGGGGCTAATACTAAAACTGCGGCTAACAATATTTATGTTGAAGCAAAAGATGATGCCCTTACTATTAAACTTGCGCAAGATTTACAAAATCTACACAGTGTTTCTGTATCATCCAAGGTAACCGTAGGATCTGGTGATAAACAACTTTCGCTTGATGGTGATAAAGGTGTCATTACTGCTGGTAGTGGTGATAAACAAGTCGCAATCGATGGAACCAAAGCAACGGTTACCGCAGGTACGGGTGCAAATCGTGTCACTCTTGACGGTTCAAAAGCAGGTATCACTGCGGGTTCTGGCGATAAACAAGTCGCAATCGATGGAACCAAAGCAACGGTTACCGCAGGTACGGGTGCAAATCGTGTCACTCTTGACGGTTCAAAAGCAGGTATCACTGCGGGTGAGGGGGATAAACAGGTAACCATCGATGGAACTAAAGCAACTGTTAGTGCAGGTACTAAGGCAAACCGTGTAACCTTCAATGGCTCAAATGGTGAGGTGACCACAGGTTCTGATGCGACCAATAATAAAGTCGTAATCGGTGGCCGAAATGGTCAAGTCACCACGGGTAACAGCACGATGTCACGTGATGGTTTTACTGTGGCAAATAAAGATGGTAGCGAATCTACTCGTATGGATCAAAGTGGTGTGACATTACAAAATAATGGTCAACAGGTTCATATGGCAGTACGCAAAGACAAACACGGTAATGCAACAATGCACCTTTCAAATAATAAAGGTCGAGGTGTGGCAATTACTGGTTTAGTCGATAGCAACGATCCAAGCAGTGCGGTAACTCGTGGCTATGTTGATCGTTCTCTTGCTGGGATTAAGAAAAACTTAGATTCTGGTGTAGATCGTAAAATCAATAATCTTCGCCAAGATATGAATCACATGAATCGTGATTTACGTGCAGGTATTGCGGCAAGTGCGGCAATGGGCTTACTTGATACGCCGAATATCGCAGGTAAAAGTACGCTTTCAGCTGCGAGTGCTTACTACAAAGGTCAAGGTGCATTGTCTATTGGTTATGCTCGTCGTTCTGATGATGGTAACTGGGTCGTAAAAAGTGCTTTCTCAGTAAATAGTCAAAAAGACGATATTATCGGCGCAGGTGTATCTTACACGTGGTAATAAAACGTTAATACTAAAAATGCTCGCCTAGTGCGAGCATTTTTTATTGCATAAATTTTTCAGAAAATTGAGGCGTGTAGCCCATTTTCTACCAATTATTTTTTAGCAATTTGTGGATCTTGATGGAAATATGGTGATTTTGGTCCATATAAAATATCGCCATCACTGCCTGTGACAAATAGCATATCACCAGCCTGTGCTGCGACAACATGAGCTTGATCACCAAGATTATCCATAACTTGCTTAATTAGAGAACCAAGAAGCCCTGCACTCTGACCATTTGAGTCATCCGCTGTCACCTCTTTTGTCCAAAGAACTTTTCCCGTTTTTAAATCAACCAATGTGGCATCAACAGTTACCTGGGTTACGCTATCGAACACCATGTACTTAGTTCCGTAATTGGTAATTTTTAAATAAAGTGCCGCATCTGCACCAAAAATTTGACGTAATTTAGTCGCTGAAATTTGGCGAGCGATATTGCCATCGGTCACACCATTTTGTTTAAGGACTTGATCCACCAACGCCACAGGAAATACATAATAACCATCATCGGCAAGCGGTTGCGAAACCACACTTAGCACCGAATCAGTGGCTTTTACATCTAAGCTGTTATTTTCTGGTGTCAAGACAACAATACTTTTCGGATAATGGGCTTGGAAAGCAGAATAATCATAAGGTTTTGAGGAGCATGCACTCAATAATACTGTTGAAGCAATGGCTAATGCTGCGAGTTTTTTCATTATTTTGCTCTCCCTTTCGCTTTTTGGGCACTTTTCGCATGGGTAATAAACTGGATAAACTGTTTAGATTCTGGATAAAGTGTCGCCTCTTTTTGGAAAGCCTCGCGTGCAGCAACAATATCACCTTGTTGCATTTCAATTAAACCTAGATGTCCATAAACACCTGGACCAACAGGTAGATCTTCCGCCTTAGCCTCTTGAATGATTTTCAGAATTGCCTCTTTCTGTGTCGCTAAATCACCTGGTGCCACATAATATTGATAAACCTGATCTTGATAATCGCCCCAGTAATAAAGCGGGCGTGGTCCACTACTACACGCTGCAAGAAGCGTTGCCAATGTCCCTATTGCTATCAATTTCCTCATATAAATTTTCTCCTAGCCATCCTGACTAATTATTTACTTGGCGTCCATTGCCCTTGTTGAATACCTGCAACCAATTTATTCACTGCATCGCGAATAGAAAGTCCAAGAACTTTATCATTTAAGGTTGCATCATAACTTGCAGTACTACCGAAACCTAAAATCTCACGATTTGATAAGTTATATTCACCTGCTCCTTGTACGGAATATACAACTTGTGAAGTTTGTACATTCACGACATTCAATGTCACTTGTGAGTAAGCAACTTGTTTTTTACCACGACCTAAGATGCCGAATAATTCCTGATCGCCCACGGTTTTACGTCCAAAACCTGTGATATTACCAGTAACCACATAGTGTGCGCCTTGTAATTTTAATTTTTGACCGCTTAATTTCGCTTCTGCCGCTAATTGTTTCATATTGGCACGATCTAGCACGTTAAAACGTCCTGTTTGTTGTAAATCTGCGATAAGTAACGTTTTAGCACGGTTAGAAAGTTGATCTTGTCCTTCAAAGAATGCACCATTCATGAAAGTACTGCTGTTATTGAATTGACCAATGGCAATACTTGATTTTACGCCATAGTAAGGTTGTTGATAGGTCGCAACAGATTCTGTTGGTAACGTGTTATGCCCTTCCATTGCACAGCCAGTAAGAAGCGTTGTTAATGCAAGTGAAATAGAGAGAAGTTTTTTAGACATAGAAAATCCTTTAAGTTTTCGAATACGGATAAAATTTCCGCATTCTACTCTAGAATTAACCATTTGAGAACGATTATGTGGTCAATCCAGTGCTTTATTTTTCACTGTTCCCCTTTCATTCTCTGTGCCTTCATTGGACTATTTATATTCATCAACTAAAAAGTACGCTAAAATAACGCCATATAGCCGAAAAATTTAGGAAAAATTATGCAAAAAAATTCATCAAATCTTCAAACTTTAAGTGCAGTTATCCTTGCTGCTGGTAAAGGCACAAGAATGTATTCTGATTTACCTAAAGTCCTCCATAAAGTGGCAGGAAAACCAATGGTCAAACACGTTATTGATACGGCTCATGCCCTTAATGCAAAAAACATTCATCTAATTTATGGTCATGCTCGTGAAATCATACAAGAAGCGTTGAAAGATGAAAAAGTGAATTGGGTTTATCAAGCAGAACAACTTGGTACTGGGCACGCAATGCAACAGGCAGAACCTTTCTTTGAAGATGATGAAAACATCGTAATGCTTTACGGTGATGCTCCGCTTATTCAACCAGAAACCTTACAAAAACTTATCGCGGCAAAACCAGAAAATGGTATTGCGCTTTTAACCGTAGTTTTGGACAACCCAACAGGTTATGGTCGAATTTTACGTAATGAACAAGGCGAAGTAATCGGCATCGTTGAACAAAAAGATGCTAATGACGCTCAAAAGCAAATCCGTGAGGTAAATACGGGCGTTATGGTTTCAAGCGGTAAAGATTTCCGTAAATGGCTGGGACGTTTAAATAACAACAATGCTCAGCATGAATACTATATGACCGACGTAATTGCACTTGCAAAACAAGATGGTGAACAAATCGTTGCGGTTCAAGCAGATGATTTTATGGAAGTAGAAGGTGCGAATAATCGCCTACAACTTGCAGCACTTGAACGTTACTACCAAAAATTACAAGCCAAACGTTTACTCCTTGAAGGTGTTATGATTTTAGATCCGCAACGCTTTGATTTACGTGGTGAATTTACGCATGGTAAAGACGTTGAAATTGATGTAAACGTGATTATTGAAGGTAAAGTTAGCGTGGGTAACCAAGTTCGCATTGGTGCGGGCGTGGTCTTAAAAAACTGTGAAATCGGCGATAATGTTGAAATTAAACCTTACTCTGTGATTGAAAATGCAGTGATTGGCGAACGCTCTCAAATTGGCCCATTCTCACGTTTACGTCCTGAAACTGTATTAGCACCACAAACTCATATTGGTAACTTCGTAGAAGTGAAAAAATCATTCATTGGAAAAGGATCTAAAATCAATCACTTATCCTATGTTGGTGATACTAAAATGGGCGAAGATTGTAATATCGGTGCGGGTGTAATTACCTGTAATTATGATGGTAAAAACAAACACCTAACTGAAATCGGAAACGATGTATTTGTCGGTTCTGATTCACAACTTGTCGCGCCTGTAAAAGTATGCGATGGTGCAACGGTAGGTGCGGGTACGACGGTAACGAAAACCGTTCCAGAAAATAGCCTTGTGGTTTCCCGTTCAAAACAAACTTATCGTGAAAACTGGGCACGCCCACGCAAAGAAAAATAGGTAGCCCAATGAATCAGAAAAATCTCTATATCGGCATTATGTCTGGCACCAGTTTAGATGGCGTAGATATGGCGCTCGTTAATTTTTCTGCTCAAAAAGCACAAATGCAAGCTGCCACCACCTACCCCATGCCAGAAAATCTTCGCCAAGATTTACTGGCATTGCATCAAGGTACGGTACATTTACAAAAACTTGGCGAATTGCAACAAGCGCTCGGTGAACTTTATGCAGACTGCACGTTAAAATTTTTAGAAGAAAATCAATTAACTAAGCAAGATATCGTCGCGATTGGTTGCCATGGGCAAACAATTTGGCATGCACCGAGTGGTGCCTATCCTTTTACGATGCAAATCGGTAATCCGCAGATTATTGCCACCCGAACAGGGATTCCCACTGTTGCAGATTTTCGTAATAAAGATATGGTACTGGGAGGACAAGGTGCACCGCTCGTACCTGCTTTTCATCACGCCCTATTTTTCGATGAAAATTATGCGACTGCCGTATTAAACATCGGCGGCATCAGTAATGTTTCCCTACTTTCTAAAACCAATGTTATAGGCTTTGATACAGGACCAGGGAATGCCTTACTCGATCTTTGGATTGAGAAATCTTTAGGCTTAGCTTTTGATAAAAATGGCGATTGGGCAAAAACAGGCAAAATTTTACCGAATTTGCTGGCGTGTGCGTTAAGCGATCCTTATTTTCAACTTCCCGCTCCAAAAAGCACTGGACGCGAATATTTCAATTTAGTGTGGCTTGAAAAAATATGTCATCTTGCAAAAACCGAAAATGCGCAACCTCAAGATATTCAGGCGACGTTAGTCGAAATTACTGCCCAATGTTCAGCACACGTTTTACAACAATGGCAAGAAGCAAGCCATAACCCCAAACGTCTATTACTTTGCGGAGGCGGTGCTAAAAACCTTGCCCTTGTTGCGACATTTAAACGGCTATTACCCCACTGGGAAATTACCACAACGGCACCTTTTGGCATTCATCCTGATGATGTCGAAGCGGCTGCTTTTGCGTGGCTAGCTTATTGCCGTATCCACAATTATACTTCTAATTTACCTTCCGTTACTGGTGCAAAACAGGCAACGAGTTTAGGAACACTTTATGAACCCTAATTCAGAAAATTCTGATATTTTTCAAGAAGTTACACATTTAAATAGCGAAAAACGTAATCCTTTTTCTTATCATCTTGATCAAATGAGCGCATTAGAAATTGTCCATTTGATGAATGAAGAAGATAAAAAAATTCCCTTAGCGATCGCAAATATTTTGCCTCAAATTGCCAAAGGCGTGGAAAATATTGTTAGTGCCTTTCAACAAGGCGGTCGGCTTATTTATATTGGTGCGGGAACAAGCGGTCGTTTAGGCGTTCTCGATGCTAGTGAATGCCCGCCAACGTTTGGGAGCGATCCTGAAATGGTGAAAGGGATTATTGCTGGCGGATCGCGGGCGTTGACTCAAGCCATGGAAGGTGTAGAAGACAATCCAGAACAAGGTAAACAAGATTTACAATCCATCAACTTTTGTAAAAAAGATATTCTAGTTGGAATTGCCGCAAGTGGGCGTACGCCATACGTTATTGGTGCGCTTGAATATGCTAAAACGCAAGGTGCTGAAACGATTGCCATTACCAGTAATTTAAATTCCACGCTTGCTAATTTGGCAAATATTGCCCTTGTGCCTCAAGTCGGTGCCGAAGTCCTTACGGGATCAAGCCGTTTAAAATCAGGTACGGCACAAAAAATGATTTTAAACATGCTCACAACCGCAAGTTTTGTCTTACTTGGAAAATGCTATCAAAACTTAATGGTTGATGTGAAAGTCAGCAATAAAAAACTTCAGGCACGAGCAGTCAATATTATTTGTGAGGCGACAGGTTGTTCTAAAGAAAAAGCAGAAAATGCTTTAATCTGTGCCGATAATCATGCAAAACTCGCCATTTTGATGATTTTAACTGGCTTAGAGAAGACAACAGCACAACAACTTTTATTACAAAATTCGGGAAATTTGAGTGCAGCGTTAAAATAATTATTCATTTAAATTTAAAAAAATAATCTGATTTTGCGGGCGTGATCACGTTAAGCGATTTATTTTTCTTCTAAAATATTTTCGTTTCTATAGGTAATAGGAGAATTAGGAATGAAAAAAAAATCGCTTGCTGCCATTTTACTCAGTACTGCTGTTATCACTTTAGCAGGTTGCTCAAATTCTGCAGATATTAACAAATTAACGCCAACAGATAGTAAACTTGCAGTAATGTGGATGCAAAATTCAGGTGAATTTGATGCCCTGTCTTACCAAGCTTTTAACGATGCTAAAATGGCATTCTTAAAAAATAAAGTGCGTGGCAAAAATGCGGTAATTGTCGATCTTGATGAAACCATGATTAACAATAGTAAATATGCGGCATGGCAAGTCGAACATCACCAGCCCTATTGGTCAGAATCGTGGGAAAGATGGTGCGAAGCACGTGAAGCAACCGCAATACCAGGAGCCGTTGATTTTGCGAAATTTGTCGTAGCACACGGTGGCGATATCTTCTATATCTCTAACCGTAGCCAAAAATCTTATCAAGCAACCTTCGATAATCTTAAAGCCCTCGGTTTCCCACAAGTGGATAAACAACATTTAATTTTACGCACCAATACAAGCGATAAAGCAGCCCGTGTTAAATCGGTTATAGATCAGGGGTATCACATTGCCCTTATGGTCGGCGATAACTTAGATGATTTTGGTAGCGATGTTTACCATAAGTCAAATCAAGAACGTGCAGCTTTTGTAAAAGCACATAAAAATAACTATGGTACAAAATGGATTATTATTCCAAATCCAACTTACGGTAGTTTCACTCGTGCAAAAGACTTAACCCTTCACCCTTGGAATGGTAAATAATTTCTCCAATTAAAATAAAAAGGGGATTTGATATCCCCTTTTCTTGTTTTTAATTAATGTACACCCACGCTATTTGCAAGCACGCTTAAAATATCATTACGATCATTTTGAATGCGCATTAAATCAGCATTTGAAAGATTTCCTGATGCTTGTAGCGATTCGGCCGCATACTGCAATTGATTCAATGCAGATAAGGCAATTTGACCTTGGCGTTGTACATTAGGTTGTGCATTATTCAACGCATTTTGATAATTTTCTTGCAGTGCTTGTGGATTAGCGACTGGTTGTGGCATTGGCTGATATTGTGGCTGTGATGGTTGATACTGTTGCTGTGGCGCTTGGTATTGTACCTGCTGCGATTGTACTGGTGCCACCTCTGCAGGTTGCTGCTCGACAACACGTTCTACTGGCGCAGTTGTTGTAGTGTGAGAATCATGATCTTCCATTGCTTTAGATAAAGCATAACCTGCAAGCAAACCTGCCCCACCGCTTAATAAATTAGATTTTAAATGTGATTTTTCTTGAGTCGCTGTCGCTGTTTCACTCGCTGTGCGACTGAATGTGCTATCAGTACTACGTGATGGCGGCGGTAATTGACGTGCACCATAATAATTAGTTGTATAGCTACGATAGACAGGTGTGCGATAACTTGGGTAAGACGAATAATGGTGACGACCACCGCCATAATAGTGATGATGGTGTCCACGTGCCATTGCAGGTGTCGCAAAAATAATTGAAGACGATAACAATGCCACAGTAATAATGTTTTTTCCTAAAATTTTCATGGTTTTCCTTAATTAAAAATTATTAGTACCTATTTTAGTAACATAATTAACTTATGTACTACACATTTATCTATAACACTTAATTATTTTATAGAATATTTGTTATATCCAATATCGTAATCTATTCTAGATTTTAAAATCCTGTTTTGAACAATTCTATTACATAGTTATCTTTAATTCCTATAAGTAAAATAAACTATTGGTAACTTTACCTATATAATTAATAAGATCATTCAAACTCAATGAACTCATTAGATTTTTGATGAATATCTACTCTATTTTTAACCTCAATAGGGGTAACTAACCATCCATGTAGCGTACAATTTCTAATAAACTCATCAATTCTATTAACACCGTTTATTTCTTTTAAAGTTACAACAACACCAAATCTAATACCTATACCATCTTTAGGATCTAATCTATTATTTGTTTTTATTTCCATTCCCCAGTTTTTATTGGTATAAGACATCTTAGGTCTAGATTTTTTATTATTACTTTCAGCAATATATTTTACATTATCCCATTTTCTAAATTGCTTTCTAGCCTCACCTTCCCACAGATAGTTTTTTTCTCCATCTAATGTCTCACTAGCATTTTGCTTATCACCTTTAATATCTATAATTTTCCCCTCCTTTATTCGCCCAAAATGTAAGTTTAATTCCGTATTGGTATAATCTACACCCTGTGAACGAGTACATAGCGGAAAATAACACATCGTAGCTTTCGCAATATAGGGATACTGATCTCGACTTAATGGTACTGGGAAATTGTAGTTATAAGTATTCCATTTTTCACTAACATCCGAAACGATAAATTTTATTTCATCGTTTCTTGTTTGAATAATATCATTAATATGAATAGGTACAATGCCATGACCATATAAAGCTATTGTTTCTGGCGTTGGTCTTTCATCCCATCCTCTTGCTGCATCAATAATCATTGCTTTGGCAACTTCTCTTCTAAGTCCTAAAATTTCTATCAAATAGGCTAATTTACGAGCAATCCAAGGAGCAGCAAAAGATGTACCCGCAACATCTGCACAACCTGTCGGCTCACAAACAGTAATATATTGCTCTCGACTTCCTCCATAATAACTAACATCCGGTTTAGCAAAGAATGATAAGACAGGTCCTTTTCGTGCATAGGTAGGAGCTACTTGATTCTTTGTTACTGAATTTACTACCATACTATTAATTGAATCAGCAGGAGAGCCCATTTTTACTGTATCATCCGTTGACTTATTAGTTCCTGCCACCACAAATATCACTTCATATTCAAATTGTATTTGGTCTAAAACTGCCGCTTCCGCAGAAATAAAATTATCATTTATTTCTTGGTTGCTACCCAGTGAAATATTCCAAACCTTTATATCTTGATTTTCAGATACAATCCTTTTTATTTGTTTAACAATTGAAAAAGCAGAAAATTGATTCCCTGCTGCTACACCAAAATGTCTTACTTTAAAGCGTCCACAACCATCATCTAACCACGGGTTCAGTCTTGATCCATCAACAATAATTGAAGATACCGCTGTACCGTGATTATAGTCGCTCGGTGAGCGTGGGATATCTTTATCGACCATATCGTGATATTCAACCCACTCACTAAAATAAACATTTTTATCAAATAGTGTATCAATAACTCCTATTGTCGGTTCAATACTCGGAGGTGGTATAGTTACCGTGCCGTTTGTATGCTGATGAATAAAATCATCAGGGGACAAATTCAGTAAATCAACGGTTGCCATCGCAACAAGATATGGGGCTTTAGCAGATAATATACTAATTTGTTTTTCATCTAAATACACCGTTTGATCATCTAAAATTCTCGTACTTAAGAGTTCAATGCCCAATTCTTTAAATAGTAGTCTTGTTTCTTTTTTTACATCATAAATGGTAATAATCGCTGGATTAGGTGCGATATCAGGGTTTTCTACACTAAAAGCGTCAATATATGACACATCTGCAATAATGTTCTTAAACGTTGACATACTAATAGAATAGTCGGCAAAAATCGTAGAATGAACTATTTTCTTATTATTCATTTTACTTTGATTCATACTTCCTGAAAAACTACTATCTAGTATATCTGCGGTATAACGAATCCCGTCTATACTTTTTATTAAATCATCACGCTCAATAAAATAGGTAATAATATGTTTCGTTTTATCTTCATTAAATTTTGCCCCTACAATAGCTTTATTTGAATCCTGTCCTTTAAGCAATCCCGAAATACGGTTACTTTTAGCTACAATTTTATTATAGTGAACACTCAATAAAACGCCATTAAATAGCTTTTTTTCTTCATGCCAAAAGGCTTTGACTTGTGCCAATTGCTCACCTAGCCTTAATAAGTGCGCTGTGGTAACTTCTTTTTTACTATTCATTGATACACCGCCACCACCATTTTCTTTATTTGCCTGAATAAAACGCTGCCCTTTTAATTCTAATACATTATTCATATTATACCTCTTCTTTACTTAGCTTTCTTGATACAGAGCTTTTGGATTCATCTTTTAATTTTTCAATTTCCCTTACCGTAAATCCCTCGTTGTAAAGTTGGTTAATATCCTTTTGATCTAAATTACCAATAAAGCTATTATATAATCTCCGTATATAATCATATTCATAACTTGCATTACTAAACGCAAGTGATGTTTTTATTACATTCTTTAAATCGCCAGGATAAGGAATATGCTTAGCTTGTTTTAATATTTTCTTAAACAATCTTGTATCTTTAGGAATCCCATTAAATTTTTTGATAAAGAATGAAAAGAAATGATCCGCCACCTCAATTAAATCATCCTTACTATACCGATTAAAATTAATCACTGCATCAAATCGTCTTGCTAACGCCTTATCAAAACTTGAATATAGATTAGTAGTCGCAATGATGACTATTTCCTTATTGAGATCCGTTAATCGATCTAGCTCTCTTAGAATCGTAGACGTTGCCCGCCCCATCTCACGTACATCATTTAAGTTGATTCTATCTAGGGCTATCACATCAATTTCATCAAATAAAATGACCACTTTATCAGCATTTGGAATCATATTGATTTCCTTAAATACATTAATAATATTTTTATTAGTTTGCCCTAACTTACTATCAATCAAATTTTCAAAATCTACGATAAAAAGCGATCGATTTAATAATCTAGCAACATTCTTAGCCGCCTCTGTCTTCCCCGTACCTGGTAGCCCCTCAAATAAAAATTTATTGATTCCTATGTTATGATTTACCGCATTGATCACGCCTTTTATATCTTCTAGTATTTCTAAGGGTAAATTGACAGAATCTAGGTTACTTATATCTACTTGCTTTAAATAATCACTTTCAAAATCACTGCATTGTGGCATATATAAATTAGATTCAGACATTAACCCCATAATGTATTCAGCTAATTGATCATCCCCTATACGATCAAAATATTTTGCAATAGTCGTAGCTTCATTTCTAAAAGAATTTTCGTTCCGTTCAACGTGAAATTTTATTAAATTTAAAATATTTTGTTTTTTCATCATACTTTCCTCTCTTAGCTATAATTATACCACAACTGGGACAATTTTCTATATTTAAGGGACATATTTTAAGTAAATAAATTAGGGTATAATAAACACCCTATTAATTTATATATAAAAATTACTCTCTGAATCATGTAAGTAGACGCCACTATTTTCGGAAAAGTTTATGCAAAATTTTAGGAAAAGAAAATAAATTCCAAAGAAAAGTTATGAGAATCGATTAATCATTACCGAAAAAACAGAGCCAATACCAAAAAAGCTCAATGATAATAAATAAAAGACAAAAAATTCCGCTAGCAACCATGCCAATCATCAAAATCTTTTTATTCTCTTTCGTAAATTTTATCTTATTTATCTTTAGATAGAGCAATGTACCGCCTAATCCAAGAAACCCGAGAATAAAAATACTTAATAGAGCTAACCCTAATACAATATAAAAATCCATCACTTATTTTCTCTTCATATATCATTACTGATTTATTTTACAAAAAAACAATTCTTTCTATAACAAAAAAGGGAGCCGAAGCTCCCTTTTTTTAAGCGTAAATCGCTAATTATTTGATGATGTTTGCAACAACACCAGCACCAACGGTACGGCCACCTTCACGGATAGCGAAACGTAAACCTTGGTCCATTGCGATTGGGTGAATTAGGCTAACAGTCATTTTGATGTTGTCGCCTGGCATTACCATTTCTACGCCTTCTGGTAATTCGATTGTACCAGTTACGTCAGTTGTACGGAAGTAGAACTGTGGACGGTAACCTTTGAAGAATGGAGTATGACGACCACCTTCATCTTTTGAAAGTACGTATACTTCAGCTTCGAAGTCTGTGTGTGGAGTGATTGAACCTGGTTTCGCTAATACTTGACCACGTTCGATTTCTTCACGTTTTGTACCACGTAATAATGCACCGATGTTTTCACCTGCACGACCTTCGTCAAGTAATTTACGGAACATTTCAACACCAGTTACAGTTGTTTTCGCAGTTGGTTTGATACCTACGATTTCAACTTCGTCACCAGTACGGATGATACCACGTTCTACACGACCAGTTACTACTGTACCACGACCAGAGATTGAGAACACATCTTCGATTGGAAGAAGGAATGGTTGGTCGATTGCACGTTCTGGTTCTGGGATGTAGCTGTCTAGTGCTTCAGCTAATTCAAGGATTTTACCTTCCCATTCTGCGTCGCCTTCTAATGCTTTTAATGCAGAACCACGGATGATAGGAATATCATCACCTGGGAAGTCGTATTGAGATAGAAGTTCACGAACTTCCATTTCTACTAATTCTAATAATTCTTCGTCATCCACCATATCGCATTTGTTTAAGAATACGATGATGTAAGGTACACCTACTTGGCGACCTAAAAGGATGTGTTCACGAGTTTGTGGCATTGGACCATCAGTCGCTGCTACTACTAAGATAGCACCGTCCATTTGCGCAGCACCAGTGATCATGTTTTTAACATAGTCAGCGTGTCCCGGGCAGTCAACGTGTGCGTAGTGGCGAGTTGGAGTATCGTATTCAACGTGTGAAGTGTTGATGGTGATACCACGTGCTTTTTCTTCTGGTGCGTTATCGATTTGATCGAATGCGCGAGCAGCACCGCCGTAGTGTTTAGCTAATACGTTAGTGATAGCTGCAGTTAAAGTTGTTTTACCATGGTCAACGTGGCCGATTGTACCCACGTTAACGTGCGGTTTTGTACGTTCAAATTTTTCTTTAGACATGAAAAGTCCTCTCTTGAGAAACACGGTTATCGATGGTTCAAATACCACATTAACCAAATGAAATTTTTTATGAAATAAAAAAGGAAGGTAAAAATAGGAAGTGGTGCTGATAGGCGGATTTGAACCGCCGACCTCACCCTTACCAAGGGTGCGCTCTACCAACTGAGCTATATCAGCGTCTGGAGCGGGCAGCGGGAATCGAACCCGCATCATCAGCTTGGAAGGCTGAGGTAATAGCCATTATACGATGCCCGCAGTCCTAAATTCATCTATCCCATCAGATCTATAATAAAAAATGGTGGAGGGGGAAGGATTCGAACCTTCGAAGGCTGAGCCGGCAGATTTACAGTCTGCTCCCTTTGGCCGCTCGGGAACCCCTCCGCAGTTTTTATTCACTTGTTACGAAAGGATGGTGCCGACTATCGGAATCGAACTGATGACCTACTGATTACAAGTCAGTTGCTCTACCTACTGAGCTAAGTCGGCGTTGTCGTAAGCAAGTGCGGCGTATTATATGTAAATTAAAAATCCGTGCAACCCCTTTTTTAAAAAATTTTCATTTTTTTATGTTGTTAGATGATTTTTAAAACAAAATGATTAATTTTTATTAAATTTTTAACCATTCATCTAAATTTTTTAGGGGGTTATGGTGTTTTTAAGGTATATTTCACCACCATTATTTTTAATTAAAAATTCCATTTATGGTGAATTTAGTGGAAAACAATCCTGTATTAACAGAAAAATTAACCCCATTTTTAAATTTTTCTCGTGAACAATGGGCAGATTTACGTAAATCTGTTCCTCTTACGCTCACAGAAAAAGATCTTCAACCGCTACTTGGCTTTAATGAATCTTTATCTTTAGATGAAGTACGAACAATTTATTTACCACTCATCCGATTATTACATTACTATATTGATGAAAATCTTCGTCGCCGAGCAGTGATGAATCGTTTTCTCAATTGTTCAAAACCACAGGTTCCTTACATTATAGGTATCGCAGGAAGTGTATCTGTCGGGAAAAGCACTACAGCACGTATTTTACAGACTCTGCTTTCAAGTTGGCCTGAACCTAAAAAAGTCGATTTAATTACAACTGACGGTTTCCTTTATCCACTTTCTATTTTGAAAGAAAAAAATATCCTTGATAAAAAAGGTTTCCCCGTTTCTTACGACACAACCAAGCTCGTTCGTTTCTTAGCTGATATAAAATCAGGAAAAGAGAAAGTTAAAGCACCTATTTATTCTCATTTAACCTATGATATTGTGCCAGATGAATTTAATATCGTTGATCGTCCCGATATCTTAATTTTAGAAGGATTAAATGTATTACAAGCACCAACCTCTCACCATAAATGCTTTGTATCGGATTTTGTCGATTTTTCCATTTATGTAGATGCCGATGAAGCTTTATTAAAAGATTGGTACATTGCACGTTTTCTGAAGTTTCGCCAAAGTGCGTTTAGTGATCCTCATTCTTACTTCAAAAATTATGCCAAACTTTCTGAAGAAGAAGCGATTCAAACCGCAGGAAAAATTTGGGATAGTATTAATGGATTAAATTTGAAAGAAAATATCCTCCCTACTCGTGAGCGTGCTAATTTAATTTTATGCAAAGGGCAAAATCATGCGATTGAAAATGTAAAATTACGCAAATAACTTTACTGGATCGTAAGTTATACATAGCATGATGGATAAAATATCTTTAACAATTTTCGTTTAGGGCGTATAATCACCCCGTTTTTTTGACTTAAACTTAATCAATTTTAGAGGAATCAATGGCTAAAGAAGATTGCATTGAAATGCAAGGCACAATTTTAGAAACCCTACCTAACACAATGTTCCGCGTTGAGTTAGAAAATGGTCACGTGGTGACTGCTCATATTTCTGGCAAAATGCGTAAAAACTATATTCGTATTTTAACTGGTGATAAAGTGACGGTAGAAATGACTCCATATGATCTTACAAAAGGTCGTATTATTTTCCGTAGCCGTTAATTAGCAGCCATCAATTCTACAGAAAGCCACAATTTATTTTGTGGCTTTTTCACTTCAATTTTTTCATATTTTTAAATTTTTACTCCAAAAATGTGAAGCTCATCATATTTTAAAGAATTCCCAGTTGTGTACAAAATTATCTATCCGTATAGTTAATAATCATTTATTTACTATGGGAGAGCCGTATGAGTCCTTTTGTGGCAGAACTTGTCAGCACAGCATTACTTATTTTATTAGGAAACGGAGTCGTTGCTAACTGTGTATTAAAAGATACAAAAACAGGTGGCGGAAACTGGATGGTAATAACCACTGCATGGGCCTTTGCTGTATTCATCGGTGTCGTTGTTGCAGGTCCTATCTCTGGAGCCCATATGAATCCAGCGGTTACCATCGGCTTAGCAACAGCTGGGCTTTTCCCGTGGAGTGCCGTTCCAGGTTACATTCTTGCACAAATTTTAGGTGGGATGATTGGTGCTTTCCTTGTTTATTGGTTCTTTATCGATCATTTCAAAATTACGGATAATCCTGCACTGCGTCGTGCTTGTTTTGCGACTGAACCCGCCATCCGTAATTATAAGGTTAATTACTTAAATGAAATTATTGGTACCTTTGTTTTACTATTCGTAATTTTCTATATCGCAGCAGATGCACATATCACTTTGCCAGGTAATACTGTTACTACGCCTATTGGTTTAGGATCTATCGGTGCATTACCTGTTGCAATTTTAGTATGGGTTATCGGATTAAGTTTAGGCGGTACGACAGGTTATGCAATTAATCCTGCTCGAGATGGTGCGCCTCGCCTTGTTCTCACCCTACTTCGCCGTAAATTAAACACGAACCCTGATTGGGCATATGGTTGGATTCCCGCTACTGCTCCTATTGTTGGTGCTATTATTGCAGCATGGTTCTACCTTATTCTTCATCTCTAATTTTCTTTTTTATCTCTTATTAATAAAAAACCTCATGTCATTAAAACGTGAGGTTTTTAATATTCATAAAATTTAGCGAAAAATGGGGCGTGTTTTTATTTTTCAGATAATTTATGACCACATTGGCTACAATATTTATCTCCTGGATTGACCTTCGCACCACATTGTGTACAGAATTTTGGTACCGGTGCCATTTCTTCCAAAGCAGCAGTTGGCGATGGTATTGGATCTGTACTTGGATTTTGGGCAGCTTGTTCAACATTCGCAACCCGTGCCACTGTGGATGATTCTGCTGATACTGATGTCGTATTGGCCTGTGTAGATGCTGGTTGCTGTGGCGTTACCTTTTGAACACTATCCATAACCGCTTGAATATGCTGTTGTTGTTTTGTCATTTCAGCCACAACTTCACGATAAATATTATTCGCATCTAAATCGGATAAGTTACATTTATTTTGGATACTTTTTAAAATGTGTCGATCATCTGATGTTATCCCATTACCTTTAGAAAGAATATCTTGCACAGCATTACGATATTGTGTTTTATGACGCCCCAACTGTTCAGAGAACGCAGAGGCGAGAATACCAGCAGGGAGTGCCACGATGCCAATACTAATAACCATCACCATCCCTGCAAAAATACGCCCAGGCACGGTAACAGGTACGTTTTCACCGTATCCTACTGTCGTAATTGTTACAATAGCCCACCACATGGAACGTAAAATACTGCCAAAATGCTCTGGTTGTGCTTTATGTTCAAAAAGGTAAATACCACTAGATGCGATAATTAATAAAATTCCCATCAGGAAAATAACCGATAATAAGTCTCGTGCCTCTTCTTTTACCACTGTTAATAAGGTATTCATCGCTGCGTTATAACGCATCAACTTAAATGCACGGAATAATTGGATAATCCGCAACGCTTCGGTATTCGGGATAAAGAAAGCAAGGAAGAATGGCGCAATCGCAATCAAGTCAATTAAACCAAAGAAAGATGTGGTATAACGCCAACGTGCAACACTCGCTGAAACATCTTTATATTCATCACTTGCTGGTGCGGACCAGAATCTTAGAAAATACTCCAATGTAAAGATGATGAGTGAAAATCGTTCCACGTTTTCAAACAACATTCTAAATTGATATCGAATATTTGGCTCAGACTCCAAGGTCACCGCCAAAATATCTAAAATGATCGTTGCAATAATAAAACTGTTGACTAATTTGGAATACCAAAAGTCGCTATCTGGATCGAGTAGGTAGTGCACCCACTTTTGTACATTAAAAATAAATTTTTCAATTTTTTGTATAAAATTCATAATATTAACCTAATTTACATGGTGAATTTATATCCGTAATAAGGGCTAAAAATTTTAATAAAGCCCATTTTAAAAGTAACGTTATCATACCTTTTTACTTTTGTATCGTAATTTTAGGATGAAATTTTATTCCTTTTTTTCAATGCTTTTTCCGAATATTTTCTTTATAATCCCGTAGAGTCTTTGCTTAGAAAATAGAATATAATTCTCCCCCCAAGTCTTACAGGATCCGAATAAAGATATAACAATGAAAAGATATACCCTCTCCTTTTTTTCCACTTTAATTTTAGGTGCTTATGCGCCTATTAATGCTTATGCCGATTTACAAGCACAATGCTTAGCGGGTGTGCCACACTTTACTGGAAAAGTTGTTCAAGGAAATCCTAATCAATTACCTGTTTATATTGAAGCAGATAAAGCTTTGCTGAATCATACGAATCAAGCAACCTATAAAGGGAATGTTCAAATTCGCCAAGGTAACCGTTATTTGAGTGCAAAGGAAGCGGAAGTACAACAGTTAGGGAATAAAGAAAATGCTTACCGCAATGTTAGTGTATCAGGTGGCTTTGATTACCAAGATAATTTAATTTACTTACTTGGTGATAAAGCTAAGCTTAATTTATCTAATCGCTCAGCAACGATTGAAAATGGGCTATATCAATTAGTGGATCGTCAAGGACGTGGGAACGCAAAAGAAATTGATTTAGAACCCGATTATCGCATTCTTAAAGATTCTACTTTTACAACCTGTTTGCCATCCAATAATAGTTGGAAAATTAAAGCAACAGAGATGAAACAGTACATCAAAAAACAATACGCAGAAATGTGGAATGCCCGTTTCTATGTCGGTGATGTACCTGTTTTCTATTTACCTTATTTCCAATTTCCACTGGGCGATGAAAGACGCTCTGGTTTGTTAATTCCAAGCTATGGTACAGGTGGTCGTGATGGTTATTGGGTAAGTATTCCTGTTTATTGGAACATTGCACCAAATATGGATGCAACCTTTACCCAAAAAGCAATGTCACGCCGTGGTTATCAAGAAATTGGGGAATACCGTATCTTAACCCCACTTGGTCAAAGTACGTTTGCGGGTGAATATATTAAACATGATCGCTATCCTCAATTTACCGATCCAAATAAATCACGTCATTTATTCTATTGGGAACACAATGCAAATCTTGCTAGCAACTGGCGCTTACATGTAGATTACACCCGGGTGAGTGATCCAACCTATTTTGATGATTTTGATTCTCAATATGGGCATAGTACTGATGGTTACGCAACGCAAGAATTTCAATTAAATTACGATCAAGAAAACTATAATTTCCAACTTTCTACGCAAAAATTCCAAGTTTTCTCAGCGAATGCGAATACGCCTTACAAAACACTACCAAAACTAGACTATAACTATTATCACGATAATATTGGCGGTTTAGTTGATTTCCATTTATTCTCGCAAGCGGTGCAGTTTAAAAACGATAATAGAACAATGCCGAAAGCGTGGCGTTTCCATATTGAGCCAACCCTAACGTTACCACTAAGTAACCGTTATGGTGGCATTCAATTTGAAACTCGCTTATACGCTACACGATATCTCCAAAAATCAGGGGATGCACCAAATGCGTATGCGGTTAAATCGCACTTAAATCGTGTTATTCCAGAATTTAAAGTAGGGGTAAATACACTTTTATCCAAAAACTTTGATAATGGTTATACGCAAACGATTGAACCACAAATGACTTATATGTATCGTCCATACCGCAATCAAGCGGATATTGGGGCGCCAAATAGTTACGGTTACGATTCTTCAGACGACTATTCAGGTCTCGATCGTATTCTTTCTGCTAACCAAGTTAGAAGCGGTGCTACCACCCGTTTCTATGATGAAAATGGTATTGAACGCTTTAACTTAGGTGCAGCACAAACTTATTACTTTACCGATTCTCGTGCACAAGCGGATCGCATTAAGCACCGTGCAAAAAGTACAGACTGGGAATTAACCTCTAACTATTATATTAACCCACAATGGAACCTATCTTCTGCTTATCACTATGATGCGGAATACCACCATACATCAAGTGCAAGTACCGCTATCCAATATCGTCCAACCGCAGATCACTTAATCCAACTAAGTTATCGCTATATTAATCAAAATGAACTTGCGAATTACGACCACGATATTAAACAAGTGGGGATTACTGCGGCATGGTCATTCCTTGATAATTGGGCGGTAGTAGGCAAAAACTATTACGATATTGCCCTGAAAAAACCTGTTGATCAATTCTTTGGTATTCAATACAACTCTTGTTGTTGGGCATTATCAGTAGGGGTAAACCGTTATGTAGAAACACGTAGCGATCAACAACCAGGTGAAGTCCTTTATAACCACAATGTTGGTTTGCGTTTTGAATTCCGTGGATTTAGCCATGATTACAATTCAGGCGTACAGCGTATGTTAGCTAAAGGAAAATTACCTTATATTTCCCCATTTAATTTATAATGTCGGTTTGAGCAACGGGAGATCTTCCCGTTGCCTTTTCAATTTAGTTAGCACTACGAAATAGGAACATACAATGACTTACACTACCTTCTCGCAAAAGAAAAATGATCAGTTAAAAGAACCAATGTTTTTTGGTCAAAATGTGAATGTTTCACGCTATGATCAACAAAAATATGAAACCTTTGAAAAACTTATCGAAAAACAATTATCGTTTTTCTGGCGCCCAGAAGAAGTAGATGTGTCTCAAGATCGTATTGACTACCAAGCCTTACCAGAACACGAAAAACATATTTTTATCAGTAACTTAAAATATCAAACGTTACTCGATTCTATTCAAGGTCGTAGCCCAAATGTTGCCTTTTTACCATTGGTTTCTATTCCAGAATTAGAAACTTGGATCGAAACATGGACATTCTCTGAAACGATTCACTCTCGTTCCTATACGCATATTATTCGTAATATCGTGAATAATCCTTCTCTCGTATTCGATGACATCGTTACCAATGAAGAGATTATCAAACGTGCAAGTGACATTTCTCGTTACTACGACGAACTCATTCGTGATAGCCAACTTTATGAATTATTTGGCGAAGGGACTTATGATGTAAACGATGAACAAGTACACGTTGATTTACGCACACTTAAAAAACGTTTATATCTTTGCTTAATGAGCGTAAATGTTCTTGAAGCAATTCGTTTCTATGTTTCATTCGCTTGCTCTTTTGCTTTTGCAGAACGCCACCTTATGGAAGGGAATGCAAAAATTATTAAATTTATCGCACGTGATGAAGCCTTACATTTAACTGGTACTCAACATATCTTAAATATCATGGCATCAGGTCAAGACGATCCAGAAATGGCGGAAATTGCGCAAGAATGTAAACAAGAGGCTTACGAAATTTTTATCGCAGCAGCTGAACAAGAAAAAGAATGGGCAAAATATCTTTTCAAAGATGGCTCAATGATCGGTTTAAATAAGGATATCCTTACCCAATACATTGAATATATTACGAATATTCGTATGCAAGCGGTGGGGCTACCTTTACCATTTGAAACACGTTCAAACCCAATTCCATGGATCAACGCATGGCTTGTATCTGATAACGTACAAGTAGCGCCACAAGAAGTAGAAGTCAGTTCTTACTTAGTCGGTCAAATTGACTCCAAAGTAGATAGTAACGATTTCTCTGATTTCGATCTTTAATTCATTCATCACGCCCCAATTTTCTTAAAAATTTTTACGAAAATAGGGGCGTATATCGCATTTATGTCTGACTTTAAAATTATCTTAAAGAAAAGCCGCCATACTTTTCACTTCCACCAACAAACAAGTTTACTTACCGCCATTGAAAACCAAGGTTTCCGCCCTGAATACCAATGTCGTAATGGCTACTGCGGTGCGTGTCGAACTAAACTTCTCTCAGGTAAAGTCAGCTACCCGACTCCCCCTCTCGCCTTCATCAACCAAAACGAAGTTTTGTTGTGTTGTTGTCAGGTAGAAGACGATTTAGAACTCGATCTTTGAGAAATAAAAAAGCTCGCATTTGCGAGCTTTTCTTTTTTAAAGAATCATTTTAACAACGGCATCCGCTTTAAGGCGGCGGAATTTTTTGAGAAGTTTTTGAACTGGTGCAGGATAATCATCCATTGTTTCCAACTCTGTATAACTTTTCAGAATAGTCGTATGTTGGCGAATAAGGGCAAGTTCTTCATCCGCTTTGGCAGTAAGCTCATGATTTGGATCGTGAATCAATAAACCATTTTCTGCATCTAAGCGCCATGCTCGTGGGTTAAGGTTATTTCCTGTTAACAACATGTAATCGTTGTCCACCCATACACCTTTTAAGTGGTAACTGTTATCACCATCTTTCCAAATACGAATTACCAATTGTCCTGACTGAATATAATCATCAAACTTCTTACTAAAGTGTCTTAAATTATTTTCATATAAATACGGCAAGCCACCCGCCATTTTGAAAGGTTCTGAAGGCGGAATATAGAAATCATTCGCCGTTTTATCTCCCACAATAATTTCGACTTGTTTACCTTGTTTCAATAGCCATTTTAAGCGTTTTTGTAACGGTAATGGGAAATTGAAGTACGGTGTACAAATCGTTAATTTATTTTCCACAATTTGGAATAGATTCTGGATAACCGAATTTAATTTATTATTGGTTTTCCCTAGTCCAAATAAAGGAGATACAGTCAACATATGCTGTGCGTCTTGCTTATTCATGGACGGAATAAAATTATAATGTCCTGTTTGAGCAAGATTTTTACGGTAATTCTTAATAGCCGCACGAATTTCTTTTGTTTTAACTGGATTTGCTTTATCAAGTGCATGAACGGCAGCAGGATCCAATAAATAGCCATTGATAAAATCTACTAAGCTATTCGCCAATGCGGTATTTTTGATTTTATGATAACGGTCGAAACGATATCTGTCGCTATGATGTAAATACACATTATTAATACTCGCTCCGCTGTAAAGAATCGTATCATCAAATACAAATCCTTTTACGTGCAATACACCGAAGACTTCACGAGTATTAATTGGTACACCAAAGAATAAAATTTCATGACAGGATAGACAGGCACATGCTTCACAATACCAATCTGCATTCGTTTGGGTTTTTGCCGCGCCAAGTAAATTGCGTTGCGCGCGATGCCAATCCACTAAGATTTTTACGTCAAGTTCAGGATTACGTGCTTTTGCTTGTAAAACTTCGTCAAGAATCTCTTTACCTGCCTCATCTTTTTGCCAATATAAAGCTGTAATATAAATACGTCGCTTTGCTTGACGAATTTGCTGAATGATTTCTTTTTTAAATTCAGCAGGGCGATAAATAAATTCCATATCTCCCGCATCAAGTGGAAGACAAGGTAAAGCGGAAAGCTTTTTTTCCGCCATCTTGGTACGATCAATTAACATAAATAGGTTCTCATTTTCATCGTCTTAAAGACTAGTTCGCTAGTTTACAATATTTAGCACCTAAGTTGGTAGAAAAATGACATTTTTTCGCTATAATGCTAGCAATCTTTAAATGAACAATATGATCTGACCCATCATTATCCCGCCATACTTAGAGGATCGCAATCAATGATGAAATCAAGCAAACCAACATTCCAAGAATCAAAACAAACTAACCGTTTCCGTGAGCGTGTTGCTCATGAAAAAAAATCTCAAGGAAAAACGACTTTCCAAGAAAAATTGGCATCTCGTCCAACTTTCAAAAAAAATTCACGTCCAGCACGTAAAGAAACTGAACAAGTTACCCGTACTCAAACTTCACTTTCCACCGCCGCTGGCAACGGTTCTGTAAACGTCATTATCAAAAAAACAGAACGTAAAGCACAAAGTTATGAAAAGAAAACAGGGCCACTTTCACCTCGTGCTCCAGAAAAAATTAAAAAAAATCGTGCGCAAGAAATGAAAGTATATGGGGAAAAAGCGTGTTTAGCACTTTTTAAAGAACATCCAGAAAATATCATTCGTGCGTGGAGTACCGTACAGATGTCCCATCGCATCGGTGAGATTTTTAGTTATTTAGCAGCGAATAAAAAAGCATATCACGTAGTTTCTCAAGAAGAACTCAATCTCGCAAGCGGTACTGAGCATAATGGCGGTATCTGTTTCTTAGTGAAAAAACCGCGAACCTTTACGCTTTCTGGCTACTTAGATATTCCACGTAAAAAAGATGCACTTATCTTGGTCAACCGTATTTCTAACGCCTATAATTTAGGTGGCATTATCCGTACTGCGGCTATTTTTGGGGTTACCGGTGTCATTAGTGACAATATGGCAAACCTCTATAATTCTGCAACTTTACGTGTAGCAGAAGGCGGTATGGAATATATTCGCCCATTAAGCGCTGAAGATAACATCAGCGCCTTAGATTTACTACGTGAAAAAGGCTACCAAGTAGTTCATCTTAGCCCGAATGGTAATAAAACTTCACTTGGTCAAATGAAATTTGATGATAAAGTCGTTTTTGTATTGAGCGAAGAAGCCGATGATGAATTGATACAGCCACAAGATTTACATCCAAATCTTACTCCAACTAACCCATTACAAACGGAATTAAACATTAGTGTTGCAACAGGTATTTTACTTTCTCACTGGGCAACACAATATTAAACATCCCTCTAAAACTATGTTAAAGTGCGGGAAAATACCGCACTTTTTCTTTTTAGAAAAAATTTTATTTTAGGAAAATATATGAGTTCAAAAACCCATTTAGGTCATACGGCACGTAAACGTTTTGGTCAAAACTTTTTATCCGATGATCGTGTGATTTTAGACATTGTTAACGCAATCCATCCTCAAGAAAACCAATTTTTAGTAGAAATCGGTCCTGGTCTTGGCGCTTTAACTGAGCCGGTTGCAGATCGTGTTGAACACTTAACCGTTGTTGAGCTTGACCGTGATTTAGCTAAACGTTTACGCCACCATCCGTTTTTAAACCACAAGTTAACCGTGATTGAAACCGATGCAATGCAATTTAATTTCCGTGATCTTTATACGCAAGAAAATCTTGCAGAGAAAGGTCAGAAATTGCGCGTCTTCGGTAACTTACCATACAACATTTCTACCCCATTGATGTTCCACCTTTTTGACTACTGTGATGTCATTCAAGACATGCACTTTATGCTCCAAAAAGAAGTGGTAAAACGCTTAGCCGCAGCCCCAAATAGCAAGGCTTATGGTCGTTTAACCGTGATGACACAATATTTCTGCCAAGTGTATCCTGTGCTAGATGTGCCACCAACAGCATTTAAACCAGCGCCAAAAGTCGATTCGGCGGTTGTCCGTTTGATTCCGCACACCACTCTGCCGTATGTGGCAAAAGATTTAAAATTATTAAATCAAATTTGTACCAATGCGTTTAACCAACGCCGTAAAACCTTACGTAACGCACTCGGTCAATATTTATCCGAAGAACAAATTATTGCACTCGGTATCGATCCAAATGCGCGTGCTGAAAACCTAAGCGTGGCGGATTTTGTGAATATTGCAAACTGGGTTTACGATAACCCTGTGGTAAAAGAATAAGTGAAATAAGAGGTGTAAGATGGCAACCTACTTTGTTGGTGATCTTCAAGGCTGTTACGATGAGCTTCAAATGCTCCTTACTCAAGTCAATTTCGATCCAAGCCAAGATAAACTCTATCTCGTTGGCGATCTCGTCGCACGTGGCGATAAGTCATTGGAATGCTTACAATTAGTCAGATCTTTAGGTACACAAGCCCAAAGTGTTTTGGGTAACCATGATTTACACCTCCTTAGCACTGCCGTTGGCTTAAAGAAAATTAAACCACGCGATCACGTTGATGCCATATTCAATGCTCCCGACTTCGCAGATTTAATCGAATGGGTTCGCGAGCAACCGCTTTTAGTTCATTTACCAGAAAAAAACCTTCTCATGTGCCATGCAGGAATTTCACCTGACTGGGATCTTTCTACAACCGTTGCCTGCGCACAGGAAGCAGAACAGGTGCTACGAAGTGAAAATTTTACAGGTTTATTGGAAAATATGTACGGCGAAGAACCTGATCGTTGGTCAAATGATTTAACGGGTTGGGCGCGTTTACGTTACATTGTAAATGCGTTTACCCGTATGCGATTTTGTTATCCCGATCATCGTTTAGAGTTTGAATGTAAACTCCCCGTAGAACAAGCACCACAAGGAATTGTGCCGTGGTTTGAATTAGACAATCCACTTTATAAAGAGCAACAAATTATTTTCGGACATTGGGCAAGTTTATTAGGACACCCGATGCCTGCTAATATTTATGCGCTAGATACGGGATGCGTTTGGGGGCGTCATCTCACGATGCTGCGTTGGGAAGATAAGAAAATTTTCACGCAACCTGCCGTAAAAATTTATCAATAAAAATTCAAAATAAAAAATCACGCCTCGATTTTCGTTAAAATTTATGAATTTTAATAACATATTGAAATACCATAAAATTTTAAGAAAATTGGAGCGTGATTAATTTTAAAAACGTCATCTTACTTCTCATTACTCCCAATACCTAAGCAAAGGAAGTAACAAGAAAAATATTAGATTTTACATGCACCGCCTGCGCAGCCTTCGTCTTCCATATCGTTTTGTTCGTCTTCAGCACCGTCACGGGTATTTTGATAATACAGTGTTTTTACGCCATATTTATAGGCAGTTAATAAATCTGCAAGTAATTGTTTCATTGGTACTTTGCCATCAGCAAAACGTTTTGGATCATAGTTCGTATTAGCAGAAATAGACTGATCCACGAATTTTTGCATGATACCTACAAGGTGAAGATAACCCGTATTATTTGGGATTTCCCATAATAATTCGTAATTGTCACCGAGATTTTCATACTCTGGTACCACTTGTTTTAATATACCGTCTTTAGAGGCTTTAATACTTACATGTCCACGTGGTGGCTCAATACCATTGGTTGCATTCGAAATTTGTGATGATGTTTCAGATGGCATTAATGCACTAAGGGTTGAGTTACGGATACCATATTTTTGAATATCATGACGTAAACTTTCCCAGTCATAATGCAATGGTTCTTGTGTTAACTCATCCACCGCTTTCTTATAAGTATCAATCGGTAAGATACCTTGTGCGTAAGTCGTTTCATTAAAGAGTTCACATGCACCTTGTTCTTTCGCTAATTCCATTGAGGCTTTCAATAAGTAGTATTGAATTGCTTCAAATGTCCGGTGCGTTAAATCATTTGCGCTACCATCTGAATAACGTAATCCATTTTTCGCGAGGTAATAAGCAAAGTTAATTACCCCCACTCCTAATGGACGACGGCGTAATGAGCTGTTACGTGCTGCTTTCACTGGATAATCTTGATAATCAAGTAATGCGTCTAATGCACGTACTGTTAAATCTGCAAGTTCTTCTAATTCATCAAGATTTTCAATCGCACCTAAGTTGAATGCCGATAATGTACAAAGTGCAATTTCACCTTCTTCGTCATGAATATATTTCAATGGTTTAGTTGGTAACGCGATTTCTAAACAAAGGTTAGATTGACGTACAGGTGCCACTTTCGGATCAAATGGTGAGTGTGTATTACAGTGGTCAACGTTTTGAATATAAATACGTCCAGTTGAAGCACGTTCTTGCATTAATAAAGAGAATAACTCAACCGCTTTCACAGTACGTTTACGCACAGCGGGATCTTGTTCGTATTTAACATACAAACGTTCAAATTCGTCTTGATCGGCGAAGAAAGCTTCATAAAGTCCTGGTACATCAGATGGGCTAAATAAAGTGATATCTGCGCCTTTAATTAGGCGTTGATACATCAATTTATTAAGCTGTACGCCGTAGTCCATATGACGAACACGGTTATCTTCTACCCCACGGTTATTTTTAAGCACTAATAAACTTTCAACTTCAAGGTGCCAGAATGGATAGTAAACTGTCGCAGCACCGCCACGTACCCCACCTTGAGAACAGGATTTTACAGCACTTTGGAAAAGTTTATAAAATGGAATACAACCAGTATGGAAAGCTTCCCCGCCACGAATTGGGCTTCCTAATCCACGGATTGCCCCAGCATTAATTCCGATCCCTGCACGTTGAGAAACATATTTTACAATGGCAGAGGTTGTCGCATTAATTGAATCTAAACTGTCTTCACATTCAATTAATACACAAGAGCTAAATTGACGTGTTGGCGTACGTACTCCTGACATAATTGGAGTAGGTAACGAAATTTTAAATGTCGAAACCGCATCATAAAAACGGCGCACATAGTCAAGACGTGTTTCTTGCGGATAACGGGAGAATAAGCATGCTGCGACTAATAAATAAAGGAACTGTGCTGACTCATAGATTTCACCCGTTACACGATTTTGTACAAGATATTTCCCTTCAAATTGTTTCACTGCCGCATAGGAAAAAGTTAAATCACGATCATGATCAATGAAATCATTCATTTGATTCCATTCTTCTTGTGTGTAGTCCGTTAAAAGTGCACGATCATATTTGCCCATTTCCACTAATTTAGTAATGTGAGCATAAAGATGTGGTGGTTCGTATTGTCCAAATGCTTTTTTACGCAAATGGAACATCGCTAAACGAGCTGCAAGATATTGATAATCCGGAGAATCTTTACTGATTAAATCAGCAGCGGCTTTAATAATTGTTTCGTGAATATCCGCTGTTTTAATTCCCTCATAAAATTGAATATGTGTACGTAGTTCTACTTGAGAAACAGAGACGTTTTCTAAGCCTTCTGCCGCCCAGGTAATTACACGATGTATCTTATCAAGATCAATTTCTTCCTGACGACCGTCACGCTTCGTCACCATTTTTGCTTTATTCATAAAATTTCCAGTGCCTAAAAGTGGTTAATTAAAATTATAACCGATTAAATATTAATCTATTATTTAAATTCAAGGCGTATAGAATAATGGCTAGCATGCTAAACTGCAATCACTATATTTTATTGTTCCGCATTGACAGCGTATAACTGCTTTATAAATAAGTAAAAAATGAAAGATAAAAAACCGCCCCATAATATGGGGCGATTTTTGGTAAAAAATTTGCTCAATTAAGCATAATTTTTTGGTGATTTATTGCCAGTTTTTATTTTTTGAAGTGTGACCTAAGCCTGGATTGAATCCATTGGTTGGATCTAAGTCTTGGTAGAATTTTTTCAATTCTGGTTTCGCTTCATAAAGGTGACCAACATTATGCTCAGCAGGATATTGTGCGCCACGTTTATCTAATAATTTAAGCATTTCTTCTTCAAGCTCATGCCCATCAACACCTGGTTTTAAAATGTAATCTTGGTGGAATACATGGCACATGAAATGTCCGTAGTAAAGTTTATGCATAATTTTACTACTGATTTCTTCTGGAAGATGTTCAAACCATTCTTTATCGTTACGACGTAAAGCGATATCTAATGCAACTAGTTCGCCTACTTCTTTTTCATGTACATTGTGATAACGAATCGCAGCAGATGCTACAGCAAAGCGGTGTAACATCGCAGCTTGTGCTTCTTTACTATCACATTCAAAATAACCACCTTTGCTACTATCCGCAAAATAGTTTTTCAAGAATTCACGAGTTTGTGGAATTAAATCACCGCCCACTTTTAAGATCAAATGATGATCGTATTTCTTGTGGAAATCTTCCATTTTTTCTGGCAATTGGTTTGGAATAAACTTAGAAACCACTTGCATAAATTTATCACCAAAGTGTTTTGGCATGAATGGGAATTTTTCTGCGATACGGTCTGCTTTCGCTTTTAAGGCAAAAAGTTTTGGTAACCATTTAGTTCCCATTGTTTTGATAACCCAGAAGGTATCTTTACCGTAAACAGTTGCAAGATCATACGCATCACGATGAATATATTCACCAGAGATTGGCAAGCTATCAAATTCAGTAAGCATAGTACGACGCACATCACTTAATGCTTGGATATCGTTAGTACCAATATAGAATACGGCAGTTTCTTTATCCATCGGGAAGGTATCAAGACGTACCGCAAATACGGCTAATTTACCCGCACAACCTGATGCTTCATAGTGGCGAGTTGGATCCGCATTAAAACGTGCTGGTGTATCTGCATCAACTTCACGAACGTGATTACAATAAGAATGGTCTGAGCCTTGACCACAATCTTTTTCTACATCATCCGCAGAATAACGATGTTGTTGAAGATTTGTTAAAATCTCTTCTGGTGTATTACCCAAATGAATACCCAGGTGGTTTTTAAGCTCTAATTCACCTTTTTCATTGATTTGGGCAAACAATGCCATTTGTGTATATGCAGGACCACGTTGTACAAGCGCACCACCTGAGTTATTACAAATACCACCAACAACCGATGCCCCGATACAAGATGAACCGATAACAGAGTGTGGCTCACGATGTAATGGACGTAAAATATCTTCTAACTCATACAAAGTCGCACCAGCTAAACATACAACTTGAGTATTTTTTTCAATAAGCTGAATGCCATCAAGTAATAATGTATTTACGATAACGATATCTCGATCATAATCGTTACCATCTGGCGTAGAACCGCCAGTTAAGCCAGTATTAGCAGATTGTGAAATAACAATCACGTCTGCCGCTACACAAGCTTCTAAAACTTTCCAATATTCTAAAAGTGTTTTTGGTTTAACTACCGCTAAAGCCTTACCTTCACCAAATCGGTAACCTTTACGATAAAATAATGTTTTACTCGGATCAGTAATAACGTGGGATTGCCCAGCGATATCAACCAATCGAGAAATAAGTTGAGAATGGTCCATTTATGCGTTCCTTACGTTTACTATAAAAATGTTAAAAAATCGTAAAATATTTAACCTTAAATAAAACGCCATGTCCAGTAAGTTATACTATTTTTTATACAACTTCCTAAAAACAAGGCGAAATAAAATTTTTTTATCTTATAAAAAGCGAAAGCCCCCGCTCTTTCGGGCAGGGGCTTTATTTAGACTAGATTAGTCTGCCATGTTTAGCATTTTTGCGAGATCCGCAGTTGCTTCATCCGCAGGGCTGATAATTTCAGCTTCTTCTACCACTGGATTTTCCATGATAGCTGCATCGATTTCTGCATTCACTGCTTCACGATCTAAACGTTTATTTTTGTGATACGCAAAACCAGTACCTGCTGGAATTAAACGACCCACGATAACGTTTTCTTTAAGACCGCGTAATTCATCACGTTTACCCGCAACCGCTGCTTCTGTAAGAACGCGAGTGGTTTCTTGGAATGATGCTGCAGAAATAAAGGATTCTGTCGCAAGTGATGCTTTGGTAATACCAAGTAATTCACGTTGGAATTCAACTGGTGGTTTACCTTCTGCAATACGTTGACGGTTAACAATTTTAACGCGCGCAACTTCTTCTTGTGCACCTTCAAGGAATTCAGAATCGTATGCGTTAGTGATCACACATTTACGTAACATTT
The DNA here is from genome assembly GCF_900638385.1 of Actinobacillus delphinicola. Taxonomy (NCBI): domain Bacteria; kingdom Pseudomonadati; phylum Pseudomonadota; class Gammaproteobacteria; order Pasteurellales; family Pasteurellaceae; genus Actinobacillus; species Actinobacillus delphinicola. The sequence continues at coordinate 832,576 of NZ_LR134510.1, read as the reverse complement.
GGCGAACGATTACTTCGATGTGTTTATCGTTAATTTTTACCCCTTGTAAGCGGTAAACTTCTTGTACTTCATTAACGATATATTCTGTCACAGCGTGAACACCACGTAAGCGAAGAATATCGTGTGGCATTTCAGGACCATCAGAGATTAAGTCACCTTTTTCTACCATTTCACCTTCAAATACGTTCAATTGACGCCATTTCGGAATCATTTCTTCGTAAGTTTCACCTTCTGCTGGTGTAATCAATAAACGACGTTTGCCTTTGGTTTCTTTACCAAATGATACGATACCAGAGATTTCAGCAAGAATTGCAGGTTCTTTCGGTTTACGAGCTTCAAATAAGTCAGCAACGCGTGGAAGACCCCCGGTAATATCTTTAGTACCCACAGATTCTTGTGGAATACGTGCTAAAGATTCACCGATTGAAATTTCTGCACCATCGTCTAAGTTCACGATTGCTTTACCTGGTAAGAAGTATTGTGCAACAACTTCCGTACCTGGGATAAAGATATCATTACCTTGAGCGTCAACAAGTTTAATTGCTGGACGTAAATCTTTACCTGCAGTTGTACGTTCACCGACATCTTGAACAACGATAGAAGATAAACCTGTTAATTCATCAGTTTGACGAGTTACAGTTAAACCATCCACGATGTCTTCAAATTTCACGAAACCGCTCACTTCAGAGATAACCGGCATTGTATGCGGATCCCAGTTTGCTACGATTTCACCTGCTTCAACTTCCGCAGCGTCACCTTTACTTAAGATAGCACCGTATGGAAGTTTATAGTGTTCTTTTGTACGACCAAAAGTATCAACTACGGTTAATTCTGTATTACGTGAGGTAAGAACGAGTTTACCTTCTTTATTGGTTACGAATTTCGCACCAGTTAGACGTAAAGTACCGGTATTTTTAACTTGTACGCTAGATTCTTTTGCTGCTGCAGATGCCGCACCACCGATGTGGAACGTACGCATGGTTAACTGTGTACCTGGTTCACCGATTGATTGTGCTGCGATAACACCAACCGCTTCACCTTGGTTAATTAAGTGACCACGTGCTAAGTCACGACCGTAACATTTCGCACATACACCGAAGTCAGTTTCACACGTTACAACAGAACGTACTTTGATACTATCTACAGAGTTTGCATCGATAACATCACAAAGTTTTTCATCCACAAGTGTATTACGTGGAATTAATACTTCGTCTGTACCTGGTTTTAATACGTCTTCTGCAACCACACGACCGAGAACACGATCACGTAATGCTTCTTTAACGTCACCACCTTCGATTAATGGCATCATTACGATACCTTCGTGGGTACCACAGTCATCTTCAATGATAACTAAGTCTTGTGCTACGTCTACTAAACGACGAGTTAAGTAACCTGAGTTCGCTGTTTTTAACGCTGTATCCGCCAAACCTTTACGCGCACCGTGGGTTGAAATAAAGTACTGTAATACGTTTAGACCTTCACGGAAGTTCGCTGTAATCGGAGTTTCGATGATCGAACCATCTGGACGAGCCATCAAACCACGCATACCAGCAAGCTGACGAATCTGAGTCGCACTACCACGAGCCCCTGAGTCTGCCATCATAAAGATGCTGTTGAATGATGCTTGTTTTTCAAGTTTACCTTCACGGTTCATTACTTCTTCCGTAGAAAGGTTTTCCATCATCGCTTTACCTACGCGCTCATTCGCAGTAGACCAAATATCGATTACTTTATTATAGCGTTCGCCTGCTGTTACAAGACCTGATTGGAATTGTTCTTGAATTTCAGCAACTTCTGCTTCTGCTTCTGCAATAATTTCATATTTCTTCGCTGGGATAACCATATCGTCAACACCAACAGAAGAACCAGAACGTGCTGCGTATGCAAAACCGGTATACATGATATGGTCAGCAAACATTACACTTTCTTTTAAGCCAAGTAGACGGTAGCTGCTGTTAATTAAGCGAGAAATACCTTTTTTGTTTAACGGTTGGTTAAACAAGCTGAATGGCATACCTTTTGGTGCGATCATCCAAAGGATTGCACGACCAACAGTCGTATCTACAAGGTGTGTATGAGGTTCATACTCACCTGCAACATTTTTCACCCATTCAGTAATACGTACTTTAACGCGTGCGTGTAATTCTGCTTTACCTGTTGCGTAAGCTTTTTCTGCTTCACGAGGATCTTGCAATACCATGCCTTCACCTTTCGCATTCACTTTTTCACGGGTCATGTAGTAAAGACCTAATACCACGTCTTGTGAAGGAACGATGATTGGCTCACCATTCGCAGGCGATAAGATGTTGTTTGTAGACATCATTAACGCACGTGCTTCAAGTTGTGCTTCTAATGTTAAAGGTACGTGAACCGCCATTTGGTCACCATCGAAGTCCGCATTGAATGCCGCACAAACGAGTGGGTGTAAACGGATTGCTTTACCTTCAATTAGAATTGGTTCAAATGCTTGAATACCAAGACGGTGAAGTGTCGGCGCACGGTTAAGGAGGATTGGATGTTCGCGAATAACTTCCGCTAAGATATCCCATACGATTGCATCTTCACGTTCAACCATTTTCTTCGCAGCTTTAATTGTAGTTGCGTAGCCACGGCTTTCTAATTTCGCATAGATGAATGGACGGAATAATTCCAATGCCATTTTTTTCGGTAAACCACATTGGTGAAGACGTAAGAATGGACCTACTGTAATTACAGAACGACCAGAGTAGTCAACACGTTTACCTAATAAGTTTTGACGGAAACGACCTTGTTTACCTTTGATCATATCAGCCAAAGATTTTAATGGACGGCGGTTAGAGCCAGTGATCGCACGACCACGACGACCATTATCTAATAACGCATCTACAGATTCTTGTAACATACGTTTTTCATTACGTACGATGATATCTGGTGCGATAAGGTCTAATAAACGTTTTAAACGGTTATTACGGTTAATTACGCGGCGATATAAATCATTCAAGTCAGATGTCGCAAAACGACCACCATCAAGTGGTACTAATGGGCGAAGATCTGGTGGTAATACTGGAAGTACAGTTAATACCATCCATTCTGGTTTGTTGCCAGATTGAATGAAAGATTCAATAAGTTTTAAGCGTTTAGTGATTTTTTTACGTTTAGTTTCTGAGTTAGTTTCTTGTAATTCTTCACGTAAAACTTCACATTCATGCTCTAAATCCATCGCACGTAACAAATCTTGGATTGCTTCCGCACCCATTTTCGCTTCGAATTCGTCGCCAAAACGTTCTTCTGCTTCAAGATATTGTTCTTCAGTAAGAAGCTGACCTTTTTCTAAGTCAGTCATGCCAGGTTCAGTGACAATGAAAGATTCAAAATATAAAACACGTTCAATATCACGTAATGGCATATCAAGTAATAAACCGATACGAGATGGTAGAGATTTTAAAAACCAAATGTGTGCTACTGGAGAAGCAAGTTCAATATGCCCCATACGTTCACGACGTACTTTAGATTGAGTTACTTCAACACCACATTTTTCACAGATTACGCCACGGTGTTTTAAACGTTTATATTTACCACATAAACATTCGTAATCTTTTACAGGTCCGAAGATACGGGCACAGAAAAGACCATCACGTTCTGGTTTGAAAGTACGGTAGTTAATGGTTTCAGGTTTTTTCACTTCACCGTATGACCAAGAACGGATCATATCTGGTGACGCTAAACCAATTTTAATCACATCAAAATCTTCGCTAGTTTTTGATTGTGTTTTTAAAAGCTTTGCTAAGTCTTTCACTTAATTGCTCCTATCGGAGTTAAACTTATTCATACGCCTCAATTTTCGAAAAATTTTTCTAAAATCGTGGCGTATGGGCTAGTAGAGTTTTAAGGCTTACTCTTCATCAAGATCGATGTTGATACCTAATGAACGGATTTCTTTCATAATTACGTTGAAAGATTCCGGTGTACCTGGGTCCATTTGTTGGTTGCCCGCAACGATGTTTTTATACATCTTCGTACGACCGTTCACGTCATCAGATTTCACGGTTAACATTTCTTGTAGGGTATAGGCTGCACCATAAGCTTCAAGTGCCCAAACTTCCATTTCCCCGAAACGTTGTCCACCGAACTGTGCTTTACCACCCAATGGTTGTTGGGTAACAAGGCTGTAAGAACCGGTTGAACGAGCGTGCATTTTGTCATCAACTAAGTGGTTCAATTTGAGCATGTACATGTAACCTACTGTTACTGGACGTTCAAATTTCTCACCGGTACGACCATCGAATAAAGTAATTTGTCCTGATGTTGGAAGATCACCTAATTCTAATAAACCTTTGATTTCTTTTTCATCCGCACCATCGAATACTGGTGTTGCGATTGGTAAACCTTTACGTAGGTTTTCTGCTAAACGCATTACTTCTTCGTCAGTGAAGGTATTAAGATCAACTTTTTGTTCACCTTCGCCAAGGTCGTAGGCTTTTTGCATGTATTCACGCAATTTTTCTACGCTTTGTTTTTGTTTTAACATCGCATTGATCTTATCACCGATACCTTTAGCCGCTAAGCCTAAGTGAGTTTCTAAGATCTGACCGATATTCATACGAGAAGGTACGCCCAGTGGGTTTAGTACGATATCAACAGGTTGACCGTTTTCATCGTATGGCATGTCTTCGATTGGGTTAATTTTTGAGATAACCCCTTTGTTACCGTGACGACCCGCCATTTTATCCCCAGGTTGGATACGACGTTTAACAGCAAGATAAACTTTAACCACTTTAAGTACACCTGGTGCTAGATCATCACCTTGGATAATTTTGCCACGTTGTACTTCAAGTTTTTGTTCGAACTCTTTACGTAATTCTTCGTATTGATCCGCAAGTTGTTCTAATTGAGTTTGTTTTTCTTCATCGCTTAGACTTTGATCAAGCCATTGTTCACGAGTCATTCGATCAAGGGTTGCTTCATCCATACCGCTTGATACTAAAAGATTGCGCACACGTGCGAAAAGACCAGCTTCAAGAATTTCTAACTCTTCCATTAAGTCTTTTTTCGCTTCTTTTAATTGCATTTCTTCAATTTCAAGTGCACGTTTATCTTTTTCAACGCCATCGCGAGTAAATACTTGAACGTCAATTACGGTACCAGACACGCTGTTTGGAACACGTAAAGAAGAATCTTTAACGTCAGATGCTTTTTCACCGAAGATTGCACGAAGAAGTTTTTCTTCTGGGGTTAATTGAGTTTCACCTTTAGGTGTCACTTTACCCACAAGAATATCACCACCTTTTACTTCCGCACCGATGTAAACGATACCTGATTCATCAAGTTTACTTAATGCAGCTTCGCTTACGTTTGGAATATCCGCAGTAATTTCTTCAGCGCCTAATTTAGTATCACGCGCCACACAAGATAATTCTTGGATGTGGATTGTTGTGAAACGATCTTCTTGAACAACACGTTCAGATACTAAGATCGAGTCTTCGAAGTTATAACCATTCCATGGCATGAACGCTACACGCATGTTTTGACCAAGTGCAAGTTCACCTAAGTCGGTTGATGGACCATCTGCTAAGATTTCGCCACGACCAACAGGTTCGCCTAATTTCACACAAGGAATTTGGTTAATACAGGTGTTTTGGTTAGAACGGGTATATTTGATTAAGTTATAAATATCAATACCCGCTTCTCCTGCGATGGTTTCATCTTCGTTTACTTTCACCACGATACGTGATGCATCAACATATTGAATTGTACCGCCACGTTTTGCTGTAACCGCTACGCCAGAGTCAAGTGCTACTGGTTTTTCCATACCAGTACCAACAAGTGGTTTGTCTGCACGTAAAGTAGGTACTGCTTGGCGTTGCATGTTCGCACCCATCAAGGCACGGTTCGCATCGTCGTGTTCCAAGAACGGAATTAACGCTGCCGCTACAGATACAACTTGTTGAGTTGAAACGTCCATATATTGAACTTCATCAGGGCGGAATAAACCAGATTCACCTTTTTCACCACGTGCTGTTACGAAAGCATCAGTGAAACGGAAGTCATCATCTAAGTTTGAGTTCGCCTGTGCGATAACGTATTTACCTTCTTCGATAGCAGATAAATATTCGATTTCTTCAGTTACTTGACCATTCACTACTTTACGATACGGAGTTTCTAAGAAACCGTAGTCATTTGTACGAGCGTACACAGAAAGTGAGTTGATCAAACCGATGTTTGGACCTTCAGGGGTTTCGATTGGACATAAACGACCATAGTGAGTTGCGTGAACGTCTCGAACTTCGAAACCTGCACGTTCACGAGTTAAACCACCTGGACCCAATGCAGAAATACGACGTTTGTGTGTCACTTCTGAAAGTGGGTTATTTTGGTCCATGAATTGTGAAAGTTGTGAAGAACCAAAGAATTCTTTAACCGCAGCAGAAATTGGTTTCGCATTGATAAGATCTTGTGGAGTTAATGAATCAAGATCACCTAAAGATAAACGTTCTTTCACTGCACGTTCAACACGTACTAAACCAATACGGAATTGGTTTTCTGCCATTTCACCAACAGAACGAATACGACGGTTACCTAAGTGGTCGATATCATCCACTTCACCGTTACCGTTACGGATTGCAATGAGTTTTTTCATTACACGAACGATATCGTCTTTGCTTAATACACCGCTTCCTTCAGAATCATCGATCCCTAAAGAACGGTTAAATTTCATGCGACCTACTGCAGATAAGTCATAACGATCTGGTGAGAAGAACATATTTTCGAATAAGCCTTCAGCCGCTTCTTTTGTAGGCGGTTCACCAGGACGCATCATACGGTAGATTTCTACTAATGCGCTTAAACGATCATAAGATGGGTCGATACGTAAAGTTTCAGAAATATACGCACCTGCATCAAGATCATTTGTAAATAATGTTTCAATTGTTTTGTAGCCAGCTTGTGAAAGTTTCGCCAAGATTTCTAGGGTTAACTCTTCATTTGCACCACAAATAATTTCGCCAGTTTCAAGATCTAAGTATTCTTTCGCTGCAACTTTACCAACGATATATTCAGTTGGTACAACAACTTGATTTACATTATCTTTTGCTAATGCTTTGATATGGCGAGCTGTAATACGGCGACCACGTTCAACATAAACTTTACCATTGGCTTCAATATCGAAAGATGCAGTTTCACCACGTAATCTTTCAGGTACTAAAGTCATTAATAATTTATTGTTATCAATGGTAAATTCTACTTTGTCGAAGAATAAGTTTAAAATTTCTTCAGTAGTGTAGCCTAAAGCACGTAAAATAATGGTTGCAGGTAATTTACGACGACGGTCAATACGAGCAAAAAGATTATCTTTTGGATCGAATTCAAAGTCTAACCATGAACCACGGTAAGGAATAATACGTGCGTTAAATAAAATTTTACCTGATGAGTGAGTTTTACCACGATCACTATCAAAGAATACACCTGGACTACGGTGTAATTGTGATACTACAACACGTTCTGTACCATTAATAACGAAGGTTCCGTTATCAGTCATTAATGGAATTTCGCCCATGTACACTTCTTGTTCTTTAATATCTTTAATAGTACCTGGAGCTGCATCACGATCATAGCTCACTAGACGTAATTTAACGCGTAAAGGTGCAGAATAGGTAGTTCCACGAATTTGACATTCACGAACATCAAAAACAGGTTGACCTAACTGATAGCTAACATATTGTAATTCTGTATAGCCATTATTACTCACAATCGGGAATACAGAGCGGAATGCTGCTTCTAGTCCTTGTTGTCCTTCAGGATCTCTGCGAATAAATTTTTCAAAAGAATCAATTTGAATTGTTAATAAATAAGGGACGTGTAAAACTTGTGGACGTTTTCCAAAGTTCTTACGAATACGTTTTTTTTCGGTATATGAGTAAACCATAGGGTTCCTCTGCTTGTTGTTCAGTGACCCAACCGCTAATACTTGGTAGCGGCAACGATGCCGTTAAGTGACCGCACTCTGAACCTTACTTCTCTAGTGGGTAGGAGCTCAAAAATAGATACAATTCGTATCCCTTGAGTAAAAAATAGAAATAAATAACGGTGAATTTATTCCTATATATGGATAGCACAAAATGGCTGATGGAAAAACCACCAGCCATTTGGCCTAAAGTCAGGCAAAAATCAAATTAAAATTATTTGATTTCTACTTTAGCACCAGCTTCTTCTAATGCTTTTTGTAATTCTTCAGCTTCAGCTTTAGAGATACCTTCTTTTAAGGTTGCTGGAGCAGATTCAACTAAATCTTTAGCTTCTTTTAAGCCTAAACCAGTTGCACCACGTACTGCTTTGATTACAGCAACTTTGTTAGCACCAGCTTCAGCTAAGATAACGTCGAATTCAGTTTTTTCTTCAGCTGCTTCAGCTGGACCTGCTACAGCTACTGCTGCTGCAGCTGCTGAAACACCAAATTTTTCTTCCATCGCTGCGATTAATTCAACGATATCAGTAACAGATTTAGAAGCGATTGCTTCAATGATTTGTTCGTTAGTTAAAGACATAACAATCAATTCCTAAGTAAATATAATTTAACAGTTTAAGAAAAGCAGAACGAATTAAGCTGCTTGTTCTTCCATTTTGTCGCGTAATGCCGCAAGAGTGCGAACAAGTTTGCCTGCCGCAGCTTCTTTCATAGTAGCCATTAAACGTGCAATTGCTTCATCGTAAGTTGGTAATGTTGCTAAGAATTCAACATCTCTTACTTCACCTTCGAAGGCTGCACCTTTGATTTCAAACTTATCGTTTGCTTTAGCAAATTCTTTGAACAAACGTGCTGCTGCACCTGGGTGTTCGTTAGAAAAAGCGATAAGTGTAGGACCTACAAACGTATCTTTTAAACATTCGAATTCGGTACCTTCTACTGCACGACGTAATAAAGTATTACGAACGATACGCATAGAAACACCAGCTTCACGAGCGTTTTTACGTAATTCAGTCATTTTATCAACAGTAACACCACGGCTGTCCGCGATAACTACTGAAAGGGCACCTTTGGCGGCTTCATTTACTTCGGCAACAATTGCTTGTTTGTCTTGAAGATTTAATGCCATTGGCTTTTAGCTCCTGAATACACTCCGATTTCTCGGAATAAAAATTCCTAACTCGGTATTAAGTTAGGGCGAATTCGGTGCACAGAAGCAAGAAAACTTCTTATTCTGTATCACCATCTACGTAGGATGATTAAGAGTTTCCTCCCCTACGGTCTTGGATGAGGCTTGATAAGGTCAAGCACCAGCCAGAAATATTCACATCAATTGTGAAAACAGTCCTAAATTTTAATCAATTAAAATTTATCTGTAAAGTATTTTTATAAATTTATTCTAAGTTATCTTACCCTACTCTACATTCATACACCTGTAAGATAATGATAAAACTTAAATAATATATATAAAGATACTTTTTTAATAACCGAATTATCCGTTACGATTATTAAAAAACCACTGACCGAAGTCAGTGGTTTTACGATTTTATAATAATTTCAATTTGAAATTATTAAAGCCTACATTATAGAGAAGCTAAATCGATTTCTACACCAGCACCTTGAGTGGTTGAAAGGCTAACTTTCTTGATGAAAATACCTTTTGCTGTAGATGGTTTTGCTTTGTTTAATGCAGCCATTAAAGCTTGTAAGTTTTCTTTTAACTGTTCTTCAGTGAAGTTAGCTTTACCGATGGTTGTGTGAACAATACCATTTTTGTCGTTACGGTAACGAACCTGGCCAGATTTTGCATTTTTAACTGCGTCAGCAACGTTTGGAGTAACGGTACCTACTTTAGGGTTTGGCATTAAACCACGTGGACCAAGGATTTGACCTAATTGACCAACAACGCGCATTGCATCTGGAGATGCGATAACAACGTCAAAGTTCATTTCACCTTTTTTCACTAATTCAGCTAAATCTTCCATACCAACTAAATCAGCACCAGCTTCTTTAGCAGCTTCAGCGTTAGCACCTTGAGTGAATACAGCTACACGTACTTCACGACCAGTTCCGTTTGGTAGTACAGTTGCACCACGTACGTTTTGGTCTGATTTACGAGGATCGATACCTAAGTTAACAGCAACGTCAACACTTTCAACGAATTTAGGTGTTGCGAATTGTTTTAATAAAGCTACTGCTTCTTTGATTTCATAAGCTTTAGTTGTATCAACACCAGCTTTGATTGCTTTCATACGTTTAGTAAGTTTAGCCATTGATTATTCCTCCACGACCAAACCCATTGAACGTGCAGTACCTTCAATAGATTTCATTTTAGTTTCGATAGTTGCACCAGTCATATCAGCTGCTTTTAATTCAGCGATTTCTTGTACTTGTGCTTTAGTCACTTTACCAACTTTATCTTTGTTTGGTTTACCAGAACCAGATTTGATACCAGCTGCTTTTTTCAATAATACTGCTGCTGGAGGAGTTTTGGTAATGAAAGTGAATGAACGGTCAGCGTAAACTGTAATAACTACAGGAATTGGTAAACCTTTTTCCATTTCTGCAGTACGTGCATTGAATGCTTTACAGAATTCCATGATGTTCACACCTTGTTGACCAAGAGCTGGACCTACAGGTGGTGACGGGTTAGCCATACCAGCTGCAACTTGCAACTTAACATAGGCTTGGACTTTTTTAGCCATTTTTAATTTCCTCTAATTTGGGTAATAGCGCTATTGCTAGCTCCCCTGTGTGTAAAAAAGAGTCGCATTTTAGTAAAATGTGACCATAATTTCAAGTAAAAATTATTAATAATCACGCCACGATTTTCGTGGAAAATTATTAATTTTTTTCTACTTGTGAAAATTCTAATTCAACTGGTGTCGCACGACCAAAGATAGAAACAGATACTTTTAAGCGACCTTTTTCGTAATCGATCTCTTCAACTGTTCCGTTAAAGTCTGCAAATGGTCCTTCGGTTACACGGATATCTTCACCTGGTTGGAACATAGTACGTGGTTTCGGTTTATCAGCATTTTGTTCTAAACGGTTTAAAATTAAATCCGCTTCACGATTACTGATTGGAGCAGGTTTATCTGGTGTCCCACCGATAAAGCCCATCACACGTGGCACGCTACGAACAAGTTGCCAAGTGTAATCATTCATTTCCATTTTCACTAATACATAACCTGGGAAAAATTTGCGTTCGCTTTTACGACGTTTCCCACCAACGTTTTCTACAACTTCCTCTGTCGGAACAAGCACTTCACTGAAAAGATCTTCCATTTCATGTTGTTTGATATATTCACGTAAAGTTGCTGCTACACGTCCTTCATAGCCTGAAAAAGCTTGTAAAACGTACCAACGTTGCTTATTTGTTTTATTTTCTTCTGTCATATTAGAACCTTAAATCTGTCAAGAAGTTAATTGTTGAAACGATGATGCTGTCAAATCCCCATAAAATTAAGGAAACGGCAACGGTTACGCCTATAACAATTAAAGTCGTTTGCATAGTTTCTGGACGTGTTGGCCAGGTAATTCTTCGTAATTCAATCTTTGATTCTTTTAAGAATTGACGTGCTTTTGCCCCTTGGTTTGTTACTGCGGCAATACCTAGGGTGATAAGTAACCCAATAATTACTGCAATAATACGGATAGGTGTGGCAAAGCTATCTGCAAAATAAATGTTGCAGAATGCGATAACTGCGATAAGGACAACAACAAGCACCCACAAAAGTTTATTTAACCCTGTAGATTTTGGTTGTTCAATTTCAGCTAATTGTTTTTGTTTCTTTTTTTGATTTTCCGTCGCCATAATTTAGCCTATTTTTTTAAGGTTAATAAGTGAAAAGTAATAAAAAACGCAAAATTGTAGCACTTTATTTATTTATTGACCATTAAAAACTGAAAATTCCACCGTTTCTATTTTAATCAATCTTTGTCTGTTGTTTGTCTAACTAGTAAATTTTTTTGGTTTCTAATTCTACTTTTCTCTTCTATTTTTTGCTAAATAAATGTGTTATTATTCCGCAATTTTGTAAAAAATTTGCGAACAATCCATAACACCAGAGGTACAAAAAATGAAATTAGTAGAAGTAAAACATCCCTTGGTCAAGCATAAACTCGGTTTAATGCGTGCTGGAGATATTTCCACCAAAGAATTCCGTGCATTAGCAACAGAAGTAGGAAGCTTATTAACTTATGAAGCTACTCAAAACTTAGAAACCGAGAAAGTTACCATTAATGGCTGGTGCGGTCCAGTAGAAATTGATCAAATCAAAGGGAAAAAAGTAACAGTTGTTCCAATTTTGCGCGCAGGTTTAGGCATGATGGACGGTGTACTTGAGCATATGCCAAGTGCACGTATTAGTGTCGTGGGTATGTATCGTAATGAGGAAACGCTTGAACCTGTACCTTATTTCCAAAAACTTGCAAGTGATATGGATGAGCGTCTTGCAATTGTGGTAGATCCGATGCTGGCAACGGGCGGTTCCATGATTGCAACTATTGATCTTTTAAAACAACACGGTTGCAAACAAATAAAAGTTCTGATTCTCGTTGCCGCTCCAGAAGGATTAAAAGCACTCGAAGCTGCTCATCCTGATATTGAAGTATATACAGCCTCTATCGATGAATGTTTAAATGAAGACGGCTATATTTTGCCAGGACTTGGCGATGCGGGTGATAAAATTTTTGGAACAAAATAATCCATTTCACTCCATATGAATAGAAAAAAGGTTAAGTGCTTGCTTAACCTTTTTTCTTAAAGTTTATCGCTATGATGAATTAAAACAAACTTTTCCCAAAGCATTTCTTGCGATTCTTGATGATCGGGATCAGTTTTAATACAGTTACTGATAGGGCAAACTTTTTGGCAAGTTGGTGTTTCATAATGTCCAACACATTCAGTGCATAAGTTAGGATCAATCTCATAAATATTATCCCCCACACTAATTGCATTATTAGGACACTCAGGTAAACACATATCACAATTTGTGCATTTCTCTGTAATTAAAAGTGCCATAGATTCTCTAACATTAAATTGATACAAAGTGATTGATTATAAGGTTTTTGGTTACAAAATTAAAGGTTCAGAGAATAACTTATAAGAAGCTTAAAATTAGTCGATAAATTTCCGTTACAATCTAAGAATAAGACGGTATAATACGCTCCGTTTAGAGTCTATTTATAGGAGAAATTAATATGTCCGTTATCAAAATGAAAGATCTTGATTTACGCGGAAAAACTCTTTTTATCCGAGCTGACCTCAACGTGCCAATTAAAGATGGGGAAATCACTTCTGATGCTCGTATCGTAGCAACCATTCCGACTTTAAAATATGCCCTTGAACAAGGTGCTAAAGTAATGGTTACTTCTCACCTTGGTCGTCCTACTGAAGGCGAATTCAATCCCGAATTTTCATTACAAATTGTTGTAGACTATCTAAATAAACACTTAGAAGGTGTACCTGTTCGTTTAGTACGTGACTATTTAAACGGTGTTGATGTTCGTGAAGGCGAAATCGTAGTATTAGAAAACGTGCGTATGAACAAAGGTGAAAAGAAAAATGATCCTGAATTAGCGAAAAAATATGCTGCACTTTGCGACATTTTCGTTATGGACGCATTCGGTACAGCTCATCGTGCCCAAGCATCAACTTATGGTGTAGCAGAATTTGCACCTATCGCTTGTGCAGGTCCACTTCTTGCCGCTGAACTTAACGCATTAGGCAAAGCATTAAAAGAACCACAACGCCCAATGCTTGCAATCGTAGGCGGTTCAAAAGTTTCAACCAAACTTGAAGTATTAAACTCTCTTTCTAAAATTGCAGACAAAATTATTGTCGGCGGCGGTATTTCTAATACTTTCGTTGCAGCAGCTGGCTACAATGTAGGTCTTTCTCTGTATGAAAAAGATTTAATCCCTGTAGCGAAAGAACTTTCAGCAACAACCGATATTCCATTAGCAATTGATGTACGTGTGGGTAAAGAATTTTCTGAAACTGCTCCTGCAACTGTAAAACCCGTTGATGCTGTTCTTGATGATGATGAAATCATGGATATTGGTGATAAAACTGCCGATCAATTAGCAGAAATTATCAAAGGCGCAAAAACTATTCTTTGGAATGGTCCTGTTGGCGTATTTGAATTTCCTAACTTCCGTATTGGTACTGAAAAAGTGGCACGTGCTATCGCTGAAGCAACAGCAAATGGTGCATTCTCAATTGCTGGAGGTGGCGATACTTTAGCAGCAATTGATATGTTCGGTATTAAAGATAAAATCTCTTATATCTCAACTGGCGGTGGTGCTTTCCTAGAATTCGTTGAAGGAAAAGTTTTACCAGCGGTTGAAATCCTAGAAAAACGTGCAGCAGAAATGCAAGCATAAGATGTAAAGTGCGGTTAAACGTTATTTATCCGCACTTTTTTATAAATTTTAGTTACTTATTTGAGCTTAGAGGACAATCTCATGACAACTAGATTACTTGATATCGTAAAACCAGGCGTATTAACAGGCGATGATGTAAGTAAAGTTTTTGCTTATGCAAAAGAACATGGCTTTGCCATTCCTGCTGTAAACTGTGTAGGTTCTGACAGTGTAAATGCCGTTCTTGAAACTGCAGCACGTGTAAATTCACCAGTAATTATTCAATTCTCTAATGGCGGTGCAAGTTTCTTTGCTGGTAAAGGCTTAAAAGAAACCCAAAGCGGTGTTCGCCAAGATGTATTAGGTGCGATTGTTGGTGCAAAACAAGTTCATACTCTTGCAAAAGAATATGGCATTCCTGTTATTCTTCATACTGACCATGCAGCTAAAAAATTACTACCTTGGATCGATGGCTTACTTGATGCGGGCGAAAAACACTTTGCAGAAACAGGTAAACCACTCTTCTCTTCTCATATGTTAGATTTATCAGAAGAACCAATGGCTGAAAATATGGCGATTTGCCGTAAATACTTAGAACGTATGTCACGCATGGGCATGACTCTTGAAATCGAAATCGGTATCACTGGTGGGGAAGAAGATGGCGTTGATAACAGTGATGTAGATGAAACTAAACTTTATACTCAACCACAAGATGTACTTTATGTTTACGATCAATTAAGCCCAATCAGCCCACGTTTCACCATTGCTGCAGCATTTGGTAACGTGCATGGTGTTTACAAACCAGGTAACGTAAAACTTAAACCATCTATTCTTGGTAAATCACAAGAATACGTTTCTAAAGAACGTAATCTTCCACCAAAATCATTAAACTTCGTATTCCACGGCGGTAGTGGCTCAACTACTGAAGAAATCCGTGAAGCAATTAGCTATGGTGCTATCAAAATGAATATCGATACTGATACTCAATGGGCAGCATGGCAAGGTGTATTAGATTTCTATAAAGCAAATGAAGCTTATCTTCAAGGTCAATTAGGTAACCCAACTGGTCCTGATGCACCAAATAAAAAATACTACGATCCACGTGTATGGTTACGTAAATCAGAAGAATCTATGTCTAAACGCCTAGAAAAATCTTTCCATGATTTAAACTGTATCGACGTACTATAAAATTTATAGTTGTAAAAAGACCGCATAATTGCGGTCTTTTTTTTGCATAATTTTTTTCGAAAATTGTGGCGTATGAAAATTTCTACAAAATAAATATTGAGGTTGCAATATAAAAAAGGCTACGTCCGTAGCCTTCTTACATAAATTTTTTGGAAAATTGTGGCGTGATTAATTTATTGCACTATCTTTATTAGGTTTAGAGAACCAAATAACAATGATCATACTTAAAAATGCCAATGCGGATAGCCAAAAAATTTCATTACTTGAAATAATGAACCCTTGTTGTGTAATCGTTTGTGCAATAAAACCTGAGGTTTGTTGTTGACTCATCCCCATCGCTTCCATCTTATGATAAAACTCTACAGAGTTTTGTGTGTAAGGCGTAATAGATTCAACTAAGCGTTCATGATGTAATGATTCACGGTTGTACCACATATTCATCACTAATGATGTTCCGATAGACCCCGCCAAAGTTCGGGAGAAGTTGAACAAACTTGTTGCGGATGCCATTTTATTTTCTGGTACTTCAGAAAGTGTAATATCAGTAAGCGGCATGAAGAAACACGCAACGGCAAGCCCTTGAATAAATTGCGGAAATGCCACATCAAAGAATCCCATTTCTGGTTCAAAAACATAGGCACGCCACATAAACGACGTTGCATAAACCAAGAAACTAAAAGTAACCAATGCCCGCATATCGAATTTACTACTATATTTACCAATAATCGGCATGACGATTAATGGTAAAATCCCTACTGGTGCCGTTGCTAGCCCCGCCCAGGTTGCCGTATAGCCATACACGGATTGTAATAAAATTGGGATAAGTACAATAGAACCGATATAGAATAGATAGGATAATGATGTACACAAACAGCCAATCGAGAAATTACGTGATTTAAACAAAGATACATCGACAATCGGGTTATCATCCGTTAATTCCCAGATAACTAGCCAAATTAATCCCACCACCGCAATAATCGCTAAAATCACGATTTCTGTTGAACTAAACCAATCATATTCACGTCCTTTATCAAGCATCAATTGTAATGCTCCGACCCCGAAAACTAGTAGGATTAACCCAACAAGATCGACTGGTTCACGTACTGTTGATGTTTCTCGATGAAGTAGAATCTTACCTGAAACTAATACAACAAAAATCCCAACAGGTACATTAATAAAGAAAATCCATCCCCAAGCAGCATTATCACTGATCCAACCCCCAAGAATTGGACCCACAACGGGCGCTATAACCACGGTCATCGCCCAAAATGCTAAAGCTAATGGCCGTTGTTTCGGCGGATAGTTATTTAATAATAAACTTTGTGATAATGGGATAAGTGGACCTGATACCGTTCCTTGCATCACACGGAAGAAGATTAGTACTTCAAGATTTGAAGACATCCCACAACACCATGAAAAGAAGGTGAATAAGGCTGTTGAAGCAAGGAATAATTTTACCTCACCAAACCGCTTCGCTAGCCAACCTGTAATCGGAATAGAAATCGCATTGGCCACACCAAACGAGGTAATTATCCAAGTCCCTTGAGAACTTGAAGCACCCAAGTCACCTGAAATTGTAGGAATCGCTACATTGGCAATACTCGAATCTAGCACCTGCATAAAGGTTGCAAGTGCTAAAGAGATCGTCATAAATGCCAGTGTTATTCCAGTAACAGGTGGATAATTTTTTACTTCGACCTGCATAGGGCTTAATCCCCAATATTCGCTTTAATAATTTGCTCAATTACGTTATCAAGTTCACTTTCATTGTAAGTAAGCACATCAGTTTTATATACAGCTTTAATTGGTTGTGCTGCACGTAGTGTTTCTCCAGCAGTATCACTTACATCGACACGTACTAATGAAGATAAGCCAATACGTAATGGATATTTTTTAATTTGATCCGCTGGTAACGCAATACGGACAGGCACCCTCTGTACAATTTTAATCCAGTTACCCGTTGCATTTTGTGCTGGTAATAATGAGAACGCACTACCTGTTCCCATTTCAATCCCTTTCACAGTACCATCAAATTTCACATCATCACCATAAAGGTCAAAGGTTACACGTGCTTTCTGTCCGATACGCATGTCTTTCATTTGCGTTTCTTTAAAATTTGCTTCAACCCACATTTGATTTGCAGGAACAATCGCCATTAATGGTGTACCAGCAGCAATCGTTTCACCAACTTGGACATTACGTTTTGCAACATAACCATCTACTGGGCTTAACACTTTAGTACGTTTTAAGTTTAACCATGCATCTTTTACACCAGTAATAGCAATTTTCACGGCGGGTTGTTGACGTAATGGCGTATCAAGTAATAATGCTTTATTTGCAGCTAATTGATTTTGCGTTAATTTTAAACTCGCAACCGCTGCATCATACGCATCCTTACTGTGCGTCAACATAATATTAGACGTTGAATTAGTTTTTGCTAAGTTTACTTGGCGCATGTAATCAGATTTCGTTTGTTTTACGGCAATCTGTTTTTGTACCACGGCTGCTTCAAGTTCTTTTACGCTATACATCAGATTACGTTCTTTACGCACCACTTGGGCTAACTCATCTTTTGCATGCGCAAAGGCTAATTCACGATCTTTCGGATTTAGCACAACTAATACATCGCCTTGATGAACATATTCCGTATTTTGCACATTAATTTGCATTACCGATCCCGCTACTTGCGAAGATATGGCAACTTGATTCCCATGCACATAAGCATCATCCGTTTCTTCAGAGCCACGAATAAAGAATAACCAATACAAAAAAGATAAAACCACAACAAGTAAAATAACCAAACCAAAAATAGTCATTGATTTTTTACGTGCTTTCTTCTTCGTTGTTGTCGTTTCAATCATTGCCCCGTCAGATGATTTTTGCGTGGAATCCTGTACCTCTGACTGCGGTTTCGATACATTGTTATCTGCCATAATTACCCCTATATTTGCTCAATATGATTCGTTAACTTACGTAAAATCACCTGTAAGAATTCTCTTTCTTCTGGCGTAATAATTGAAAAAATATCACTAATTAATTTCCATTGATGTGGTAAAAACTCTTCTAGCACATTAATCCCTTTATCTGTAAGATTAAGTAAATATGCTCGACGATCACTTTTCATCAATTGGCGTTCAATCCAGCCTTTTTTCTCAAGATCATCGGATACCCGTGTAATATTAGTACGTGAGGATCCTAACATTTCACTCAATATCGACGGTTGAATAGAACGATTTTGTTGGTAATAAATTAAGGTCAATGCCAAAAATTGTGTTTCATTAAGCTCAAATTGTTGTAATAATTTAGTTCTGTGCTCTTTATAAAGCGCAGTAAAGTTTGTCATTAAGCGAACTAAAATTAAGTCTTCAACTGGCATTAATGACGCTTTATTGCCCGCAGTCCTACGGATAAGTTTTTCTTGATCATTAAAAGTATATTTCATCACTTTTCTCCCCCGACAATTGGTCATTAATTATATAGTAACTAAGATTACTATCAAGCCAATTTATTTTTTCAATATAAAATTATTTCATTAAAAATAGAAATTTTTTTCATCAAAAAGTTATGACTATTTGTGCAATTCGTGCCACCCATTCCATATTATTTGCTTGCTCTTTGTGCTATCCTTACACCCGAGTTCTTTAGTTCATTTATTAAGGGAAAAACATGACAACACAATTAGACGCATTACGCGAAATGACTGTAGTCGTTGCTGATACGGGCGATATTGATGCAATGAAAACTTATCGTCCAGAAGATGCGACAACTAACCCATCTTTAATTTTAAGTGCTTCTGCGCTCCCTCAATATGCACCACTTATTGACGAAGCGATTGCTTATGCAAAACAACAAAGCAATGACCCTGCACAACAACTTGTTGATGCGGAAGATAAATTAGCGGTAAACATCGGTTTAGAAATTCTTAAAATCGTTCCGGGACGCGTTTCTACAGAAGTGGATGCACGTTTTTCTTACGATACTGAAAAAACTATTGCAAAAGCACGTAAACTTATGGCGCTTTACAATGCGGCAGGTATCGCAAATGATCGTATCCTGATTAAAATCGCATCAACATGGCAAGGTATCCGTGCAGCTGAAATTCTTGAAAAAGAAGGCATCAACTGTAACTTAACCCTACTCTTCTCTCAAGCTCAAGCTCGTGCGTGTGCAGAAGCAGGCGTTTACCTTATCTCACCATTCGTAGGTCGTATCCTCGACTGGTACAAAGCAAATAGTGATAAAAAAGAATATGCACCAGAAGAAGATCCAGGTGTTATCTCTGTTACCCGTATTTACAACTACTACAAACAACACGGTTACAAAACTATCGTAATGGGTGCAAGTTTCCGTAATATCGGAGAAATTCAAGCATTAGCAGGTTGTGATCGCTTAACTATCGCACCAGCTTTATTAAAAGCACTTCAAGAAGATACTAACCCACTTCCACGTAAACTTGACTTCCAAGGCGCAGTTGAAGCAAAACCTGCTCGTATGACTGAAGCTGAATTCTACTGGGAACACAACAGTGACCCAATGGCAGTTGAAAAATTAGCGGAAGGTATCCGTAAATTTGCGATTGACCAAGAAAAACTAGAAGCAATGCTTAAAGCAAAATTCTAATTTACCCTTTATGATTGAAGCACCTTTCGGGGTGCTTTTTTATTTTACTATGATAAAAAAACGTTATTTATTACTCTCGCTTCTATTAAGTGGCTGTCAGGTTTCTCAACCCTCCCCATCCTTAGCTGGACAATACCAAACGCCCCATAAGCCTCAGGAATACTGGCAACAGGTCAATATTACTCCTCTGCCAAATCATCAATTCCAGATTGAGATTACTGCATCCAAAGTCCGCCATTATCCTGCTTGTGAATATCAAGGAACTGGATTTTGGCAAGCGGGAAAAATTTGGGTTAATCTTGAAGAAGATAAAGAGAAACCACCCATTTATATGTGGATTACGCCACTCTCCCCAACCAAAATTGACATATTCACTCAACATTTTGAAGATCGATTCCGCATGATGTATTACTGCATGGGCGGTGCCTCACTTGCGGGAGAATACATAAAAAATACATAATTTTTCACGAAAATCGGGGCGTGATAAAGAGAAAATAAAAAAGCCACAATCCGTGGCTTTTTTGTTGATAAGAAAAATTAAGCTTCAGCTACTGCTGTCGCCTCATATTGAGATTGGCGGAAAAGTGCAAAGCCGAATAAAGTGATAAAACCACAAACGAACATTGCTACCGTTACCGTCCAGAGTCCATACATTGCAAAAGCAGACACTAAGCCACTTGCAATAAAACAAATCAATGTTTGTAAAAAGTTTAATAAGCCTGCTGCCGTAGCACTACACTCTTTAAAATCGCTCAATGCGAGATTAATTACAATCGGATAAATCGCTCCATTTGCCACCGCTAAAAAACAGAATGGAATTAAAATAGGCCAAATATTATTAACAGGCATCACAAATGGAATAATGAACATGACCAAAACGCTTAAGAAGAAAAGCCCAAGTAACCACGGTAAAATACGTTTTCCTTCGTAATGCGCTAATAAACTACGGCATCCAAAGCCCCCCACGATAAATGCAATCGTTTGAGGAACATAACTTAAACCAATATCACCACCTGTATAGCCCATTGCTGCCATAATAAATGGAGAGCCTGTTAAATATGCAAAAAACGCAGCAGAACACGCTGCAAAGATAATCATATTTCCGAAGAATTTTTTTGAAGTCAAAATTGCTGCATAATCGCGTTTAAGTTGCACACTTAATTTTTCTTGTTCACGATCAAGTGGCGCACTTTCTGGCTCACGTAATGTCATCAATGCAATAAAAATACCAAATGCAACTAAAACGAGGAAAATACTACGCCAACCAAAATGATGTTCTAATCCTGCCCCAACTAACGGTGCAAGTGCTGGAGAAAGTGCGACAAGCGGCATAATGGTTGCAAAAATACGTCCCGCAGTTTGTCCTTCATAACGATCAACAACAATTGCCTGCCAAATCACTGTCGCAGAACACGCCCCCAGTGCTTGCAAGAAACGGGCACCAAGAAAAACTTGAATATCTTGCGAAAAGGCACAAAGTAAGGTTGCTAAGCCAAAAAGTGTCATACCACCAACAAGGACTTTAATACGCCCAATGCGGTCAGATAATGGACCATAGACTAATTGCCCAATCGCCATACCGAGTAGAAAAACACTCAACGTTAAACCAATAGAAGATTCGGTTGTACCAAAGGCAGTACGAAGTGTTTCAAATGCTGGCAAGTACATATCTGTCGATAAAAAGCCCAACATACTTAAACATGCGAACCAAAATAAGGTAAATTTTGTCGGGGTTCCTTTCATAATTGTTATTCCCATTCTTAATTTTAAAAAACGCTAGTTTACTCATAGTCAAAAGCGGTGTGAAACGCTAAAATTTACGCATTCCTTTCAAAAAATTTAAACGCATATGTTTTCTTATACTGAACTCCAAGTTATTGATGTTGTCGCTCGTTGTGAAAGTTTTTCAGCCGCAGCAGAAGAATTACATAAAGTACCGAGTGCGATTAGTTATACTATTCGCTCCATTGAAGAGCGTCTTGCTGTACAACTTTTTATTCGCTTACATCGCAAAGTTGAATTAACGCCAGCGGGGAAATTTTTCGTTGAGGAAAGCCGAAAAGTGCTGAAGCAAATGGAAAGTATTAAGCTCCGCACTCAGCAAGTCGCAAACGGTTGGTGTGAAAACGTTACTGTTGCATTAGATAACATTGTGCGTGAACAACAAGTTAATCAATTAGTACGTGATTTTTACCGCACGTTCTCGGATGTTGAATTACATCTCACCATGGAAGTTTTTAATGGGGTATGGGATGCGTTAGCCGATGGGCGAGCCGATATCGCCATTGGTGCAACCACGGCAATTCCTGTTGGAGGCAATTTTGCCCATCGAGATATGGGAACGTTAGTATGGAAATTCGTAGTCGCCCCTCACCATCCTTTAGCCACTGTTCAACATCCACTCACCGTGCCAGAATTGGCACAATATCCTGCGGTATGTTTGGAAGATACGGCAAGAACTTTACCCAAACGATTAACTTGGCTTATGGATAATCAACGCCGTATTGTCGTGCCTAATTGGCATAGCGCACTGCAATGTTTACGTGGTGGCTTAGGAATTTCGATCGTCCCTAGTCATATGGCAATCCCCCTTTTAGAAAAAGGCGAATTGATTGAAAAAGAATTGGCCGTAAAACCGCCCGTTAGCCCATGTTGTCTGGCATGGAATAAATCAAAAATGAGTCCAGCGGTAGTGTGGATTTTAAATTATCTTGGTGATAGCGAAAAGCTACACCAAGATTGGATTCGTTAAACCAGATTAACGATATTGACGGTTTTCACAACTCATCGGGTTCCATTTTTTATCATAACAAATACTGATTTCGCTATGATTAACTTTGATAAACACATCACGTAATTGCGGATTATGCTCTTTTAAGAAAGCAATAAGACGACGTTTATTTGGTTTATCATTTGGTAGAACAAGTTGTTTATACAAGACTTTTTCCATATTGAAATAATCTTGTGGCGTACGGAATGCACATGCACCGTGTTTTTCCCATTCACCTTGTAAAAGTGCTTTACCTGGTGAATATTGTAAATACGGTTCTAGTACCGATTCAGGAAGAGGTGGTAAATCTCCCTGACAGAAACGTGGTTGATCTTTGATTTGTTCTGCATGAGCATTTTGTGGCCATAATCCATGAACAACCCATTTGAAGTGGCTATTTGGACCACATTGATATTGTTGATTTTCTGGAATTTCACCATACTTTTCACGCACATGCTCACAAAAACTTGGTGAATAAGAAAGCGTAAGCATGTAATAATCTACGGGTGCTGTGCTATTTTGTCCAAATGGATCCGTTGCCATATGTGCATCGTAATCAACATTCGCAAACGCAACTACACTAGAAAGTGCAAAAAGTGCAGTAGTAGCAAGTTTAAAGGTTTTCATTGCGATACCTCAAAAATTTTCTCGATTTTCGGGGCGTATTAAAAAGCAAGCTGAGGATGATAATGCTCGGTTAACGTCACACACTCATCCATGGTCACAATTCGAATTGCTTTATCTTTAAGAAAATAAGGCATAAATCCACGTGCTTCAACATCATTCTTTAATACGCAAACCTGACATAGATTCGGACGAAAATGGGTAAGATTTTTTACTAAAAAATTTACGCCATTTTGCCAAAAAAGCACTACATCTTGTTCGGTCAAATTTTGCCATATTTTGGTCATTTCTGCCAAATCATATTGTGATTGTGAAAAGGTATATAACATTGCATCCTCTAAAACGTAAAAACTTTTTCAGCTTGTTGTAAACGTGAAAGCCATTGGTGATATGGTAATGCTTCAACATCAATTATTGAACGATCCTGGATAAAGGCGTATTGCATACTTTCACTACATACAAATCGATTTTCAATATCGTACAAATCCAATAATTTAAAGGCTGCAGTGAAATCTTTTTGTAAAATAATGTCAGGTTTTTGATCGACCACAAGGTTTAAAATCCCCTCATCAAGAAAAAATACCCCAATCTCTTCCTCATCACAAAATGCCGTTGCCGCAAGTAAGGCATCTAATCCTTCTCGTGCAATACTTGAACCATGCGGTGCAGTTCGAAATACAAATGCTAATTTCATATCTATCCTTAAAATTGTAATACACGATCGCAAGTTAGCGAGGCCTGCATAAACTCACCAAGTCCTGCCAAAATAAAGGGGGATGCGACACTGATTTCAGAGGTTGCAGATGTAATTTCATCTACCACGCCACGACGTTGCGCTGCAGCAATACATAAATGTAATGGCACTTGATATTGTTGATGGAATGCCTGCCATGCTTTTAATAAATTGAACTCATCGTTGGCTGGAGAAACAAATTTATTTGCATTAGACACACCATCTTGCATGAAGAAAATTTGTTGAATTTGATGCCCTTGTTTTACTAAGGCTTGGGCAAATTGTAAGGCGGTAAAAGCACTCTGTTGTCCATAATTTGCACCACTTACCGCTAATACATAACGCATATTGATTCCATTTTATTGATAAAAAAATACCGCATTATTTAACACAATGCGGTAGGTAAATTTAAAAATTATTTTTCCGCAGTTACATCTAACACTTTCACTTGGAAATAAAGGTCAGAATTAGCTGGGATTGGTCCCATAGCATTATCACCATAAGCTAATTTAGCTGGAATAACCATTTGGATTTCGCCACCTTTTTTAATTAATTGAAGCGCTTCAGTCCAGCCTGGGATAACTTGGTTTAACGGAAATTCTACGGCACCGTGTTTTTCTGAACTATCGAAAACTTCGCCATTACCAAGTTTACCAGTGTATTCTACTTTTACAGTATCAGTTGGAAGAATCTTCGCCCCTTCCCCTTCGCTTACGATACGATAGAGAATGCCTGATGCTGTTTTTTTCACACCTTCTTGTTTAGAGAAAGTTTCCATTAATTTTTTGTTATTGTCTTCAACTGATTTGACTTGTGCTGCTTCCAATGTATTTTGCAATTTACGCAAAGTAGATTGAATTTGTTCATCTGTCATTTCTGGTTTGTTATCAAGAGCATCTTTAATACCTTGAAGAATATAGGTTTGATTATAATCCATCATACCTTTTTGGCTTTCAATCATACCTACCAAGAAATTTTGACCAGCTGCATAACCTACTGCATAAGAAGCTTGGCTATTGAAGTCTTTTGGTAATTGTTGTTGCTGTTGTGCTTGTGGTGCTGTCGTTTTGGCATCATCATGACAAGCTGTTAAAAAAGTAGTTGCGACAACAGTAGTTGCCAAAATTGCTGTGATTTTTTTCATTTTTAACATTTTTAATATCCTTTATAATAACAAAAAATGTCGTTTTAGATTAAAGCGGATTGTACAAATGTCAATCTTTATTTTAATTAGGAAAATAGATTGTGGAAAACAACTTAGAAATTAGAGTGACCGAACTTGAAACGAAAATTGCGTTCCAAGAAAAGACAATTGAAGAATTAAATGACGTAATGGTCCAGCAGCAGTTTATGTTGGATAAAATGCAACGCCAACTTCGCCACCTTGCAGATAAGCTTAAAGGCGTACAAAGCTCTAATATTGCAAGTTTAGCTGAGGAAACGCCTCCTCCACATTACTAATTTAGGATAATTACAAATATGGAACAACAAAATACGTTTAACGATTTTGCAGAAAGCACTTTACATCCTTTTGCAGAACAATTTCCTATTCAATTTATTCAAGGCAAAAATAAATGCCATATTGCTTATCGCCATTTTAAGCACTCGCCATTATCATCTAAAGTTGTTGTTCTCGTTAATGGGCGTGCGGAAAATATTTTAAAATGGACCGAACCTGCATGGGAATTTTTCCAAAAAGGATATGATGTTTTAGTCGTTGATCATCGTGGTCAAGGCTGTTCGCAACGCCTACTTAAGAACCGCCACAAAGGATATGTAGATGAATTTCGTTTTTACGTAGATGATCTCAATATTGTGATGAAAAACTTTAAAAAAGAATTTCATTATGAACAAGAATTTATGGTTGGACATTCATTAGGTGCCCTTATCAGTGCTTTCTATTTAGCAAATTGTGACCATGACATTAAAAAGGCTGTATTTGTCGCTCCTTTCTTTGAAATGCCATCTAAATACCCTATTCGAGATGCATTCATGGTGAATTTAATGTTAATTCTAGGACAAGGTGATCGCTACATTTTTGGACAAACAAACTATGTGCCACGTGATCCTGAAAACAATGCATTAAGCCATTCTAAAGAGCGCATTGTATGGCAAAATACGTTAATGGATCGTTTCCCAGATCTCGCTTTAGGCGGTGTTACTTTCCGTTGGGTACATTTATGTTGGCAAGCCCACCATACATTACCTACGATCTTAGGTCGCATTGAAATTCCAGTAGAAGTTTTTGAGGCAGGGCAAGAGAAAGTAGTCGATAATACACACTTAGCACACTTTGTCGATCTCCTACCAAATGGAACCCTAAAAAAAATGCCTCAAGCGAAACATGAAATTCTTTTTGAAGAAGATACTATTCGCAATGAAGCATTTAATGAGATTTTTAAATTCTTTGCTTAGGCAACAAATGCTTTCCAGAGGTAGAACCCGATTGCGGTAAAACATAAACCGCCGATAAGGTGAAGTCCGATAATTTCAAGTCCCATTAACCATTTTTCTCCGTTTAAGTATTCAAATACTTCTGCGGAGAAAGATGAAAATGTTGTCAAACTTCCCAAGAAACCTGTTACAAGCAATAATTTCCACTGTGGTGAAATTTCAGGGAAATGAGCAAATACCGCCAATAACAAGCCGATAATAAAGCAACCTAAATAATTGGAAATCAATGTCCCAAATGCCAAAGTAGAAACCAGTGGATTTAATACCAAACTAATCAGATAACGTGAGCTTGCACCAAATGCTGCACCTAAACTCACAATCCCAATAGATTGTAATATATTCATAAATCCCATAATTATCCCTCTTTTTTAAAGATTTTTATTAAATGTGCTGCAACACCTTGTTCAGCGTTGCTTCCTATTTGTTCTAAATGCGGTAATTTCTGTACCAAACGAGGATCAGCGTTTTCCATAATGCATCCTGTTTTTACAAGAGATAACATTTCAACATCATTTAATCCGTCGCCAAATGCGATTGCGTTTTCCAATCTATGCTCAGGGAAAAGATGTTGAAGTGCCGAGGCTTTTGAAACACCCGCATTCATTACCTCTAAACAATGTGGAGCAGAATACGTCCATTTTACGGAATTCCCAAATAGTTTTTTTATTTTTTCTTCAATAGGTTTTAATGGTTCACCATCTCGTGCTAGGAAAAAGACCTTTTCAACATTCTCAAAACGATGTTGATGAAAATCGACAACTTGATAGCCAAAACCTGAATCTTGATGAAAAGTGGCAAGTTCAGGTACATCACGATCAATAAACCATCCATTGGCTTCATAAGTATTTGCACTGACCTCTTCTGGATTAAAGTCTAATGTTGTCAATTGTTTGGCTACCTCATTATCTAAAGTATTCAAATAAATATTCCCAGATTTCATGTTATCTATCCGAGCGCCATTAGAGGTAATCAGATAAAGATCATCAAGCCCAGCAGCAGTAAAAATGGCATGTACATCTAAGAAAGGTCGTCCCGTTGCAACAACAAATTGCACGCCACGTTGCGTCAAATCGGTAAGGGTATCTACGGTTAATTTTCCTAAATGATGATCTGGCATTAATAAAGTGCCATCTAAATCAGAAACGATTGTTGAATACGTAAAATTTGCCATAATGTACTTCTCTTTATTTAAAAACAATGGCTATGATACCAAGAGTTCGAGTACAAAAATAGCGTCTTTTTTCAGCATTTTATTATTTTTTGATACAAAAAAACCCCGCAAAATGCGAGGTTCTTTTTTATATCAAATGATAATTATTTTTTACCACTTAACATAGCGAAACGTTTGTTGAAACGTTCTACACGACCACCAGTGTCAACAACACGTTGTTTACCAGTGTAGAATGGGTGGCATTTGCCACAAACGTCTAAGTTTAAATCTTTACCCACAGTTGAGCGAGTTTTGATTACGTTACCGCAAGAACAAGTTGCAGTAATTTCTTTATATTCTGGATGAATACCTTGTTTCATAGAAAACCTCTTAAGAAGCCACTCCGCTCTCTAAAACCGAATTTAGCACCGAGTGTAGTTAATATTATGCCGTTAGGCGATTTTTAAAAGAGGTCAAATTATACCGAAACCGCAATTTCTTGCAAGTAAATGATCCCACCAACGACAAATTTCTTTAAAAAGATCACGCCAGATTTTTCAGAAAAATTTATGCGTTTTCGTCTTGAAATTGATTCAATCCGTCTTCACACCAATTCAATTTTTCTTTAGTCGCACGTTTTAAAAGTGCCTCATTTTCAGGTAACGCCTCACGCTCTGCCTCTGGATGCCATAAATGATAGCCAATACCACCAAATTTTAAATTGGCACGTTTGCCACCCGCATTAAAGAAACGTGCGACAAATTCACTATCTTCACGTCCCCAGCCTTCAAACTCATTATTAAAACCATTGATTTCCATCACATCTTCACGGAAAAATCCCATATTGGCACCACGAATCCCTTTATGCCAGTGTGATTTTTCACGTTTCAATAATAAGTTACGCAAGAACGGAATATGAATGGCTTGCAAACGTTTTTCAATACGACTTTCTAATCCATTACTGAAACAAGATAGTGAAACTTTCTGTGCCGTAGATTCCAATAATTTCGCAGTTTTATCATCATTTAAAAGAATGCGCCCACCTTGAATAAAGGTTTTATGCTTCGCCGCTTTTTTGTGATCAGCAATAAAATGTTTATCTAAAACCATGTCACCATCAATCATGATGATATATTCCATACGACTTTTTGACATAGCTAAATTACGAGAACGGGCTAAACGGAATCCCTTATTTTCTTGCCAAGAATGAATGAGTGGAACTGGGAATTTCGCTTGATATTCTTTAATTAAGTCTGCGGTTTCTTGGTTTGAACCATCATCTGCGATAATCACTTCATTCGGCAACATCGTTTGGTTTAATACACTATTTAACACTAGACGTAGTGCATCTGGTCGATTATAAGTCGTGATAATAAGGCTTGTTGTGATGGAATCATTTGCCTCATACAATTTAACGTATTTATAATAAGCTCCTGTTCCATTCCCCATAGAGATGACAAAACCATCGGCACCATCCATAAAGCCACGGCGGAAAACATAACTTTTGATAAAAGCACTTAACCCATGTCCAATCGCACTACCAATACTTGCTCGTTTGCGACCACGTTGTTGTTCGGCAAATAAAGTCGTATATTTTTGCATTTTATTAATAAGACCCGCAGCGCCTTCAAACGAGTAATGATTAAAACTTCCATTTAAACGGATAAGTTTTACATTTTTTGGAATATCAAGACTCTCATGGACTTGTTTATCATTGAAATGGACTTCATTACGATTATATAGACGTTTTACATAGTCTGGATACCAACCACAGGTTTTAATCGGTTTACCTCGATAGTGATTGATACGTGAGATCGCATATGCTTTGTGGACTTGTTCTAGATCTAATTGACGAATTTCTTCTACCAGTTCAGGATTAAAAATTTCATCGCAATCTACATTTAAAATCCAATCATGCTTCGCCTTCTCCGCCATATCATTTTTCATTGGTCCAAAGCCAAAGAAGTCCGCTTTATACAATGTCACATTCGGAAAACTTTCCGCAATGGCAATACTATTATCACTTGATCCATTATCTAAAATGACAATTTCATCAAAGTCCTGCAATGCCTGTAAGCATTGATTTAAATAACGTTCGCCATCTTTTACCATCATTGTGACTGAAATGGGTATTTTTTTCATAAGTTTTCCTTACTAACGAGATAAATTTTCCAACAAGAAAGACAAGCTTTGGAACGGCGGCTTGCTTAAAACGTTGTCGCAAATAACGGGGGTTAATTGTTCTTTGTATAAGGTAGTTTAATCAAATTCTGGATTTTCAACAAACCAACTTTCTAAAATAAGGCAAGCGGAAATCCCATCTACCTTTCCTTTATCTAACGCTCGATATCCACCTCGCTCAAAAATTTCGGCACGGGCATCGCAAGTAGTTAGACGTTCATCTTGTAAAATCACTTCTACACCAAAGCGACCATGTAAACGTTGGGCAAATTTTTTAGCACGCAAGGTGAGATCTTGTTCTGTACCATCCATATTCAAAGGCAAACCAACAATGACTACACGAGGTTGCCAATTTTTTAAACATTGTTCAATCGCTTGCCAATTAGGAATGCCATCTTTTGCTTTAAATGCGGGTAAAGACTGCGCTGTTCCTGTAATACTTTGCCCCACCGCACATCCAATACTTCGTGTACCAAAATCAAATGCTAAAGCCGTAAATCCCATTAACATGCTCCCTTATATTGGACTAAATTTTCCATTTTAATCCCAAGCGATTCAGCTGCCTTTGACCAACGCTCCGTATAAGGCACATCGAACAATATTTCATCGCTTGCTTTTGCCACCAACCAATCATTATCTGCGATTTCTTTTTCTAATTGTTTTGGTGCCCAGCTCGCACACCCCAACGCAATAAGATATTTTTGTGGCGCTTTTTCAGTACCAACGGCCTCCAAAACATCAATCGAAGTAGATAAGATGAGATTATCATCAATTGTGTAACTATGATTAAACGAACCTTGCGTTTTTTTATGTAGAATAAAGCCATTTTCTAAATGCGTTGGTCCACCAGCAAGCACACTTTGTTTTATAAAAAATCGTGGTTCTGCCATCATAAAATTTACTTTACTGCAAACTTCTGCCACGCTGATATCAGAGGGCTTATTAATAATAATTCCCATCGATCCCTGTTCATTATGTTCACACATATAAATCACACTTTGCTTAAACAAAGGATCATCTAATTGTGGCATTGCGATTAAAAAATGATTTTTAAGTTGCATCATAAAATTACGCTAAATCTCCAAAACAAATTTGTAATGCGGTAATTGCAGCAAGAGCGGCGGTTTCTGTTCTTAATACACGCTTTCCTAATTGAATTTCAGTAAATCCTTGTTCAACGGTTTTAGCAATTTCTGTTGCAGATAATCCACCTTCACTGCCAATCAACAAGCGAACTGGTCGTTCGCCAAAGTCAGGTAGCGTCTTAACAGAATATTTTGCTCGTGGATGCAAGTTAAGTTTTAACGCCTCGGGTTCTTCTTGACACCACTCTTCTAATTTCATCATCGGGCGAATTTCTGGTATCACATTACGTCCGCATTGTTCGCAGGCAGCAATCGCTATTTTCTGCCATTGCTGAATTTTTTTCGCCATACGGGTTTCATCTAATTTCACACCACAACGTTCAGACCAAAGTGGAGTAATCGTTTTTACCCCTAATTCAACAGATTTCTGAATCGTAAACTCCATCCGATCACCACGTGACATAACTTGCCCAAGATGTAAATTTAATGCGCTTTCTTTATCATCTAACTGAGCAGACAGAATCTCAACTTCAACCGCTTTTTTGGTCACCGTTTTAATGCGAGCATCAAATGTCCAGTTTGAGCCATCAAATAAAGTTAATAAATCGCCTTCTTGCATACGTAATACACGAGCGACATGATTCATCGCATCATCGCTCAAAAAACAAGTTACAACGCCCTGTAAAGATTCAGGATGGTAAATTCTTGGTATTCTCATAATAATTAAAAATAAGTATGATTAAATATCCGTATTATAACAGAAAGGCTTGAGGGGTCATGTCAGAATTTGACAAAATATAACGTGAGAACGGTAGATAAGAAAGGATAATAAGAAAAAATGATTACAGTGCTAACCTACTTACACTGTAACCACTTACAAAATGCAGATTATTCGTCAATACCAATCATTACATTTGATGCTTTGATTGCTGCATAAGCTTCTTTACCAACAGCAAGACCCAAATTATCACATGCTGCTTTAGTAATGATAGAAACAAGTTCTACGCCTTCTGCAGTTTTGATGGTTACTTCTACATTTACTGCACCTTCAGTGATTTGAGTTACAGTTCCCTTAATTAAATTACGAGTTGAAAATTTCATAATGTCTCCAAATATAATCAATAGTGATCGGCGAATATTATAACGTTTTTTTTACACTACGCTATATATATTTGTGTAAATAAGTGCATTATTTAACCTATTGATAGATAATAAAATAAACTCACATTATTTCGCTATATACAAAATAAATATTGTTAAAAAAGTGTTAATATAAGCTAATACAAAAATATTATCGTAAAATATTTGCTTATTTTTATATTTATCCTTTTTATTAAAGATAAGAGTTTGCATTTATTTATAGATATCTATAATTAAAAACTAAGCAATGTAACTGTTTTGTTTTATATAAAAAAATACAGAAATGAGGAAAACATGAAAGTCGTTATCTTAACAGGCGCTGGAATTTCTGCTGAATCAGGTTTACGCACTTTCCGTGCAGAAGATGGATTATGGGAAGATTATTCTATTGATGAAATTGCCACGCCAGAAGGCTATCAACGTAATCCACGGTTAGTCCAGGATTTTTACAATCAACGCCGCAAAGCACTCTTTGATCCTAAAATTAATCCTAATGCTGCCCACTTTGCATTAGCAGAGCTTGAACAACAACTTGGTGATAATTTTCTACTGATTACGCAGAATGTCGATAACTTACATGAACGAGCAGGCTCGAAAAATATCATCCACATGCATGGTAGCTTACTTGAGGCGAAGTGCCCATTAACAGAAAAAGTATATCCTTGGACGGGCGATCTTAGTGCAAGTGATAAATGCCATTGTTGTGAGATCCGCCAACCACTACGCCCTAATATTGTCTGGTTTGGCGAGATGCCTTATGAAATGGATCGTATTTATGATGCCCTTGCAGATTGCGATTATTTTATTTCAATTGGTACCTCAGGTAATGTTTATCCCGCTGCTGGTTTTGTCAAAGAAGCAAATCGTGCGCATGCTCAAACTATCGAGCTCAATCTCGAACCCAGTAACGTAGAAAATGCTTTCCAAATAAAACGTTATGGTTTGGCCACAAAAATCGTCCCAGAATTTATTCACCAACTTATGCAAAATAATCTTTAAGTACATAAAAAAAGCCACTTCCAAACTAGGAAGTGGCTTGTTGCACTAAGAGAAATGAGGATTATATATGCTTAAAATTTACTAGAAATCAACTTCAGTATTGTAATATGCCGCTTTGAAAAGGGCTGTCATTTCAGCGTTGTTGATTTCACGCGGGTTAGTACTTGTACAAGGATCAAGTACCGCCGCCGCAGCAATTTCGTCCACTTTATTTAGGAAGAGTTCTTCAGAAAGTCCGTAATCTTTGAAACTCGCTGCCATGTTCATATTTACTTGAAGATTGCGAATCGCAGCAACTAAAGCATCAATTAATGCTTGGTCTGTTTCGCCTTCTAAATGTAAACGTTTCGCAATGTCTACATATTTTTCTGGTGCTGTTTTTGCATTAAAACGTGTCGCATGTGGCAGGCAGATTGAATTAATCATACCGTGCGGAATATCAAATACTTTACCAGATTTATGTGCCATTGAGTGAACAATGCCTAAAATTGCATTCGAAAATGCCATACCTGCAAGGTTTTGTGCAATATGCATCGCTTTACGTGCTTCCATGTCCCCACGATAAGACGCAACCAGATTTTCCATAATCATTTCGATTGCTTTTATCGCTAACGCATCGGTAAATGGTGTCGCTACGTTAGAGGTGTAAGCTTCAATTGCATGAGTTAGGGCATCCATCCCTGTATTTGCAACTAAACCTTTCGGTAAGGTTTCTACCAAAGTAGTATCAACGATCGCTACATCTGGAGTGATGTTGAAGTCAGCGATTGGGTATTTGATACCTGTTTTTTCATCTGTAATTACTGAGAATGAAGTTACTTCAGTTGCGGTACCACTCGTCGTTGTAATCGCAATGAAGTGCGCTTTATTACGCAGTTTTGGTAGAGAAAATGGTTTTGCAGCTTCTTCAAAGCTTAATTCTGGATGTTCATAGAAAATCCACATTGCTTTTGCCGCATCAATTGGCGAACCACCGCCAACCCCAACGATTAAGTCAGGTTTAAATTCATTCATTTTCGCTAAACCGTTGCGAACCATTTCTACTGAAGGATCATGGTCAACTTCGTTGAAAGTAGTGCTTTCAACACCAGCTTGGCGTAAATAATCTTGAAGACGTGCGATAGTACCATCTTCTTCTAAACGAGTACCGTCATAAACGATGAATGCACGTTTTGCATCAACTTGCGCTAAATACTCAACGGCGTTATCGCCAAAATAAACATCACGTGGAATTGTGAATCTATTCATAGTATGTTTACTCCCATAAACTTTTTAAACTTTGAAATCTTTTAACTTTTAAACTTTTAAATCTTTGAATTATTTGAAAACTTGTTTCGTTCTGATGGCACGTACTATACTCCCCCCTACTATACTCTGCAAGAAGGCACTTTTTCGTAATACACGCACCTTTCGGTGTGATTTATGGTAGAAAGCCGATTTAGAAGTGAAAAAAATTTTAAATTTTTTATATTCACGCTATAAATAAGATGAAGTATTTGATAATAATTGAATTTTTATTGATATAGATCGTTAACCTAATAGTGAATTTTCACCATTCTTATAAAAATTTTTTTATAATTTACATGAGATAAAATGATTATCTCATCTTTTATTTTTAAGCAGTTATAAAAGGATAATTATTATGATAAAAAATATCGCAAAAACCGCATTATTAGGAGGCATTCTTACACTTTCTGGTTGCGCTTCGATCGTAAGCAAAAGTGATTACCCAACAACCATTGACAGTGATCCTAGTGGCGTGAATGTTACGATATTTAGTGGAAATCAAACAATTTATAGAGGTGTCACTCCAGCACATCTTGTTTTAAAATCTGGAGATGGTTATTTCAAAAAAGCACACTATAAAGTTATTTTTTCAGGAAAAGGCTTCCCAACACAATCTTTTAATATTACCCCGACCATTGATGGCTGGTACTTCGGTAATTTAGGATTTGGCGGTGTAATCGGCTTCTTAATCGTTGATCCAATTACAGGTGCAATGTACAAATTAAACGATACCTATCGTTTTACACTAGATAAACACCCTAAAGGCGTGAAAGTATATTTATTAAAAGATGTCCCTCATGCTTGGAAAAAACATCTAGAGCCAATTAAATAAAATTTTAGAATAGATAAAATTTTAAAGCCATCTATCAGATGGCTTTATTCGATTATTGTCATCGGACCCGAAAAATGACGCCAAGTTTTTCGTAAAAATTTATTGGCATAAATGTCGTAAAAGGAAGATCAACCAATTAAAAAGCCACTTAACGATTAAGTGGCTTTTTTACTCTAAATCTGCTAATACATCTTCATTTAAATAAGTTTGTCGCAATAAAGCAACCATAAGCACACTCGGAATGGTAACTCGATAGGCTGGTCCTGCAATATCAACCGCTGTCCATATTCCTGTGATTCCCCAGCCAATAGGACCTGTTAAAATGGAAATAGCACGCATAAGCGTAGCATTAGCGACTAGTGTTAAGCCTTTACCAAATAATGCTTTCCAAACTGCATTTACGATAATCAACGTCCCTTTGTAAGCACCAAATTTTCCCATGTTAAATAACTTCAAAAATGTAGCGGTTAAAATAGAGGCATCTACATGTCCAAAATCCTGAATACCAATAGATTTCGCTAATTCTTCCTGTTCTGGATGAGACATCTCTTCCAATGCTTTTTCTAATAAACTCATGAGTAAACTTTGCTCAATAATGACAGTCTCAGCATTTTTATTATACTTCACCTTCATTTTGTCGCAGACATCACACAAAATTTCGTTATAAAGAATACCTTGCTTACGCAACATATTAAAAAATGTATTCCCTCCAAATAACTGAAGTTCCTCTGCAATACGTTGCCAATATTGAGCATAGTTATTCTGATGTTGATGATATTCCTTAGAGTCGGTTAATTCTTCTGTGCGCCGTCTCTGATTATCTTTGGGGTCATAAACTAAAAGATCAAAAAGTTTTCCCAAATTTTCATTAGATAATTCGCCTAAAAAAGCGAGATCCGCATCATGCCGATAAGCCATTTTTTACCTTCTATTTAACGTTATTAAAATCTAGCGAATTGTACAAAAAAAAACAACGCGACAATTTATTATGCTTTTTTCATGATCTAAGTCATTAATAATAAAATTTACGGAAAATCGGGGCGTGATAGTTACTTTGATGATAAAAGGGGGGGAAATCTGTATAGAGGCGCTATTAATAATAAAAATTAGGATAAAAAGATAGGATGGGAAGAATAGAAGATAGCAATACGAGGACTAAGAGGGTTTGATTACGTCTGTTATCTTAGCGGGCTTATGCCTCGCATAGCACTGGCTTTTCTTACTCTTGGTTTTATTGGCATTATTATTAAATTTCTGTAAGCGTATCCTGTCTTTAAACATGCGATTCTAAAAGGATAAGCGCTACAGTAGTGTTAAAACGTAAAACTTATGAACTAGTCCTCCCCATGCAAAAACAAAAGCACGCCCCGTTTTTCGTAAAAATTTATGTGATTTAAAGCAGTTATATAAAGTACATAAAATTTATGGGAAAGCGGAACGTGATAGGTAATTCGGTGATAGAAGGAGAGTGAATCTATCTTTATTATTATAAAGGAATGGGCGATGAGGTTAGATATGATAAAAGGAAAGAATAAAGAGGAATTGCTTTTCTTAGCCTACTCTTTTTCTCTTAGCCTAGTCTTTCTTAAGTTTTCTTAATTTTCAGGCATAAAAAAACCTCTTGATTGCTCAAGAGGTTGGTGTTGGGACCTGGCGGTGTCCTACTCTCGCATGGAGGGACTCCACACTACCATCGGCGTTACAGCGTTTCACTTCTGAGTTCGGCATGGGGTCAGGTGGGACCACTGCACTTTCGCCGCCAGGATTATTCTTTATAATCTGTCTTTTCGTCGTTCTTTACTTAACGTTTATTTGCGTTTTACTTTCTCTTCGCTTCGTTAAGTCTTTAAAATCTTCACTGAAAACCGACTTTCTTTCAAATCTTTTCTCTAAAAATATTTGAGTGTTGTATGGTTAAGCCTCTCGGGCAATTAGTATCTGTTAGCTCAACGCCTCACAGCGCTTACACATCAGACCTATCAACGTCTTAGTCTCAAACAACCCTTACCGACTTTAAGTCGGGGAGAACTCATCTCTTGGCAAGTTTCGTGCTTAGATGCTTTCAGCACTTATCTCTTCCGCATGTAGCTACCCAGCAATGCCTCTGGCGAGACAACTGGAACACCAGTGATGCGTCCACTCCGGTCCTCTCGTACTAGGAGCAGCCCCAATCAATTCTCCAACGCCCACGGCAGATAGGGACCGAACTGTCTCACGACGTTCTAAACCCAGCTCGCGTACCACTTTAAATGGCGAACAGCCATACCCTTGGGACCTACTTCAGCCCCAGGATGTGATGAGCCGACATCGAGGTGCCAAACACCGCCGTCGATATGAACTCTTGGGCGGTATCAGCCTGTTATCCCCGGAGTACCTTTTATCCGTTGAGCGATGGCCCTTCCATGCAGAACCACCGGATCACTATGACCTACTTTCGTACCTGCTCGACTTGTCTGTCTCGCAGTTAAGCTTGCTTATACCATTGCACTAACCTCACGATGTCCGACCGTGATTAGCAAACCTTCGTGCTCCTCCGTTACTCTTTGGGAGGAGACCGCCCCAGTCAAACTACCCACCAGACACTGTCCGAGTACCCGTTTCAGGTACGTCGTTAGAACATCAAACGTTAAAGGGTGGTATTTCAACAACGACTCCACAAGAACTGGCGTTCTCGCTTCATAGTCTCCCACCTATCCTACACATTAAAATTCAAGGTTCAGTGTCAAGCTATAGTAAAGGTTCACGGGGTCTTTCCGTCTAGCCGCGGGTACACCGCATCTTCACGGCGATTTCAATTTCACTGAGTCTCGGGTGGAGACAGCCTGGCCATCATTATGCCATTCGTGCAGGTCGGAACTTACCCGACAAGGAATTTCGCTACCTTAGGACCGTTATAGTTACGGCCGCCGTTTACTGGGGCTTCGATCAGGAGCTTCGCTTGCGCTAACCCCATCAATTAACCTTCCAGCACCGGGCAGGCATCACACCCTATACGTCCACTTTCGTGTTTGCAGAGTGCTGTGTTTTTAATAAACAGTTGCAGCCAGCTGGTATCTTCGACCGGATTCGCCTTCGTCCGCGAGGGACTACAACTACCACCGGCGCACCTTCTCCCGAAGTTACGGTGCTATTTTGCCTAGTTCCTTCACCCGAGTTCTCTCAAGCGCCTGAGTATTCTCTACCTGATCACCTGTGTCGGTTTACAGTACGATTTATAATAACCTGAAGCTTAGTGGCTTTTCCTGGAAGTGTGGTATCAGTTACTTCACAACCGTAGTTGCTCGTCATCACTTCTCGGCGTTAAGAATATCCGGATTTGCCTAGATATTCCGCCTACCGGCTTAAACCATCTAATCCAAAAGATGGCTAACCTAACCTACTCCGTCCCCACATCGCAGTTATTACAAGTACGGGAATATTAACCCGTTTCCCATCGACTACGCTTTTCAGCCTTGCCTTAGGGGTCGACTCACCCTGCCCCGATTAACGTTGGACAGGAAACCTTGATCTTCCGGCGAACGAGTTTTTCACTCGTTTTATCGTTACTTATGTCAGCATTCGCACTTCTGATACGTCCAGCATACTTCTCAGTACACCTTCATCCGCTTACAGAACGCTCCCCTACCCAACAGACTTACGTCTGATGCCGCAGCTTCGGTGCTATATTTGAGCCCCGTTACATCTTCCGCGCAGGCCGACTCGACTAGTGAGCTATTACGCTTTCTTTAAATGATGGCTGCTTCTAAGCCAACATCCTAGCTGTCTAAGCCTTCCCACTTCGTTTCCCACTTAATATAGACTTTGGGACCTTAGCTGGCGGTCTGGGTTGTTTCCCTCTCCACGACGAACGTTAGCACCCGCCGTGTGTCTCCTGAGTATCACTCTTTGGTATTCGGAGTTTGCATCGGGTTGGTAAGCCGGGATGGCCCCCTAGCCGAAACAGTGCTCTACCCCCAAAGGTGTCCGCTCAAGGCTCTACCTAAATAGATTTCGGGGAGAACCAGCTATCTCCCGGTTTGATTGGCCTTTCACCCCCAGCCACAGGTCATCCGCTAATTTTTCAACATTAGTCGGTTCGGTCCTCCAGTTAGTGTTACCCAACCTTCAACCTGCCCATGGCTAGATCACCGGGTTTCGGGTCTATATCTTGCAACTAGTCGCCCAGTTAAGACTCGGTTTCCCTACGGCTCCCTTATTCAGTTAACCTCGCTACAAAATATAAGTCGCTGACCCATTATACAAAAGGTACGCAGTCACCACACGAAGTGGCTCCCACTGCTTGTACGTACAGGGTTTCAGGTTCTATTTCACTCCCCTCACAGGGGTTCTTTTCGCCTTTCCTTCACAGTACTGGTTCACTATCGGTCAATCAGGAGTATTTAGCCTTGGAGGATGGTCCCCCCATCTTCAGACAAGATAACACGTGTCCCGCCCTACTTATCGTAAGCTCAGTACCACAAAAGCGTTTTAAGATACGGGACTATCACCCTCTATGATTGAGCTTCCCAGCTCATTCTCCTAACGCTTTTGCTATCACTTACAGGCTCTTCCGCTTTCGCTCGCCGCTACTAACAGAATCTCGGTTGATTTCTTTTCCTCGGGGTACTTAGATGTTTCAGTTCTCCCGGTTTGCTTCTCTTTCCTATATATTCAAAAAGAGATGATAGATTCTTCATCTATCGGGTTTCCCCATTCGGATATCTCGGGTTATAACGGCTCTTATCGCCTTACCCAAGCTTTTCGCAGATTAGCACGTCCTTCATCGCCTCTGATTGCCAAGGCATCCGCCCTGTACGCTTAGTCACTTAACCATACAACCTCAAATATTTTCATATTAAGATTGCGATTAACAACTCGACTTATGCTGCCTTTTTCAGCATAAGATTTTTAACTACTCAGACTTTACTTGAAAGTCTCTTTAGTTTTCAGCTTGATTTTAAATTTTTAAAGAACAATTAAGACAATAAAATATCTTTAAATGGCGTCCCCAAGGGGATTCGAACCCCTGTTACCGCCGTGAAAGGGCGATGTCCTAGGCCTCTAGACGATGGGGACAACATTTAAAGATACTTTTAAAACTTTAATACGACATCGTATCTTTAAAGTCTTGTCTTTTGTTGTTTACAACTACTAAAACAATCTGTGTGAGCACTCACTGTCGCTTCATTTTGGTAAGGAGGTGATCCAACCGCAGGTTCCCCTACGGTTACCTTGTTACGACTTCACCCCAGTCATGAATCATACCGTGGTAAACGCCCTCCCGAAGGTTAAGCTATCTACTTCTGGTACAACCCACTCCCATGGTGTGACGGGCGGTGTGTACAAGGCCCGGGAACGTATTCACCGCGACATTCTGATTCGCGATTACTAGCGATTCCGACTTCATGGAGTCGAGTTGCAGACTCCAATCCGGACTTAGACGTACTTTCTGAGATTCGCTCACCCTCGCAGGCTCGCTGCCCTCTGTATACGCCATTGTAGCACGTGTGTAGCCCTACTCGTAAGGGCCATGATGACTTGACGTCATCCCCACCTTCCTCCAGTTTATCACTGGCAGTCTCCTTTGAGTTCCCGGCCAAACCGCTGGCAACAAAGGATAAGGGTTGCGCTCGTTGCGGGACTTAACCCAACATTTCACAACACGAGCTGACGACAGCCATGCAGCACCTGTCTCATGGTTCCCGAAGGCACCCTCGTATCTCTACAAGGTTCCATGGATGTCAAGAGTAGGTAAGGTTCTTCGCGTTGCATCGAATTAAACCACATGCTCCACCGCTTGTGCGGGCCCCCGTCAATTCATTTGAGTTTTAACCTTGCGGCCGTACTCCCCAGGCGGTCGATTTATCACGTTAGCTACGGGCACCAGACCTAAAGCCCAATCCCCAAATCGACATCGTTTACAGCGTGGACTACCAGGGTATCTAATCCTGTTTGCTCCCCACGCTTTCGCACATGAGCGTCAGTATATTCCCAAGGGGCTGCCTTCGCCTTCGGTATTCCTCCACATCTCTACGCATTTCACCGCTACACGTGGAATTCTACCCCTCCCTAAAATACTCTAGCGACCCAGTATGAAATGCAATTCCTAGGTTAAGCCCAGGGCTTTCACACCTCACTTAAGTCACCGCCTGCGTGCCCTTTACGCCCAGTTATTCCGATTAACGCTCGCACCCTCCGTATTACCGCGGCTGCTGGCACGGAGTTAGCCGGTGCTTCTTCTGTGGCTAACGTCAAGTCAACGTGCTATTAACACGCCAACCTTCCTCACCACCGAAAGAACTTTACAACCCGAAGGCCTTCTTCATTCACGCGGCATGGCTGCATCAGGCTTGCGCCCATTGTGCAATATTCCCCACTGCTGCCTCCCGTAGGAGTCTGGGCCGTGTCTCAGTCCCAGTGTGGCTGGTCATCCTCTCAGACCAGCTAGAGATCGCTGACTTGGTGAGCCATTACCTCACCAACTATCTAATCCCACTTGGGCTCACTTCATGGCATGTGGCCTTGCGGTCCCACACATTTAATCTCTCGATATTACGCGGTATTAGCTACAGTTTCCCGTAGTTATCCCCCTCCATGAAACAGATTCCCAAGCATTACTCACCCGTCCGCCACTCGTCAGCAAAGAAAGCAAGCTTTCTTCCTGTTACCGTTCGACTTGCATGTGTTAAGCCTGCCGCCAGCGTTCAATCTGAGCCATGATCAAACTCTTCAATTCAAAGCTTGATTCGCTCAATAAGCTGACAAAAAGTCTTTCATTTAAAATGAATTTCTAGTTTGACACTCATTAAGACTTAGTTAAATTATTTAAACAAAGTCAATCAACAAGTGCCCACACAGATTGTCTAGTTAGTTGTTAAAGAACAAAAAACAACGACGCGAGAAGTAAATTTTTGTTAACAACGTCGCGTCGTTGTGTGGGGCGTATTATAGATATTTTCCGATGTAGCGCAAGTACTTTTTTCAAAAAAATTATAAAAAACTTATCGCTTGACTATTTTTTAAACTAAAAAGCATTTTTTTGTACATGTTTTGTGAATAAAAGAATAAAAAAACAGCAGTTTTATAAAGTTTTCCACAAGAAAATAATTCTTAGATAGCTAAATATTGGATAACTTTTGCACTACTTTTAGAAATTTCTGTTAGTGGTCGTTAATAAATATAAAAAGGGTAACTCACGTTACCCTTTTAAATTTACCTTTAAGCTACTTTAGTAGTTATTTATCTAAATGTGGACCTGCGGCAATAAGTGATTTACCTTCCGCATTAGTCGCATATTTTTTGAAGTTATTGATAAATAATGCTGCTAATTTTTCTGCTTTTGTTTTCCACTCTGCTTTATCGGCATATGTATTACGAGGATCTAAGATATGAGTATCTACACCTGGTAATGCTGTTGGAATAGCAAGATTGAAAATTGGTAATTCAGTCATCTGTGCTTTATCAATAGAACCATCTAATATAGCATCAATGATACCACGAGTATCTTTAATAGAAATTCGTTTACCTGTACCGTTCCAACCTGTATTCACAAGGTAAGCTTCGGCGCCTGCATCTTTCATGCGTTTCACTAAAACTTCTGCATATTGTGTTGGATGTAAACTAAGGAAAGCTTCACCAAAACATGCTGAGAAAGTCGGAGTAGGTTCAGTAATACCACGTTCTGTACCTGCCAATTTTGCGGTAAAACCAGAAAGGAAATAATATTTTGTTTGTTCTGGCGTTAATTTTGCTACTGGCGGTAATACTCCAAATGCATCGGCAGTTAAGAAAATAACTTTCTTCGCAGGACCTGCTTTTGATACTGGTTTTACGATATTCTCAATATGATAAATAGGATAAGAAACACGTGTATTCTCAGTTTTTGAGGCATCATCAAAATCAACTGTACCATCGTCTAGGACTACAACGTTTTCTAGAAGTGCATTACGTTTAATCGCACCGTAGATATCAGGTTCATTTTCGGCAGAGAGGTTGATTGTTTTTGCATAACAACCACCTTCGAAGTTAAATACCCCATTATCATCCCAACCATGTTCATCATCACCAATAAGTTGACGTTTTGGATCTGTTGATAATGTCGTTTTACCTGTACCAGATAAACCAAAGAAGATAGCTGTATCACCATCTTTACCTACGTTTGCAGAGCAGTGCATTGCTGCGATGCCTTGTAGTGGAAGGAAGTAGTTCATCATTGAGAACATCCCTTTTTTCATTTCACCGCCGTACCAAGTACCACCGATTAATTGAATACGTTCTGTTAAATTAAAGGCGACGAAGTTTTCAGAATGTAATCCTTGTTCCTTCCAATTTGGATTAGTGGTTTTGGCACCATTCATCACGATAAAATCAGGTTTGAAGTCAATAAGTTCTTCTTTAGTTGGACGGATAAACATATTTGTCACAAAATGTGCTTGCCATGCAACTTCAGTAATGAAACGTACTTTCAATCGTGTATTTTCATTCGCGCCACAAAAACCATCGACAACGTACAATACTTTATCTGATAATTCAGTCGTAACGATTTTTTTCAATTCATTCCAAACTTGCTGAGACATTTTTTTATTATCGTTTTTCGCAGCGTCACTCGTCCACCATACGGTATCACGGGTAATATCATCTTCAACGATATATTTATCTTTTGGCGAACGTCCTGTAAATACGCCTGTATCAACAGCAACTGCACCTGTTTTAGTCACTACGCCTTTTTCAAAACCTTCTAACCCAGGCTTAGTTTCATCCTGAAAAAGCTTTTCATAGCTTGGATTGTAAATAACTTCTTTTACATCATGAATCCCAAGTTTTTGTAGGTCTTGTTTAAGTACATTTAAGTCAGTCATAGTCAACCTCTTATCGTATTAAATATTAAAAATTTGGATGCTTTTCATTCTAATAAAATTAAAATAAAAGAC
This sequence comes from Actinobacillus delphinicola, assembly GCF_900638385.1. Classification (NCBI taxonomy): domain Bacteria; kingdom Pseudomonadati; phylum Pseudomonadota; class Gammaproteobacteria; order Pasteurellales; family Pasteurellaceae; genus Actinobacillus; species Actinobacillus delphinicola. The sequence goes on along the minus strand of NZ_LR134510.1, from coordinate 788,296 downwards.
AAAAAAAAATCGGTAAAAAATCGTTTTTTTCTAAAATTTAGTTAATTAATTTAATCAACTTATAACATTGACTATTGATCTCAAAAACAATCCATTAACATTCTATTCTCTAAAAAAATCCTATTTTGTGAATACAATTAATCTTGATAGAATACTGGCAATAATTGCTCAATTTAGGGGAAACATATGACCGAAAAAAATTTAAGCTGTCGTGCCCAAGAAGTTGCCGCTTGTTGCTGTGTAGATGTTGGGACAGTAATTGATAATTCTGACTTAAACGTACAGATTGAAAAAAAATTTGCTACGCTAAAAGATGCTCAAGAAATGCTAGCGCGTTTAAAAGAAAAAGCTAAAGAATCTGCTTTTTCTGGATTTGAGGTAGTTGATGAAATTGAATCTATTAATGATGAATTTTTACTAAAAGCTACCTTTACTTTTGAATGCCAAGCGGAATCTATGATTTTTCAATTAGCAATGCGTTAATTAAACATCATAAAATTTTTCGAAAAAGTGGGCGTAATTCAAAATCGTCCGCTTTTATTTTTTATTTTTCCTATCTAACTCCCATTTTTTTAAAATTTTTTTGCGATCTAGCTCGCAACTTTTGAAATATTTTTCCGAAAGCCCCTCTTTATACTATAAAATAGGTATCTCTTTATACAATTTACTTGAAACAACTCTTAGAGGTGGAAATGTATCGGTATACCGACAATCTAAATATCTTAAAACAACGTTTATCTAATCTTGTAGGCGAAGTGACTACAAAAAATCTTTTCAGCGGTTTTGGATTTTTTAAAAATAAGCTGATGTTTGGCTTATTTTTAAATGATGTATTATACCTCAAAGCAAAAGATGAAGTAGCGAGTTATATTGTGGATGAGCTTGGTGGTGCTTCCTGTTTGGCAAAAACAAATGAAACACACCTTAGCTTAAGTCATTATTATCGCTTACCGATAGATACTATGCGTGATGATGAACAACTTAAAAATGTTGTCTTAATGTGTATTCAGCAAGCTACGCAACATCATCTCGATGCGCAAATCTTAAAAAAAAATCGTATTAAAGAACTTTCCAATTTAAGTATAAAACATGAAAGATTACTCGCAAAAATTGAAGTCTATGATGTGAAATCATTTAAAGAGCGAGGAGCGGTAAATTGTTTCGTGGCCTTAAAAAAAGCAGAAATTCCCGTTAGTTTAACAATTTATTGGGAATTAGTTGGAGCTTTAGCCTCAAGACATCCTTATGTATTACCTAAACAAGTTCGGATTCAAGCACTTATTGATCTCAATGAAGCACTCGAAAAAGAAAATTTGAAACCTATCAAATCACTTTTACTTGAAGAGTACTATAAAAATAAGCAGTAATTTATCCCATGTGATATAAAAGAAGCCGTTTTAAGACGGCTTCTTTTTTTATTTTATGTATGATTTCTAGCGATAAGGATCAAATAATACTGTACTTAAATAACGTTCTGCTGAAGACGGTAGAATCGCAACAATATTTTTATCTTTAAAATACGGATCCTGAGCTAACTTATTTGCAGCAAAGACAGCAGCCCCTGATGAAATCCCTGCGAGAATACCTTCTTTTTTCATAAGATCTCTTGCTGTTGCAAGCGCTTCTTCACTTGTTACGCAGATCACACGATCAATTAAAGAAAGATCCAAATTTTTTGGAATAAAACCTGCCCCTATTCCTTGGATCTTATGAGGGGCTGGATTAAGATCTTTGCCTGCTAGCTTCTGCGTAATCACTGGTGATTCACTCGGTTCTACCGCAACCACGATTACATCTTTTTTAAGATCTTTTTTCATATAAGTCGCAATTCCTGTCAAGGTGCCTCCTGTACCGACACCTGCGACGATCACATCGATCTTCCCATCTGTATCTTTAATAATTTCAGGGCCTGTTGTACGGCGATGAATATCAGGATTTGCTGGATTTTCAAATTGATTCAACATAACATAGTGCGAAGGATCTGTTTCATAAATTTCCTTTGCTTTTTGCATAGCACCCTTCATTCCCAAAGATGCCTCAGTTAAGATAAGATTAACACCAAGTCCTTTAAGAAGTAACTTTCGTTCTTCACTCATATTTTCTGGCATTACAATTGTTAACGCATACCCTCTTGCAGCCGTAGCATACGCTAATGCAACACCTGTGTTACCACTCGTAGCTTCTAAAACTTCTTTTCCTTTGACTAAAATACCATCTTTTTCTGCTTGCCAAATCATATTCGCTCCAACGCGACATTTTACGCTAAAACTTGGATTGCGTGATTCGACTTTTGCCAGAATATTATTCTGACCAAAATGTTGTAAACGAATGAGTGGGGTTTTTCCTATACTTTCAGTATTATCTGAATAGATCATACGATCTCCTTTTTAGTTTTAAAAATAGATCACTTTTTTAGGTAGTTAAAGGATCCTTCCTTTGTTGTATTTTTTTCCTATTTTTTAAAAACTTCAAAAAGTGAAGTATAAAAGGTTACAAAAAGTTACAAAAATAGAGTAAAATAACCACTATATTTATCCATAACCATAGATAAGGAAATAAAATGTCTTTTGAAATTTTAGATCAACTTGAAGGTAAAATTAAAGAAGCTGTTGAAACTATCCAATTACTTCAATTAGAAATTGAAGAGTTAAAAGGAAAAAATCAACAATTATCACAAGAAAATGAAAGTCTTAAATCTGAGCATAACGACTTCCAAGATCGCTTAAGAGCATTACTTGGTCGAATTGATAATGTTTAATAAATCAAAAGCTTAGTCGATAAAACTAAGCTTTTTTATTTTTTAAGGAAACGCTATGACAAAAAAACTTTGTATCATTTCTGGTAGTACACTAGGAAATGCCGAAGAAGTTGCCGAAGCTTTATATGAAATATTAGAAAATGAAGACATTGAATTAGATATCTTCCACGGTCCTAATTTAAATGAAGTAAAAGACTATTCCCATTGGTTAATCGTGACATCTACCTATGGTGCTGGTGAAATTCCAGACAATTTACTCCCGTTATTTCAAGATATTATTGATAAAAATTTAGATCTTTCTAAATTAAAATTTGGTGTCGTTGGTCTTGGCGATAGCAATTACGATACCTACTGCCATGCCGTAGATAAAGCAACCCAAATTCTTAAAGATCATTTTGCAACAGAACTTGCATCACCAATAAAAATAGACGTGACCACGACAATGGATCCTGAATCAGTTGCTGAAGAATGGTTACCTTCTTTCCTATCAAATTACTTATAAAGTAATTAAGATCTTTCATTATTTAAGCACTTCATCTGTGGATAACTCTTATTTTCTTACCGTAAAAGTGCTTAATTCTTCTTGAATAAGTCTAGTTTTATTACATGCCTGTGTATATCTTCCCATTTTACGAACAAGCTATCCTCTCATTTCAATAAAAGATCTTCACAAGTTAAAATGTTGATAAGATCTTAAAAATAAAAAGTTTTTCTTACTTATCCACAGAGATCTATCTCCCTAATAATAAAAATAATAAAGATCTTATAAAAAGATCTTATTTATATGATCCAAAAGATCAAAAGGATCTATTTTTAGATCTTTGATCTTATATTTCATGATTGGTATTCATTTCTAATTGAGTTAAAATATCCTGTTATTTTTTTCTTATATGAAGGAATTTATGTTTTATACAGATACTTATGACGTCATTGTTATTGGTGGCGGTCATGCAGGAACTGAGGCAGCACTTGCTCCAGCGAGAATGGGGTTAAAAACATTACTGCTTACTCATAATATTGATACTCTCGGTCAAATGTCATGCAATCCAGCAATAGGTGGGATCGGTAAAGGACATTTAGTTAAGGAAATTGATGCTATGGGCGGTCTCATGGCAACTGCAACAGATAAAGCGGGTATTCAATTTAGAACACTTAACAGTAGTAAGGGACCTGCTGTTCGTGCAACACGAGCTCAAGCAGATAAAGCACTTTATCGTCAAACAGTTAGGATGGTGTTGGAAAAACAAGAAAATCTTGATATTTTCCAACAGGAAGTGACGGATATTATTATTGAAAATGGTCAAGCAGTTGGTGTTGAAACAAAAATGGGATTGAAATTTAGATCCCGATCTGTCGTTTTAACAGCAGGGACCTTTTTAGGCGGTAAGATCCATATAGGTTTGGAAAATTATGCCGGTGGTCGTTTAGGTGATCCTGCGTCAATTGCTCTTGCGGATAAATTAAGATCCTACGATCTTCGTGTGGCACGCTTAAAAACAGGGACGCCACCACGTCTTGATGCAAGAACAATTGATTTCTCACAATTGGCACAACAACCAGGAGATCCAATTCCACCTGTATTTTCATTTATGGGATCAGCGGATCAACATCCTCGTCAGATCGCATGTTTTATTACGCATACGAATGAAAAGACGCATGAAGTGATCCGTAATAATTTGGATCGTAGTCCGATGTTTGCTGGAATTATTGAAGGGGTTGGTCCTCGTTATTGTCCATCAATAGAAGATAAAGTAGTACGCTTTGCTGATCGTAATGCGCACCAAATTTATCTCGAGCCAGAAGGCTTGACGACAAATGAGATTTATCCAAATGGAATTTCGACTAGTTTGCCATTTGATGTACAAATGCAAATCGTGCATTCAATGAAAGGTTTAGAAAATGTCCGTATTGTTCGACCTGGCTATGCGATCGAGTATGATTATTTTGATCCTAGAGATCTTAAACCTACTTTAGAAACTAAAGCGATCCGTGGTTTATTCTTTGCAGGTCAAATTAATGGTACAACAGGATACGAAGAAGCTGCTGCTCAAGGTTTATTAGCTGGGATAAATGCAGGACGATTTGTTCAAGATAAAGAACAATGGTATCCACGTCGTGATCAAGCGTATTTAGGTGTATTGGTTGATGATTTAAGTACATTAGGTACAAAAGAACCATATCGTTTATTCACATCACGCGCCGAATATCGATTAATTTTACGCGAAGATAATGCTGATGCTCGTTTAACACCAATTGCACATGAATTTGGTCTAATTGATGATGCTCGCTGGGCTGCATTTAATAAAAAAATGGAAGCTATTGAAGTAGAAAAACAACGTTTGCGTGAAACGTGGATTCATTTACGTTCAGAACATCTTGCATCCATTAATGAAATGTTAAATACACCATTGTCTCGTGAGGCAAGTGGTGAAGACTTATTGCGTCGCCCAGAAATGACTTATGAAAAATTGACTCAACATGAATTCTTTGCTCCAGCAGTAGAAGATAAAGCTGTTGCGGATCAAGTTGAAATTATGGTTAAGTATCAGGGCTATATTGAGCATCAGCAAGAAGAAATTGAACGCCAAAAACGTCACGAAAATACAGAAATTCCAGCATCTTTCGATTATAGTCAAGTTTCTGGTTTATCTAATGAAGTACGTTTAAAACTAGAACAACATCGTCCAGTATCTATTGGGCAAGCTAGTCGGATTTCAGGAGTAACACCTGCGGCGATTTCTATCTTGTTGGTGAATTTGAAAAAACAAGGTATGTTAAAACGTGGAGAATAGATGACAGGATTAGAAGAAAAATTATTGCAAAAATTAGAGCAATTACTTCCACAATGTCCATATGAGCTTACGAGTATCCAAAAAGAGAAACTCGTAAAGCTTATTGGTTTACTCAATAAATGGAATAAGGCATATAATTTAACAGCAATTCGTGATCCTGAAGAAATGTTAATTAAACATATTTTGGATAGCTTAGCTGTTGGACCTTATTTAAAAGGTAATCGTTTTATTGATGTGGGAACAGGTCCTGGACTTCCTGGCTTACCTCTTGCAATAATGTATCCAGAAAAAGAATTTTTTTTATTAGATAGTCTTGGTAAACGGATTCAATTTATTCGAAATGCAATTCGTGAATTAGAACTAAAAAATGTTACACCTATTCTTAGTAGAGTAGAGGAGTATATTCCAGAAGAAAAATTTGATGGCGTTTTGAGCCGAGCGTTTGCATCTTTAAGCGATATGACTAAGTGGTGTGCTCATTTACCAAATTTAGAAGGTAGATATTATGCATTAAAAGGGCAATGCCATGAGAGTGAATTACAAGAAATTTCAGAGCAATTTTTAATTGAAGAAAAGATTTGCTTAGATATTCCTCAATTACTGGGTGATCGTCATCTCATTTTAGTAAAAAATCGTTAGTCTATTAAATCGAAAACGTTTATAATGCAACGCATTTTCTTTATGATAGAATAATTTATTTCCAATAAATATTGGTTGTGAGATGAACATCGTAAGAAAAACGCAGAGAAAGTATAAAATTAGTCTGATCATTGAGACAGTTTTATTCATATCTATTTTTTTTCTCGTCTATATACAAAATGTTGAGATGGCGCGATCTTTTTTAGTTGGTGCTATGTCAGCATTTTTTCCTTTTTTATTCTTTGTGGCCTTATTTTTCTTCGTTAAAAATCCACAGAAAATGAATATTAAACGGTTGTATATAGGTGAAGCATTAAAATTATTATTAACAGTAGCTTTCATTATTTTATTTTTTGAACTATTTAAAATAAATTTTATTGTTTTTTTTGTTGGTTATTTTATAAGTATCTTATTGAATAATTTATTACCCTTTATTGTTGAAAAATCTTATAGTCATTTTTAATAAGCAAGGAACTAACTATGGCAGGGTTAACTACGGCAGAGTATATTGGTCACCATCTGACCTATCTTTCTTCTGGAGAAGGATTTTGGAGTATTCACTTAGACTCTATTTTCTTCTCCGTATTATCGGGAATACTTTTCCTCTATATTTTTTACCGTGTTGCATCAAGAGCAACTTCAGGCGTTCCTGGAAAAATGCAATGTTTGGTAGAAATATTAGTGGAATGGGTTGATGGTATCGTAAAAGAAAATTTCCAAGGGGTTCGTACATTTGTTGCACCACTTGGATTAACAATTTTCTGTTGGGTATTCATCATGAACGCAATTGACTTGATTCCTGTTGATTTTCTTCCACAAGCTGCACACTTAGTAGGTGTTAACCACTTACGTGCTGTGTCAACTGCGGATGTAAATACAACCTTTGCAATGTCAATCTGTGTATTTTTCCTAATTTTATATTACACAATTAAATCAAAAGGTATGAAAGGTTTTGTCAAAGAATATACTTTACATCCTTTCAATCACTGGGCGTTTGCACCAGTTAACCTTTTACTTGAAAGTGTAACTTTAATTGCAAAACCTGTATCGTTAGCACTTCGACTTTTCGGTAATATGTATGCAGGTGAGCTTATTTTCGTATTAATTGCATTGATGTACATGTCTGATCATATTGCATTACAAGTGATTGGTGTGCCTTTGCACTTAGTATGGGCAATTTTTCACATTCTAGTTATCACATTACAAGCATTCATTTTTATGATGTTAACTATCGTATATTTGAGTCTTGCTAATAACAAACTAGAAGAACATTAATTTATTAACTTTTTTTTATTAACCTTGGGGCGTAGGCCCACAAAATTAACTGGAGAAACTCTATGGAAACTGTAATTGGTGCAACTATTATTGCTTCATCTATCATGCTTGCTTTTGCTGCATTAGGTACAGCGATCGGCTTTGGTATCTTAGGTGGTCGTTATTTAGAATCAGCTGCTCGTCAACCAGAACTTGCAACTTCTTTAATGACTAAAATGTTCATCGTTGCTGGTCTTCTTGATGCGATCGCAATGATTGCGGTAGGTATCGGTTTATACTTCGCATTCGCAAACCCATTCATTGAATTATTACAATAATTGTCTGTTTTCTAAAAAAGGTAATTACTTATAAAAAAAGACATTATTGAGGAGGCGTTGTGAATATAAATGCAACATTAATTGGTCAGTTAATTGCTTTTGCACTTTTTGTGTGGTTCTGTATGAAATTTGTATGGCCACCAATTATGAAAGCTATTGAAGATCGTCAGCGTACTATTGCTGATGCGTTAGCTTCTGCAGAAAAAGCAAAACAAGAACAGGCTGATACAAAAACATTCGTTGAGCAAGAGTTAAACCAAGCGAAATTGAAAGCACAGGAAATTATCGACTTAGCGAATAAACGACGTAACGAAATTCTAGACGAAGCAAAATCAGAAGCTGAAACTGTAAAAGCTAACATTGTAAAACAAGGTTATGCTGAAGTTGAAAGTGAACGTAAACGCGTTCAAGAAGAATTACGTGCGCAAGTTGCTTCGTTAGCAATTGCTGGTGCTGAAAAAATTGTTGGTCATACTATTGATAAAGCGGCCAATAACGAAATTATTGATAATCTAGTTGCGGAATTATAGGGAGGAAGAGCTGATGTCAGATTTAACTACAATAGCTCGCCCTTATGCTAAAGCCGTATTTGATTTTGCAGTAGAAGAGTCTACTAAAGATGAAAATGCTCTTGATAAATGGGAAGGAATGCTTAATTTCCTTTCTCAGCTTATCCAAAATGAGACAGTTCAATCCTTTTTGGTAAGTGCAAATTCGGCAGAAACACTTGCAGATGGAATCATTTCACTTTGTGGCGAACAACTAGATCAATACGGGCAAAATCTTGTTCGTTTAATGGCAGAAAATGAGCGTTTAGCCGTTCTTCCTACTGTGTACGAAGAGTATAAATCCTATGTGGAAGATTATCGCTCAATTGCTGATGTTTATGTAACGTCGGCATTTGCATTAACAGAAGAACAGCAACAAAAGATTGCGACAGCAATGGAAAAAAGACTTGCTCGAAAAATTAATTTAAATTGTAGCATCGATGAATCTTTGATTGGCGGTTGTATTATCCGCACAGATGATATGGTGATTGATGGAAGTAGTCGTGGACAACTTCAACGCTTAGCTAGCGATCTACAATTATAAGAGGAATAGAAAATGCAACTAAATTCAACTGAAATTAGTGATTTGATAAAAAAACGCATTGCGAACTTTAAGGTCGTAAGCGAAGCTCAAAATACAGGTAAAATTTTATCTGTATGCGACGGCATTATTCGTATTCATGGTTTAAGTGATGTAATGCAAGGGGAAATGATTGCATTACCGACAGGACGCTATGCAATGGCACTTAACCTAGAACGCGATGCTGTAGGGGCAGTAGTAATGGGTCCTTACACTGATTTAGCGGAAGGTATGGAAGTTAAGTGTACTGGTCGTATCTTAGAGGTACCAGTCGGCGCTGGCTTGCTAGGTCGTGTAGTGAATACCCTTGGTGAACCAATTGATGGTAAAGGCGAAGTTGAACATGATGGTTTCTCACCAGTTGAAGTAATTGCACCAGGGGTAATTGATCGTCAATCTGTTGATCAACCTTTACAAACTGGTTATAAAGCAGTGGACTCAATGGTTCCAGTTGGCCGTGGTCAACGTGAGTTAATTATCGGTGACCGTCAAACTGGTAAAACTGCTTTAGCAATTGATACTATTATTAACCAACGTGATTCTGGCGTTAAATGTATTTATGTAGCAGTTGGTCAAAAAGCATCAACTATTGCAAACGTAGTACGTAAATTAGAAGAACACGGTGCATTAAAAAACACTATCGTTGTGGTAGCAACTGCATCTGATGCGGCTGCATTACAATATTTAGCACCTTACGCTGGTTGTGCGATGGGTGAATATTTCCGTGATCGTGGTGAAGATGCGTTAATCGTTTATGATGATTTATCTAAACAAGCGGTTGCATATCGTCAAATTTCACTATTATTACGTCGTCCACCAGGTCGTGAAGCATTCCCAGGGGATGTATTCTATCTTCACTCACGTTTACTTGAACGTGCTGCACGTGTAAACGTTGACTATGTTGAACGTTTCACTAATGGTGAAGTAAAAGGTAAAACAGGTTCTTTAACCGCTTTACCAATCATTGAAACACAAGCAGGGGACGTATCTGCGTTCGTACCTACAAACGTGATTTCAATTACCGATGGTCAGATTTTCCTAGAAACTAACTTGTTTAATGCAGGTATTCGCCCTGCGGTAAACCCAGGTATCTCTGTATCTCGTGTTGGTGGTGCTGCTCAAACTAAGGTTATGAAGAAATTAGCGGGTGGTATTCGTACTGCACTTGCTCAGTATCGTGAATTAGCAGCGTTTGCTCAATTTGCGTCTGATCTTGATGCGGCGACCCGTAAACAACTTTCTCATGGTCAAAAAGTAACAGAACTTCTAAAACAAAAACAATATTCTCCGTTAAGTGTTGCTGAACAAGCATTAGAACTTTACGCAGTTGAATTTGGTTATTTAGATGACGTTGAGCTAGACCGAATCGGTGCTTTCGACTCAGCACTTTTAGATTACGCGAGAAATAATTACGCAGAATTTATGGCGGAATTAACTAAAACTGGCAACTACAACGATGACATTCAAGCGAAGTTGAAAGAAATTTTAGATAATTTCAAAGCCAATAGTTCATGGTAATGGAGAAATAAAATGGCTGGTGCAAAAGAAATACGAACAAAAATTTCCAGTGTACAAAGTACGCAAAAAATTACTAAAGCAATGGAAATGGTGGCGGCATCTAAAATGCGTAAAACGCAAGAACGTATGTCTGCCTCACGCCCGTATTCTGATGCGATACGTCGAGTTATTAGCCATATTTCTAAAGCCAATGCAGAATATAAACATCCTTTCTTAGTTGAACGTGATGTCAAAAAAGTTGGTATTTTAGTTATCTCTACAGATCGCGGTCTGTGTGGCGGGCTAAATATCAACTTATTTAAAACCGTGTTGGAAAAGATCAAAACGTTGAAAGAAGAGAATGCTGAGGTTTCCCTTGGCATTATCGGTTCAAAAGCGGTGAGTTTTTTCCAATCTCTTGGTTTAAATATCGAAGTTCAACAAACAGGATTAGGTGATGCACCGACAGTTGAAGAATTGATCGGGGTAGCTAACCAAATGTTTGATGCCTACCGTGATGGTAAGTTAGATGCTGTGTATATCGTTTACAATAAGTTTATTAACACAATGTCGCAAAAACCTTGTTTAGATAAACTTATTCCTTCATCACAATTATTGCAAGATGAAGAAAAAGCAGCAGAAACAAAAACCGTTTGGGATTACATTTATGAACCTGATGCGAAAGAGTTACTTGATAAATTACTCGTTCGTTACTTGGAATCTCAAGTGTATCAAGCAGTGGTAGAAAACGTGGCTTCTGAACAGGCAGCTCGAATGGTGGCGATGAAAGCAGCAACAGATAATGCAGGTACATTAATTAAAGACTTGCAGTTGGTGTATAACAAAGCTCGTCAAACAAGTATCACAAATGAATTAAATGAAATTGTTGCAGGCGCTGCAGCAATTTAATAAGAATTAGAGGAATGGTAATGGCAACTGGTAAAATTGTACAAATCATTGGTGCGGTTATTGACGTTGAATTTCCCCAAGATGCAGTACCAAAAGTATTTGATGCTCTTAAAGTAGAAACAGGGCTTATACTTGAAGTAGAACAACAATTAGGTGGCGGTGCGGTACGTTGTATCGCAATGGGTACATCTGATGGTTTAAAACGTGGATTGTCTGTTGAAAACCTAGGACATCCAATTTCAGTTCCAGTAGGAACAAAGACTTTAGGACGTATTATGAACGTTCTTGGTCAACCGATCGATCAAAAAGGTCCAATTGGTGCAGAAGAAGAATGGTCAATTCACCGTGCAGCACCAAGTTATGAAGATCAAGCAAACAGCACAGAACTTCTCGAAACTGGTATCAAAGTTATCGACTTAATTTGCCCATTTGCGAAAGGGGGTAAAGTAGGTTTATTCGGTGGTGCGGGTGTTGGTAAAACCGTAAATATGATGGAATTAATCCGTAATATTGCGATCGAACACTCAGGTTACTCTGTATTTGCTGGGGTAGGTGAACGTACTCGTGAAGGTAACGACTTCTACCACGAAATGACAGATTCTAAAGTATTAGACAAAGTATCACTTGTTTATGGTCAAATGAATGAGCCACCAGGTAACCGTTTACGTGTTGCTTTAACTGGCTTAACAATGGCTGAAAAATTCCGTGATGAAGGTCGTGACGTGTTATTCTTCGTAGATAACATCTATCGTTACACCTTAGCAGGTACTGAAGTATCAGCACTTTTAGGTCGTATGCCATCTGCGGTAGGTTACCAACCAACACTTGCAGAAGAAATGGGTGCGCTTCAAGAACGTATTACTTCAACTAAAACAGGTTCTATCACCTCTGTACAAGCAGTATATGTACCTGCGGATGACTTAACTGACCCATCTCCGGCAACAACCTTTGCGCACTTAGACTCAACTGTTGTATTAAGCCGTCAGATCGCGTCTTTAGGTATCTACCCTGCGGTGGATCCGTTAGATTCTACTTCTCGTCAACTTGATCCATTAGTTGTTGGTCAAGAACACTATGATGTAGCGCGTGGCGTTCAAGGTATGTTGCAACGTTATAAAGAATTGAAAGATATCATTGCAATTCTTGGTATGGATGAACTTTCTGAAGAAGATAAATTAGTGGTAGCACGTGCACGTAAAGTTGAACGATTCTTATCACAACCATTCTTCGTTGCAGAAGTGTTTACAGGTTCTCCAGGTAAATATGTTTCATTGAAAGATACCATTCGTGGCTTTAAAGGCATCTTAGATGGTGAATATGACCATATTCCAGAACAAGCATTCTATATGGTTGGTTCAATTGACGAAGTGCTAGAAAAAGCCAAAAAAATGTAATCACTTCAAGATTGATTAAAACTTGAAGGAGAAAAAAATGGCAACATTAAAATTAACCATCGTAAGTGCAGAAAAAAGCATTTTTGAAGGTGAAGTAAAATCACTTCAGGCAACGGGTTCTGAAGGGGAACTCGGTATTTTACCGGGACACGTTCCACTTTTAACCGCAATTAAGCCTGGGATTGTGAATTTCACTTTAGAAGATGGCACACATCAGGTCATTTATGTATCTGGTGGTTTCTTGGAAGTGCAACCACATGCTGTTATTGTTTTAGCAGATGTGGCTATTCGTGGTGAAGAGTTAGATCGTGAACGTATTTTAGAAGCGAAACGTCAAGCTGAAGAAAATATTATTGCGAAAAATGATGAAAACTACGATATGATGATTCTTCGTCTTGCACAAGAAATCGCAAAACTACGTGCTTACGAATTAGCGGAAAAAGTACGTAAATACTAATCACGCAGTTAAATAAAAAATCCTACCAAGCGGTAGGATTTTTTTTGCATAAAATTTATCGAAAATGGGGGCGTATTATTGATGTTCGGTCATTATTAATACGAAAATAGTTTTACTTTTCAACAACTTCAGTACTCTTATTTGTAATAAAATGTTGTCTATAATTATCGACCCACATAGCAGTAGCGCCACAAATTGCCACTGGGATAATCACAAAGTTAATGAATGGAATGAAAGTACAAATCATCACTAATACCCCAAAGCTAAAGTTAGCATAAGGTTTCTTTTTCAACGCATTTTTCATGGTTAAAAAAGGAATTTTATGATTATCAAATGGATAGTCACAATATTGAATCGTTTGAGACCATGCCGTAAAAACAAAAATAATCACTGGGATAATAAATTGCCCAATAAATGGAACAAACCCTAGGATAAACAGGATAATAATACGCGGTAGGCTGTACCAAATTTTTAGCCATTCACGTTTAAACGTACGGGGAAGATCTTTGATTATATCTATGATACTGTCATCATTCGCCTCTTCACCTGTTAGCATACTTTCTACTTTTTCCGAAAGTAGTCCATTAAAAGGTGCGGCAATGAATCCCGATAGACTATTAAAAATGAAATAATAGACTAATAGAATAATGGCGACGGCAAAGAATACGAGAATATGACTCACCCAACTTAACCAATGGGGAAGTAAGGTCATAATAGTATCAATTTGATGATCAATTTGCGTAATAAAGATCCAAAAGAGTCCAATTAAAAATAAAATATTGAGTAAAACAGGAACGACGACAAAGCGGCGTAAGCCCTTACGAGATATTAAACTCCAACCAGTTTTGAAGTAATGAATACCTTCTAATAATTCTTGTAAAATAGACATAATTTTTCCTTTTTAAAAATTAATATGCAAAATATCATATTTTGTTACATTATAGAGCCTTTATAGTTGAAGTTATCACCAAAAAATATCTTTTGCTTATGATAACCGTTTGAAAATATGATAAGCTTAATATCATTTTGTTTGTGCAATTAAGACAAGCAAACTTCGTGGGAGTTTATAATGGATTTAAATACGATTCTGATTATTTTAGGCGCTATCGCCGTTGTTATTTTAGTTGTTCATGGTATTTGGCTAAATCGTCAAAATAAGTCAAAAGTTTTTGATAATGAAGATCCCATGAAATCGGCGACAGATTCCGTTGATTTACCGACAGACGGATCGGCTGAAATGGGAACTGTGGAAAATGAAAATTTCTCTCAAAATGCAAAAGATAAAGAAACATCAGGTTCTCTATCAGCTGGTAATTTTGTTCATAAAGAAAAACGTAAAAATATAGATGAGCAAATTGATATCACAGAAGATAATACGACATTAAATGCAGATTTAAGTCATATTACGATTAGCCTGCGTGATAAGCCCTCACAAACTGATAAAAATGTTAAATTATCTAATGACTTAAATGATAATAAGTCGTCTGCTGCACGTGAACAAATTGTTCAAACAAAGAAAAAAGATCAGCCGAAAGATATTGAAATGCCGAGCATGCCAAAGAATGCAGAATCGGATGAAAATACTCCATCAGTTTCAGTTGATACCGATGTTATGACTGATGAAAAAGAAGAAAAGAAAGCGATAAAAGAAACACCTGAAATTATTCAGCATGTTGTTGATGTTGAAACAGATAAGGAAGATGAATTACCAAGCACTAACATTGCAGAAGAATCCCTTCTTCCAGAAAATGAAACATCGCCAGTTGAAGAAGTAACTGAAGAAGAACTAAAACAGGATACCAGCAACGTAATTATGCTTTATGTTGTTGCACCAGATAATAGTTGCTTTAAAGGAAGTGACTTGCATCAGGCTTTAGATAAAGAAGGATTTTTATTTGGCGCGCAATCTATTTTCCATCGCCACAGTGAATTTAATTGCCATAGCCCGATTTTATTTAGCTTGGCTAATTTAGATGGTCCAGGTGAGTTTAATCCCGAAAATATGGAAAGTATGAGAACTTTCGGGGTGGCAATCTTTATGGAAACGCCTGTTAAGTACGGTTCAGCGAGAACTAATTTACGTTTTATGATTAATTCAGCGAAAGCCCTAGCGAGAGATTTAGGTGGGTATTTGCTTAGTGATAAACAGGAACCTTTTACCTTTGATGTAGAGCAAGAATATTTATCACGAGTATTTTAAGATGAGATAAAACCGCAACAAATGTTGCGGTTTTTTTATATAACGTACTTAAATTAAACAATATTGACAATAATTCTCATTTAAAATAAAATTTCGCCAGTTTATTTTTATAGGGATGAATAATTGTGAAATTTAGTTTAAAAAAACTTCTCTTAGCGGTTGCTTTGCTTTCTGTAAGTGCCACTAGTATGGCAAAACAGATAACTGATATTGCTGGCCGTAAAGTAGAGATTCCAGATCATGTGAAAACCATGGTTTTAGGTGAAGGACGTATGGTTTATGCCCTTTCTATGTTAGAAGCTAATCCGTTAAAAGGTGTAGTGGCATGGCGAACTGATCTGATTAAAAATGATCCTGATACTTATAAAAAGCTACTCGCAAAATTCCCTGATATTAAGAACATTCCTGATCTAGGTAACCCTTATAGTAGTGACGTAAACCTAGAAACCATCATCAGTATGAAACCAGATGTTTATTTATTAAACGTCGGTAACCTATTGAAAGCCCAAGAAAGTGGTTTAATTAATAAACTTGCACGTGTTGGTATTCCAACCGTTTTCGTCGATTTCCGTCAAAAACCACTTGAAGACACCGTGCCAAGTATGCGTATTTTAGGTGAAGTGGTAAATCAACAAGCGAGAGCTGAAAAATTTATCCAATATTACCAAAAACAAATGAACATGGTGAAAGATCGTGTTGCGAAAATTCCAGAAAAAGATCGTCCGTTAGTATTTATTGAAAATGCGGCTGGTTTAGATGGCGATGAGTGTTGCACGACTTACGGTAATAAAAACTTCGGACGTTTTGTTGACTATGCTGGTGGTCGTAACTGGGGCTCAACGAAATCAACTAACCTTAAATTTAAAGTAAACCCAGAAGTCATTTTCAGTGAACCATTTGATTATATCATTGCAACAGGGGCTAACTGGAAAGCTGCATACAAGGGCAGTACACCAATTACATTAGGTTATTTCGCAAAACCGGCTGAAATTCAGCAAGAAATGCAATACCTTGCAAATCGTGATGGTTGGTCATCATTAAAAGCAATTAAAGATAAACATTTCTATGCGATTTATCATCAATTTTATAATAGCCCATACCATTTCATGGCAATCTTAGCCTTTGCTAAATGGTTCCACCCACAACAATTTGCGGATGTGGATTTACAAAAAACTTACCAACAATTCTATAATGAATTTATGCCAATTAGCTTGACTGGTGAGTTTTGGGCAAAATATCAATAATCGCCATTAATTAACCAGGAATTAGTCGCCTTACCTTCATTCATTAAAAATTAGGGTAGGGCGTTTCTCATTATTACAAGAAGGACATTATGGCAACAATTCCTCAGCAATATTTAACCGCAACGCAATATCAAAAGCGTATTCGCAAAAATTTACTCGCATTATTATTTGTTCTCGCGCTGGCTATTGGAAGCTTTTTACTCGATCTTTCCATTGGTCCAGGTAATTATCCTTTCAGTAAAATTTGGGAGACACTCTGGCATCCAAATGCAAACGGTATCGCGCTTAACGTGATTGTCCACGATTATCGATTACCAATCGCATTAATGGCGATTTTAGTCGGGGCAATGCTGGCGACAGCGGGATCTCAAATGCAGACACTGTTAAATAACCCGCTTGCCGAACCTTTTACCTTAGGTGTGGCCTCTGCTGCAAGTTTCGGTGCAGCCCTTGCCATTATCTATGGGAATCAAATTAGTAGTAATCTTCTACAGCATGTTTTCGTGAGTGGTTCAGCATTTGCTTTTTCATTATTAACGTGCGTACTTTTGTTACTATTAACCCGCTTAAAAGGGCTAGGACAACAATCCATTGTTCTTTTTGGTATTGCAATTTATTTCGTGTTCAACGCCTTATTAGCCTTAATGCAATACAATGCTAATGAAACCCAACTTCAACAAATTGTGTTCTGGATGATGGGGTCATTAACACGTGCCGATAATACTAAAATCATGATTGCAGCCGTGTCACTATTTGTTGTAATGGCGATTACATTACGTTTCTCATGGCAATTAACCGCATTACGCTTAGGCGAAGCAACCGCCCTTAGTATGGGGGTTAATATTAAACGCCTTCAAGTTATCATGTTATTAATGATCTCATTATTATCTGGATTATCTGTTGCTTTTGTCGGTGCAGTTGGATTTGTGGGGCTAGTTGGACCGCATATTGCACGTCTATTAATTGGTGAAGATCAACGCTTCTTCATTCCACTTTCGGCACTTTTGGGCGCATTAATGCTTTCTATTGCGTCAATCGTAAGTAAAATCATTACCCCTGGTATCCTCTATCCAATCGGTATGATTACTGCGCTCATTGGTGTACCGATGTTTATTTCTATCATTTTAACGAGTAAACGTTCAGGAGGCGTCCAATAATGCAAAACATTCACGCCACAAAATTCGGAAAAATTTCTAATCTTTCTGCGAGTTACGGTCGTAAACAAATTTTATTTGATATCACCATTCCTGATCTCAAACCTGGTGAGTTAGTGGGGATTATCGGACCTAATGCAGCGGGAAAATCTACTCTATTTAAAAGCCTAGCAGGCATGCTCCCAATCAAAGGTGACATCAATATTGCTGGTGCGGATTTAAAGAAAACATCTTTAGCCGATTGGAGTAACATTGTCGGCATGATGCCACAGCAATATAACGTTCAAATCGCATTAAGTGTGTTTGAAAGTGTATTATTGGCATTAAAAAGCCATGGGCATTGGCGTGTAACCGATGAAAACTTACAAGCGGTTGCCAAAACCTTGGATGTGCTTAAAATTTCACATCTTGCGGAACGTAAAATCTATGAATTATCTGGTGGTCAACAACAGATGGTGGCGATGGCACGCTTATTAGTGCGTGATTTACCAATGATTTTATTTGATGAGCCAACCAGTGCCTTAGATTTACATCATCAACTTAATAGTATGCAAACGATTCGTCAGTTGACCCAAGATCGAAAAATTATCAGCTTAATTGCCTTGCACGATTTAAATTTAGCGGCAACATTTTGTGATCGCTTAGTTTTAATCCGCCAAGGGCATATTATGCTCGATGGAAAACCGCAAGAAGTGCTTTCACACGCCCATATTGAAGATGTATATGGTGTGAATGTAAGGTTAGAAAAAACGGCTCGTGATACCTTATTTGTGGATGCCTTCCTCAATCAATCTCTCGGGGCAATGTAGGATAAAGATAAATAGAAAATCTCACTTCGGTGAGATTTTTTATTACAGTAAAAAATAAAAGTGATCTATGCTATAAAGATAAATTAATTATTACAAAAAATGGAATACAACATGACGCAACCAAGCTTACAACAGCAAATTGAAGAATTAAGAAAAACATTACGCCATCACGAATATCTTTATCATGTCCTTGATACGCCAGAAATTCCCGATAGCGAATATGATCGTCTTTTTCATCAATTAAAAGCGTTAGAAAACTCACATCCTGAATTCATTACTGCCGATAGCCCAACGCAACGTGTTGGTGCGAAACCTTTAACTAGTTTTTCGCAAATTAAACATGAAATTCCAATGTTATCTTTGGATAATGTCTTCAATGATGATGAATTTATGGCATTTGTAAAACGAATCCAAGATCGTCTGCCATTCTCAACAGAAAATCTTACCTTTTGTTGCGAACCTAAATTAGATGGCTTAGCGGTAAGTATTTTGTATGAAAATGGAAAACTTGTGCGTGCTGCAACCCGTGGTGATGGGCAAACGGGTGAAGATATTACTGCTAATGTCCGTACGATTCGTAATATTCCATTACAATTATTAACCGACAATCCGCCTGCTCGTTTGGAAGTGCGTGGTGAAATTTTTATGCCACATCAAGCCTTTGAAAATCTTAACGAAATGGCATTAGCGAAAGGAGAAAAGACTTTTGCTAATCCACGTAATGCAGCCGCTGGCTCATTACGCCAACTCGATCCAAAAGTGACGCGTCAACGTCATTTAATGCTCAATGCCTACGGAATTGGAATTGCGGAAGGCGTATTGTTGCCAGATACCCATTACGATCGTTTGCAATGGCTACATTCAATGGGAATTCCTGTCAATAAAGAAATTGAATTATGTGGTGGCATTGAACAGGTTTTAAAATTCTACCGCAATATTCAAGAAAAACGCCCACATTTAGGCTATGACATTGACGGTACGGTTTTAAAAGTGAATGACATTGCGTTGCAAGAAAAATTGGGCTTTATTTCAAAAGCACCACGCTGGGCGATTGCGTACAAATTCCCTGCACAAGAAGAATTGACCGTATTACGTGATGTTGAATTCCAAGTAGGACGTACGGGTGCAATTACGCCAGTAGCAAAATTAGAACCTGTATTTGTGGGGGGCGTAACGGTAAGTAATGCGACCTTACACAATGGTGATGAAATTGAACGTCTTGGTTTAGCGATCGGTGATACCGTAAGTATTCGTCGTGCGGGTGATGTTATTCCACAAGTTGTAGGTGTCGTTCGTGAGCGTCGTCCAGAAAACGCAAAACCGATTATTTTCCCAACGCATTGCCCTGTTTGTGGTTCTTTAGTCAAAAGAATTGAAGGCGAAGCGGTGGCACGTTGTACGGGTGGTTTATTCTGTGATGCACAACGTAAAGAAGCACTAAAACATTTCGTATCACGCAAAGCGATGAATATTGATGGGGTAGGTGCAAAACTCATTGAGCAATTAGTGGATAAAGAAATTATTCATACCCCAGCAGATTTATTTAAATTGGATTTAAACACCTTAATGCGCCTTGATCGCATGGGTGAAAAATCTGCTCAGAAAGCATTAGACAGTATTGAAAAAGCAAAATCAACCACACTTGCACGTTTCCTTTTTGCTTTGGGTATTCGTGAAGTGGGGGAAAGTACTGCGCTGAATTTAGCAAATTACTTCAAAACATTAGCACCGATTCAAGAAGCGGATATTGAAACGTTACAAAAAGTGCAAGATATCGGCGATGTGGTGGCACGTCGTGTTTATCATTTCTGGCGCGAACCGCATAATGTAGAAGTGGTGAATGATCTGATTGCCCAAGGCGTCCATTGGGAACCAGTGGAAACCAAAGAAATTGCTGAAAATCCATTTATGGGTAAAACTGTCGTGTTAACAGGAACCTTAATGCAAATGACCCGTAATGAAGCGAAAGAAAAATTACAGGCTATGGGAGCTAAAGTCAGTGGTAGCGTTTCTGCGAAAACGGACTATGTGATTGCTGGCGAAAGTGCAGGTTCTAAGCTCACCAAAGCCGAAGAATTGGGCATCAATATTCTCAGCGAGGATGCTTTTTTAGGTTTATTAAGCTAACAACAAAGCAATAAATCAGAAAACACGCCCCGATTTTCCATAAATTTTTGCGAAAATCGGGGCGTATTGCTTTTTTAAAAGAAAAATAATTCTAAATAATTACTAAAATATAGGTGTTTTGAATTATTTTCTGTTTGCTTTTTATGTATTCATTGTATGGGATTCAAATTTCAGTATAATCAGCAAGATTTTACTATATAGGAAGTAGATGATTTTGAATCTTGAATTTGATATTGAAGAAGCAAAGCGACGTGTAAACAAATTGGATAAATTACGTTTAACACGTGCAATAGAAAACACACCTCCAGAAGTTCGCACGGTTTTGGAACTTCTACCTGTGTTTCTTCATTACAATCATCCTTCCCTGATTGGTTACGTCAAAGGATGTCCCCATGGCATTTATAACTTTACTCCGACCCGTAGCCAGCAAATCTCTCTACATAAACATTTCTTTAATCATGAAAACGTCAGCTATTTTTCTTTTCCTGAATTAAAACAACATACAGGGCAAGCTTTTCTTGGCTTGTATGCAATGGGAAGTGTTAGCACCATCACCCAAACCCCAAATTCTGATTTAGATATTTGGCTTTGTGAGCGCCAAGATTTTTCTGGCGAAGAACGTAAACTTTTACGCCGTAAAATCAAACTGATTCAACAATGGGCAAGCAAATTAAAAGTTAAAATTAGCCTATATTTGGTAAATCAAAAGCGTTTTCGTAAAGCATTTTATGCAAAACCTCTTTC
The DNA here is from genome assembly GCF_900638385.1 of Actinobacillus delphinicola. Taxonomy (NCBI): domain Bacteria; kingdom Pseudomonadati; phylum Pseudomonadota; class Gammaproteobacteria; order Pasteurellales; family Pasteurellaceae; genus Actinobacillus; species Actinobacillus delphinicola. The sequence continues at coordinate 766,852 of NZ_LR134510.1, read as the reverse complement.
TGCAGAAAAAGATGATAGTGGTTCAGCACAATACATGTTATTGCTTGAAGAATTTTATCGAACTGCGATTCGGTTAGCAGGAAATCCGCTCTTATGGTTGCATTTGCCAGTTGAAGAGAAAGATTATGAGAGTTATGTACACCAACTCGTTAGTCACGGGCAGATTAAGTTACGTGACTGGGTTGATTTTGGCGGATTAGATGGCTTATCTGCAAATGAATATTTTGGTGCTACGTTATGGCAATTATACAAAGGGATCGATTCACCTTATAAATCCGCACTGAAAATATTGTTATTAGAAAGTTATTCTGCCCAGTATCCAAATACGCACTTAATTTCCCAAGAGTTTAAAAAGCGCCTTCATTCGGGAGATGAAGATTATCATTATGATGCATATCTTTGCATGTTAGAACATGTTTCTCGCTATTTAACGAAAAAACAAGATCAGGATCGCCTTGAATTTGCTTACCGTTGTTTTTATTTAAAAATTGCAGAAAATTTGCGCTATAAACGAGCAGCGATGAATAATTGGCGTATTCGGTATGCGAAAAAATTAGCACGGTCATGGGGATGGTCGGAAAGTACAATTGAAAACTTAGACGATCGTCCGCATTGGAAAATTAAACGGGTGAAAAAAAATCATAATGATTTGATTCAATATTTAATGGCGAGTTATCGTAATTTATTGCAATTTGTGCGGAATCATAAAGTGAATGCCAGTATCGTGCCGCAGGATATGGCCGTCCTTACTCGTAAACTTTATACTGCATTTGAAGATTTACCAGGAAAAGTGATTTTTCTTAACTCAGCCAGTGCAAGTGATTTGAGTGAAAAAGCATTAACATTTGTAGAAGTTAGAAAAGATAATATTAATTTTAAACCAGGTTGGTATCTTTTGAATCATGCTCCAAATGTAAAAGCTTTTACCGCTCCTAGACATTCTGAATTTGGTGAAACATTACCTAAAATCGTGGCGTGGGCTTATTTTAATGGATTATTAACGCCTAAAACTAAAAACTATTTAAAAAGTGATAATGTTCGTCTTAAAGCCTTGCAGCGTTTTATTAAAGATTTATGTAATACCTTTCCACTTAAACAAGTTTCTGCTAGCCAACAAGAGCTTATTGAGCATTGTAAAATTAGACAACTTTTTATTGCGATTAATTTAAGCTGTGATGTAACCCAAGATTTACCTGCTGATAGAGAAATTTATCGAAAAGGCATTTTAACTGGTGATTTACTGAATATTACTTCGTCTGATAATCAATTTATCGGAAGTTTAGATGTAATTTATCGAAATCGTTGGGGAGAAATTAGAACATTACATTTTGAAGGTGATGATGCGTTAATTCGATTATTGAAAGTTCTAACTCATAAAATTCCTCGTACATCAACAGAATTGCGTAGAGTAAATATTTTTTGTTATGCCAAACACTATCAGAAAGAGTTACAATCAGTCGTGCAATCTCTGATTTTTCGAACATTGGGCATCGAAGAGAAAATACGAATTAATGAAACCAATATGGCATCACTTATTCGTTATACAGGGCATGGTTGGAGTAAATTATTCCAAAAAAATGCTGAAAAACCAGAGTTGCGTTTGTTAAAAGAAAATAATGCGATTTATCCTAAGGAAATCGCTGTTTTCGCAGCAGAAGGATTTTTGCAATTTTTCTTTGAAGATAATCAAGATAGAAGTTTCAACGTCTATATTTTGGATGAAAAGAACCATATCGAGGTATATCGGTCATGTATCGGTAATAAATCGCAAAAAATTAATGAGATAAATCAAATTTACCAATCTGCAGGTTTGAATACTGATAACAATCCATATAGAATAGTGAAACATCACTTTAATTATCCTCAGTTCTACCAATTATTACCCGTACAAGGAAAAGTACAGATAGTCCCATTTCGACATCAATTAAAGATGACGTAGAGGAAACTAGGTAATGATTATACTTCACAATATAAAGGTAAAATTATAATGGAAGAGAATATTATTATTGCAGGCAAAAATAAAATGCCTAGTCGCGTCCTACTTATTGATGATCACCCATTAATGCGTCGCGGAATTCGCCAGTTGCTGGAGTCAACAGATGATTTTTTAATTATTGGAGAAGTTGGCTCAGGTCTTGAAGGCGTAGAATGGGCAGTGCGTGAATTACCAGATCTCATTATTTTAGACCTTAATATGAAAGGATTATCAGGGCTGGATACATTGAAAGCATTGCGTCGTGAAGATGTGGATTCTCGTGTGGTTATTCTTACTGTATCGGATGCACGTAACGACATTTTTACGCTAATTGATGCAGGTGCTGATGGTTATCTTCTCAAAGATACTGATCCGCTTACACTGTTAGAACAAATCCAAGATATCGCATCAGGTAAAGTCGTTTATAGTGATGTGGTGAAAAAAATTGTGAGTGAACGTCAAGCAGGTGATGATCCTATCTATAGTTTAACTAGCCGTGAATTAGATGTATTAACTTTAGTAGCAAAAGGACTATCTAATAAACAAATTGCAAATGAACTCTTTATTTCAGAAGAAACTGTAAAAGTTCATATTCGTAATTTACTACGTAAATTAAATGTACATTCAAGATTAGCGGCAACCATTGTTTATTTGGAACATTTCGGTAAGAAATAAACAAAAAGCTCTGACGCTATAAAAAGTAAAAAAGAAGTGCGGTAGAATAAGTTTTACCGCCTTTTTGCGTATTATAGATTGCTAAGATTGCACATGGAGTTACTATGTTGTCCCCATTTTTGACGAAAATTAAAAACTTATCGCCATTTATCTTATTGGGTACGGCATTGCTCAATCCCACCAAACTTTACGCTCAAGAAACGAAATCTTCCTCACCGACATCTTCTGATAAACCCGCAGATGTATCAAAGGGTTTGGAAAATGATCCAAATTTTCAGATGGATGGATTTCTTCCAAAACCTCCGCAAACACTTTATAAACTCAAATTAGTAGGGATAAAAAATTCCGAAGCACGCAAAAATGCGGAAATTTATGTTGGAATGATTCCTGCCGAGGAAATGGATGGGTCGTTACGCAACTTTTACCTCGTACGAACAGCTATTCAAAAAGCAATCAGTGTATATGGGTACTTTAATAGCACAATTAAATTTGATGTTGTGGCGCCAGAAAAAGGAGATAAAAAAGGCACTTTAATTGCGACTGTCCATGAAGGACCACCAACAGATATAGCTGGAGTGAATATTAATATTAGTGGTCAAGCGCGAGAGGATGATGCGTTTAAGAAATTATTAACGCAAGTGCCAGAGGTAGGCGCTCAACTTAACCAACAAACATACGATAATTTTAAAGAAGATCTCCGTCAATTAGGCATTGAACGAGGATATTTTGATGCAAATTTCACGTTATCTCAGTTAGATGTTAAACCTTCTACGCATCAGGCATGGTGGAATTTAGATTACGATAGTGGCGACCGTTATAAATTTGGGCGTTTCACATTTGAAAATAGTCAAATCCGTCAGGATTATTTGCATCATATTATGCATATGAAAGATGGTGATCCTTACAATATGGAAGATTTGTCTGCGCTAAATTCAGATTTATCTTCTTCAGGGTGGTTTAAGGTTATTTTATTTCAGCCCAAAATAAATAAAGAAAATAAAACGGTCAATGTTAATGTATTGCTTTATCCGCAAAAGAAAAATGTGTTTAAGGTTGGGATTGGTTATTCAACTGATGTTGGAACACGTTTTCAATTAGGATGGAATAAACCTTGGGTAGATAGTAAAGGTCAAAGTTTAAGAAGTAACTTTTATATTTCGAAACCAAAACTAGCAATTGAAGCTGCATATCGGATGCCATTATTAAAGAATCCGTTAAATTATTATTATGAAGCTGCTTATGGTATCGAGCGAGAAAAACAAAATGATACGACAACAAATGCAACAAGTGCTTCCTTCATGCGTTATTGGAATCGGGAAACGGGGTGGCAAAATGGGCTTGGTGTGCGTGTTCGTTACGATTCTTTTACGCAAGCAGATCAATCTCATAAAACATTACTGATCTATCCAACAGTTTCGGCAACACGGACACGTTTTCGTGGTGGTCTTTTCCCATACTGGGGGGACACACAGAGAGTAAGTTTTGGTATTGGTAATAAGGCATGGGGATCGGAGGTGAATTTCTATAAAATTGAAGCCTCTACGATTTGGATTAGAACCTATTTCCAAAAACATAGATTTATTTCACGAGCTGGTGCGGGGTATTTGAAAACCTCTCAATTTGATCGTATTCCACCTGCTTTACGATTCTTCCTTGGTGGCGATAGAACATTACGAGGATATAAATATAAAACAGTTGCACCACGAGATGCCGAAGGTAAGTTGGTGGGTGGTTCAATAATGGGCTACGCAGGCTTGGAATATGACTATCAGCTGTTCCCAAAATGGTGGACAGCCGTTTTTGCAGATACAGGGTTTGTGTCGGATAAATTTAAACATAGTGATTTACGTTATGGCTCTGGGGTAGGATTACGTTGGATTTCACCTGTCGGTCCAGTAAGAGTAGATATAGCAACACCAGTACATAGTGATCACCATAATGTCCAGTTCTATTTAAGTTTAGGTACAGAGCTTTAATTTAGGTTATACAGATGGAAGAAAAAACAGATAAAAAAACACCCAAAGCGGCACCGAAAAAACATTTATACTGCAAATGTTTAGCGGGTATTGTTGCATTTTTTGCGGCGCTTATTTTATTTTTCCTTTTTCTACTCGGTACAACTAGTGGGCAACATCGTCTATTTCATTGGATTGATTCCCTCATGTCTGATTTACATATTGGTCAGGTGGAGGGTAATTTATGGCAACCACAAGGATTGAAACTGGTTGATATTAATTATCAAAATTCATCTATTAATGTTCATGTAGCACAAGCAGATTTACAAATTTCGATTAATGACTTATGGCGAGATAAAACGTTAAACATCGGTAATGTAGTCTTCAAACAGCCTGTTATTACTTTATTAAAAACAACACCACAGCAGCCAAATAAGAAAAAAGAAGAATCATCAGGAAAGTTTACTTTACCCTTTGCGATTAATGTTCAACATGTTTTAGTTAATGACTTACAGTTTGCTCTTCCAAATGGCGACAAAATTGCATTAGGTAATTTCCAGACGGCATTAACATTAAATAACAAAACGGGGTTGACCCTTGCGCCGACTTCTATTGATGATCTTTTACTTGATTTTCCTAAATCAATTTCAAAACAGAATAAAGCACCAAAGGCAGCATCGCAGGTAGTGCAGAAAGTTGAAAATTTGGAAAAATCATCACAACACGCCCCAAAAAACGAAAAAAATTATGCAAAAAAACAGCCTAAACCCGTTGATTGGACGGCGATTCAAAAACGTTTTTCTGGTCCATTATTTTCATTAAATGATTTTCAACTTCCTTTTGCTATTCATATCGAATCTTTAGCAGGGGCTAATTGGACATTTAAACAAAGTGAAAAAGGCTCTGATCAAGTTGTCGTATCAGAATTTATTTTAAAAGCGAATGCGCAAAATTCAGATATTCGTTTGCAAAAGTTATGGATAAAAAGCCCTATTGCTGAAGTTCAAGCCACAGGATATATAAAAACCCGTGGCAGTTATCCTTTTGCATTGACGTTATCTGGAAATTTCACTCCGCTTTCTGACCAACATTATTTTAATGATATAGGTTGGACGCATTTATTCTTATCTCAACCTAATACGTTAAAACTTGTGGCAACTGGGCAGTTAAATGGTAATAGTACCTTGAAACTTCACACTACAGGCGCATTGGATATGAATGTAGATGGACAGGTTGAATTGACAGCGGATACGATGCCATTTACGTTAAATATTCAAAGCCCGCATCTTCAATATCCATTTGATAAGACAGCCTTGCATCCGTACAAATTTAAAAATGTAGATATTCAACTTGCTGGAAGTTTAATTGGTTATAAAGGCACAATTAAGGGCTTGTTCTTAGGTGAAAATATTAAAACAGCGCCTCTTTCTGCCGAAGTATCTGGCGATATGTCAGAAGTAAAAATTGCGCAACTTGATTTGGATGTAAATAATCAAAGTAAATTATGGTTGAAAGGGGAGTTGAGCTGGCGCAACCAATTAAAATGGCAATCGCAGTTAAAGTTAAACAATTTTAATTTAAATAAATACCTTTATCCAAATGTTGCACCTTTAGCAAAATTGAAAGGATTTGATAGCACACTATCTGGTCTTGTAACTTATAACGGTTTTTCTAATTTCTACGATGATAATTGGGCGATGGATGCGCCTCAAATTTCCCTCTCTGGTGAAATATCGCATCGCAAATTCTCGCTTGATACACATTTTGATGCACGCCCACATTGGGTTTCGGTTCCAAAATTTGATCTGGTTTATCAGAAAAATTACATTAAGTTGCAAGGTGAATTAAGTGAAAAAACGCATCTTTTAATGGATATTGATGCCCCCGATTTGAGTGGGTTATTGCCAACTTTACAGGCGAATATTAAAGGTAAAGTGTCAATAGACGGTAAAGGTGAAGATCTGACAGCACATGCTGATTTAAAAGGTCGAAATATTCAGTTTGAAACTTTTAAATTAGCTCAATTAGATTTAAATGGTAATGTCCAAGATATGCGTACTTTGCAAGGTAAGATTAATCTTGCAATCCGTGATTTGGATTTTCAAAAAATAAATTTCTCTCGTATTGATTTAATTGCTAATGGAGATGAGAAAGATCATCATCTTACCCTGACTTCTACGGGTAACCCATTTGCATTGTCGCTTAAATTAAATGGCTCATATAAAAAATCTTTATCAGAATGGCAGGCGGTATTATCTACACTGAATTTAGATACACCAGTCGGTAAATGGTGGATTGATAAACCTGTTAATATGGTTTATCGACTACCTGATGGGGATGCTCGTATCAATATGAGTTGTTTGTTGAACAATCGAGCCAGTTTATGTTTTCCTCGTCCAATGCAGGTAGGTAAACGTGGTGAAGTAGCATTTAATCTGAAAAATTTAAATTTAGATATTCTGAATGCATTTTTACCGCAAGAGCGTTTTTTAGGCGTAGTGACGGCAAATGGTGAGGCAAAATGGGCACCAGATCATGCTCCACAAGTGAAATTAAATATAAATGGACGTGATTTACATATTGCTCAACGGATAGATTATCGTTATTTCCAAGTTGGGTTCCCTCAAGCCAACATCAAAGCAGAACTAGCAAATGATACGTTACATACAACAGCAAACGTACAGCTTTATAATCCTTATGCGAGTGGATATCGCCGTTATGGAAATATTGATTTAGCCTTAAATGTTGATCATTTACAAAAAGATAGAACCTTATCAGGTAGCGCCAATATTAATAACGTTTCGCTTTCTCTAGTAAAACAAATTTTATCGGGTGATGAAAATGTACAAGGGGATGTTTTTGCCGATGTGCATTTTGCTGGTACGTTAGCGAATCCATTATTAAATGGCAAAATAGGGGTTAAAAATGCCCGTGCAAATCTTAAAGCATTACCGTTTGATATTAATAATGGTAACGTACTCCTAGCATTAAATGGTCAAGATGCGAAACTAAGTGGGAATATTAAAACGCCACAAAGTACATTGAACTTAAATGGGGTAGCACGTTGGAGTAGCTTGGAACAATATTTTGGTAGAGTGAATGTGACGGCCAAAGATTTCTATTTGAATGTGCCGTTAGCCCCAAGTCAGGTAGAAATGAAAGTGACACCAAATGTAACAGCGATGGTGACTCCGAAAGATCTATTGCTTTGGGGGAATGTTGATATTCCATGGGCAAGAATTATTATCAAACAATTACCTGATAATGGGGTCAGTGTTAGTCCAGATTTAATCATCTTAGATGGACCAAATAAAACAGATGAGCGTAAAATTTTAGCCTTAACGAAAGGGCAACTTGATACGGAAGGGCGACGTATGCTTTCACGGATTACGATTAATATTGGTGATGATGTGAATTTAAAAGCATATGGATTAGATACTGATCTGGTAGGGACTTTATCCCTTTCGCAACAACATGGCATTCTAGGGCTTTATGGGCAAATAAACCTAGAAAAAGGTAGTTTCAAAGCCTACGGACAAAATCTTGTGATTAAAAAGGGATCGTTAGGTTTCTCTGGTATTCCAGGACGACCAATGATTAACTTAGACGCAATCCGAAATCGTAGCGAAATGATTGATACGGATGTTGTGGCAGGTTTACGTGTGTCAGGTTATGCGGATAAACCAATAATTAAGGTATATACCATTCCAAGTATGTCCGATGATCAGGCATTGTCTTACTTAATTACTGGACATTCATTGGATAGTAATGATGGAACGGGTGCTCGCGATTCGTTAAGTGCGGCATTACTTTCAATGAGTCTTGCACAGACGGGGAGTGCGGTAAGCAGTATTGGTAAGTTCTTTGGTATTCAAAATCTCAATGTAGGAACGACGGGTACAGGAAATAAATCTCAAGTTTCAGTGAGTGGTGATATCACAGATCGCTTACAAGTACGTTACGGTGTGGGATTATTTACGGGCTTGGCAGAGTTAACGTTACGTTTACGCTTATTGCCTCGACTTTATCTGCAAACCGTTTCAGGCGTAAACCAAGCCGTGGATTTATTCTACCAGTTTGATATTTAATTATGCACTAATAGAAAAACCGCCGAATTGGCGGTTTTTTATTATAAATCACATAAATTTTTGCGAAAAATGGGGCGTGATCAATTAAGATTGTCGCCCATTTTCAACCCGAATTTGCTTATCACAAATTGCCATGGTGGATTGACGATGGCTCACTAGGATAATGATTTTATCCTGCTTTTCTTGTAATAAAGCTTGTAAAATCAAAGCTTCATTTAAGCTATCTAAATTACTGGTTGGTTCATCCAGTAAAATAATAGGTGCATTGTGCAAGAAGGCTCGAGCAATGCCGATGCGTTGTTTTTCACCATCAGATAAACTATTACCCATCTCAGTCACGATCGTGTCATAGCCATTAGGCAAACTCATAATAAAATCATGAATATTGGCTTTTTGGGCTGCCTCAATGACTTCTTCACGAGTTGCGCTACGTTTTGCCATGTGAATGTTGTCATAAATGCTTTCATTGAAAATATAAGTTTGTTGGGTAATGTAAGCAATATGATCGCGTAGGCTCTGCGTATTGATATCTTTTAAATTGATATCATCAAAGAAAATTTCCCCTGCGCTTGGATCATAAAAACGCATGATAAGTTTAAGCAGGGTAGATTTACCACTGCCACTGCGTCCATGGATACCTAAAATCTCACCTTTTTTTACCGCAAAGTGCATATCGGTGAGGATATTTTCGGTTTGATAGGCAAAATTCACGTGATCGACACGTAGTTGGTGGACATCGTGTAAGTCTTTACCGTGAATGACATCTTTAAGTTCAGGCTCTTCTTGTAATAATGCTAACACACGCTCACCGCTAGCTAAGGTTTGTAAGAGATTATTAGACAAGTTAGAAATGGCGATGACAGGACCATAACTCGACATTAATAAAATCACCCCAACTAATAATCCGACAAAATTAATTGTACTCGTTGCAAATAAGATAAGACCTGTGATGAGAATTAAAATATTAAAGCCAGAAACAGCAATTTCAGTATAAGCACGGACTTTTCCTTCTTGCTCTTTAATTTTTAAGAAAGCGTCATCAATCGCTTGGCTGCGACGTTGAATGTTTTTATCACGGATTTTTTCATGTCCAAAAAGCTGGATTTCTTTCATTCCTCGAATGCTATCTAGGAAGTAATCATTCATTTCACCAACTAATTCACGATATTTACGCCCATCATTGCGTGCCATTTTCGTCGTGAAAATCGGTAAGAAGAATCCGATGGTGAGATACGCTAACAGCGCAATAAGCGTAAACCACAATGAAATGTGTGCAAAAATACCGAGGAGAATTAATGAGGTAATGATGGCAATCATTACTGGCGCAATGGTATGTGCGTAGAAGACTTCAAGTAATTCAATATCATTGGTCACTAACGATAATAATTGCCCCGCCTCTTTACCTTGTAATTTAACAAAAGCTAATTTACGCAATGCGCCAAAGACTTTATCCCGAAGTAGGGCAAGGAGTTTAAAGGCAATATAATGCCCTGACATTTGTTCCAAATAACGTAACACACCGCGCGCAACGGCTAACGCGATAAGAATGCCAATCACTGCACTAAAGGAAAAATGAGTATGGAATCCTAATAAGTCAACAAGACCGATGGCACCAAAAACCATGATAAAGATGGCACTTAAAAATCCTAGTACCCCCATGGTAATGGTGAACGCCATAATGTGAGAAAGAGGTTTGACTAATGCGAGCAATTGCCACATCACTAAAAATCCATTCTTACGCATGGTTTGCCCCCTGTCTAATTTGTTCTAAATGCTGTTGTTGAGTAAACATTTGGAAATAATCGCCTTTTTGTTCCATTAATTGTTGGTGGGTACCCTGTTCAATGCATTGACCATGATCTAATACATAAATTTGATCTGCTCCGACGGCATTGGCTAAGCGGTGTGAAATCATGATAATGGTTTTAGTTGTCTTCAATTTTTGAATGAAACTTAAAATAATTTCTTCACTTTCTACATCAATATTGCTGGTGGCCTCATCAAAAATGTAAACAGAAGTGTCGTGTAGTAAAGCACGTGCAAGGGCAAGACGTTGAATTTGACCGCCAGAAAGATTACTACCACGGCTTAAAAGTGGCATGTCTAAGCCACCATTCTCGCGTACAAAATGGGCGAGATTGACTTCTTCTAACACTTGGTAAATGCCTTCATCTGTTGCATTGATTTGTGCCATTAGCATATTTTCGCGAAGAGAACCTTTGAAAATATAGCTACTGTGGCTCACTAGTGCGACGTGTTCATAGAAAGATTGACGAGTAATGTCATTAATATTTTGATGATTAAAGAGAATTTCCCCGTGATTAGCTTTGTTAAAGCCCATCAATAGAGAAACAAGCGTGGATTTTCCACAGCCACTTTCTCCCACAAAAACAGTGAGTTGATTAGCATTAATTTTTAAACTGAGATGATTGATCGCCATTTTTTCTTTGGTATATCCAAAAGTAACATCATTCACCACAATATTGACATCATGTGGATGTTGGAATGCTGTTGCCTGTGGATTTTGTTCAATTGGCGTATCGAGGAGCGTAAAAATTTTATCGCTTGCCGCTTTACCATTCATCGCCACATGGAAGAAGGATCCAAGCAGACGCAAAGGAATGAAAAACTCAGAGGCTAATAGAATAAATAAAATCACGCCTAAAATTGTGATTGCACCCACTTTAAACTGATATAAAGCCGTAATGATCCCAACCGCTGAGCCACCGTAAGCTAATAAATCCATTAGTGAAACTGAATTTAATTGCATAGTGAGGACTTTCATCGTCACGGTGCGAAATGTTTCCGCTTCTTTATCCATGACTTTAGCCTTATGCGCATCATCTTGATAAATTTTTAAGGTAATAAGTCCTTGTAAATTATCTAAAAAACTACTCCCTAAACCGACGTAAATCGCCCAATATTTAGCTAAAAGTTTTTTAGCAATTTTATTAACAGCAATGATCGACATTGGAATAAGTGGGACACAAATGAGTAGTACGATCGCCGTTGGAGCATTGAAAAAGACTAAAAAGATAAAAAGTGTGAGCGGGGCAAGTAAGCTATAGAACAGCTGGGGTAAATAACGCCCAAAATAAATTTCTAATTGTTCGACGCCCTCGGAGGCAACTTGAATAATGGAGGAAGTTGATTGTGCTTGTACTTGGTTCAACGGCATTTCTGCGATTTTATTGTAAATTAAACTGCGAAGATGATGTTTAACATTAGTACTTGCACGATAAGAGGCATTAACTGCCATTTTCCCTGCAAATGCACGTAAAATTAATGCAAAAATAAGCAAAATACATAACAAGATTGTACTCCATAAATGTAAATTTTGCTTATAGGCAGCTTGTAATAAATCTGCAAAAATGACGGCACTGATGATGCCGCCAATTAATGCAATCCAGTTCCATATCACATTGATAGCAATCCATTTTTTACTATCAGGTACGGTATTTATAAGACGTTTATCTATCATCATAACGAAATACTCTAAAAAAATATAACTAAAAAAATAAGCCGAATGCAAATGATTATCCGACTTATTCTTATTATAACTAAATTACGCCCCATTTTTCGGAAAAATTTTTTAGAAAATAGAAAAAAAGCCAAAATCAGAGATTTTGGCTTTTACGTTAACGCATAGAGGATCAATTATGCTTTTTTAGAAACACTGGCGATTTTGCTACAAAGCGGAATATTGCTGCTTGATAGGCTTGGTTCTTGACCGTGGAGATCAAAATCGACTTGTACATCTGGTTGGAAAATAAGGAGATGAGTTGAGCCACCAAAGTGGAACATACCAATTTCATCACCTTTATTAACATGTTGACCAACTTTGACTGTGATTTCGTTAGAAGAAACTTCTGCCATACCGACAGCAACGAAAGCGAGTAAGCCGATATCTTTATTGTCTGCTTCAAAAATGATTACCGCACGTGATGCCACTTCAGCAATATAGGCTTGCGAATCATTTGGTGCAGAACTATCTACTTGATCACCATCCGCAAAACCTTCGTAGTAGTTTTCAGAATAATAAGTACCATAAATATTATAGGCTTTGACAACGGTACCACTGATAGGAGCATGCCAACGGTGGTAGCTTAAGGCGCTAAGGAAAGCTTGGTAAATAGTACCACCAACAAATTTATCGGTTAGGTCGTCTTTATTTAAAATGTTTTCAAGTGAATAAGGTTGACCTTTAATCCAATATTTATCTGTTTTTTTCACATTGGTGACTGTACGATAAGGTGCAGATTCACACGCATTTACCACGATACTGTCATCACCTGGTGCGGCAACAGGACGCACGCCCGGTTTAAAACGGCGGGTAAAATATTCATCCCAAGAAGTGAAACCAAAACGTTGTTCAATATCTTGATTTGGGGTTTCAAAGATTTTTAAGAAGTCATCACCAAATGCTGCTTTGGTCACTTCTTTCATGGCAGTTGGATTAAGCCAGCCAGTTGGACTGGTATTTAAGATATAAGCAGATTTTTCTGATGCAAGAAAATCTCCCCAGTAATTCAGAATAGCACGGAAACAATCATTTACACGGGGATCAAGGAAAACCTCATAACCTGCTTTTGTTCCCATTGCCCAGTCTAAAATTGCGTTAATTGGGAAACCGACTAGACCTGTTTCATTAAATTCTGGTGCATGGGTCATAACATGGTTAATTAAACGCAACATTTGGTCGTAGTTTTTGACTGGACAATGTTGATATTCACTGGTTTGGTATCTTGGCTTGTCTGGTACTTCAGAAAACATGTCTTGGAATTTTTCTTTAAGTAAAGGATCGCTTTCAATTAGATCTTTGAGCATTTGTACAGGCGGATATAATTTCGTATCAGTATTATCTGCATCCTGTGCAAATTTCTTTAACCAATGATTCAGAAAGGCTTGGTCGCTTGGTAGCCATTTACCTACTTTATATTTCAATTTTTCAAACATAAATTTCTCCTTACATATGAGAGTTGCGTTTAAAGAATAATGAGCAAACGTGTAATAGATAAAAATACCAAATCCCCAATGGGATATTCGTATAGAATATTTACGGATAATCTGGAATGAAATGACGCCTATGATATGAGAAGTATCTATTGGTTGTAGTGAGAAAATAGGTACCAAAATTGTACAAAAATTGGGTTATTTCGTAATATATTTAATTTTATTATTTTGTGGGGTTGTTTATATTTTAAAAATTTCCTTTTATCACTAAACCTAATCCAACACTAGTTATATCGAGTTATAAACTTTTTTAAATTATAGACATCATACATTCTAATATTAGGTAATTTTTTATACATTGAGGTCATTCTAAAAGCAAAACGAACAAAATAAAAGCATTAATTTATATTTTTATAAAAGAGATCATGTCTTTTGATATTGGTAGGGATGGTGAGCATAATGATAGAAAATGTAAGAAAAAAGCCAAAACAATCTGTTTTGGCTTTAATATCTAAATCTCATGTTAGAGGGTAATATGTCCTAGTGCAACCAAGATTACTGCAATACAAGCAAATAAGATAATGACAGCGGCGAGGATAGCATCTTTCAATGGGAATATTTGTTTGAATTGATGTCCTTGTTGCTTGCGTGCAATGTAAAAAGGAATGATTCCAATAGCATAAAGAATACTTGCCACAAATAAATATGTGAACCCAGCAGAATATACTAACCAGCAACAATAGAGGGTAGCAATAGCACTAATAAGTAGAGAGACACGGCATTTTATCGTATTTTGTGCATAAATTTCTTTGCGTAAAGCGATCTTGCAAAGATACATGGCACTCAATAAATAAGATGGCAAAATGATAACGCTTGTGATGTTTACAGATTCTAAATAAACGTCTTTTGCCGTAATGGCTAAAATTAAAAAGAGTGACATCATCGCACTTGAAATTGTTAAAGCGGTGCTTGGTACCATCTTTTTATTTTCCCTTGCAAAAATTTTGGGGAAGGTGCCATCTATTGCTGCGGCAAAAGGAACTTGAGCCATAAGAATTGTCCATGCAACCCACACTCCACCAATAGAAATCAGAACTGAAAGTGTAACAAATTTTGTAAACCATGGACCGACTAACGTATCCAATACATATGCTGTAGATGGATCAGGTAAATGGGCAAGTTGTGGTTGGTTTAGAATGGCATAAGGTAAGATAGACACCATTACATATAAAATCAATGCAACAAGAAAACCAATGAGTGTTGCGATACCCACATCTTTTTTTCTTTTTGCATGGTTAGAAACAACAACCGCACCTTCAATGCCGATAAAGCACCATACGGTGACTAACATTGGCGCTTTTATTTGTGACCAAATGCTTCCTAAATGATCTTTTACCCCCCATAAGTCAATATTTTTAAAATCAATATGGGTATAAAGCACATACATGCAAATGATCGCAAGAATAGCGATAAATTTAATAATTACCGTAATGGTATTAAGTGAACTTGCCTGTTGGATTCCCCGTGTGATGATAAAGTTATAGATCCAAATGAGTGCAAGCCCAAGTAAGACAGTTGGTGTACCGTGATTTAATAAAATGGGAAAATAATGTCCTAGCGAGTCATTAAGCATAATAGCAAAGGCGACATTCCCCGTAATTGATGTCAACCAATAGCCCCATGCGGAATTAAATCCAATAAAGGTACCAAAACCTTCTTTAGCATAAGAATAGATACCAATATTAAGTTCAGGACGTTGTTCTGTTAAGATTTTAAAAACAAAGGCGAGTGATAGCATACCTATCCCCGTAATAATCCACGCAATAATGACTGGACCAAGAGCGGATTTAACGGCAATATTTTGTGGAATATTAAAAATACCGCTTCCTATCATGGAACCGAACACCATTGTCGTCAGACCGAGTACGCCAATTTTTTTCTGAGGTGACATTATAAGTCCTTTGAATATTTATGATATGAGGTGCGCATTCTAAAGATAAAGTAGGGGAATAGAAAGAATTAACTACATTATTTTATTAAGAAAAATAAAATCCTAGTAGAAATAATTCAAAATTTGATCACTAGGATATAGTCGTTTTATCAATTAATTCCCTTTTTTTACCCAATATTGGAAAGGAATGTTTTGGGTTTGACTTTTAAGTAATTGATGATCCATAAATTGACAGAAACTTGGGATATCACGAGTTGTCGCAGGATCATCGGCAATAATTAATAAAACTTCTCCTGGTTGCATGTGACGAATTGTTTTTCTCACCATCATAACAGGCTCAGGACAACGTAAACCTAATGCGTTAAGTTCTTTGTTGACAGTAATTTCCATCGTATTCTCTCTTTTAATAATTTTTGCGTATAATATCGCTCATTAAAAAGATGGTCAAAGTTTTAGAAAAGTAATGCAATATTTTGTTCCAAAAAATTTAGTTGTTTTTGAAGAAGAAATAAAGAAAAGTCGGTTTATTACCTACCTTCATCATACAAACGGTATGGACGAAGCAAAACAGTTTTGGATGTGGGTTAGGATGCAACATCCACAAGCGTGCCATCATTGCTGGGCAACAGTTGCTGAGTCCCCTACTAATTCACAAGGATTGGGTTTTTCTGATGATGGCGAGCCAGCAGGAACTGCGGGTAAACCCATGTTAGCTTGTTTACAAGGTAGCAATATTGGTGAGATTACCGCTGTTGTCGTTCGTTATTTTGGTGGTGTGTTATTAGGGACTGGCGGTTTAGTTCGCGCATATAGTAATGGTGTTCAACAGGCTCTCAAGCAAGTTGAAACAGTATTAAAGGTCGAACGCAAACCATATCAATTAGTCTGTGATTATGCCCAGATTAATTTAGTACAGAATTTGTGTAAACAATATGATGTACTCATCGAAACACAGGATTTTCAAGCCGATGTAACATTTACGTTGGCAATAAGTGCCGATAAATTAGTTGGATTTCAGCAGGCATTAAGTGATAGTTCAAGTGGACAACTTTGTCTTGAAAGTAAGGAATAGGGGATAACGTGCAAATTTTATCAGTATTAAGGATCGTAGGTATTCTCATCATGGGGTTTTCGGGCGTTATGCTCATACCTGCTTCGGTCGCATTAATTTATGGGGATGGGGGCGGTAAAACCTTTATGGAGTCCTTCGCCATTTTCCTTGCCCTAGGTGTAACACTTTGGTGGCTTTGCCATAATCATAAAGAACAGTTACGAGCAAGAGATGGTTTTCTTATCGTTGTGGCATTCTGGGTGGTAATGGGGCTACTAGGTGCCGTGCCATTTTTACTTTCTGAGCATCTTCATATTAGCGTGAACTCTGCTATTTTTGAGTCTTTCTCTGGATTTACTACAACAGGGGCGACGGTTTTAACGAATTTGGATAGCCTGCCTCATGCGATACTTTTTTACCGACAGTTGACCAACTGGTTTGGTGGAATGGGGGTTATCGTACTTATGGTTGCGGTATTACCACTTCTCGGTGTAGGGGGAAACCAAATTTATCATGCAGAATCTTCAGGCGTAGAAATGAAAAATGATAAATTGCGACCGCGCATTTCTGAAGTAGCAAAACTGCTATGGTTGTGTTATTTCTTTTTCACTGCTTTGTGTGCAATTTCTTACTGGCTTGCGGGCATGAACTGGTTTGATGCGATTTCACATAGCTTTGCAACCCTATCAAATGGTGGATTTTCAACGCATAATGCAAGTTTACCGTATTTTAATAGCTCAGCTATTTACGTGATTTCAGCTATTTTTATGTTGGTGGGGGGATGTAACTTTAACTTGCATATCATTGCATTGAGTCATTTTCCACATAAAACAACCTTAACAACCTATTGGAAAGATCCTGAATTTAGATTTTTCGTATTCCTACAAGCCGCCTTTATTATTATTTTCTCATTAGGACTTTATATCCACTTTAATAATATCTCGCTCACACAGGCTTTTGTGAAAGGATCAGCTCAGGTGACTACCATGTCAATGAACTGTGGCTATTCAGTTTATAATATTGATGATCTGCCACCATTCCTTTCCATGCTTCTTGTGTTTGCGTGTTTATTAGGAGGCTGTGCGGGTTCAACTTCAGGTGGCTTAAAAATGATTCGTGCGTTAGTGCTTTGGTTACAAGGAAAACGTGAATTATTAATGCTGATTCACCCGAATATCATTCATCCAGTGAAACTCGGAGATAATGTTGTTCCACGCCGTGCGTTAGAAAATATTTGGGCATTTCTGATCGTGTATATTCTCGTATTCTGGCTTTGTGTATTTGGTGCAATTGCTTGTGGTATGGGTGGTTTTGATGCGATCGGTGCGGTAATTTCGACGATTACCAATACAGGACCTGGTCTAGGATCAACCAGCGAAAACTTTAGCTCAGTGCCAGACGCATCGAAATTAGTTTTCTCATTTGCAATGGTAGCAGGACGTTTAGAGTTCTTCTCATTACTCGTTGTCTTTATGCCAGCATTCTGGAAAAAATAATTAAAAACAATAAACACGCCCCGATTTTCCTAAAAATTTATGCGAAAATCGGGGGCGTGTTTTTTATTTATTTTCGCAATTCTTTTAAAATTGCGGCGTAATCAACTTTTACATTTCGCCATAAGGCAAAACTCTCTGCTCCTTGTGCAAGTAGCATTCCTAAACCATCGGCGTAATCAGATATTTGGTAAGATTTTAATTTTTTGATGAAAGGCGTATCTTCATGCAATTTGTATTGCATATCATAAAAGTGCGGGATATGACGTACCCAGTTGCCTAATAATGTGAAGTCTTCACCATTTAAGCCTAGAGAAGTCGCATTAATGCAAAGATCAAACCGCTGTGTTGCAATATCGGCAAAAGAAATGGTGCTAATTGCCCCAAGATCTTGAAATTCATTAACCAGTGCCTGGGCTTTTTCTTCATTTCGGTTTGCAATAAAGATATGTTGCTGGGCTTGGAGAAGGGGATAAAGTACCCCTTGGGTCGCACCACCCGCACCGAGAATAAGAATATTCTGGTGGGGTACTAGCCAATTTAAACGGGTTAAATCGTTGACCAACCCAATACCATCGGTATTGTCAGCGTAGAGGCGTCCATCTGGAAGTTTTTTAAGCGTATTACAACTTTTAGCATGTAAACAACGTTCGCTATGAAGATCAGCGAGAGCAAAAGCACGTTGTTTAAAAGGGGCGGTAATATTACATCCCATGGCACCATCTTGAAAAAAGAGGGATAACTCTTGTTCAAAACGTTCTAAAGAACCTAATTTTTTGGTGTAAACAATTGGTTGCCCTGTTGCTTTTGCAAAGTCCATTTGGATGCGTGGCGAAAGGCTATGTTCAATAGGATTTCCCCATACCGCATATTGATCACGATTTTCTTGCATAATTTACCCTTGGCGCACGATTTGATTTGTAAATAAATCTTTGATTTGAGATGGATTTTTTGCACCACCAACTTGTCCTTCTAGTACTGGAAAGTCTTTGCCAAATTGTTGGTAAACTTCGGCATAGGTTCTCGCAGGTTCTTTACCAGTGAGATTAGCACTGGTTGAAATTAGTGGCATCTTTCCTCTCTCGCATAGTGCAGTTACATCAGGATGAGCGCATAAACGAATTGCAATGGTGTCAAATTTTCCACGAACTAGGCGAGGTACGTCCATTTTCACAGGGACGATCCATGTTGTCGCAGGGGTATAAAGTTGATTGAGGCGCTGATATTGCTCATCAGTTAATGCTTCCAGATCAACGAAATCTTGAAAATAGTGGAGAGCAGGGGCAATGAGGATAAGTCCTTTTTCAATTGGGCGCTTTTTTAAAGCGAGTAAACGTTGGATGGCCGTTTCACTGTAAGGATTACAACCTAATCCAAACACTGCTTCTGTTGGATAAGCAATTACCTCATCATTCAATAAGGCAGCAATAATTTGTTGTGTATTCATAAAGTTATTCGTGTTTTTCTGATTCAATAGGAATATCAAATGTTTTTTCACAATGTGGGTTAACGCATTGGAAAGATCGATGATGTTCCGTTATTTTTTTTAATAAAGCTAATTGACCATGACAATCTGGGCATGTTTGAAAAACAGGTTTTTCATTAATTATCATTTTGCATTTAGGAAATTGATCGCATCCATAAAAGCTTTTTCCAAAACGACTACGGCGTAAAACAAGTTGCCCCTTTTGACAAAGTGGACAAGGATATTTTTCACTTGGTGTTTCTTGCACTTGGTGATGGAGTACATAATCACAGTCTGGATAAGCACTACAGCCAATAAACATGCCATAAGTACCTTGTTTTAATTGTAAATTTTCACCACATTTTGGACATAGTTCTGGTAAATCGTGAATAATTTGAAATTGTGAAGTTGTACGTAAAGGTTTTAAATAGTCGCATTCTGGATAGCCAGTACAACCGAGAAATAAGCCTCGTTTACTTTGTTTTATTTGTAAAACTTTACCGCATTTGGGGCAATATTCTTCTTGTTTATGCGGAGAGAAAAGTGAAGTCATAACCAAACCTTTATTAATGGATCATGATGTTATTTTGAAGTAAGCTATCGCAAAAAGCTATTTTTTAGATAAAAAAATGGCGACAATGGGAATGTCGCCAACTTCTCCGTACTGACTCGCATTATCTTTGCACAGAGAAAAGGGGGAAAATGACCTTTTTATCGTCTTCCAATGTCTTACAGCGTAGTGGAAGTCCATAAAGGCGCTCTAACCGATTTTCTTGTAACGCCTCATAAACAGGCGCATACAACCACTGTTGTTCTGGAAGTAATAATAAACACTGATCTGCCACAAGTTGGGCATGGTAAGGATCATGTGTTGTAAAAAGTACCGTTTTGTTTTGTTCTTTTGCCAATTTAGCGATGAAATTTAAAACAATCTGTTGATTAGCCAAATCTAGCGCCGAAGTGGGTTCATCTAAAACAATAAAGTCCGCTTCTGACATCAAGGCTCGTGCTAATAAAATTAACTGTTGTTGCCCACCTGATAAATGGTTAAACACCATATGTGCAAGGTGAGAGATTCCTAATTCCATCAATAATGCTAATGCGTGGGCTTCATCTTCAGGAGTTGGCTCATAAAAGAGTCCAACACGTTGACTTAATCCCATTAGCACAACATCTAGGACTAAATAGTCAAAACTCATTGTATTGTGTTGAGGCACATAACCGATATTCTTAACGCAATTTATTGAACCACTGAGTTTCGGCAAAATTCCTACGAGAGTATGGAGTAATGTTGTTTTACCCCGCCCATTTGTGCCAAGTATGGCAACGACTTCACCTTGTTGTAAACGGAGTGATATAGGTAAGCAGAGTGGTGTTTTATGACCGAAAGTGATATCGGTTGCTTCTAATATTATTTTCGCCATGATTTATTCTTTGCCAGTAAGAAAATAAACAACGGCGCGCCGAACAATGCCGTGATAATACTCAGGGGAATTTCAGATTGGCTTAAGGTACGTGCTAAGTCATCAACTAACAACATGATGATAGCACCCGCCAAGAAGGTTGTTCCCAATAATTTACGGTGATCGGCACCAACCAGTAACCGACCAATATGCGGTACGACTAAACCAATCCAGCCAACAGCACCAGTGACAGCAACTTGTGAGGCAATGAGTAATGCACTTAAAAATAATACACAGTAGCGTAAAGGGGTTACATGTAACCCCAACGCTTTGGCTTCAATGTCGCCCAAGGAGAGTATATTGATACGCCAGCGTAGTTTGTAAAGTACACCGCCAAAAATAACAATAGGTATCCACACAAGCCCTAACTTTTGCCAATTTGCCGTGGAAAAACTTCCCAACAACCAAAACACAATATTCGGTAATTTCTCTTCGGTGTCAGCAAGGTATTGCACTAAGTGAACTAACGCAGCAAAGATACCGCTTAAGACGATACCTAATAAAATCAGCATTAAGCGATCACTTTGCCCGAATAAGCTGGCAAGAAGATAAATTAGTGCTAAGGCTAATAGACCAAAGAAGAAGGTATTTAGCATCAATCCAAAGGTTGAAAAGCCTAATAAAATGGCCAAGGTCCCACCAAAGGCGGCACCTGAACTTACGCCAATAATATGAGGATCGACAAGGGGATTATGAAAAACACCCTGCAAAATAGCCCCACTAAAGGCTAACAGTCCGCCGACACCAATAGCGAGTAAAACTCGAGGTAAGCGAATATCTAATAAAATATGCTTATCAATCGCAGTTAAATGAGTTTGACTTGTAAAAGAACAAATAATTTTGGCGAAGCCAACGGGATATTGCCCTAGCGTGAGTGAAAACATACTCACGACCAGTAGTAATATCATTAAAATTAAGTTAATTTTTCTCGAATCTTTGTGGCGCATTATTTAACGTTTGGCGCAGCAATATAATTCGTACGATAGAATTGGTGATAGTAATCCTGTACTTTTTTCGCCAAATCTACATCTTTAAATCGTTGCGGATAAAGGGTTTTTGCCATCCAAAGCTCCCCTAACGCTACAGCTTCTGGCATTGGGTAGCCCCATGCCTTCGCATATTGTGGCATCAAATATACTTGATGATCTTTGACCGCTTTCAACCATTTCCAACTGTCGGAATCATTGATTTCGGTATAGACAGAAGGGAAACGATTTTGTACAAAAATAACTTGTGGATTCCAATTTAAAACTTGTTCCATAGATACGGCTTTGTAACCTTTTAAGGTTGCTGCAGCCACATTAACTGCACCTGCACGTTGCATCATCACACCTGTATATTTTCCACTACCGTAGGTATGGAGATCAGGGTTGGCAAGATAAACACGCACACGTTGTTCAGGTTTTAAATTAGCAAGACGTTCTTTGATTAATTTTTGATTGGCAAAGGTCGCTTTAATAAGTGCTTCACCATTTGCTTGTTTGTTAATGACATTTGCAATTAAACGGATCCCTTGTTTTAGCCCTTCGTTGTAAGCGTACTGCGGATCTTTGAGGGTTGGATTCATTTTATTATTTTGCGATTTCGGCTCAACACGCAAAGAGATTCCAATTACTGGAATACCTTGAGCCGTAATTTGTTTAATCATGCTTTCTGGCGCATAGTTTGCAACAAAAACTACTTGCGGTTTTAATGCCATTAAACTTTCAATATTTACATTCGTTAAATCGCCAGGCATCGGCATATTTTTAAGACTCGGTGCTAGGCGCAGATAATTTTCCCCGAGATCTTTTTCCCAGCTTGAAAGTACGCCCACAACGTCTTTCATACCATCTAATTGATTAATAATATTCAATGTTTGATGTTGTAAAACAACAACACGATTGACAGCATCGGGAATAGTCACTTCACGACCTAATTGATCAGTAATTTGGCGATCGGCATGTGCTAATGTTGAGAAAAATAATCCCGAACCTAGCGTGATAGCCATGAAGAGTTTTTTCAATTTCATAAATATACCCAAGATTAACTCCATTAACGTTATGTATAAAATTTTATATAAACTTTTTGAGTAGTGCAAATTTTATTTATATAAAATGAAATATTTTTTCTTATGGTAATTTATGCATAATTAAAAAAAATAATTACATTCTTAGATAAAAATCCTTAAAAATTTTAATAAAATCAATGCTATATTTATTTTCTTTATCGTAAATAACAAGATGTTCTTCTTGACAAGGTTTAGGCATTTTAGAAAAAGTCATTAGCATTCTAGAGGGCTGTTTACCAGATTTCGTTGTAATAATACATTTTCTAATACAATGAAAAGGGGCTTTCTCGATAAGATTTTGTGCAGCATCAAAGGGCAATACGAAAGAAATTTTTCCCGTTTCAGTTAAAAAATTAGCGGCAATTGTGAGCCAATCTAAATGAGAAAGTTCTGTATAGCGGGCTAAATCACGTGCTTGATTTTTACAAGGTTGTGCTTTAGGAAAATAGGGAGGATTTGCAAGAATATGATCAAAACACGCCCCGATTTTCGGCAAAATTTCTGCAATATCGCCTGAATAAAGCTGAATATTTTCTTTCCATGGGCTATTTTTAAAATTTTGTTGAGCTTGTTTGGTTGCCATTGCATCTTTCTCAATTGCGATAATGGAAAAATCTTGCGATACCGTGGCGAGGCGTTGTGCGGTCATTAACGCAATAAGTCCCGTACCCGTTCCCATATCCAAGACAGATTTGGTATTTTCTAAATCAGCCCAACCACCTAGTAAAACCCCGTCAGTTCCTACCTTCATTGCACAATGCGTTTGTTCGATAGAGAATTGTTTAAAATGGAAAAATTGTGGCTTAGGTTGGTGAGAAGAGGACATTTTTTTTGGAAAGCTCCGTATTTTTGTTGGAAGTACGTTATAATTGCCCTAATTTTAAATGAAAGGATTACAGAGAAAAAGATGAATACAGCGACTTTTGAAAGTTTCGACCTCTCGCCAGCGCTTCTCGCAGCAGTGGAGAAACAAGGTTATAGCCGCCCAAGTGCCATTCAGGTAGAAGCCATTCCAGCTGCCATGGATGGATTAGACGTATTAGGTTCAGCGCCCACTGGGACAGGGAAAACCGTAGCTTTCTTGCTACCTGCTATCCAGCACTTACTGGATTATCCACGTCGTAAACCCGGTCCGCCACGGGTACTGGTATTGACCCCTACCCGTGAATTAGCCATGCAAGTCGCAGAACAGGCAAAAGTACTTGCTCAATTTACTTCCCTTAAAATTGCAACGATTACGGGAGGAATATCTTATGAAGAGCATGGTGAAATTTTTAACGAAAATCAAGATATTGTCGTAGCAACCCCAGGGCGATTATTACAGTATATCCAACAAGAAAATTTTGATTGCCGTGCTGTTGAAATTTTAATTTTTGATGAAGCCGATCGCATGTTGCAAATGGGATTTGGTCAAGATGCAGAACGTATTGCGGCAGAAACACGTTGGCGTAAACAAACCTTACTTTTCTCTGCAACCTTAGAAGGTGAGTTATTGCAAAGCTTTACTGAGCGTTTACTAGAAAATCCAGTTAAAGTGGATGCCGAACCAAGTCGTCGCGAACGTAAAAAGATTCATCAATGGTATTATCATAGCGACAGCAAAGAACATAAGATCAAGCAAGTTGCGCGTTTTATCCAAACTGAAGATGTACAACGAGGTATCATTTTTGTCCGCCGTCGTGAAGAGGCGCAAGAGCTTTCTGATATTTTACGTAAGCGTGGCATTCGTTCTACCTTTATTCAAGGTGAGATGAATCAATATCAACGCAATCAGGCGATTGAAAGATTGAAAAATGGTGTGGTAACCGTGCTTGTTGCGACCGATGTTGCCGCGCGAGGAATTGATATTGAAGATATTAGTCATGTGATGAACTTTGACTTACCGTACAGTGCGGACGTATATACACACCGTATTGGGCGCACGGCACGTGCAGGTAAAAAAGGAACCGCCGTTTCTTTCGTTGAAGGGCATGATTATAAATTATTGGGTAAAATCAAACGCTATACTCAAGAATTGCTGAAAGCTCGTGTGCTTGAAGGATTAGAGCCTCGTACCAAACCGCCAAAAGATGGTGAAATTAAAAAAGTCAGCAAAAAATCAAAAGCAACCAAAAAAGCAAAAATTGCCGAGAAACAAAAGGCAGCCAAGAAAACCAAACAAAAATTACGTCATAAAGATAGTAAAAATGTGGGTAAACGTCGTAAGACGGCTACTAGTGATGCTGCAGAAAAATAAAAAGAAAACCGCTGAATACCAGCGGTTTTTTATTGCATAAATTTTTCGGAAAATCGGGGCGTGAGTTACAAGAGATTTTTTCCATCATTAGATTGTAATTTGGTGACAAGCCAAATGAGGAATAACCCAAAAAGGCTGGTCGTGAAGAAGGTGTAACTAAACGCATGTTGGAGTAAATCACTTGGTAAAATATTGCGATAGCCTGCAAGAATAGTAGAAGCGACAGCGATACCTAACCCAATTCCTACTTGTTGCGTGACACTCAATAATGTTGAACCGACACCAGCAGATTCCTGTGCTAGATCCCCAATCGTGAGCGTATTAATGGAAGTGAATAAAATCGACATGCAAGTTCCGTATAACGAAAATAGCACTACGATCCAGATAATTGGCGTAGATTCATGTAATAAGCCCATCATCGCAACCACGATCATAATCCCAATCGCACTATAAATTAAGGTTGTACGATAACCAATACGTCTTAATAATGGTGTAACAATACCTTTGGCGATAATAGAGCTTAAAGCAATAGGGGCGAGTAGCCAACCCACCATATCCGCACGGTAGCTGAAACAAATTTGGAACATTAGCGGAATTAGGAAAGGGATACTTGATGCACAAAGGCGAACGAATAGATTAATTGTTAAGCCTAAGCGGAAAGTACGGATATTGAAAACGTGTAAAGACAAGAGGGGGGCAAGGTGGCGTTTTGCATGGCGATAATAGGCAATGAAAAAGAGTACCCCAATTATAAATAGGAGGATCGCCCAATAGATAGCTACGACACTTTCGGCAATGAGATCAAGCCCTAATGTGATCCCAACCAAACCTCCAGCGAAGATAAAAAATCCTTTAAAATCAAGTGGTTTTGTTTCTCGAGTAAAATTAGGCATATAGTAAGCTGCCGCAAAAATACCGAGTAACCCGATAGGAATATTGATTAAAAATATCCAATGCCAACTCGCATAAGTTACTAGCCAACCCCCTAGGATTGGACCGAGGATAGGTCCCAACAATCCTGCGACAGCCGCTAAATTCCACGCATGAATAAGTTGTTTTTTAGGGACTGCTTGAATAAGTGTTAATCGTACAACAGGCATCATTAAAGCACCGCCCATACCTTGTATGATACGGAATAGAACAAGGATATCGAGTGATTGTGACATAGCACAACCAATAGATCCTAGTACAAAAACGGCGACCGAGTAGCGGAAAACGTGTAAGCTTCCAAATCGATCTGCCATCCACGCACTCAAGGGGATAAAAAGGGCAACACTCAATGCGTAGGCAATGATGGCAAGTTGCATATTAAGCGGTACGGTATGTAATGCTTTTGAAATTGCGGGGAGTGCTGTATTAAGAATGGTGGCATCTAAGGTTTGCATAAAGAAAGCAAGCGCTGCTATCCATGCTAAACCAAAATATTCTTTCGCTAATTTCTGTTTTTTTTCAGAAACTTCAGTCTCGCCCGAATTTTCGGATTTTTTTCTAAAAATATTCAAATTAATATCCTTTATTGCTTTATCCACCAATCTTTGATGAAGCGTGCGATTTGTTCGGGATTATTTATATCCAATACAGGCACATTGCATGAGATTGGATAGTTGGTAGCAATAGCGATAGTAAAGGTATCAATATCGGGCAGAGGGCGAGCCATTTCTTGGCGATGTAATAAAATCTTCGGAATAGGCTCATCTTTAAACCCTTCGACGAGCAGGATGTCGTTTAATGAAGGATCAAATTGTTTGGTTAGCTCTGCAAGTGTAATCGGTGCTGTAGGTGTTTCTGACATAATAGCCCAGCGCTTATCAGAAACCAATGCGACTTGAGCAGCCCCAGCCTCTTTCATTCGCCAGCTATCTTTTCCTGGAATGTCAGTTGATGCATCATGATGAGTATGCTTGATGACACCGATGCGTAAATCATATTTTTGTAAATAGGGTAACAGTTTTTCTAGTAATGTTGTTTTTCCACTATTACTATAGCCTGAAATCCCTAGTAATTTAGGAGAATTATACATGGATATTTTATCTTCTTCTTTTAAGGATAAACACGCAATAAAATCGGCTGATAAGCAGGATGAGATGCGAGTTTATCTGCAAAAATTTTTACAATAAAAAAGCAGAGGGTTGTGCAGGCAAAAATAATAGCAATGCAAATTAATTCACTGCTACAAAAATATTGGCTGACAATCGTACTCACGACTAAGGTTAAAAGCGGAATGGTGTAAAGTAATAAACTTGCAAGAACGAGCGCTTTTTCTTTCAATCCTATTTCAACCTGTTGTCCTATCCTTAACGGGGTTAATGTTTCAATAATGAATACATGATCTGACTTATTTTTCTTTTCATTGGTTAAATCAGATAGCGCAGCACTACCGCAAGAATCTTTAGCAGTACACGCCGTACAGCCGCCTTGACGTTGGCATTTGATTGTCGCTTTTCCCCCATGATAAGCAACAACCACTCCTCGTTCAGTTAACATAATTAGTTACTCTTAATATTTTCAATAATGCGTTTTGCTGTAGAAACTGGAATCTCTCCAATACAGGTAAAATCTTGGTTGTTTTGTGTTCTAGTGTAAAGTGATAATGCACCACGTGACCAGTTTTTATCTGGTGCGTCGGGAATAATGCTTGGCGCAACGTTTATTGTAAAGGAAAAAATTCCATCCGAATAGAATTGTGTTTCAATAGTTTTACCATTTAATGTATTAACTGTTTGTTTTATAAGGTGAAATCCATTAGGTAGCCAAGTTGGTTTCCAAGAAAAAGCACTTTTAGGTGATTGTAGTTTTGTGCTAATGAAAGGAGGCATATCTAAGGCATCAAGTGCAGAAATAAATTTTTTTACATTGGTTAACGGAATGAAGTCGACAACACGGAATTGGGCAAGCAAATTGCCATTATGATCAAGAATATCTTGACGTAATAACATATGATTTTTGGCATTTAGAAATAAAACCAGCTGATCACGATAACCATCTTTTGGTACAATACGTAATGTAGTAACAACATGATCGGCAATGCGGTTCATTCCAACAGGAATGATGTCGTAATATTTGCTTACATTTTTTAAATTTGCCCATAAGATACTTGGGAAATTATCGATAATATAATGTCCACGAATAGAGAAAGTTGGGTACAGTGGTGAAAAGTAGCTAATAATATCGCCCCTTTGCAAGATTTCTTGCTGAATACCGTCCATTGTGGTTAATTGAGCATAGTTTTTATTATCGGCATATGCATGATAATAACGGAAAGACTCTATACTTGCAGGTGTGATATTAACAAAAAACAGCCCATAATCTGTCATAGCATGGTTTGTTTGCATTAATTGTAGTTGTTGCATCGGCGATAAGTTTTTTGAGGAAACTTTTGGAAGATTTTGCGACATTGCATGGTCTTCAGGAGTCGCAACAACCATTCTCTCCGCATCGATTTGTTTTGAGGAGGTTGGAGTACTGGCTTGAGCAAGGGTAGGGGCAAAAAATAGAGTCAAAATAGCAAAGAGAGAGATAAATGGCATTTTGAGAACAGAAAAAATGACATTTTTAGACATAAAATACTCCAATTAATATTAAAAATCACCATAGTGTTGATAGCTTAATATGATGATTTTTATTCAAATTTATTTATGGATTTCTGAAGCATAGAGTCTGCGTTGTAGTTCATAACTTTGAACCATTTCGCCGATTTGTTTATTTTTTTCTTCCATTTGTTTTGGTGTCACAATAAATTGATGTGGTACGTTATAACTTACATCTTGGACTTGATTGTTAAAAGGAAGTGTTTGTAAAACAGGAATCGCACTTTCCGCAGGTTTTTTGGTAAATTGTTGTACGCCAAAAACAGCGACTAAGCAGACACTGGCTGCAACGCCTAATTGTAACATCGGCATGAAAGCCGGTTTAAGTTTCTGCCAAAATTTCTTTGATTTTGGCATGACTTTTTGTTGCGCTACTAAGATAGGTGCTTCTTCTGACTCTAAAGCTTCAGCGACACTTTTAGTAAAATCATCACCTAAAATGAAATCTGATTCTTTACGCATAACATCTCGAATAAGATGGAAATTTTGCCAAGTCTTTTCTAATTCAGGATCTTGGCTTATCTTGCGTAGCGTAGAACTATTGATTTCCTCTCCATCCATTAATGCGGATACTGAGATTTTTTGCATAAGTTACTCCGTTTGTAAAACCGTAATTTAATTTTGAAGCAGAGGGGCTATTTCTGTTTCAATGAGTTCACGTGCTCTAAAAATACGTGAGCGCACCGTTCCAACGGGACAATTCATAACACCTGCAATTTCTTCATAGCTCAAACCATCTATTTCACGTAAAGTGATAGCTACGCGCAGGTCTTCCTGCATATTAGCGATTGTCGTAAAAACGATATTTTTCAATTCATCTGAAAGTAATTCATTTTCTGGTGTCGCTACATCCCGTAAGGCTGTACCGGAATGAAGAACTTCGGCATCTTCGGCAAGAATATCTTCATTCGGTGGACGTCTGCTTTGAGACGTTAAGTGATTTTTAGCGGTATTCACCGCAATCCGATAGAGCCAAGTATAAAAAGCACTTTCGCCCCTAAATGTGTGGATAGAGCGATAAGCTTTAATAAAAGCCTCTTGAGCAACATCGGCAATTTCATGAGGATTAATGTAACGAGTGAGCAAACCGGCAACTTTGTTTTGATAACGTGCCACTAACAAATTAAAGGCTTTCTTATCTCCCTGTTTTACTCTTTCCACTAATGCCTGATCTGTTAGCTTTTCGGTCATATTACCTCTTTTTCCCTTACAAATCTGACACCAAAATTTATTGCTCTTTGGTAGTTAGATAGGTTTTATATTGAAAAGTTCAAAATCTAAATTAGTGTTCCATCTTAGATTGAATCAATGATATTAGGTTCTGTAATTTTGCATCATCGGCAGGTTTATTATTAAAGAACCAAGAAAATAACTGCAGATCACTACAAGCTAATAAACGCAAGAATGTAGATTTTTGCTCGTCAGAAAGACTATTAAAATGTTGTTTGTAAAAAGGCATAATGACCTTATCCAATTCTAACATACCACGACGGCAATCCCATTCAATACGAAATTGATCCCTTTCTTGCATAGTTGACATCCTTTGAAATAATGAACCCTCTAAAAAGATTTAGAGGGTTCTAAAAATTATAAAAATGCATAAATAATTAGTAAAACAATAAGAATGATAATAATAGATAAGGAGATACGATGAGCTCCTTTCTTAACAGCACATTTTCCCATGTGGGTTTCTTCAAGTGCTTCTTTTACTAAATCGTTATTACGTTCCCCAGTATAGATTTCAGCTTTCTCAAAGGCATGTAAGCATTCTTGTGCAGTATGTTTGATTGCAGCCATCGTGGATGTTCGGTAAACAGGTTTCCCCTTAAATTTACTTAAATCGATATCATGATCGGTTGCAACAATAACGACATCGGCTTGTTCAATATCTTTAGATGACAGAGGCATAATATGAGGCTCATCATGGTCATCTTTATGATTTCCATGCATTTCGACTTTAACTTGCCAGTTTTGTTCTTTTGCATAATCTGCAATGGCTTTAGCCGATAAGAAAGTTTGCGTCTCGCTATGAGGAGCAGAGGTAATAGCAACAATATTTTTTTTCATTGACGATTTCCACAATGGATCTTACTTAAGGTAATCTTCGTAAGGTTTGCATTCTTTTAACGCTTTTTCTAAAACTGCTTTAGAATCATTGAATGCTTTTTCTTCATCCGCAAGATATACTTTTTTCCCTTTGTATGCATCATTAGGTGTGAGTGAATTTCCGAAAGCAATGATAAGTTGTGCTTCCTCTACGTTATGAACAACGATAAGTCCATGATCTTCAAAAAGACGAGTAAGACGTTCCATTAGTTGGAATTCTTTTACATCACCGAAGTAAGCTGCTGGTACAAAATAAACAGTTTTAATCATAAGAAACCTCTTGATATCGTTTAAAAGTTCTTGGAATCTTAGCAGAAAATACCTCATACGGGAAAGAAAAATATACAGAATTCCGAATGAGGTATTCAAAGATTAGTAGCCGTTACCTTCAGCAATTTTGCCGCTGATAATAGCAATACCAGCACTTGCACCAATACGGTTTGCACCGGCTTCAATCATTGCCATTGCTGTTTGAGTATCGCGGATACCGCCTGATGCTTTCACGCCAACATTTTCGCCAACAGTTTTGCGCATTAATGCGATATCTTCAACTGTTGCACCGCCTTTATTAAAGCCAGTAGAAGTTTTAACAAAGCCTACACCAAGACCTTTACAAATTTCGCAAGCATGAACAATTTCTTCTTTAGTGAGAAGGCAAGTTTCTAAGATGACTTTTAAGGTTTTACGTCCACATGCTTCAAGAACAGCATGAATATCATCACGCACTGCGTCCCATTGATGAGATTTAATTAAACCAACATTGATCACCATATCAACTTCATCAGCTCCCGCTTCAATTGCTGCTTTCGCTTCAAATGCTTTTACTGATGGTAAGTTTGCACCAAGAGGGAAACCAACAACAGTACAAATTTTTACATCAGAACCTGCAAGTTCTTTTTTGGCAAGAGGAATGAAACCAGAATTGATACATACGGACCAAAAATGGTGTGCTTTTGCTTCCTCGCAAAGTTTAATAATGTCCTGTTCAGTTTTCTCTGCAGTTAAGGCAGTGTGATCGATAAATTGAGCAATTTCTTGGGGATTATTGATTTTAATTGTCATTTTATTTTCCTTCTTTGTGCTAAAAACTATCCGTATGATAACGCAAAAGAAATTACAAAAGAATAAGAAATCAGAGGGAAATAGCCGAGAAAATCCGATTAATTTTTATAGAAAGTATTATAAAATCTTGACCTTTTTTTATGGATATTGTGGTAGAATTCTGCCGTTCAACTTAGGTAGTAGATATGTTAAACCAAATACGAATCATTCTAGTAGAAACATCGCATAGCGGCAATATTGGTTCCAGTGCACGTGCAATGAAAACCATGGGACTGACAAAGTTAAGATTGGTTGCACCGCAGTGTGATATTGATGAGCAGGCAGTAGCCTTATCCGCTGGAGCGGAAGATGTGTTAAAGCAAGCAGAAATTTTTTCTTGTTTCGATGAGGCTATTGCAGATTGTGATCTAGTCATCGGAACGAGCGCACGTTTACGTCATCTACAAAATACTCTTGTCGATCCCAAAGACTGTGGCGAAAAGGTGATGGCATATCTTCATCAAAACCCCGAGGCAAAAATTGCACTGGTATTTGGGCGTGAACGGGTTGGGTTAACGAATGAAGAACTTTTAAAATGTCGTTATCATTTTTATGTACCAACGAATCCAGACTATGGTTCGCTTAATTTAGCGATGGCTGTGCAGTTGGCATGTTATGAATTACGTCAAGCATGGCTGAAAGCTGGTGATGATTATCAACTAGGTAAAACAACTCATAAAGATATGCGTATTTATCCTAAAGCAGCTGATTTTGCTTATTTTTTCAAACAAACAGAAACTCTATATCGTGAGCTAGGGTTTATTAAAAATGATGGTGTAATGCAAAAATTGCAACATCTATATCAACGTGCTGATTTAGATAAAGCAGAACTTAATTTATTGTGCGGTATGTTGAGCATTGTTCAGAAGAAATTAAATGATTAGGATAAAGTTGACTATTTTAGTCAGGAATGTATTATATGTAAGCAGTAAGTCCGGTAAAAGATAACAAAGGATTTTTAGAATGAAATTAACATCCAAAGGTCGCTATGCTGTAACCGCGACTTTAGATATTGCACTACATAATCAACAGCAAGCGGTGAGTTTAGCTGAAATTTCAGAAAGACAACAGATCTCACTTTCTTATTTAGAACAGCTTTTTTCTAAATTACGTAAGCATGGGATTGTGGCAAGTGTGCGAGGTCCAGGTGGTGGATATAAATTAAACTTACCACCAGAAGAAATTTCAGTTGGTATGATTATTAATGCTGTAAACGAGAATATTCAAGCTACAAAATGTTTAGGACATGGTAATTGTAAAGGCGGTATTCAATGTCTAACGCATGCACTCTGGGAAGAATTGAGTGGCAGAATTGAAGAATTTTTATATGACATTACGCTAGCAAGCCTCGTCAAACAACAGACTCAAAAACAGCGACAACGCAAAGAAAAATAAAATATTACATAATTTAGAGTGAGAAAAAGAATGCAATTACCTATTTATCTAGACTATGCTGCCACTTGTCCAGTGGATCAACGTGTAGCAGAAAAAATGATGAAGTTTATGACTAAAGAAGGGACTTTTGGTAACCCTGCAAGTCGTTCACACCGTTTTGGTTGGCAAGCGGAGGAAGCGGTAGATGTAGCACGTAACCAGATTGCTGATCTTATTGGTGCGGATAGCCGCGAAATCGTTTTCACATCAGGTGCGACAGAATCTGATAACCTTGCGATTAAAGGTGCTGCACACTTCTACAAAACCAAAGGTAAGCACATTATTACCTGTAAAACAGAACATAAAGCAGTATTAGATACCTGCCGTCAATTAGAACGTGAAGGTTTTGAAGTCACCTACTTAGCGCCAAAATCTGATGGGCTTATTGATCTAGCAGAACTTGAAGCGGCAATGCGTGATGACACTATTTTAGTTTCTATTATGCATGTAAATAATGAAATTGGTGTGATCCAAGATATTGAAAAAATTGGTGAAATGTGTCGTGCACGCAATATCATTTTCCATGTGGACGCAACTCAATCTGTAGGTAAAGTAGACATTGATTTAAAAAAATTAAAAGTTGATTTAATGTCTATGTCTAGCCATAAACTTTATGGACCGAAAGGGATTGGTGCGCTTTATGTTCGCCGTAAACCACGTGTTCGTTTAGAAGCGATTATCCACGGTGGTGGTCATGAACGTGGTATGCGTTCTGGAACATTACCTGTTCACCAAATTGTTGGTATGGGTGAAGCTTATGAAATTTGCCATAAAGAAATGGCAACAGAAATGCCTCGCTTAAAAGCACTTCGTGATCGTTTGTACAATGGGTTAAAAGATATTGAAGAAACTTATGTAAATGGTTCAATGGAACACCGTGTTGATACCAACTTAAATATCAGTTTCAACTATGTTGAAGGTGAAAGTTTAATGATGGCATTACGTGATATTGCGGTTTCTTCTGGTTCAGCATGTACTTCAGCAAGCCTTGAGCCATCGTATGTATTACGTGCTTTAGGTTTAAACGATGAGTTAGCGCATAGTTCTATTCGTTTTACTGTTGGTCGTTTCACCACTGAAGAAGAAATTGATTATACAATTGAGCTTGTTAAAAATGCCGTAGCAAAATTACGTGAATTATCTCCACTCTGGGATATGTATAAAGAAGGCATTGATTTAAATACCATTGAGTGGACAGCTCATTAATTTTGGAAAGTAGAGGAAATAAAAAATGGCATATAGTGATAAAGTGATCGATCATTATGAGAATCCACGCAACGTAGGTTCTTTTGATAAAAAAGATCAAAATGTTGGTAGTGGCATGGTGGGTGCGCCTGCATGCGGTGACGTAATGCAACTTCAAATTAAAGTAAATGATGAAGGCATTATTGAGGACGCAAAATTTAAAACTTATGGTTGTGGATCAGCGATTGCCTCTAGCTCATTAGTTACTGAATGGGTAAAAGGTAAATCATTAGATGAAGCACAGGCGATTAAAAATAGCGATATCGCAGAAGAACTTGAATTACCACCAGTAAAAATTCACTGTTCTATTTTAGCTGAAGATGCAATCAAAGCAGCGGTTGCGGACTATAAAGCAAAAAAAGCAAAAGCATAATAGGGTGAAAAGTGTGGGGATAACGCCACACTTTTCCTTTTTATTTTACTAAACTGATAAAACGACGGGGAAACGTATGGCGGTAACCTTATCTCAAAGCGCAGTAGAGCGTGTTAAAACCTTCCTAGAAAAACGTGGTAAAGGTGAAGGTGTGCGTCTTGGTATCAAAACATCTGGTTGTTCGGGTATGGCATATGTGCTTGAATTTGTTGATGAAATTAATTCTGATGATCGTGTTTTTGAACAAGATGGTGTCAAAGTCATTGTTGATGAAAAAAGTCTAGTGTATTTAGATGGTACGCAATTAGATTTCGTAAAAGAAGGATTAAATGAAGGCTTTAAATTTACCAACCCGAATGTTAAAGATGAATGTGGGTGTGGTGAAAGCTTTAATGTTTAATTTTTTACGCCCCAGTTTTCGAAAAATTTTATACAATGCGTAAGATTATTCAGATAGGAGCAAGATAATGCATAATCCATTTACTCTTTTTGATTTACCAGTAAATTATCAAATTGACGAAACCTTGTTAAAAAGCCGTTACTTACAGCTACAAAAACAACTTCATCCTGATAATTTTGCGCAAAGTTCACCTCAAGAGCAACGTTTAGCTATCCAGAAATCAGCCCAAGTGAATGATGCTTGGCAACAGCTGAGCGATCCAGTATTGCGTGCAGAATGTATTATCGCCTTAAATGCTGGTGATACGTTAATCTCATCTGAAACAAATCACGATCTTGAATTTCTTATGCAGCAAATGCAATGGCGAGAAGAACTCGCTGATATTGAAGAGAAGCAAGATCTTGACTTATTGGATGAACTTACTAAACAAGTAAACGAAGTTAGACAGCATGTACTAACTGAGCTTGTAAGTTCATTAGATGAGAAAAATTGGATCCAGGCTAAACAACAAACAGACCGTCTTCGTTTCATCCAAAAATTATTTGTAGAAATTGAACGCGTGGACGATAAGCTCTCTGATTTTTAATTTTCCATTAATAGTAAGTTATAGAGATTATTTATGGCACTTCTACAAATTGCCGAACCAGGACAAATGGCTGCACCGCATGAACAAAAATTAGCGGTCGGGATCGATCTTGGGACAACAAATTCCTTATTGGCTACCGTAAGAAACAGTAGTCCAGAAATATTATTGGACGAACAGGAACGTCCTTTAACACCTTCCGTGGTACATTTCGCACCAGAAGCAACAACTATTGGTTATGAAGCTCTTGAATTGGCTTCAAGTGATCCCAAAAATACCATCATTTCTGCAAAACGTTTAATCGGACGCAGTTTAGTAGATATTCAAAATCGTTATCCTAAATTACCTTATGCGTTTACTGCGAGTGCCAATGGATTACCGATGATGGAAACTGCACAAGGTACGAAAACCCCTATCGAAGTTTCTGCAGAAATTCTTAAAAAATTAAAAACATTGGCTGAAGCACGTCTAGGTGGTGAATTAACAGGCGCAGTAATTACCGTTCCTGCCTATTTTGATGATGCTCAACGTCAAAGTACAAAAGATGCGGCTAAGTTAGCGGGATTACATGTTTTACGCCTTTTAAATGAACCAACAGCTGCTGCAATCGCATATGGTTTAGATAGCCAAGAAGAAGGAATTATTGCGGTTTACGATCTGGGTGGCGGGACCTTTGATATTTCTATTTTACGTTTAAGCAAAGGTATCTTTGAAGTCTTAGCGACAGGTGGTGATACAGCATTGGGCGGTGATGATTTCGATCACCTATTAGCAAATTGGATTGTCGAAAAGTCACATCATCAGCCAAAAGATCTGAAAGAACAACGTGAGTTATTAGAACTTGCGACAAGTTTAAAAGTTACACTTAGCGATCAACACAGTGTTGCGTTCGGGTACGGTAACTGGACGGGAGAAATTTCACGTCGTGATTTTGATGGATTGATTGAACCTCTTGTAAAACGCTCATTATTGGCTTGTCGCCGAGTATTAAAAGATGCGAAGTTAACCATTGATGATGTGAAAAATGTCGTCATGGTCGGTGGGTCAACTCGTGTGCCTTTTGTACGTTCACAAGTGGGTGAGTTTTTTAATCGTCAACCACTGACAAGTATAGACCCTGATAAAGTCGTAGCTTTAGGCGCTGCGATTCAAGCAGATATCTTAGCGGGAAATAAACCTGATAATGAAATGTTATTACTTGACGTGATTCCATTATCATTAGGTATTGAAACAATGGGCGGTTTAGTGGAAAAAATTATTCCACGTAACACCACGATTCCTGTTACCCGTGCGCAAGATTTCACGACATTTAAAGATGGGCAAACAGGGATGAGTGTTCATGTTGTCCAAGGTGAACGTGAATTAGTAGAAGATTGCCGTTCGCTTGCACGTTTTAGCTTAAAAGGTATCCCTCCAATGGTAGCGGGTGCTGCTCAAATTCGTGTAACTTATCAAGTTGATGCTGATGGTCTGCTCAGTGTTACTGCTATGGAAAAATCGACAGGTGTTCAATCAAGTATTCAAGTAAAACCTTCTTATGGTTTGACGGATGAAGAAATTGCGCAAATGCTAAAAAGCTCATTGGAACATGCCAAAGAAGATATTGAATCACGTCAGTTAGCAGAGCAACGTGTCGAAGCAAAACGTGCTTTAGAAACAGTGAATGCTGCCCTTAAACAGGACGTGAAATTGCTTGATGATGCTGAGCTTGCTCAAATTGTCCAAGCAATGAAAGCACTAGAAAATTTATTGCCAGTTGGCACAATGCTTGAACTTAAAGAAGGTATCCAAGCGTTAGATAAATCGACACAACATTTTGCCGCAAAACGTATGGATCAGTCTGTCCGAGCGGTTTTGACAGGACAAAGTGTCGATAATTTAGAGGAATAAGAGGAAGAAATTATGCCAAAAGTTATTTTTTTACCGCACGAAGATATTTGTCCTGAAGGTATGGAAGTTGAAGTAGCTGAAGGTGCGAATTTATTAGAAAGTGCATTGGAAGCGGGCGTTGATATCGATCATGCCTGTGGTGGTGTTGGTGCTTGTACGACTTGCCATGTTATCGTTGAAGAAGGGTTTGATAGTCTTAATGAAAGCAGCGAACAAGAAGACGATATGTTGGATAAGGCATGGGGCGTCACGATGAATAGCCGTTTAAGCTGTCAGTGCCGAGTAGGGAAAGAAAATTTAACGATTGAAATTCCAAAATATACGTTAAATCATGCTAAGGAAGAATTATAAGATAATCCATTGAGGGGAGAATACCGATGAATATTCAACTAGCCATTAAGCAACATCAATTAGAATTGCTTTTTCAACAAGGATCTTATGGGCTTGAAAAAGAGAGTGTACGAATATGGCAAAATGGTGAATTGGCAACAACGCCTCATCCACATATTTTTGGTAATCGTCGGTTTCATCCCTATATTCAAACAGACTTTGCTGAAAGTCAGCTAGAACTTATTACGCCACCCAATAAGACGGTGCATGATACCATGCGTTGGCTTTCAGCGATTCATCAAATTGTACTTCGTACTTTACCTGAAGATGAATATATTTTTCCTTTCAGTATGCCACCTCGCCTGCCTAATGAAAGTCAAATCCAGGTGGCTAAATTAGATAATCCTGCTGATGTTGCTTATCGAGAACATCTTGTTGAGATTTACGGTAAGAAAAAACAGATGGTGAGTGGGATTCATTATAATTTCCAAATCTCACCAGAGTTTATCAAGCAACTTCATCAAATTTCGGGACAAAAAGAGAGTCTTGTTGAATTTCAGAATGCACTTTACCTTAAAATGACCCGTAATTTTTTACGTTATCAATGGATATTGGTGTATTTATTGGCAGCGACACCTACTGTCGATGCTGCCTATTTCCGTGATGGCTCGCCATTAAAAGCAGGGCAGTACGTACGTAGCTTACGCACTAGCCGTTATGGATATGTGAATGAACCAGAAGTCGTTGTATCTTTTGATAGCTTACAAGAGTATGTCAAAACACTCGAACATTGGGTAAGTATTGGTAAATTACAGGCAGAAAAAGAGTTTTATTCTAATGCGCGCTTGCGTGGTGCAAATAAAGCACGGGATCTGCTCGCATCGGGTATCCAATATATTGAGTTTAGATTATTCGATCTCAACCCATTTGAAGCTTATGGTATGAGTGAAGAAGATGCGAATTTTATTCACTATTTTATTCTTTTAATGCTTTGGCTTGATGAAGAAGGCACCCAAGAAAGTGTTCAGCTCGGTAAAGCACGCCTAGCTGAAGTTGCGTTAGAAAATCCGCTTACAGAAACAAAATTTAAAGCGGAAGGGGTGGCTATGATGGATAAACTATTGGCAATGCTAGATAGTTTACACGCCCCAATTTCCGTAAAAAATTATGCACAATCAAAACGTGAACAGTTTAATGATCCAAGCCAAACCCTTTGTGCAAAAGTTGTGAAAGCGATTGAAGAAGTCGGAAGTTATGAAAAATTAGGTACCGAACTTGCGATTAAATATAAAGCACAAGCGATGGAGCATTTTTTCTGTTTGGAAGCCTTTGCTAACATGGAACTTTCTACCCAAACTTTAATGTTTGATGCAATTGTTAAAGGGCTAAAAGTTGAGATTCTAGATGAGCAGGATAATTTCTTAAAATTGCAATTTGCTGAGCATATTGAATATGTGAAAAACGGCAATATGACGGGAAAAGATAGTTATATTGCACCGCTTATCATGGAAAACAAAGTGGTAACGAAGAAGGTATTAAAAACCGCAGGCTATAACGTTCCAGATAGTATTGAGTTTACTGATCCCGAAGTGGCAAAGGCAAGTTTCCCATTGTTTTTTGATAAACCTATGGTGATTAAACCAAAATCAACGAACTTCGGTTTGGGAATCAGTATTTTCCAAGATGGCGTAAAAGATAAAGAAGATTTTGCGAAAGCCATAGATATTGCCTTTAGAGAAGATAAATCCGTTATGGTAGAGAATTATCTTACTGGAACGGAATATCGTTTCTTTGTGATTGGTGATAAAACATTAGCGGTTTTATTGCGTGTTCCCGCTAACGTAGAAGGGGACGGTGAAAAAACGATTCGCCAACTTATTGAAATTAAAAATGATCATCCTCTTCGTGGTGATGGCAAACGAACTCCATTGAAAAAAATTGTGTTGGGCGATATTGAATTATTACAATTAAAAGCACAAGGATTAACGCCTGATAGTATCCCTGCGAAAGGTGAAATTGTACAACTGCGTGTAAATTCTAATATTAGCTCAGGTGGCGATAGTATTGATATGACGGATATTATGCATCCAAGTTATAAAGATATCGCAGTGGGCATTACAAAAGCATTGGGTGCGGCAGTTTGTGGGGTTGATTTGATTATTCCAGATTATACTCAACCTGCCACGGATAGTATCCATTCCTGGGGCGTAATTGAAGCGAATTTTAATCCCGCAATGCTTATTCATATTTTCCCACATCACGGCACCCCACGACGAGTGACGAGAGATGTATTGGAAATGCTTTTCCCAGAAATGAAATAGGATAAAAAACCGCAACATTGATTGCGGTTTTTCTTTAAGATCTAGTTTGTTATAGCAACGTAGAAAGTTTTTCCCAAACCATATTGGGTTGGATATCAATAAGACTTTGATGATAGCCCTCACTACTATCAGAACCTTTGCGAATTTTAATTAATCCCCCTTCAATTAGGCGAATAATGATCGCTTTATCCGATAATGGTGGTGTATAAGTTGGGCTTGTTGGTCCATAAAGTGCAACCAGTGGGCGATTAACGGCAGCGGCGATGTGCATAAGTCCACTATCATTGCTCACAATCGCTTGGCAATCTGCGATTAAATCGACGGCTTGGTTTAATGTCGTCGCTCCTGCCAAATTGCAGCAAAAAGATCGCATTTCTTCCGGTAAAGACTGAATAATTTCTTCACCTACTGCATGATCTTTTGGGGAACCAAAAATACGTATTGCAAAGCCTTTCTCGATAAGAAGTTTAGCTAGATTAGCATAGTGATAGTGTGGCCAACGTTTCGCTGGACCAAATTCTGCACCGGGACAAAAACCAATAACTTGGCGTTCATCTTCATACTTTAATTGTTCTGCAAAGTGTTGTTTGGTAAGCAGAATGTCTTGTTTAGAGTAGGAGAGTGCGGGTTTCTCAATAACGATATCCTTAGCCAATGGAACATCGGTTTTATCGTAACCAAGAGCAAT
This sequence comes from Actinobacillus delphinicola, assembly GCF_900638385.1. Taxonomy (NCBI): domain Bacteria; kingdom Pseudomonadati; phylum Pseudomonadota; class Gammaproteobacteria; order Pasteurellales; family Pasteurellaceae; genus Actinobacillus; species Actinobacillus delphinicola. The sequence continues at coordinate 725,439 of NZ_LR134510.1, read as the reverse complement.
ATAACGTTGCACCATCATTGGGTAATCTTTTTTATTCGGGCGTAAGTCATTTAAAATAAAGTATCGACTTTCCCCTTTCCAACCACGGCGAAGTGGAATTTTCGCAAAAAGTGGAATAAATGCCGATTTAAAAGAATTTGGTAAAACCACCGCCATATCATATTGGTTTCTAAGTGATTTACCTATCTGATAACGTGTTTTAATTTCGAGTGCTTTATGTCCGATTGGCATCGTAATTGCGTTACGGACTTCTGGCATTCTTTCTAGTAAAGGTTTGCACCAATTTGGGGCAAGTACATCAATTTCACAGTTAGGATATTGCGTTTTTAAGGTTTTATAAAGGCTTTGGGACATGACCATATCCCCAACCCAAGATGGACCAATGATTAAGATATTCATACAAAATATTATTCAGAATTTAAATTGGCTATTATTGTACCTATTGTTTTATCAAAAGTCGCCTGTAAGCTCGATACTTACGTTACCATTCAGCAAAATAATCTGAAATCTCTTCATCGCTCATGCCAATAAATACCGAAAATTCATCGCTATTAAACCCATGTGAGAACATATATTGCCAAATTTTTTGTTTTTGTTTAGGTGTTAGGCTTTCTTGGAAGAAAGGGAATTTTTTACGCAGTACATTAAGGGCAACAGCTTGCCAATTAATGGCATTGTCTTCTTCCATTTCGGTAAGTACGTCAGAAATAGTACTTTCTTGCACACCTTTTAGTTGTGTCAATTCTTGCTGGATTCGTTTTAGCCCATATCCACGTTGTGAACGGGCGCGTAGATAGTTTTCGGCAAAACGGTGATCGCTTTGCCAATGGCGTTCTTGGCATTTGCCAATAGCATATTCAATTTCATCTTCACTATAGGCTTTTTCTTGGAGCTTACAACGTAATTCAAATTCGGAATATTCACGGCGCGATAATAGATTAATAACATAATTAAGAGCAAATGATTGGCGTTGTTGTGTTTCCATACCTCTTTCCTGAAAATATTATGTGCTAGGTTAAGAAAAAACCACGCTTATGCGTGGTTTTACAATAAAGATGAATTGTTTATTCGTCATCTGTTATGCGTTCAATGCTTTCGGCATCATCTTCATCACCCGATGCATCAATTTCTGCAAATAACGCTTGATCTGGATTTGCGAGTAATTCTGCACGGAGTTTTTCTTCCAACTCTTGCATTTTTTCAGGATGATCTTCTAACCATTTTTTCGCATTGTTTTTACCTTGACCAATTTTTTCGCCTTCGTAAGAGAACCATGCGCCTGATTTATTGATAAGTTTTTGTTTAACACCTAAATCAATGAGTTCACCAGTTTTAGAGATACCTTCCCCATAAAGGATTTGGAATTCAACTTGGCGGAATGGCGGTGCAACTTTATTTTTCACCACTTTAACGCGGGTTTCATTACCTAAGATTTCATCACCATTTTTCACGGCACCAACACGGCGGATATCAAGACGCACTGACGCATAGAATTTTAAAGCATTACCACCAGTGGTAGTTTCTGGATTACCGAACATAACGCCGATTTTCATACGAATTTGGTTGATGAAAACAACCAGGCAGTTAGAATTTTTAATTTGACCTGTTAATTTACGCAATGCTTGTGACATTAAACGTGCTTGTAACCCTACATGAGAGTCACCCATATCACCTTCAATTTCTGCTTTTGGTGTTAGTGCAGCTACTGAGTCCACAATCACTACATCTACCGCACCAGAACGTACTAATGCATCACAGATTTCAAGTGCTTGTTCACCATTATCTGGCTGAGATACAAGAAGATTTTTAATATCTACGCCTAGTTTTGCCGCATAGATTGGATCAAGTGCGTGTTCTGCATCGATAAAGGCACAAGTTTTCCCATTTTTTTGGGCTTCTGCGATAACAGAAAGGGTAAGGGTTGTTTTACCAGAAGATTCGGGACCAAAGATTTCTACAATACGACCCATTGGCAAACCACCGATACCAAGTGCGATATCTAAGCCTAGTGAACCTGTTGAAATGGATTCAATATCTAAGTTTTGTGTTTCGCCCAATTTCATAATTGAGCCTTTACCAAATTGTTTTTCAATTTGACCTAATGCGGCTTCGAGTGCCTTTGCTTTTTCCTCTGGAGTTGCCATTTTTTATCCCTTTCTGATAAATAATAAGACTGATTGGGTAATAATATAACTGTATTCTTATACAGTATCAAGTGCTTTTTTGGTGTGAATTTAAAACAAAATAAGACAAATTTTCGGCATTTTGCGGAAAAGATGAATTATTTTAATGATTAACGCTTAAACAAAACCATGTTTTCGAGAAACATGTGATGATGGACATCTACGGCAAAATTCTCGAAGTTTTCTACCATTTTGTTTACGAGATCGGAAGATATTTTATTATTTTCCAATTTGATTTTCGTAAGTAATTCAGAAAGTTGCTGTACTGATTGGGCAAGAATAATATGTTCTTTTGTAAGTTTATCCCAATTCACTTTTTCTCCGTGGAGAATTTTAGGGTAGAGGTCTTGTTCCTCTGATTCAAAATGATTTAATAATTCTTGATGTGCCACAATAAATTTTTGGTAAAAACTCAATAGCAAAGCATTATCGGGATATTTTTCACATGCTTGTAAAATAGTGTCTTCAAGTTGAGTCAGAATGAATCTTTCACGTTGATGATGTCGATCAATAATATACTGAATGAGGGCATCAGTATCCAAAATAGCAGCATTACGTGTAGATTGAGCTAAACTTTGCATCGATTTTGTCCTTATTAATATTATCGAAAAAAGCTTACTACAAATGGTAAGTAATAAAATTGCTCACCATAATACGCATAATTGTAAGGCTTGCAAAGGTTATTATTGATCATTCAAACTTAATTTGAGGAATGCTGCCTCATTTGCCTCTGAAAGTGCATCTTCTAGTGACGCACCACTTGATGCAGCCACGACAGCAGCTATCGTTCCTTCAATTAAAGGTGCATAACTTAAATGGACTTTTTCTGCTATTGCAGGATCAAGTAAGTCCAATGCGGTCTGTGTGCCAAGAATAGCACTTCCGAGATCCACAAAAACGATCACACCCTCTTCAGTAAATGCATTCTCAATCGCATGAATAATTTTAATAGTGTCTGTTCCAATACCATCAGGAGAATCTTCCAATCCTCCTGCAGCAACTATTTTACATTCAGGTGCTTTGATTTGGTTGGCAAGTGCTACAACACCTTCTGCTAACGCTTGACTATGGGAAACAATGACAAAATTAATCATGGCAATTCTCCATAGTCTGTGCAAGTGCTTTGAAAATATAACTGGTAGAGGTTGCACCAGGATCTTGATGACCGCAACTACGCTCATGTAAATAACTTGCACGCCCTTTTTTGGCAATTAAAGGAGTGGTGTCATGAGCAGCATGTTCTGCGGTATCAGCAAGGCATTGGAAAAGAGCAGGGGAATTTTCATGTTTATCTAATGCGAGTTGAAAGTCATGCAATACTGGAATTAAAACATCGCAAATGGTTTTATCACCGAGTTCTGCTCGTCCTCGAGCAATTAAACCATCACTTCCAGCTTTTAAAACATCATAAAATTCATTGAGAGTAAGTATTTCCTTGTTTTGAGCAACTTGTGCTGCTTTCAGGAAGAATGTACCAAATAACGGACCGCTAGCCCCTCCTACTTTTGATAATAATGTCATGCCTACCGTTCTTAAAATTGTACCAATATCTTTATTGGCAACATCAGGCAGTTTTTCTACCACGTAATTAAAGCCACGTTGCATATTTAATCCATGATCCGCATCACCAATTTCTCTATCAAGTTGTGTCAGGTAATCTTGTTGAGCGGTAAAGATATGGTGACAATTTATGAGCCACTGATAAATAGTATGACGAGTAATATTCATGGACTTCTCCTTAAGTTTTATTTTCCCCACCGCATGGCAGGTGTAACAACTGGGGCATCCCATAAGGTGAGATCATCTTCGTTTGTTTGTAATAAGGTAATAGAAAAGCCTTGCATATCTAAAGATGAACAGTAGGTGCCAATAAGAGAACGTTTAATTTTTATACCAAAATTATCACAACATTGTGTAAGTTTATGGTATATACCATATAATTCTGAGGTTGGTACGGTACCTAAATTATTGACTAAAGCGATAACTTCATCACCTTTTTGTAAAGGATGTTTACTTTGTTCCGTTTCACGCCAAGTGTTTTTATTTCTATCCCATTGGCGTAATTTGCGTTGATAAGTACTATTTTCAATTAATGTCGAAAACATTTGCTCGACAGTATCATCTAAATTTGTATAAGGGCGGCGTTCAATACCAGGTTCACCATGAATTCCGACACCAAATTCCATTTCATTTTCGGTTAGCATAAAAGAGGGTTTACCCGCTGCAGGGACGGTACATGCATTGAGTGCTACGCCAATCGAATGCCCTTGATTATTCAAACGCACACCAAGTGCTTCAATTTTATCAAGACTATCACCACGAGAAATTGCAGCACCTAACATTTTTTCAATTAGGACTGTGTTGGCAACCCCACGGCGCCCTGCGGTAAATAAACTATCTTTTACAGCGACATCGTCATCTACGATGATGAAACTAACTTTTCCCCCCATATCGGCGTAAAGCTCGGTAGCAGTTTCAAAATTTAGAACATCTCCCGTATAGTTTTTTACGAGAAAAACTACCCCCTTACCGCTATCTACAGCCATTGCACAACTAAGCATTTGATCAGGTGTCGGGGAAGTAAAAATCTCTCCAGGACAGGCAGCAGTTAACATTCCTTCACCAATGAAACCAATATGCATAGGTTCATGACCGCTACCACCACCTGAAATAAGCGCAACTTGGTTTGCGATGGGCGCCTCTTTACGTTTGATAAAACAGGGATCTAGATTTAATTCACATTGTGGATGAGCTTTGATAAACCCATGAAGTTGTTCTGATAGAATGGTATCTAATTGATTAATGAGTTTCTTCATGCTGACGCCCTTATTTGAAAAAGTGATGATTAAATAGGCTATTTAGTGTCAGTTTACAAAAATTTATGCGAAGAAACTGGGAAGGTGATCACAAATTAAGAAATTGATAAAAATGACGCCCCAATTTTCATAAATTTTTTGGAAAATTGGGGCGTGAAATTGAAATTAAAATTAATCGTCGAAGTTATTAATTAATGTCATTGATGGGAAGAAATAAAGATTACCCGTTACCGCTTGTACGAAGTCTAAAAGGCGATCGTAATTGCCATCTTTATCTGCGGTAATCATTTGTTTGATAGAAGTTAATAACACATCAGGATTTGCTGCAAAACCGACAAACATAGTACCGTGTTGTTGAGCATTCCCAAAAGGACGATTTTGACGGAACATTTTTTGTTCTACATCATCAAAAAATACTTTACTTTTAGCATTATGCGCCCAGACAGGTTTTACGTTATCTGCTAATTCAATATCATCAAATTTGGTGCGACCGATTACTTTTTCCTGATATTCAACAGGTTCTTTATCCCATGGAAGGAGATTATCAATATCTACATATTTTTGGACAAGTAAATAGGTTCCGCCTTTATGTAAATCAACGTCTTCTTCAACAAGAACTGTATCAAGGCGTTCTTGTAATTTAGGATTTTCTGTACCATCAACGAAATCAATTAAATCACGGCTATCTAAGTATTTATAACCTTGAGTATCTTCGGTTAAATCAGCTTTATTGAGGAATGCACGGCGAATATGTTTTGCCGCTTGGAAATTTAAATCCATACGTTCTGATTTAATCATGAAGAAAATATCGCCTGGAGTAGCGGGAAATTCACGTTTGCCATTTTTAAGCGGTTGAAAAGCAGTAAGTTGTTTTGGTTTTGGTAAGTCATTGAAAATACGTTCCCAGCCATTCAAAGATACACCGAAACTGACAGATAAATGGGCATTTGTATCTTTTTGTCCGATAGATTTTTGAATAACAAAGACTTGAGCTAATGCTTCTTTGATATCTTCAGCACTTACGCCATCTTTAATTACAAAAGTAAGATATTCCGCAAAAGAATTTGGATCAGTAATGGTGCCTTGTTGGGCAAGTTCAAAACGATGCATAGAGTACTCCTTAACAAATAACGTAATTAATTGGGCAATTTTAGATCATTTTATAAGACGAATCATCAATTAATCCAGACTATTTTTGTGAAAAAAGTGTCACAGAATTTTGCCAAATTTGCTGTTTTAATTGCTCACATTGTAACGGTGTAAGCGATTTCAAGTCACATAATGTATGAAAAATGGTTGGGATATTACTCGGAGTATTAGCTCGCCCTTGTTGCCCAGCTAAAGGCATATCAGGGCTATCTGTTTCTAAAAGTAAACAATCGTTAGGCAATTTTACGATGGCTTGGCGAGTTTTATTGGCTCGAGGGTATGTAATGACACCACCAACACCGATGAAATAACCAAGATCTACAAATTGTTTTGCTTGTTCATAACTGCCTGAAAAACCATGAATTACGCCACGAAATTCGGGAGAATTTTTTTTCAAGATAGCGAGAAGTTGGGGATGGCTTTTTCGGCTATGTAGGCTCACAGGAAGTTTAAATTGTTGCGCTAATTCAAGTTGTGCATGAAAAAATACGAGTTGTTTTTGCCAAAGCACAGGTGTAATCAGGGATTCAATACCTCGTTCTAAACCGATTTCAGCGATAGCGCAACAATTTGGTGCACGATGCATGAGGGCATCTTCAAGTTTTAATAAATCATTAGTTTGATGTTGTTCGATGAAGAGTGGATGCAGACCTAAGCCAAAGGGAATCTGTTGTTGGAATGGGGCGGTGAGTTGAGGAAATTCTGTAAATTGTTGTGCATTTACGGCAGTTAGCAACATTTTCTGTACATTTGCTCGATTTGCATCGTCAACAATTTGTGATAGTGGACGTTGTGTTCGTTGAGCCAAATAATCCAGATGAGTGTGGGTGTCAAAAAACATAAATTTCTCCGAAAATCATGGCGTTATTAAATTTTGTAACAGATTTTAAATGACCAAAATACGATAGAAAAAATGGATAAAAACCAAGGTAACTGGTCGGATGTGTCTTTGAAATAACCAGCTTTCATTGTGTATAAAAAATATTTTCCGTATATTCCACCCCGATTATTTTACCCGTGGTGGATTGGATTATATATGAAACAAAAAAATGCTAAAAACCTTTTGAATGTTTTTCAAAAGACAGCCCTTGCAGCTGCTGTACTTTCTTTATCAAGTGTTGCTTCAGCATCGGCTTTTCAACTCTCTGAAACTTCTGTATCTGGATTAGGACGTGCTTTTGCGGGCGAAGCAGCAACAGCGGATAATGCGTCTGTTGTCGCAACTAACCCAGCATTGATGACACAATTTAAACGTGCGGAAATCAGTGCAGGGGGCATTCTGTTTGCACCTAATTTGGATGTAAATGGAGAAATCCTTTCAACAGGAACTAAAGTTAGTGATCACAATATCGCACCAGCACAATTTGTACCGCAATTTTATGGGGTAATGCCTATCAATGATAATTTTGCGATCGGTGCTGGTATAAACCTAAATTATGGTTTAACGACAGATTATAATGATAATTTCATGGCGGGTTATCTTGGCGGTCATACGCATATTGCCGCAGTGAATACTAACTTTAGTGCAGCTTACCGTTATAATAATTGGAGTTTCGGTTTAGGTGCGAATGTGGTTTATACTCGTGCTGAAATTCGCCGTAATATGGGTTATTTAAGTGAATTAGCAAAACAAGCTGTGAATAATCCAGGTGAAACGATTGCGAATGCACAAAAAAATGGTGTCATTACTGCTAGCCAAGCTCAACAAATTCAAGCAGGGTTAAAAAATCCGATTATTCAACAAGCTGTCCAACATGCAGCACAACAGATTAATAAACTTCAGCCAAATTCAACACTCGTTAAACTTCGAGGAGATAATGTTAGTTTCGGTGTAAATGCGGGTATTACATATAACTTTAATGAAAATAACCGTATCGGTATTGCTTACCATTCACCGATTGAAGTTCACTTCAAAGGTAAGTTTACTAACAGTTTATCTGATTTAACCTCTGATCCAGTAATAAATGGACTAATTAATCAAGAACTTGCAAAACAAGGCATCATTCCAACGAATGGTAAAGAAATTGATGGTCGTTTGAAAATCGTCTTACCAGACTACGTAGAACTTGCTGGTTATGACCGTTTAACAGATCGTTGGGCGATTGGATATAGTGCGAAATGGACGAACTGGAGTCGATTTGATGAGCTTCATGCAACTCGTAAAGCAACGGGTGGCACTTTATTTACTAAACAAGAAGGCTTTAAAGATAGCTGGCGTTATGCAATTGGCACTTCTTACGACTTGAGTGATCAATGGACAGTGCGTACAGGTTTCGCTTATGAAACAAGTGCGATGGGACACCATTATACGATTTCAATCCCTGATACCAAACGTTATTGGTACACTGCTGGGGCAACTTATCGTCCAACCACCAACCTTTCTATTGATGTTGGGGCAGCATACTTACATGGTAAGAAATCTCACTTTACCGAAGAAGCGAATAACCCAATTCAAGCAGCAAGCTTTGACGTTACCGCAAGTGCAATGCTTTATGGTTTAAACGTTAATTACAAATTCTAATTCGTAGGATAAATCAAACACTTGTAGGAAAAAGCTCGCTTTGGCGAGCTTTTATTTTACCAATGTTCTTCATCAGATAAGGAAAGAAATGCCTCTTCGCCTGGAATAGTTTTTTCTTCATCCGCCCACTCACCAAGATCAATTAATTGGCAGCGTTTGCTGCAAAATGGACGATAAATATTTTTGCTTGTCCATTCCACGTCTTTTTTACATTGTGGACATTTTACAGTGAGGATTTCAGTAGTCATACGGTTCTCTTTTAGTAAATAAAAATATCACATCTTGAACGAAATAAAACTTCATCGAAGTATTTTGAAAAAGAAGCTTAAATTATAGTTATGGTAAGAGTAAAAAAAAATTGAAAAATAAACGATGGATTGCTATATTCTTAAGCAGTTTGGATTAAGTTTATACATATTAAGGAGACCATTATGAAAGCACTCGTGTATCACGGTGATCATAATATTGCGCTTGAGGAAGTGCAAAAACCTGTTATTGAAAAACCTACTGATGTGATTGTTCGCATCACTAAAACCACTATTTGTGGTACTGACCTTGGTATTTATAAGGGTAAAAACCTTTATATGCGTGATGGCATTATTTTAGGCCACGAAGGGGTTGGGATTGTTGAAGAAGTGGGTAGTAGTGTTTCCCAATTCAAAAAAGGTGATAAAGTTATCATCTCTTGTATTACTGCTTGTGGTAGCTGTGACTACTGTAAAAAACAACTTTATGCACATTGCCGTGATGGTGGTTGGATTTTAGGTCATATGATTGATGGTACACAAGCTGAATATGTTCGTGTTCCACATGCAGATAATAGCTTATTTAAAATTCCAAATGAAATTGATGATGAAGTAGCAGTAATGCTGAGTGATATTTTACCGACTGGGCATGAAATTGGTGTGCAATACGGTAATGTAAAACCAGGTGATGCTATCGCGATTATCGGTGCAGGTCCTGTTGGTTTGGCAGCATTGTTAACCGCTCAATTCTATTCTCCATCAATTATTATTATGGTTGATTTAGATGAAAATCGTCTTCAATTGGCGAAAGAATTAGGTGCAACTCATGCTGTAACACCAACTGGCGATATTAAACAAAAAATTGCAGAAATTGTTGGTCCAGACGGTGTGGATGTTGCGATTGAAGCGGTAGGTATTCCTGCTACTTGGGATATTAGCCAAGAAATCGTTAAACCTGGTGGTCATATTGCTAACGTAGGTGTTCACGGTAAACCAGTAGAATTCCAAATCCAAGATCTTTGGATTAAAAATTTAACTATTACTACTGGTCTTGTAAATACTAATACAACACCAATGCTAATGCGTGCAGTAGCAACAAATAAATTACCAGTAGGTAAATTGATTACTCACCATTTCGATCTCGATCAAATTCGTCATGCATATGATGTTTTCTTAAATGCAAGTAAAGAAAACGCAATTAAGATTATTATTAATGCAGACTAATTAATAGATGTTCTAAAAGGAAGGGAAACAGATGTTTCCCTTTTTATTTTAACGTTTATAGCGATCAGGGAAGTCTTGAGCAATGTCTGTAAAAATTCCAGCTACTCCCCAGTTAAATAATTGATTAGCTCGTGCTAAATCATTTACCGTCCATACATTAATTTTATATCCATATTTTAAAAATTCACTAACCATCTCTTTGGTTAGTCCATCATTTTGTGGATGGATATAGCGTGCTTGGCAGTTTTTCATGGTTGTTAACCAATCTTGATGAATGCTGTTGGAATCAAATAAGCATGCGACTGGTAATCCAGGGCATTTTTCTTTTAATAACATCAACATATTAGGATCAAAACTTGAAATGATGATTTCACGATTTGGATCTAATTTTTGGATTGCATGAAGAAAGTTATCAATGAGTAGGGTTGCCGTTTTTGGATTTGATGAATAAGATTTGAGTTCAAAATTGACGTTGAGTTCTAAACGATTAATAAGGTCGATCACACTGTCTAGTGTCGGCAGGGGTTCGCCAATAAAATTATCGCTAAACCAACTTCCCGCATCAATAGATTGAAGATCATGTTCAGTTAATTGAGAAAGTGAACCACAATGATTTGTACAACGATCTAATTCATTATCGTGGCTAATTACAACAGTGCCATCTTTTAGAATATCTAAATCACATTCAAACCATTTTACGCCGTATCCTTTGCAGCGTGTAAATGCAGATAATGTGTTTTCAGGTGCAATACTTGACATTCCACGATGGGCAAACAAGATTTTTTCCATTTTTCTCCCCGTGTTATCAGTTATCAGATATGTCTATTTTGCAACTTTAGGGAAGAAAAAACTAGTCTTTCTTCAGATAAGAAAGGCTAGTTTTTTTAATGTAAACAATAAATTAATGATTTCCACAACAAGGACTAATTCCATTTTTTAGGAACATCGCAGTGACGGTATCCATCGTGCGAATATGTTGAATCAGCCATGGCACAACATCAAGTGCGATAAATTTTTGTAAGGCGATAGGATTGGCATTTTGATTAAATTTATCAATTTCTGCACGAATAATAGCAAGGAAATTATCATGTTCATTTTTATGAATAATATATGGAGGAAAGTGTGTACGCTGCATTTCAACTTCTTCACCATTAAAGTGTGAAATAGTATGGGCGTACCATTTTTCACAATAATCGCTGACGTCTTCTTTAGCCTCTGGACTTGGTTCAGCCTCGTATGCGATGAGCTTATCATTAAGTGTATTCAACATTTCAATATCTTCTAAATGTACTTCATTCATAAAGTCCATTGCAACTAACGGCAAATCTGTTTTTTGAACTAGCATATTGTTCTCCAATATTTATAGAAAATTATTTAAACTCTTTCCTTTATCAAAATAAAAAGGCGATTTTTTATCGCCTTTTTATTTTATCATACTTATGATTAATTATTCATCATCATCAATCCAATGTTCTGCTCTTTTAACTGCTTTTTTCCAACCTTTATAACGACGTGTTCGTTTTTCTTCATCTTGATCAGGCATAAAGCTTTGTTCAATAATGGCAGTATCTTGTAGTTCCTCTAGATTTTTCCAAAAGCCTGTCGCTAAACCTGCAAGATAAGCAGCGCCTAGTGCTGTGACTTCTTTAACAACAGGTCGTTCAACAATAGTATTTAAAATATCAGCTTGGAATTGCATTAAGAAATTATTTGCTGTTGCTCCGCCATCTACACGTAAACTTTTTAATGTTGTACCACTATCAGATTGCATGGCCTCTAAAACATCTCGAGTTTGATAAGCAATTGATTCAAGAGTAGCACGCACGATGTGGTTGCGGTTTGCGCCACGAGAAAGACCTAGAATTGAGCCACGCGCATACGGATCCCAATATGGCGCACCTAGACCAGTAAAGGCAGGGACAACATAAACACCATTACAATCAGGGACTTTTTGAGCGAAATATTCACTATCTTGAGAATCATGAATAATTTTTAATTCATCTCGTAACCATTGAATAGCCGCACCAGCCATAAAAATAGAACCTTCTAATGCATAAGCTGGACCACCTTTAGCATCACAAGCAATCGTTGTTAATAAACCATTACGAGATTGTACAGCGGTATCACCTGTGTGCATTAACATAAAGCAACCTGTACCATAGGTATTTTTAGCTTGCCCCGCACGGACGCAAAGATGTCCATAAAGTGCAGCTTGTTGGTCACCCGCAATGCCAGCGACAGGGATACGAACACCCCCCATACCACCAATATTAGTTTGACCATAAATTTCAGAGGAATTTTTTACTTCAGGTAGCATAGAACGTGGAATATCCAAGAGTTCTAGCATTTTGTCATCCCATTGTTTAGTATGAATGTTAAATAACATGGTTCGGGATGCATTGGTATAATCCGTAACGTGGACACGACCTTGGGTTAATTTCCAAACTAACCATGTATCTACTGTACCGAAAAGTAATTCGCCACGTTCTGCTTTTTCACGTACACCTTCAACATTATCAAGAATCCATTTAATTTTTGAGCCTGAAAAATAAGGGTCAACAACAAGCCCTGTAGTTTGGCGAATATATTCTTCATGTCCATCTGCTTTAAGCTGATCAGTAATTGGGGCTGTACGGCGACATTGCCACACAATTGCATTATAAACAGGTTTTCCTGTTTCTTTCTCCCATACGATGGTGGTTTCACGTTGGTTAGTGATCCCAATTCCAGCGATAGTATCTGGACGAATATCTGCTTTTGCGACGACTTCGTGAAGAACTGAACTTTGGCTTGCCCAAATTTCCATAGGATCGTGCTCTACCCAGCCAGCTTTGGGATAAATTTGAGTAAATTCGCGTTGTGCAACAGCAATTACTTTAGCGTTATGATCGAGTAATAATGCACGGGAGCTTGTTGTACCTTGGTCAAGTGCAATAATGTATTTTTTTTCAGCCATAAATGTTTCCTTGATAAAATTTGCGAATGTGTACTGGATAATAAAGAATCAACTATTATTTTGCGTCATGGATATGTGATTGTTTTAACTTATCTTGTTCTAGTAAAAAGTTAACGCCCGTATCTGGGAAATCAGTAAAAATACCTGTAGCACCAGCTTTGAATAATGCACTGTACATCTCATCGACATTTTTAAAGAATGGTGGTAGGGCATCTTTGCGAACTGTATAAGGGTGGACTTGTAGATTGGTATATTGGGCGATCTCTTTCACGAGTGGCGTAAAATTCACTTTGCCTGGTTTTGATGTTTTTTCATCAATAAGCATATACCAGCCTGGACCAATACCGTCTGCATATTTACTGATCTCTTTTAACGCACCTGGCTTAAACATCCAGTTATAGTCATAATTTACCCATTTACCCTTAGCATTTTTTTCTTCCGTTTCATGCCAATCGTTATATGCAATCAATTGAACCAGTTTTAAGTCCATATTAAGTTGTGGCATAAGTTGGGTTTTAATACGTTTTAATTCATTATAATCAAAGGTTTGTAGATAAATTTTATCTGTTTTTTTAGTATAACCATATTTTTTTAACATTTTGAGCGTAGCGAGTGCGATATCTTTGCCCGCTTTATGATGTAACCATGGTGCTTTGATTTCAGGATAAATCCCAATTTTGTGTCCTAAAGTTTTTTCTAACCCTTGAATAAATTGTAATTCAGTCTCGAAAGTATGAATTTTGAAAGAAGGGCGCCATAGTGGAAAACGGTCTGGATAAACGAGTTGTTGTTCACCGTCAACTGTTTTAAACGTTTCCGTCATTTTTAATTTCTGAATTTCATCTAATGTAAAATCCATCACATAATAATGTCCATCACGTTTTCTATCTGGATAAATTTCGGCAACATTAGTAATGCCATCAAGATAAGGATCATGGATAACAACCAGGTAATTATCTTTAGTCATTGCAAGATCTTGTTCAATATAATCAGATTTCTGCCCGATGGCTAATGCTTTAGCCTCTAAGGTGTGTTCTGGTAAATAACCTGTTCCGCCACGATGTGCGATAATAATTTTCCCATCGGCTGATTGGGCAAAAGCATTCGTTGAAAACGCCGTAGTAAGTAATATGCCAGTTAAGCCTAGTATTTTAATTTTCATACCCATAAAAGTTTCCTCATTTTTAGTGCATAAAAAAGGCAAGTTTTTTAAAAACTTGCCTTATTAACGATTAATTATTTTTTGCCATTGTTTTATGGTGTTTCTCTTCTTGTAACATAGTCAGAAGAAGCAATAAACAAGCGATGATAGAACCCGCAATCATGATATGGAAACCACTATCCCAGCCATAACGAGTTGCTGCCCAGCCGATAATTGCACTTGCTGCTACGGAACCACCAAGGTAGCCGAATAATCCTGTGAAACCTGCAGCGGTACCTGCTGCTTTTTTCGGAGCAAGTTCAAGTGCATGTAAGCCAATAAGCATTACTGGACCATAGATAAGGAAACCTACGATGACCATCATTGTCATTGCCATATCTTGAGATGGTGTTTTCCAATAAACCCAAAGGGCAATAGTGGTTGCTACCATAAAGATAAAGCCAGTTAAACCACGTTTTGATTTAAATACGTAGTCAGATACCCAACCGCAGAATAATGTACCTGGAATAGCTGCAATTTCATAAAGTGCATATGCAGTTGATGACTTATCAATATTGAAATGACGGACTTCTTTAAGATATGTCGGTGCCCAGTCTAATACGCCGTAGCGAATCAGATATACAAACACATTTGCAATTGCGATGTACCAAAGAAGTTTATTTTTAAAGACATATTTCACAAAGATTTCTTTAGCGGGTAATTCTTTTTCGGATTTTTCTGCATCGTAATCGTCTGGATAGTCATTCTTATATTCTTCGATTGATGGCAAGCCACAAGATTGTGGGGTATCACGCATGACAATAAATGCAATGAATGAGGCAATAATTGCTGCAATACCCGGATAATATAATGCTTCTTGCCAAATAGCACGCTGTGGTACATCGTTAATAGATGGAAGTTGATGGCTATAAGCGTAAATACTGGTTGCTAGCATAAGGAGCAATGCAGGTACTGCACCACCTAAGTTATGTGCGGTATTCCAAATAGATACGATGGTGCCACGTTCTTTTTTAGACCACCAGTGAACCATGGTGCGTCCGCAAGGAGGCCAACCCATCCCTTGGAACCAACCATTTAAAAAGAGCAGAATTGAAATGATGTAAATGGAACTTGTTGCAAATGGGAAAAGCCCCATTGCTACCATAGTTGCACCAGAAAGGAATAATCCTAAGCTGATAAATGCACGGGAGTTTGAACGATCTGAAACTGAACCCATGATAAATTTAGAAATACCGTATGCAATTGATACGAAAGCTAATGCATAACCTAAATCTGCTTTGGTATACATCCCTGTTTCAATCATCCCAGGCATAGCAAGGGCAAAGTTTTTACGGACGAAATAGTAAGCCGCATAGCCAAAGAAAATTCCCATAAAAACTTGCCAACGTAAGCGACGATACGTGGGATCAATCTTTTCTTTCGGTAAACGCTCAATATGTGGAGCAGGGGATAAGAATTTAAGCATAATGACCTCGTTAAAGTGGTTAAGACGCCCCAATTATCAAAAAAAATTACGAAAATTAGGGCGAGACTTTTAGAAATAATATTGTTTTGCTAAGTCTTGGAATTGCTGAGTTTGGTCTGCTATCCAGGCCTCGTCTTTGCCCAATTCTTTTGCCATCACTTGAGCAACTTTTTCAGCAGAATCGCTAGCTGCACGAGCATCTAAGAATAAAAGACGAGCGCGACGGGCTAACACATCTTCAACAGAAAGTGCCATTTCTTCGCGGACAGCCCAAATAACTTCTGCCATAAAGAAAGGATAATCAGGGTGAATTTTTTCCGCATATTCTGGATTTTCTTTAGCAATCGCTTCGATGTATTGGCGATCGCTACCGTAGAAACCAAGATATGTACTCCAATCCGCTGGCGCATAGCCGTGAATATGAAGGTTTTCAGTATGACAAGTTTTTTGTGGTAATAGACCTGCATTGATGGCTGCATCAATGGTATCTTCTGCCATTTGACGATAAGTCGTCCATTTACCTCCGATGATATCTACTAAACCAGAAGCATTGACTTCGACTTTATGGCTACGTGAAACTTCTTTAGTCGATTGACTGCTATCTTTCGGTGCTGCAAGTGGGCGTAAGCCGACATATACACAGCGCACATCTTCACGAGTCGGTGCTTCAACTAAATAATCTTTGGCAGTTTTTAGAATGAAATCTACTTCTTGTTCGAGTGGTTTTGGCTCGTATTCAGCTTCTTTCACGAGGGTATCGGTAGTGCCTACAACCAGTTTGTCATGCCATGGCACGGCGAATAGAACACGACCATCAGAGGTTTTGGGTACCATTAGTGCAGATGCACCAGGCAAGAATTTACGATCAATAACGAGATGGATTCCTTGACTTGGCACGATAGTATCCCCTGCACTTGGATTATCCATTTTATTGATTTCATTAGTGAAAACACCAGTTGCATTAATAACACATTTTGCTTTTACATCAAATTCTTCACCGTCTATCATGTCTTTTACTTTGACACCACAAACTTTACCTTGAGCATTTTTGTCAAGACCGATGACACCGCAGTAATTTACTACTGTTGCACCTTGTTCAATTGCGGTCTGGGCAAGATTGATTGCAAGGCGAGAGTCATCAAATTGACCGTCGTAATAGCAAACGGCATTATTTAATTTTTCTGGTTTTACGCCACAGAGTTCTTCATTTGCTTGGCGTTGATTTAAATATTTTGTACGACCAATACTTAATTTTCCAGCAAGCGCATCGTAGATGCTAAGACCAAGGGTATAGTAATAAGCAGTCCACCATTTTTCTCCTGGAATAATGAAAGATTCACTTTTAAAAAGGTGAGGTGCATTTTTTGCTAGACGACCACGCTCACGTAATGCCTCACGCACTAATTTTACGTCACCTTGAGCGAGATAACGGACGCCACCATGGACAAGTTTTGTACTACGGCTAGATGTACCTTTAGAGAAATCGACACGTTCAAGTAGAAGTGTTGAGTAGCCACGGTTTGCTGCATCGACAGCAATCCCTAATCCGCTTGCTCCACCACCAATGATGACGACATCCCATACTTTATCTGTTTTTGCTTGTTGTAATTGATCTGCACGTTTCATTTCGATACCCTTCATCTTAAGTTTTACTCTATTTGTAGTAAGGATAAGAGAAAGAGTAGTTAACGACAATCATGTTGTATTTTTTTTGTGATAGCAGTCACATAAAAGTTAAATATTTTTTAAGAATATAATTATTTAAGGTAAAAATAGTTTAACAATGTAACTAAAAATTTAGAGTGATAACAATATGATTATCAATAAAATTTTTTTATTTTTTAGTCTAGCTTGCTAATCTCAAAGCTGCGATTTGGATAAATATAGATGGTGCAGGGTTAATACTTCTTTAGCAAGATGACAAAAGTTTTCTGACAGATCAATGTTGTTTTCGATAATTTCTGTTGCCCATTTTAAGCGTTCTACCCGAGAAATCTGTGATGAGATTATTTTTTTTATGAGCTTTTCTGACTGTTGATCTCGTTGGCAAGTGCGATTTAATTGAGTTTCTTCTGATACATCTACGACTAAAATAGATTGGCATAGATTATTTAAACCATTTTCTATAAGCAAAGGAACGACAAATAAAACATAGGGGGATTTTATAGCGGAGAGTTGATCAAGACATTCTTGGCGTATGATGGGATGTAGTAAGGTATTGAGCCAATTTTTCTCGCCAGGATTTTCGAAAATTTTTTTGCGTAATAAAGTACGATTAAGTGTACCATCAGCTAATAGAATTTCTTGTCCAAAATGATTCGCAATCATTTTTAAAGCGGGTTTCCCACAGGCAACGACTTCTCGTGCCACGATATCAGCATCCACGATAGGAACACCAAGGGCTGCAAATAAGTAGGCAATTGTACTTTTTCCACTTCCGATGCCACCTGTTAGACCGACAATATAGCTCATGATAATATCCTTTTTATTTTCTTTATTTTCTTAGTATAAAACGCTTTGTAATAACAGCAAAGTTTGACTTACTGCTAGAAAAGGAACGAAGGGAATTTGTATGATATTTCTTTGCCAATACCGAGCAAGTAGAACATAAGTGATTCCGAGTAGGCTAGCAATAAGGATAAGCCATGGAATTTGAATCAAAGAAAGTGAACTGCATAGCCCTAACATCAACCAACAGTCCCCCATGCCTAATGCCTCTTCTTTATAAATACATTTTGCAATAAGTGAAATAATATAAAACGTATTAAATCCAATAATAGCGTGATAAAGACTGGAAATTAAGGAGAGATCTATAACGTGATAAATTACAGCATTAATGCCCAAAAAGAAAAGGAAGTAGCAAAGTTCAATAGGAATGAGGCGATAACGTAAATCAAATAGGCATAATAGCCATAGTGTTTCAAAATATATGTTGAAGTATAAAGTTACCATTATATTTTGGTAAACGTGTTGTGTGAGGAAAGTAATTATTATTGAAATAATAATAAAACTTGTCACACAGAAACGTTGAGATGAATAAAAATATTGTGGAATGTTAAAGCTAATCCCATGATTTGTTTGTGGAAGTAGGTCGGGATATAAAGTAGTAAAATTTTTCCAGATTTGTTTTGCTATGGCTTTGGGATAGAAATTTAAATAAGTATAAGAGAGATAGCCACTTATAGCACTCATTAATCCAAATGTGATGAGAGTAAATAACATATTCTATCCTTGTATTAGTGAGCCCATATTAAAGATAGGAAGATAAAGCCCTAACATAATAGAACCAATCAATATACCAATAATGACCATCATAACGGGTTCAATTAACTGTGAAATCAGCGCTATTTCATGGTCTAATTTTTCCTGAGTGTTTTCGGCAATTTTTTCTAACATGAGCGGGAGGGAACCTGTTTTTTCACCAAGTTGAATCATATGCTTAGCTTGTGCAGAAAATAATTGTGTGCTTAATGAGGTTGAGAATGCATAACCCTGCATTAAGGCTTTACAGGTTTTTTCAATACTCTTTTTAAGAATCGGATCTTGTATGGAAGTACGTTCAGCTTGTATAAAACAACGTAAAGCCTCATTTAATGGGATACCAGCCTTTAACATAAGACTGAGGTTTTGGGAAATATGATATTGGCGATTCAGGCGATTGAAGCGGCTGAAAAATGGGGTTTGATTACGCAATTGCTGGCGTAATCTATGGAAGATTTGTGGAAAAAAGTATTTAGTAAAAGAGAATAGTGCAATGAAAATACTTATCCAGTAAATACCTTGCGTACGAATAAATTGTGAAATTATTAAAAGAATTTGCGTAAAAAGTGGGAGTGTTTGTTGGTGGTTTGCATACATTTGTGCAAATTGTGGAACGATAAAAATTAAGAGTAATAATGTTAATAAACATGAAACGCCCAATACGAGGCTTGGATAGAGCATGATTTTTTGGATTTTGCGTTGAATACTCAAACGTTGTTTTTGATTTTCGGCAATTTTATTGCATAAATGAGGCATGTTACCAGTCATTTCGCCAACTTTAATTAATGATAATTCTTGAAAAGTTAGATATTTATTTTCTTTTGTCATCGCATAGGAAAGTGAATATCCTTGGTTTAATAGGGTGATTAATGCTGAAATCCAACGATAAAGAGCAATATTGGTACAATCTTGTAAAGTAATTTGCAGCGCAATTTTAATAGGGATATTTGCTTTTAAGAGGACAGCAAGTTGTGCAAAAAATTGATAAATAATTTGCTGGCTGGGTGCTGTATTTAATTGCCAATTTTTTTGAATAGAAAGATGTTTTAAGCCTCTCTGTAAAAGTTGTTTTTGGGCTATTGATTTATTTTGAGCAATGATTTCGCCGTGTTCTTTTTCTTGAAAGGGATTTACGCCTTGCCAACGAAAACTATGCAAATGTGGCTGACTCTTCATAATCATTTCCTAATACACGATAAATTTCGTCATTATCCGTAATACCCTTTTGGACTTTAAGTAAACCACTCTCACGTAGATGTGGAAAATCAATATAAACAGCCCCTTCTTTCTCATCAGGTAATGGTCGTAAAAATTGGAAAATACCTATTCGTCCTTTATATCCATTATGGCATTTACAATTTTTCATTTTATGTGATGATTTTTGGCAGTGTGGGCATATTCTTTTTACTAAACGTTGAGCGATGATCAATAAAAGAGCGTGATCTAATTCATATTGCGAAATGCCTAATTGTTTTAAACGTGCGATAGCTGAAGGCGCATCGTTTGTATGTAATGTGGATAAAACCAAATGTCCTGTTTGAGCAGCATGCAATGCGATCTTAGCACTTTCTTCATCACGAATTTCGCCGAGCATAATAATATCGGGATCTTGCCGTAGAAAAGTACGGAGTAAGCGAGCAAAAGAAAGTTGGATAGCAGGATTTATTTGACTTTGTGTAATGCCAGGTAAGATGACTTCAATGGGATCTTCTGCTGTCAGAATATTCTTTTCTCCATCATTAAGCCGTGCTAATGCACTGTAAAGTGAAATGCTTTTGCCACTTCCAGTCGGTCCTGTCACTAGAATAAGTCCTTGGGGTTGACGTAAGGCCCATTCAAAAAGAGTACATTGCGGTTCTGTCATTCCTAATTGTGAAAAATCAGTGAAAATAGGCGTATTGTGTTGTAAACGTAATACAATTTTTTCTCCAAATTGAGTTGGTAGTGAGGAAAGACGAAATTCTAAGTAATCAGATAAGGGCGTTTTAAATTGAAAATGACCGTCTTGTGGTAAACGTGATTCACTAATATCTAATTTCGCAAGTAGTTTTAAGCGAGAAAGAATACGTGATATCGAGTTAGCAGGCATTTTTTTATAAAGTGCTAGTGTTCCATCAATACGGAAGTAAACCATTAAATTATTTGCCTGTGGATTAAAATGAATATCTGATGCACGTTGTTTTAATGCATCTTCAAAGCATTGGTTCAACCATAGAATAATTCCATCTTTTTGTTCTTCCTCAACGGAATAACCTCCAGACAAAGGTGATGGTGAAATTGGTTCGTAAAAGGTATCAAGTGTTATACCATCTTGTGGTGTTTGGAGTTGTTGTAAAAGTGCTTTTAATTGTTCATGGCATAATTCAACGGGTTCTATTGTTTTCGCAGTGAGAAAAGAAAATATCTCTACGGCTTGTAAATTTTCTAAACTTTCTACACCAAGCCAGAGCGTATCATTATCTTCTACGAGTGGAATGGCGAGATATCGACATAGAATGTGGTATTGGCTTTTATTTAACTGCCACCTTTCGCTGGACAGTTGAAATTGATTACCTTCAACATCAAAGACACATGGTGGTGTAGAAACGTTTATTGTCATATCAATTCCTATTGAGCTTGACAGAATGCAGCAGGGAAAACAGTTTTATCAGAACAAGTCACGGTCCACTGATTTTGGGCATTTGCTGGTGGTGTTAAATGGTATTCGATGCCTTTCAAATTATTTTGTCCAATAACAGAAATTACCCCTGCTTTTACAGTAAGAGATTGGATTCGACCTTGATTACTGATGTTATCAGGAATCCCATTTTCACCTGCATTACAAGTTGTCAGATCATCAGTTTGTAATAAGCATAATTCGACGGCTGATTTATAAGGTGCAGAGGCTTGAATAAGTTCTGTGACGGCCGCTTTTTTTGTATAGTTTTGGTAGGAAGGAATGGCAATAGTCGCTAAAATTGCCACGATTGCGATGACAATCATCAGTTCAATGAGGGTAAATCCACGATATAATTTCTGAGAAATAATCATAATAGACTCCAATAGTTAAATAGTAGAGTGGTATTATGAAGTAGGACTTTAAGGAGAAATAAGTTTCCCTTTATTTTTTACGATCTTCCTCACAGAAAGGCAAAATTATGTCTCAAAAACAACAGAATATAGTCGCTCCTCTGCAATTACAGATCATCAATGGTACTCTGCCCACCGTGGACCAGTGTCCATCCCCGCATTTTGATAAACGTCCCGATATAAATGATATTTCACTATTAGTGATTCATTATATTAGTTTGCCGCCAGAAGAATTTGGTCAGCATTTTATTGATGATTTTTTTCAAGGAAAACTCGATCCTAATGCGCATCCCTATTTTAAAGAAATTGCGGATTTACGCGTTTCTTCTCATTGTTTGATTAATCGTGAAGGAAATATAACGCAGTACGTTAATTTAAATGATCGTGCTTGGCATGCAGGATTATCTTCATTTCAAGGGCGTGATAGATGTAATGATTTTGCGATAGGGATTGAGTTGGAGGGGAGTGATAATCAACCGTTTACACAAGCCCAGTACGATACGCTCATTGCGCTAACGAAATCAATTATGCAAGCTTATCCGAAAATTACAGCAGAGCGAATTGTGGGGCATTGCCATATTTCACCAGAGCGTAAAATAGATCCAGGCAAATATTTTGAATGGGATAAATATTTAACGGCAATAAAGTAAAAAATTTTCCGAAAATCGGGGCGTAAAAAAACCTCTCAAGTGAGAGGTTTTTTAATTTATGGAAATTATTCGTCTAAGAAGCTACGTAATGTTTCGCTACGGCTAGGGTGGCGCAATTTACGTAGTGCTTTTGCCTCGATCTGACGGATACGTTCACGGGTAACATCAAATTGTTTACCCACTTCTTCTAACGTGTGGTCTGTATTCATATCAATACCAAAACGCATACGTAATACTTTCGCCTCACGTGGAGTAAGACCTTCAAGTACTTCGTTAGTCGCCATTTTAAGGCTTTGTGCTGTTGCAGAATCTAACGGTAATGCTAGGTTAGTGTCTTCAATGAAGTCACCTAAATGTGAATCGTCATCATCACCGATCGGAGTTTCCATAGAAATAGGTTCTTTGGCAATTTTAAGCACTTTACGGATTTTTTCTTCTGGAATACCCATACGTTCTGCTAACTCTTCAGGCGTTGCTTCACGTCCCATTTCTTGTAAACATTGACGAGAGATACGGTTAAGTTTATTAATCGTTTCAATCATATGTACTGGAATACGGATAGTACGTGCTTGATCTGCAATTGAACGAGTGATGGCCTGACGAATCCACCAAGTCGCATAAGTAGAGAATTTATAACCACGACGGTATTCAAATTTATCTACCGCTTTCATCAAACCAATGTTACCTTCTTGGATAAGATCAAGGAATTGTAAGCCACGGTTAGTGTATTTTTTCGCAATAGAGATAACTAAACGTAAGTTAGCTTCTACCATGTCTTTTTTCGCACGGCGTGCTTTTAATTCGCCTTGAGAAACTTTATCGCAAATTTCATGAAGTTGTTCGAGGGTTAAACCTGTTTCTTCTTCAATTTTTGCTAAATTATCAATGTGTTGGCGGATTTCAGGCTCATAACGAGCAAGTTTTTCTGCCCAAGTTTTTTTCACTTTTAACGCTTTATCTAACCAAGCTGCATTGCTACCTTTATTTTTGAAGCGTTCTGTAAAGTCATCTTTTGGCATTTTTGCACGTTCAACAGCAAGAGTACGAATTTGGCGTTCTTCTTGGCGAACACGTTTTGCCATTGCACGCATTTCTTCGATGAGGCGGTCGAATTGTTTTGGTACAAGGCGGAATTGAATGAAAATTTCGGATAATGCTTGAATTTGATCTTTAGCCGCTTTGCGAGTACGACCGTGTTTTTCAATCGCTTTAATGGTTTTATCGCACTGTACTTTTAATTCAGTGAATTTTTCACGTGCAAATTCTGGATCGATGCTGTTATCGCTATTTTCATCCGCATCATCACTATCATCTGTATCATCATCACTGTCATCTTCATCATCATCGTCATCAGCGATTGATTTTTTATGTGAATTGCTTGGTACGATTTCATCATCTTCATCGATTGGTAAATCGTCTTCATCTGCACCTTGAGCTTCTGCTTCAATTTCAGCATTGAGATCAACAAAGCCTGTAACAAGGTCAGCAAGGCGCATACCACCTTCTTCAACCAAATCATATTGTGCAAGGAATGGAAGTAGGACAGTTGGGTATGCTGCGATAGCACTTTGAACTTCTACGATACCTTCTTCAATACGTTTAGCGATGCTAATTTCACCGTCACGGGTTAAAAGATCGACACTTCCCATTTCACGCATATACATACGGACTGGATCAGTTGTGCGACCAAGTTCTGCTTCAACGGTAGAAAGAACCTGGGTTGCTTCTTCTACAGCGTCATCATCTGCATTGTTAGAAACATTTTCATTTAAGATAAGATCATCGGCATCAGGTGCAGCTTCTAGCACTTGAATACCCATGTCATTAATCATTTGGATAATATCTTCAATTTGATCTGCATCGAGAAGTTCACTTGGCAAGTGATCGTTTACTTCTGCATAGGTCAAATAACCTTGTTCTTTACCTTGCGCAATTAAAAGTTTTAATTGAGATTGTTGGGTTTGTTCCATATAAAATTTGCCTCAAAAAAGAAGAATGTTACAGTGAATGCACAAAACTGGACGAGTGTACCACTGTTGAAAAAGATTAACTATTATTTTATAAGTGATTTCCCTGAATAAGCATGGCTAATTCCACTCTTTCTTGATCTTCTAAACCAGAAGATCGTTCTTTTGCAATAAGCGTTGCGATCCGCTTTTCCAAATATTGTTTTTGGATAACACGTAAATTTTCAATAAACGTCATTTCATAAAGGTTCTCATCTTCTACAAGATGATCCCAAGTTGCAAGAATTTCAAGGGCATTGAAGAACTTACTTTCACGCCAATTTTCTAAAAGTTGCCCTGTTGTTAATCCAATATGCTCTTTACACTGTTGAAATAATTGGGAAAATAGTGAAAAGCCGACATCTTGGAGTTCATCCACTGGAGGCAAGATAATTTCATCGCCAGCAGCTGTTTTAAGATTAGCAAGGCTTGGATCTTGTAGTAATAAGCTAATTAATACACGAATTGGTGTAATTTTTCGATCGGTTGTCGTCGTTTTTTTATCAGGTGTTGCCTCTTCATCTTTTTGCTGTTGGTATAGTTTCATAAGTGCTTGTCTATCCCACACACCCACTAAACCTTGTAGGGTGGTAATCAGATGATTTTTTAGCATTTCACCAGGAATTTTAGCGATAAGAGGCATACTCAGTGACACTAATTTGATTTTGCCTTCTTCGCTAGAAAAATCAATTAATGGTTTTAAATGGTTGAAGAAGAAGTCACTAAACCCTTGTGCATTTTCAATATAAGCCTCAAAACTTTCTTTACCATATTTACGCACGAAAGTATCAGGATCTTCACCATCAGGTAGAAAAATAAATTTAATTTGGCGACCATCTTCTAAAAGTGGTAAAACATTTTCTAGTGCGCGCCATGCCGCATCTCGACCTGCGCGATCCGCATCATAACAGCAAACAATTTTATCGGTATGGCGATAAGCAATACGAAGTTGCTCAGGTGTGGTTGCTGTGCCAAGGCTTGCAACAGCATAATCTACGCCAAATTGTGCAAGTGCGACCACATCCATATAACCTTCAACAATTAAAAGTTGTTGAATATCATTGCGATTTTGTAAGACTTCATATAAACCGTATAATTCTCGCCCTTTATGGTAAGTTGCTGTTTCAGGGGAGTTGAGATATTTAGGCTTATCCGTATTATTTAAAACACGCCCACCAAAAGCAATAACACGCCCACGGCGATCACGGATTGGGAAAATTAAGCGGTCTCGAAAACGATCGTAATGTTTACCACGATCATTTGATGCAAGCATACCGAGATCTAATAAATCTTTCTGATAATTGGGGCGTGATCTAAAGGTATTTGTCAAAATATCATAACCCGCTGGCGCATAACCAATAAGATAGCGTGAAATCACTTCTGGTGAGAGATCACGAGTTCGCACATAATCCAATGCAGGCATGGAATGTGTCAATTGATCTCGGTAAAAAAGGGCGATCTGTTGCATAAGATCGTAAAGATCACGCTTAGCTTGTGGTGCAGGTTGAGGTTTTTGCGGATCAAAATTTGAGGATCGTTCGTAAGGGACGTCTAATCCTAAGCGACTTGCGAGTTCTTCTATCGCTTCAACAAAAGAAAGCTGATCATATTCCATCAAAAAAGTAATCGCATTACCTTTCGCATGACAGCCAAAACAATAATAGAATTGTTTTTTAGGGCTCACAGTGAAAGATGGTGTTTTTTCATGATGAAATGGGCAACAAGCATGGTATTCGCGCCCTGCTTTTTTTAATTTCACTCGACTACTAACGACATCAACAATATCTGTTTTTGCTAAAAGATCGTCAATAAATCCACGTGGAATGCTACCCGCCATTGTTTTGCCTGCTTATAAGTGATAGAGAATAAATGGAATTGGTATTTTGCCAAAAAAGGTCTTTATTATACAACAAAACCGTGACGCTCAACGCATCACGGTCTGTATAACTCGGTCTACTAAAAAAGTAAAAGATTCGACTTAATTAGTATAAACGTGTGTTACGTGCATTTTCACGAGCAACACGTTTTGCATGACGTTTTTTACGAGTTGCGTTTTCACGTTTGCGAATAGTAGTTGGTTTTTCGTAGAATTCGCGGCTGCGAACTTCTGCTAAGATTCCTGCTTTTTCGCAAGAACGTTTAAAGCGACGTAATGCAACGTCGAAAGATTCGTTTTCACGTACTTTAATTACTGGCATATGCCATCACCTCAATAATAGATATTTTGCAAAATTTATGTGTATATCAATAATGAACGCACGTGCGTTGCTAATTGATAGTCAAATAAGGGTCGCAATTTTAATCTAATTTTGGCTCAAAAGCAAAATAAACTTTGATCTTTTGCGGAAAATCCTTAACTAAACTTTTTAAATTGGCATAAACAGGGTAAAATCTTCGCCACTTTTTTAGGCTAAATTAAGAACAAATTCAGGAAAAAA
This sequence comes from Actinobacillus delphinicola, assembly GCF_900638385.1. Lineage (NCBI taxonomy): Bacteria > Pseudomonadati > Pseudomonadota > Gammaproteobacteria > Pasteurellales > Pasteurellaceae > Actinobacillus > Actinobacillus delphinicola. The sequence goes on along the minus strand of NZ_LR134510.1, from coordinate 698,294 downwards.
ATGCGTATTTTAGGAATAGAAACCTCTTGTGATGAAACAGGTGTCGCAATTTATGATGAAGAAAAAGGATTAATTGCAAACCAATTATATACTCAAATTGCAATGCATGCCGATTATGGCGGCGTAGTGCCAGAGCTTGCTTCGCGTGATCACATTCGTAAAACGGCACCTTTAATTAAAGCAGCACTTGAAGAAGCAAATTTAACTTCTGATGATATTGACGGTATCGCCTATACTGCAGGACCTGGATTAGTAGGAGCATTACTTGTTGGATCGACTGTAGCAAGATCTTTGGCATATGCATGGGGTAAGCCAGCTGTGGGTGTTCATCATATGGAAGGGCATTTATTGGCACCAATGTTGGAAAAAGATCGTCCTGATTTTCCATTTATCGCATTATTAGTTTCTGGTGGACATACTCAGATCGTACGAGTAGATGGTGTTGGGAAATATGAGATCCTCGGCGAAAGCATTGATGATGCGGCAGGTGAAGCCTTTGATAAAACAGGAAAATTATTAGGAATTGATTATCCAGGTGGAGCAGAATTATCTCGTCTTGCTGAAAAAGGATCGATGGATCGATTCCATTTTCCTCGACCAATGACGGATCGTCCTGGACTAGATTTTAGTTTTTCAGGTTTAAAAACATTTGCAGCGAATACGATTAATCAGATTCTTAAAGAGAAAGGTGAACTTTCAGAACAGGACCGAGCAGATGTAGCGTGTGCCTTCCAAGCAGCAGTAATTGATACGATGATTATCAAATGTCGCCGTGCATTAAAACAAACTGGCTTAAAACGCTTAGTGATTGCTGGCGGTGTGAGTGCAAATAAACCTTTGCGTGCAGGTTTGGAAAAATTAATGCAAGAATTTCACGGACAAGTTTTTTATCCTCAACCACAATTCTGTACTGATAATGGTGCGATGATTGCATATGTTGGTTTCTTACGTTTAAAACATGGCGAAACATCTCCGCTCTCTATCCAAGTTAAACCACGTTGGGCAATGACAGAATTAGCGGCAATTGAGGAATAAAAAATGGCAAAACTTTATTTTTATTATTCCTCTATGAATGCAGGAAAATCGACAACACTATTGCAATCTGATTATAACTATCGTGAACGTAATATGCGTACTTGTGTTTACACTGCAGCGATAGATGATCGTTTTGGTGTCGGAAAAGTATCTTCACGCATTGGTATCAGTTGCGATGCCAAGTTATTTAATAAAGAAACTAATTTATTTGAAGATATTCGCCGAGCGGATGCTGTTCAACACTTAGATTGTATTTTGGTAGATGAAGCACAGTTTTTGACAAAGCAGCAAGTTTTTCAATTGAGTGAAGTCGTAGATAAATTAGATATCCCCGTATTATGCTATGGATTAAGAAATGATTTTCGTGCTGAGCTTTTTGAAGGTAGCCAATATTTATTAGCTTGGGCAGACAAATTGGTAGAATTAAAAACAATTTGTCACTGTGGTAAAAAAGCAAATTTTGTTTTGCGTCTTAATGCTGATGGGCAGGTTATGAAAGATGGTGAACAAATTCAGATTGGTGGCAACGAAAGTTATATCTCTGTATGCCGTAAACATTACAAGGAAAAAATTTTCTAATAATTTGATACGAAAGGAAAATATATGCGTAAAGCAATAGCGGTTGTTTGCACTGTGCTTGTAGTAGGGATCGGATTTACGGTATGGAGTGGTTACCAAAAAATTACGCAATTTCCTAAGCAAAAATTAACTGTTCAAGCGGGGCAATTATTAGATGTGCCTCGTGGAACGACAACAAAAAGACTCGCAAAACTTATTGAAGAAGATCATATTCTTGCTGATGCAAGCTTATTACCTTGGTATTTAAAATTGCATCCAGAATTAGGACACATCAAAGCGGGTGCTTATTCATTAAATGGCGTATCTGATGTTCAGGATTTATTAGAGTTAGTGAATAAAGGGAAAGAAGTACAATTTCAAGCTCGTTTTATTCAAGGTACAACGTTTAAAGAGTGGCGACAAATTTTAGATAAATTATCTCATCTTAAACATACGTTACTCGGTAAAACAGATGCTCAAATCTATGCATTACTTGGGTTACCGACTACGACAGGAAATACCAATTTAGAAGGGTGGTTTTATCCTGATACGTATAGCTATACGCCTGATTCAACTGATCTGGAGCTACTAAAAAGAGCGAGTGTGCGGTTACAAAGAGGGTTAGCAGAAGCGTGGGAAAGTCGGGCAAAAGATTTGCCACTTAAAACGCCATATGATCTATTAATTCTTGCTTCTTTGATTCAAAAAGAAACGAGCCTTAAAGAAGAACAGCCGAAAGTGGCAGCAGTTTTTGTAAATCGTCTTAAAAAGGGTATGCGTTTACAAACCGATCCGACAGTCATTTATGGTATGGGCGATAATTATCACGGAAATATCCGTAAGAAAGATTTAATGACGCCAACGCCTTATAATACGTATATTATTAATGGGCTACCGCCAACACCAATTGCGATGGTAACGCAATCCGTATTAGAGGCAGCGGCACATCCTGCGGATATCAAAGCATTGTTCTTTGTTGCAGATGGTACAGGTGGACATAAATTTAGCGATACGTTAAGTGAACATAATCAAGCAGTACGTCAATATTTGCAGTGGTATCGTCAACACATTCAAGGGAAAAAATAGAATGCAAACAGGCAAGTTTATTGTCATCGAAGGATTAGAAGGTGCGGGTAAAACAACGGCTCATCAATATGTAGTTGAACTGTTGAAAGCACAGGGAATTACTGACATTATCACGACACGTGAGCCAGGCGGAACGCCATTGGCAGAAAAACTCCGTCAATTAATTAAACATGAAAATGAAGAAAATATTACTGATAAAGCAGAACTATTAATGCTTTATGCTGCGAGAGTGCAATTAGTTGAAAATGTAATAAAACCCGCCTTAGAAAAAGGGACTTGGGTTGTGGGTGATCGTCATGATTGGTCCTCTCAAGCCTACCAAGGTGGGGGACGAGGTATGGATAAAGCATTGATGCAAACATTACGCACGGCTGTGTTAGGTGATTTCAAACCTGATTTTGTTTTGTATCTAGATATTGATCCTACACTAGGTTTAGCAAGGGCGCGTGGTAGGGGAGAACTTGATCGTATTGAAAATCAAGCAATGGATTTTTTCACTCGTACTCGTCATGCTTATCTTGATTTAGTGCAACATGAGCCAAATGCTGTATTAATTCATGCAGGTGAACCACTAGATAGCGTTAAAGCACAAATTAAACAGGCAATTGAGAATTTTGTTAAAAATACGCAATAAAATCAAAGAAAAAAGAGACTATGCAACCACTTTACCCTTGGCTTATCACTGATTATCAAAAAATTACCTATGCCTTTCAGCGTGGGCTAGGGCATCATGCGTTGTTATTTAAGGGTGATACTGGTTTAGGCATTGAAGAATTAATTTTCCATATCTCTGGGTTTTTATTATGTCAATCTCATGAGGTACATCCTTGTGGGCATTGTCATCAATGCCGCCTTTATCAAGCAAATAATCATCCTGACTTTTATCACTTAGCACCGATTGAAGATAAAGATATCGGGGTGGATCAAGTACGTGAAGTGTTAGAAAAATTAACGCAGTCTGCTCAGCAAGGCGGAAATAAAGTTGTGTTTATTGATGGGGCTAATCGATTAACGGAAGCTGCAGCTAATGCAATTTTGAAAAATCTAGAAGAACCACGACCAAACACGTATTTTTTGATTAAGAGTGAACAGGGATTGCCACTTTTACCGACGATTTATAGCCGTTGTCAGCCATGGTTAATTGCCAGCCCTTCTGCGATGCAAAGCGTAGCGTGGTTACAAACACAATTACCTAATATATCAGAAGATATTTTGTTGCCTGCATTGCGGATGAGCGCCTATAGACCTTTATCTGCTCTTAATTTCGTACAAGAGAATTTATTAGAACAGAGAACAACATTATTGCGTCATTTCTGGCTTTTTTACACACGATTATCGCCACTAGAAATTTTACCTTCATTTGATAAAGCCATATTATTTCAACAACTTGATTGGATAGAAGCTTTTGTAAATGATAGTTTAAAATACAAGTTAGGTATCTTTTCTGGTTGGCAATGTGCAGATATCGCAAAAGGTATAGAACGATTTGCTGCAAATTTAAGTGTAGATTCATTGTTAGGTATTCAACAGATTTTACAAAAACTGCGTACAGATTTACGTGAGATTAATGCAGTGAATCAGGAATTAATTTTATTAGATGGGCTTACACAATTAATTACAAAAATTTTTGCCCCAAAACTTAAGGAAATAGAATAAATGTTTATTGTCGATAGTCATTGTCATTTAGACGCATTAGATTATGAAAAATTACATGAAAATGTCGCCGATGTGATTGCGAAAGCAAAAGCACAGGATGTGAAACATATGTTAGCGGTTGGGGTTACGCTTGATCGTTTTGAAAAGGCTTACGATATGTTAAGTCCTTTTAAGGAAGTGTCACTTGCCTGCGGTATTCACCCCTTAGATATTGAGGATGAGAAAATTGATTTTTCACGTCTTCGTCGTTTGGTGCAAGATCCTAAAGTTATTGCACTCGGCGAAATGGGGCTAGATTACTATTACAGTGAAGAAAGTAAAGCTGAGCAACAATCTGTTTTTGCAGAACAAATTCAAATCGCAAACGAAGTGAATAAACCAATTATTGTTCATACACGTCAAGCACGAGCAGATACTATTAGCCTATTAAAAGAAATGCAGGCAGATAAATGTGGTGGGGTAATTCACTGTTTTACAGAAAATTGGGAAATGGCAAAAGCGGTGTTAGATCTTGGTTTTTATATCTCAATTTCTGGTATTATTACTTTCAAAAATGCCGAAGAATTACGTGATGTAGTGCGTAAGGTGCCTGTGGATCGGTTACTTGTCGAAACGGATAGTCCATATCTAGCACCAATTCCATATCGAGGAAAACAAAATCAGCCAGCTTATACTCGTCAAGTGTGTGAATATTTAGCAACGTTAAAAAATCATAAAATAGATGATTTTGCACAGATTACGACAGAAAATTTTGAGCGTTTATTTAAAATTGATGTACAATCTTTAGGCTAAGGGTCTAGGAGTAAGGAGTATCAAATGAGATATGTAAAAGATTTTTTATTTATCGTGATCTTTGCTATTTTTGCAAGTTTAGCTATTGGTGTAAATTATGTTATGCCAAGCTATCGTACGGCTTATATTACAGGAATTGAAGTAAAACGTATGGACAAGGATGGGCTAATCAGTAAGTCTAATGTGGCAGATGGTCCAACACGTGATGTTTATTTTGTTTATACCCATGCACCAGACAACGATAGTAGTGTAAAAGTATATCGTGATGAGGATACTCGTTGGGGGTTCCCATTCTACTTTAAATTTAATTCTGCTGATGTGGCTGCCATGGCTCAAAGCCTTGAAGGTGATCATTTAGTGCAAATTAAATATTATGGTTGGCGAATTAAAATTTTTGATACTTATCCAAATATTGTATCAATTAAACCAATTATGAAAGCAGAAGAAGTATCTAGCCCAATTGTAAGTTATATTCTATATATCCTTATTTTAATTGGATTTATTGTGAGTATCCAATTTGTGCGAGGATGGTTCGATAGCCATCAAAAAACACACCAGAAATAAAGCGTATTTCTGAAGAACACCGCACTTTTTTAAGTGCGGTCTTTTTTTTAATTTATTGAGAGTAGAACATGAGCAAAACACCAAATATTGGCTTCGTAAGCCTTGGGTGCCCTAAAAATTTAGTTGATTCGGAACGTATTTTAACGGAATTAAGAACTGACGGTTATAACATTATTCCTACTTATGAAAATGCGGATTTAGTGATTGTAAACACCTGTGGATTTATTGATAGTGCGGTACAAGAATCATTAGAAACTATCGGTGAAGCACTAGAGGAAAATGGTCGTGTTATCGTAACGGGCTGCCTTGGAGCAAAAGAGGATCAAATCCGCCAAGTACATCCAAAAGTACTGGAAGTGAGTGGTCCACACAGTTATGAAACAGTGATGGAGCAAGTCCATAAATATGTACCAAAACCAGAGCGTGATCCTTTCGTCAGCTTAGTGCCAGCACAAGGCGTGAAATTAACGCCAAAACACTATGCTTATTTAAAAATTTCTGAAGGATGCGATCACAACTGTACATTCTGTATTATTCCTTCAATGCGAGGAAAATTAGATAGCCGTGATATCACACAGGTATTAGATGAAGCGAAACGCCTTGCTGATGCAGGCGTAAAAGAATTATTAGTAGTATCACAAGATACTTCTGCGTATTTGCTTGATCAAGGTAAAGAAAATCAAAATAAAACCGTTTTCTGGCAAGGTAAACCGATTAAAAATAATCTTGTTAGCCTTTGCCGTGAGCTTGGTACACTGGGTATTTGGGTGCGTTTACACTATGTGTATCCATATCCGCACGTTGATGATTTAATTCCACTTATGGCAGAAGGAAAAATTCTTCCGTATTTAGATATTCCACTTCAACACGCAAGTCCTAAAATTCTAAAAGCAATGAAACGCCCAGGTGCGGTGAATCGTGTATTAGAACGCATTAAACAATGGCGTGAGATTTGCCCAGAATTAACCTTGCGTTCTACTTTCATTGTAGGTTTCCCAGGTGAAACAGAAGAAGACTTCCAAATGCTATTGGATTTCTTAAAAGAAGCACAACTTGACCGTGTGGGCTGCTTTAAATTTAGTCCTGTAGAAGGGGCGACAGCAACAGATATGCCTGATCAAGTACCAGAAGATGTGAAAGAAGAACGCTTCCACCGCTTTATGCAACTTCAACAAGAAATCTCTGCGCAACGTCTTCAACAAAAAATTGGCAAAACGTTACCAGTGATGGTGGATGAAGTGAATGAAGAAGGCATTATTGGACGCTCTATGGCAGATGCTCCAGAAATTGATGGGCTAGTGTATATCGCTGCGACAGAAGATTTTAAACCGACCGTAGGTGAAATTCTTCAAGTCACAATTACTGATGCAGATGAATATGATTTATGGGGTGATGTTGTGATTGATTAATCACGCCCCGTTTTTCGGAAAAATTTATACAAATCTCACACTTCCCTTAAAAGTGTGAGATTTAACTAATTTATCAAAAATTCTTTTCCTCGTTTTAACACTCATTTAAACATTCTTACTTAAAAACCTTTCCTCAGACGAAACCCATTGCACAAAAAAATCCATTACCTATTATCTTATTAGTCATAAACTTTGTAGGGGATTAAATATGTGGGAAATTATTGTTGCAAGTGCGGTTACGATAGCCGTGGCATATTTTGTGTTAAAGGGATATCAAGCCCAAGCTACCCTCATGGGTGGTGGCATGCTTCTTATGTTGATTGCATTTATTTTTGGTACAGGTATGCCATTGCCAGCTGATAAATCAACAGGCTCGTATCTATTGGATATTTTTCAATATATGAAGAATACCTTTGCAGAACAAAATGCAGGACTTGGGCTAAAAATTATGGCAATTGCCGGCTTTGCTCTTTATATGCAACAGGTTGGGGCATCAGCGGCACTTGTTAAAGTTCTCACAAAACCTTTAGAAAAGATCCGCCATAAACCTTATTTGTTTATGGCTCTATGTTTTTTAGTCGGGGAATTTCTTTCTATCTTCATCACTAGCGCATCTGGATTAGGCGTTTTACTGATGGTGACGCTTTACCCATTAATGCGAGGCGTAGGATTAACACCATTAACTGCCTGTACACCAATTGCGACTGCCGTCGCCGTGGAAATGGGACCAGCACAAGGCAATGTGAATTTTGCCGCTGACATTATTGGCATTAATGTGGTGGAATACGTAGTGAAATATCAAATTCTAGTCAGTATTGCTTCTTTAGCTGTTATTGCCGTCCTATTAGTCATCGTGAATAAATTCCTTGATCGTAATACCGTTGACACAAATTGTGATGGTGATGATGACTTAAATATTGATGATCAAACTCAAGGTACATTAAGCAAAGCACCGACCATCTATGCGGTGTTACCTATTATTCCGCTTGTGTTAATTTTCATGTTTAACAAACTCACAATTAGTAGCATTAATATGGATGTCACCACAGCCATGTTTATTTCCGTTGTGATTGCACTAATTTTTGAATATATCTCCTTACGGCAAGGTAAAAAGGTCGTCAATTCATTACAAGTTTTCTTTGATGGCATGGGAAAACAATTCGCCACTGTTGTAACTTTTATTGTGGCAGGGCAAACTTTTGCAGAGGGTTTAAAAGCCATCGGCGCAATTGACATTATTATCCATAGTGCAGAAACCGCTGGTTTTGGACCGATCGCCATGACTATCGTAATGGTGGTGATCATTATGGTGACATCTATTCTTATGGGTTCTGGAAATGCCGCATTTTTCTCTTTCGCCAATTTAGTTCCAGAAATTGCAGGACGCATGGGGATTGCACCGGTCATGATGTTATTGCCAATGCAATTTGTTTCCGGTATGAGCCGAAATATTTCGCCAATCGCACCAAACGTGGTAGCCATCGCAGGTGTTGCAAATGTTTCACCATTTACACTCGCAAAACGTACTGCGGTGCCAATGTTAGGTGGTATTATTATTTCTACACTGATTAGTTTATTAACCTTTTAATAGGAGATGTTTATGCAAGTTTTCATGTTAAGTAATGGCAAATTACCGACCTCCAAAGTGTTATTAGAATTTGCATTACCTGAAATTAAGGCCTCATTTTTAAAACAAAATGTCCAAAGAGTTGTTGTAATTCCGTATGCAGTTATCCGTTTAAGCTACGACGAACGAGTGAATAGCGTGCGCGATAGCTTTAGTGATATGCCGTTAGATATTAAAGGTATCCATGAATTTAAAGATCCTGTTGAAGGTATTGAATGGGCAGATGCGATTTTAGTGAGTGGTGGAAACACGTGGTATTTAAATAAATCACTTCATGATTTTGGGTTAATCGAACCAATCCGTAAAGCCGTATTAAAACAAAATAAAGTGTATGTTGGCTGGAGTGCGGGTACAGTGATTTGTGCGCCAACAATGTGTACAACCAATGATATGTGTATCGTAGATGCCGCGATTACATCTTCACTTAATTTTGTTCCTTTCCAAATTAACCCGCATTATATTGATGCAACGATCGAAAACCACATGGGTGAAACTCGAGATGAACGTATTTTAGAATATTGTATTCGTAACCCACATCAAACCGTTGTAGGCATTCCAGAAGGAAGTTGGTTGCATCTACATGACGACGGACTAGATTACCATTGCCCAGCAGCTAAACCTTATGCCGTGTTTAAATATGGCAAAGAAAAACAAACTTGCTTCCAAGAAAATATGAGCCAGTTTTTAGAATAATTTGGAAAAGCCTAAAAATTTTTACGAAAATTGGGGCGTGATTTATAAAACTACCGTCACAAAAAGAAAGCAAAACATTTTTGTGGCGATAGTTTTTAGTCGAATTGATTCAAATTATTTTTGTTCGGGGAGTAAATTAAAACGGTTATTTTCATTACGGCTAGGTAAAACTAACAGAATAAAGAGAATAATACCGCCGATTAACGGAACAAATCCAATGAGTTGCCACCAACCTGATAAATTTACATCGTGAAGACGGCGTGCAGTTATTGCCCAAGTTTGGATAAGGATAACAAGTGGATAGGCAGAGCATATTGTGTTAATTACAAAGGTAAAAATCGCAATAGGCATTGAAATTGAATTACCTGATTGGGCGAATTGCACGCTACAAGCAAAAGAAATAGCAGTTATTATACCAATTAGTATAAAAACTAAAATTTGGGCTAAAACAAACAACCAATATTGCTTACGTGTTGCACGACCTTTAAAAGAAAAATTCTTTACAGTATCAATAAAATTTTGAAAAAAATAGTTCATTAGAACCTCTATAGTTGTGTATAAATTACAAATTGTTTATCTAAAAAATAAACTGGCGCATTGTACAAAAAGAAACAACAATTCAGAAGAACTATTTTTAATCAATTTTAATCTTAAGAGAGTGTTACGCAGAGCGTTCTAAGTCTAATAAAAATTGTTTGAGCGAGGTCCCGCAATCATACCCGCCTAAACCACCATTTTTCTGAATAACTCGGTGACAAGGGATCACAATTGGTAATAAATTAGCATTATTCGCCCCGCCAACAGCCCGAACCGCATTTATATTACCCACTTTACGTGCGATATCTTGATAAGAACAGGTTTTTCCATAGGGGATAGTCATTAATGCCTGCCACACCTTTTTCTGAAAATCAGTTCCTTCTAAAAATAGGGGGAGTGAAAAACTTTTAGATTCCTTATTGAAATAAGCGGTTAATTGTCGCTTTGCCTCTAATAAAAGCGGCGTTTCTTTTTCACAAAGTGTTGCATTTAATTTTTTTACTAAACGATTAAGATGCGTGTAGAGCTCGCCCTCAGGTGTAAATTGAATAAAACACAACCTATTTTGGTAATCGCCAAGCCATAGGGTACCGAGAGGGGAAGACATTGTTGATGTGAAAATCGTCATACAGATTCTTAATGGATGGAACAAAGGAGCTATTCTGCTTAATTATTGTTCTGTTTTCAAGTTTTGAAAATAGATAAATTCATTTACATAAGCAAAATGGATAAATTATAAACAAAAAATAACAAAATTATAAGTAATAATACTTAAATATAAGTATATTTTATAATTTTAATAAAAAAGTTAAAAATTTTTTAAAAAAGTGCTTGCAAAGGTTTTCAAAATATCTATAATACGCCCCACACAACGACGCGACGTTGTTAACAAGAATTTACTTCTCGCGTCGTTGTTTTTTGTTCTTTAACAACTAACTAGACAATCTGTGTGGGCACTTGTTGATTGACTTTGTTTAAATAATTTAACTAAGTCTTAATGAGTGTCAAACTAGAAATTCATTTTAAATGAAAGACTTTTTGTCAGCTTATTGAGCGAATCAAGCTTTGAATTGAAGAGTTTGATCATGGCTCAGATTGAACGCTGGCGGCAGGCTTAACACATGCAAGTCGAACGGTAACAGGAAGAAAGCTTGCTTTCTTTGCTGACGAGTGGCGGACGGGTGAGTAATGCTTGGGAATCTGTTTCATGGAGGGGGATAACTACGGGAAACTGTAGCTAATACCGCGTAATATCGAGAGATTAAATGTGTGGGACCGCAAGGCCACATGCCATGAAGTGAGCCCAAGTGGGATTAGATAGTTGGTGAGGTAATGGCTCACCAAGTCGGCGATCTCTAGCTGGTCTGAGAGGATGACCAGCCACACTGGGACTGAGACACGGCCCAGACTCCTACGGGAGGCAGCAGTGGGGAATATTGCACAATGGGCGCAAGCCTGATGCAGCCATGCCGCGTGAATGAAGAAGGCCTTCGGGTTGTAAAGTTCTTTCGGTGGTGAGGAAGGTTGGCGTGTTAATAGCACGTTGACTTGACGTTAGCCACAGAAGAAGCACCGGCTAACTCCGTGCCAGCAGCCGCGGTAATACGGAGGGTGCGAGCGTTAATCGGAATAACTGGGCGTAAAGGGCACGCAGGCGGTGACTTAAGTGAGGTGTGAAAGCCCTGGGCTTAACCTAGGAATTGCATTTCATACTGGGTCGCTAGAGTATTTTAGGGAGGGGTAGAATTCCACGTGTAGCGGTGAAATGCGTAGAGATGTGGAGGAATACCGAAGGCGAAGGCAGCCCCTTGGGAATATACTGACGCTCATGTGCGAAAGCGTGGGGAGCAAACAGGATTAGATACCCTGGTAGTCCACGCTGTAAACGATGTCGATTTGGGGATTGGGCTTTAGGTCTGGTGCCCGTAGCTAACGTGATAAATCGACCGCCTGGGGAGTACGGCCGCAAGGTTAAAACTCAAATGAATTGACGGGGGCCCGCACAAGCGGTGGAGCATGTGGTTTAATTCGATGCAACGCGAAGAACCTTACCTACTCTTGACATCCATGGAACCTTGTAGAGATACGAGGGTGCCTTCGGGAACCATGAGACAGGTGCTGCATGGCTGTCGTCAGCTCGTGTTGTGAAATGTTGGGTTAAGTCCCGCAACGAGCGCAACCCTTATCCTTTGTTGCCAGCGGTTTGGCCGGGAACTCAAAGGAGACTGCCAGTGATAAACTGGAGGAAGGTGGGGATGACGTCAAGTCATCATGGCCCTTACGAGTAGGGCTACACACGTGCTACAATGGCGTATACAGAGGGCAGCGAGCCTGCGAGGGTGAGCGAATCTCAGAAAGTACGTCTAAGTCCGGATTGGAGTCTGCAACTCGACTCCATGAAGTCGGAATCGCTAGTAATCGCGAATCAGAATGTCGCGGTGAATACGTTCCCGGGCCTTGTACACACCGCCCGTCACACCATGGGAGTGGGTTGTACCAGAAGTAGATAGCTTAACCTTCGGGAGGGCGTTTACCACGGTATGATTCATGACTGGGGTGAAGTCGTAACAAGGTAACCGTAGGGGAACCTGCGGTTGGATCACCTCCTTACCAAAATGAAGCGACAGTGAGTGCTCACACAGATTGTTTTAGTAGTTGTAAACAACAAAAGACAAGACTTTAAAGATACGATGTCGTATTAAAGTTTTAAAAGTATCTTTAAATGTTGTCCCCATCGTCTAGAGGCCTAGGACATCGCCCTTTCACGGCGGTAACAGGGGTTCGAATCCCCTTGGGGACGCCATTTAAAGATATTTTATTGTCTTAATTGTTCTTTAAAAATTTAAAATCAAGCTGAAAACTAAAGAGACTTTCAAGTAAAGTCTGAGTAGTTAAAAATCTTATGCTGAAAAAGGCAGCATAAGTCGAGTTGTTAATCGCAATCTTAATATGAAAATATTTGAGGTTGTATGGTTAAGTGACTAAGCGTACAGGGCGGATGCCTTGGCAATCAGAGGCGATGAAGGACGTGCTAATCTGCGAAAAGCTTGGGTAAGGCGATAAGAGCCGTTATAACCCGAGATATCCGAATGGGGAAACCCGATAGATGAAGAATCTATCATCTCTTTTTGAATATATAGGAAAGAGAAGCAAACCGGGAGAACTGAAACATCTAAGTACCCCGAGGAAAAGAAATCAACCGAGATTCTGTTAGTAGCGGCGAGCGAAAGCGGAAGAGCCTGTAAGTGATAGCAAAAGCGTTAGGAGAATGAGCTGGGAAGCTCAATCATAGAGGGTGATAGTCCCGTATCTTAAAACGCTTTTGTGGTACTGAGCTTACGATAAGTAGGGCGGGACACGTGTTATCTTGTCTGAAGATGGGGGGACCATCCTCCAAGGCTAAATACTCCTGATTGACCGATAGTGAACCAGTACTGTGAAGGAAAGGCGAAAAGAACCCCTGTGAGGGGAGTGAAATAGAACCTGAAACCCTGTACGTACAAGCAGTGGGAGCCACTTCGTGTGGTGACTGCGTACCTTTTGTATAATGGGTCAGCGACTTATATTTTGTAGCGAGGTTAACTGAATAAGGGAGCCGTAGGGAAACCGAGTCTTAACTGGGCGACTAGTTGCAAGATATAGACCCGAAACCCGGTGATCTAGCCATGGGCAGGTTGAAGGTTGGGTAACACTAACTGGAGGACCGAACCGACTAATGTTGAAAAATTAGCGGATGACCTGTGGCTGGGGGTGAAAGGCCAATCAAACCGGGAGATAGCTGGTTCTCCCCGAAATCTATTTAGGTAGAGCCTTGAGCGGACACCTTTGGGGGTAGAGCACTGTTTCGGCTAGGGGGCCATCCCGGCTTACCAACCCGATGCAAACTCCGAATACCAAAGAGTGATACTCAGGAGACACACGGCGGGTGCTAACGTTCGTCGTGGAGAGGGAAACAACCCAGACCGCCAGCTAAGGTCCCAAAGTCTATATTAAGTGGGAAACGAAGTGGGAAGGCTTAGACAGCTAGGATGTTGGCTTAGAAGCAGCCATCATTTAAAGAAAGCGTAATAGCTCACTAGTCGAGTCGGCCTGCGCGGAAGATGTAACGGGGCTCAAATATAGCACCGAAGCTGCGGCATCAGACGTAAGTCTGTTGGGTAGGGGAGCGTTCTGTAAGCGGATGAAGGTGTACTGAGAAGTATGCTGGACGTATCAGAAGTGCGAATGCTGACATAAGTAACGATAAAACGAGTGAAAAACTCGTTCGCCGGAAGATCAAGGTTTCCTGTCCAACGTTAATCGGGGCAGGGTGAGTCGACCCCTAAGGCAAGGCTGAAAAGCGTAGTCGATGGGAAACGGGTTAATATTCCCGTACTTGTAATAACTGCGATGTGGGGACGGAGTAGGTTAGGTTAGCCATCTTTTGGATTAGATGGTTTAAGCCGGTAGGCGGAATATCTAGGCAAATCCGGATATTCTTAACGCCGAGAAGTGATGACGAGCAACTACGGTTGTGAAGTAACTGATACCACACTTCCAGGAAAAGCCACTAAGCTTCAGGTTATTATAAATCGTACTGTAAACCGACACAGGTGATCAGGTAGAGAATACTCAGGCGCTTGAGAGAACTCGGGTGAAGGAACTAGGCAAAATAGCACCGTAACTTCGGGAGAAGGTGCGCCGGTGGTAGTTGTAGTCCCTCGCGGACGAAGGCGAATCCGGTCGAAGATACCAGCTGGCTGCAACTGTTTATTAAAAACACAGCACTCTGCAAACACGAAAGTGGACGTATAGGGTGTGATGCCTGCCCGGTGCTGGAAGGTTAATTGATGGGGTTAGCGCAAGCGAAGCTCCTGATCGAAGCCCCAGTAAACGGCGGCCGTAACTATAACGGTCCTAAGGTAGCGAAATTCCTTGTCGGGTAAGTTCCGACCTGCACGAATGGCATAATGATGGCCAGGCTGTCTCCACCCGAGACTCAGTGAAATTGAAATCGCCGTGAAGATGCGGTGTACCCGCGGCTAGACGGAAAGACCCCGTGAACCTTTACTATAGCTTGACACTGAACCTTGAATTTTAATGTGTAGGATAGGTGGGAGACTATGAAGCGAGAACGCCAGTTCTTGTGGAGTCGTTGTTGAAATACCACCCTTTAACGTTTGATGTTCTAACGACGTACCTGAAACGGGTACTCGGACAGTGTCTGGTGGGTAGTTTGACTGGGGCGGTCTCCTCCCAAAGAGTAACGGAGGAGCACGAAGGTTTGCTAATCACGGTCGGACATCGTGAGGTTAGTGCAATGGTATAAGCAAGCTTAACTGCGAGACAGACAAGTCGAGCAGGTACGAAAGTAGGTCATAGTGATCCGGTGGTTCTGCATGGAAGGGCCATCGCTCAACGGATAAAAGGTACTCCGGGGATAACAGGCTGATACCGCCCAAGAGTTCATATCGACGGCGGTGTTTGGCACCTCGATGTCGGCTCATCACATCCTGGGGCTGAAGTAGGTCCCAAGGGTATGGCTGTTCGCCATTTAAAGTGGTACGCGAGCTGGGTTTAGAACGTCGTGAGACAGTTCGGTCCCTATCTGCCGTGGGCGTTGGAGAATTGATTGGGGCTGCTCCTAGTACGAGAGGACCGGAGTGGACGCATCACTGGTGTTCCAGTTGTCTCGCCAGAGGCATTGCTGGGTAGCTAC
Source organism: Actinobacillus delphinicola (assembly GCF_900638385.1). Classification (NCBI taxonomy): domain Bacteria; kingdom Pseudomonadati; phylum Pseudomonadota; class Gammaproteobacteria; order Pasteurellales; family Pasteurellaceae; genus Actinobacillus; species Actinobacillus delphinicola. The sequence continues at coordinate 682,639 of NZ_LR134510.1, read as the reverse complement.
ATGCGGAAGAGATAAGTGCTGAAAGCATCTAAGCACGAAACTTGCCAAGAGATGAGTTCTCCCCGACTTAAAGTCGGTAAGGGTTGTTTGAGACTAAGACGTTGATAGGTCTGATGTGTAAGCGCTGTGAGGCGTTGAGCTAACAGATACTAATTGCCCGAGAGGCTTAACCATACAACACTCAAATATTTTTAGAGAAAAGATTTGAAAGAAAGTCGGTTTTCAGTGAAGATTTTAAAGACTTAACGAAGCGAAGAGAAAGTAAAACGCAAATAAACGTTAAGTAAAGAACGACGAAAAGACAGATTATAAAGAATAATCCTGGCGGCGAAAGTGCAGTGGTCCCACCTGACCCCATGCCGAACTCAGAAGTGAAACGCTGTAACGCCGATGGTAGTGTGGAGTTACTCCATGCGAGAGTAGGACACCGCCAGGTCTCAACACCAACCTCTTGAGCAATCAAGAGGTTTTTTTATGCCTGAAATTTAAGAGTTTTCCTTTTTATTATCAAAGGTTTCACCCCTCTTCCCTGTAATTTTTATGTGATTTGAGTAAGTAATTCGATTAGGCTATAATCCTACTTCTAATTAGCTACTATGATAAAAGGAGAAGATAATGATAAGTGGTGCAAAGTTTTCTGATGATCGTCAGTATCGCTATGTATTGTGGCGCATATGGGATAATAGCGAGCCATATGTTACTTTTGTTTGTTTGAATCCTTCAACAGCAGATGAAAAAGAAAATGATCCTACAATAAGAAAATGTATCAGTTATGCGAGAAAATGGGGATATGGGGGGATTTATGTGATTAATCTTTTCGCATTTCGAGCAACTGATCCTAGCTTATTATTAGAGCAAGAAGATCCTGTCGGTAAAGACAATGATTATTGGATTACAAATATTACTCGAAATTCTGCAATGGTGATTGGAGCTTGGGGTAATAGTGGAAGAAAAGTAGAGCATTTTACAATGCGTACGAAAATGATAAAAAATCTTATTCCACAGCTTCATTATTTAATTCTCAATAAATCTGGGGAACCGAGTCATCCATTATTTTTATCGACTGCACTCAAGCCAATTCGCTTTTCAGAATAACATTCTCTAAATTTAAAAAAACAGTCCTTTTTAGTTAAATAAACTGATTGTTAAATAATCTAAAACTGGGGATAAATCGTCAAATTGTTTGTTTGCTTGTTTATTAATCTATGCTTGGTTAAATTTAAACCAAAATCTTGGCGCTTAAACGCCTTTAAAACCTGTTAAGAGTGAACGGTATCTTGTTTTATCTTTAGAGATAAAAACAACATAAATTGGTTAAAAGTACAATTAACTTATGGTGATTTATTATGTTATCTTTATTTAAAATTTTACGCTTAGAATACCCCGAAATGAATTTAGAAAATACGAAAATTCACTTAGCAGCGTATAACAGAGAAAATTTTCCACGGAAGTTTGTGGCTGTATTGACTCCGTTTTTAGTAAAGCAACATACTTGGGTAATTTAAAACGAGGAACAAACATGCAACATCCAGTAATTGAGTTTTATCTCGGAAAACGTAAAAGCCTTGAAGGATTTTCTTTGGAAGAAATGTGGAATATGTCTGATTTGATTTTTAGTGACGGTTATTTTTGGATTCCATGGCTATTACCGATTACACCTTTTAAGAATAAAGAGGTTGTTGTTGGGCGGAAATGGAATAAGCGCGTCCCTATCTTTTCACAGGCAGATGCAGATGTTTTTGCACAAAATGAAGATATTCAAAAGTGTTACTTAAAATCTATTGATCGTATTTTTGCTTATTTTGAATTAGAACGTGAGGGAAGTTTAGTTTTTCCTACAAAAGTTTTGCAAGATCGTTCTTTTTGGCTACATCCTGCAGGGCATGAAACGAAAAAAATATCTCGCCTAATTCATAGTTTATCGGTATGTGGACAATTTGAGTTAGCGGTTAATTTACAAAAATTGGCAATTTCACTTGGCACCGAAAAAGGTTATATCCAAGATAAAACCTTAGGTATCTGGCAGAAGATTATTTAATCTAAAATATATAAAACTCCTCTATTATTTAGAGGAGTTTTTGTAAAAATTTTTACGAAAATTGGGGCGTGATTTTATTTTTTAATGGCGATCATTGACCCAAAATTAAAGCATTGGAACCATAATTCAACTTGCGCAAAGCCGACATCTTTTAAACGCTTTTTATGTAACTCAATACTATCTGTACGCATCACATTTTCTAGTGCCGTACGTTTTTGGCTGACTTCTAATTCACTATAACCATTTGCACGTTTAAATTGATGGTGTAAATCAATGAGTAAATCATCCATTTCTTTTTCGTCAAAACGGAATTTTTCCGATAATACTAAAACCCCACCTTTATTTAACCCTTGATAGATTTTTGTTAAAAGGGCAATGCGATCTTCAGGAGGGAGGAATTGTAAAGTAAAGTTCAACACCACCATAGATGCATTTTGAATATCAATCTTACGGATATCCGCTTCTAAAATCTCTACGGTTACGTCACTATGGTATGCATTCAAATACTGACGAGCGCGTTCAACCATCGGAGCAGAATTATCCACACCAATAATTTTTACACCTTCCACATTTTCCACATTACGGCGAATAGAAAGGGTTGCGGCCCCACGCGAACAACCGAGATCGTAAACGTTAGAATTAGATGTAACAAAGCGGCTTGCCAGCATGCCGATTGCGGTGATGATATTAGAATAACCAGGAACAGAGCGGGAAATCATATCTGGAAAAACTTCCGCGACTTGCTCATCAAAAGTAAAGTCACCGAGTTTTTGAATCGGTGCAGAGAAAATTGTGTCTTTCATAAAATATCCTGAGGACTAAAATGCGGTTATTTTAGAGAAAGTTTTATATCCACTCAAATAAATTTCTTTTGCCCGTTTTTTGGGGTTGTCTTTTAAGCTATAATTTAAAAGTTTTTTACTCAATTTTTAAGGAATTGCTATGATGCGAACACATTATTGTGGGGATTTAAACCGCACAAATATCGGTGAAAACGTCACGTTAAGTGGCTGGGTGCATCGTCGTCGTGATTTAGGCGGCTTGATTTTTATTGATATGCGCGACCGTGAAGGTATCGTGCAAGTAACTTTCGATCCACAATTCAAAGACGCACTTGAAAAAGCAGCAAGCTTGCGTAATGAATATTGTATTCGTGTAGAAGGCGAAGTGATTGCACGTCCAGAAAATCAAATTAACAAAAATATGAAAACTGGCGAAGTAGAAGTGTTAGCGAAAAACCTACATATCTACAACGCATCGGATGTGCTTCCATTAGACTTCAACCAAAATAATACTGAAGAACAACGTCTAAAATACCGCTATTTAGATTTACGTCGTCCTGAAATTGCACAACGTTTCAAAGTACGTGCAAAAATTACCAGTTTCGTTCGTCGCTTTATGGATGATCACGGTTTCCTTGATATGGAAACCCCGATGTTAACCAAAGCGACACCAGAAGGTGCACGTGACTACTTAGTGCCAAGTCGTGTACACAAAGGTAAATTCTACGCACTTCCACAATCACCACAGCTTTTCAAACAGCTTCTTATGATGTCTGGTTTTGATCGCTATTATCAAATTGTGAAATGCTTCCGTGATGAAGATTTACGTGCCGATCGTCAACCTGAATTTACCCAAATCGATGTGGAAACCAGTTTCCTAACTGCACCTGAAGTTCGTGCATTAATGGAAGAAATGATCCGTGGTTTATGGATGAATATCTTAGACGTTGATCTTGGTGAATTCCCACAAATGACCTTCGCAGAAGCAATGCGTCGTTTCGGTTCAGATAAACCTGATTTACGTAACCCATTAGAACTTGTTGATGTTGCAGATATCGTTAAAGATGTTGATTTCAAAGTATTTAGCGGTCCAGCAAACGATCCAAATGGTCGTGTAGCAATGATTCGTGTACCAAACGGTAACGGCATTACTCGCAAACAAATCGACGATTACACTAAATTTGTTGGTATCTACGGTGCGAAAGGTTTAGCGTGGTTAAAAGTTAATGATGTAACGACTGGTCTTGAAGGTGTTCAAAGCCCAATCGCAAAATTCTTAACGGAAGATGTATTAAAAGCATTATACGAACGTGTTGGTGCACAAACTGGTGATATCTTCTTCTTCGGTGCAGATAGCATTAAAGTGACAACTGACGCAATGGGCGCATTACGCTTAAAACTTGGTACAGACCTTGGCTTAACTGATTTAACAGCATGGAAACCGCTTTGGGTTATCGATTTCCCAATGTTCGAACTTGATGATGAAGGTAAATTAAGTGCAATGCACCATCCATTTACCTCACCAAAAGATCGTACACCAAAAGAATTACAACAAGATCCACTTAATACCGTAGCGAATGCTTACGATATGGTTATCAACGGTTACGAAGTGGGCGGTGGTTCTGTACGTATCTACGAAGCACCAATGCAACAAATGGTATTCCATATTCTTGGCATTGACGAAAAAGAACAACGTGAAAAATTCGGTTTCTTATTAGACGCATTAAAATTCGGTACACCACCACACGCAGGTTTAGCGTTTGGTTTAGACCGTTTAACTATGCTTTTAACTGACACCACCAATATTCGCGATGTTATCGCTTTCCCTAAAACAACTGCTGCTGCATGTTTAATGACTGACGCACCAAGCCGTGCAAACAGCCAAGCATTACATGAATTAGCGATTGCTGTGGAAGAAAAAGCATAAACTAAAACAAAAAAGTGGGGTAAAACCCACTTTTTCTTTCTGTGCGGGGCAAAATGAAACGTAAGAAGTTAGCTATTTATCTCAGTATGCCTTTTTTACTTGGGTTAATTGCTATTATCGTTGCGAATTTGATGGTGATCTTAACGCCAACGGAGCGTATAGCCGATGTTAAAAAATTACCCCAGCATCAACCTTGCCTGGTTTTAGGTACGTCTAAGTATTTGAAAAAAGGTGGGATAAATGCCTTTTATGCTGATCGAATGGAAGCGGCGGCGATGGCATTCAAATTTCATAAATGTGCTAACTTTGTGCTTTCTGGAAATGGGCGCTATGGTGAAACCAAACGCATGCGTTTAACGTTAATGCGTCTTGGCGTACCAGAAACAGTTATTCAGCAGGATCAAAAAGGTTACCGTACTATTGATTCTATCCGCAATTTTAAAACTATCTATGGATATCACCGTGGCATTGTGATTTCACAAGGCTTTCATAATCAACGAGCCCTTTATTTAGCTAAGCGTGAACATCTTTCGCTTATCGGTTTTGACGCCCCGAAAATCAAACCTTATTTTGGATTTTTTACGCAAGTGCGTGAAGTTTTTGCAAGAGCAAGAGCGGTGTGGGATGTGTATTTTACCGAGCCGACATTTCACGTAAAATAGATGTTTTCTTAAATTGGTAAACGGTAATGACTTACAAAAATCCTGAAAGTGTTTTGGTTGTGATTTATGATGCAGTGTCGCATGAGGTGTTGATGTTGCAGCGACAAGATGACGTGTATTTTTGGCAGTCAGTAACAGGCTCATTGGAAAAAAACGAAACGCCACGTGATACGGCGTTGCGAGAAGTTTTGGAAGAAACAGGCATTGATATTGTAAAAGAGGGTTTGGATCTGATAGATTGCCATAAAAGTATTGAATTTGAAATTTTTCCGCAATTTCGCTACCGTTATGCACCAGATGTCAGCAAAGTTAAGGAACATTGGTTTTTATTGCCTTTAAATAGTAAACGTATTCCTCAGTTGGCAGAACATCAGGCTTACCGTTGGCTTTCGCCTGAAGATGCCGCTCAATTAACAAAATCGTGGAATAATGCCGAGGCGATTTTAGCTTTTCTTTGATTTATATCTATTTTTAAAAAGAGATTTTTATTGAGTCATAAGTATTTTTTCTATACACTTTGCTCAAAATTAATTAATTCTTTTGAGGTATAGGAGAAGAGAATGGCTAATACCGCATTATTAAAAAATGAAAGTGGGATGATCAAAAATGGGATTGTAGGCTTTAGTTGGACAACGTTATTTTTTGGTTTCTTTGTTCCCCTTATCCGTGGCGATGTAAAATGGCTTATTATCATGTTGATATGCGATATTATCACAGGTGGTTTGGCGAATATCGTTTTCTGTTTCATTTATAATAAACTTTACACTGAAAACCTTATTTCTCAAGGCTTTGTACCAGCAGATGATCATAGCAAAATGATGCTTCAAAAAAGCGGCATTTTAATGGCTAGCTAATTCATTACACACCGACAATCATATTAATGACAGCTCGCTAATGCTATCTTAGCGAGTGTCATTTTATTTCCTATCTAAATAATTTTTCAAAATCCTATGTTTTTCAGACAATAATTAAATTACTATTTGATATATTTTGCTCATCTCCAATAGATGAATCAAATTACCTAAGGATAAAAAAATGGCGAGAGAAGTATTTTTAAAAAATAATATGGGTGTGGTAAAAAGTGGCTATGTCGGTTTTAGTTGGACGGTCTTTTTCTTTGGCTGTTTTGCGCCACTTTTTCGTGGTAATTTTTCATGGTTTTTAATTATGGCATTTGTTGGCATAGTTAGGGTTATTGCAGAACGCCTTCCTCCTGAATATTATGCGTCTAGTAATGGGCAGATGTGGTTTTCTATTATTTTTATCGTAATTCATTTATTTTTTAGTTTTACTTACAACAAATTTTATACGCAAGGACTGATAGGCAAGGGGTTCTATCCTGCGGATAATGTCAGCGAACTTCTTTTGAAAAAATACCGTATTTTATAAGTCGCTTTAAATCTTAAAAAATCTCAGAAAACGCCTACTAAATGTGAAATAGTGGGCGTTGTTGTCGGTGTATGTTTGAATAAAAATTGAAATTTTGCCGTATTTTCGCTATAAATAGGCACGAATTTTTACGCCTCAATTTTCCGAAAAATTTTTCATAAATTTAGGCTCTTTAATTTTTTTAAACGATAACGCAAATTGCGTCAAGAAAAAGGATATATAACATGGCAGGACATAGTAAGTGGGCAAATATTAAACACCGCAAAGCAGCACAAGATGCACAACGCGGTAAAATCTTTACCAAACTTATTCGTGAATTAGTAACCGCTGCAAAAATTGGTGGCGGTGATGTGAATGCAAACCCACGCTTACGTACCGCTGTAGATAAAGCATTAGCAGCAAACATGACTCGTGACACCATTAACCGTGCAATCGACCGCGGTGTGGGTGGTGGTGATGACACCAATATGGAAACCCGTATCTATGAAGGTTACGGTCCAGGTGGCACTGCATTAATCGTTGAATGTTTAAGTGATAACGCAAACCGTACTATTTCTCAAGTACGTCCAAGCTTCACAAAATGTGGTGGTAACTTAGGAACTGAAGGTTCTGTAGGTTATATGTTTAGTAAAAAAGGTTTAATCCTTATCTTAGAAGGTGATGAAGAAACCTTAACAGACGCTGCAATCGAAGCAGGTGCAGAAGATATCGAACCACAAGATGATGGTAGCTTTGAAATTACTACTGCATGGGAAGAACTTGGTGCAGTACGTGATGCGTTAGAAAAAGCGGGTTACAAATTAGAAAGCGCTGAAGTAACCATGATTCCATCTACAACCGTTGAATTAGATGCTGAAACTGCACCTAAATTCATGCGTTTAGTAGATATGTTAGAAGATTGCGATGACGTTCAAAACGTATATCACAATGCTGAAATCAGCGACGAGATTGCTGAAACCCTTTAATCTGCTCTAAATAAGAAGGAGAGAGTGATGAAATCGTATGTTAAAATCTTATCACTTGCGAGTGTATTCGTTTTAGCTGCTTGTAGTAAACAAGTTCCAGTAGCATCTCAAAATGTAGCACCTCAAACTAATGTAACAACACAAACCGTTACTTATATGTGTGGTGCGAAACATAATCATCCGATGCATGTAACTTATCAATTTGCTGGCAATGATGCAGTTAAAGCTGATGTGCAATTTGCGGGTAAAACCTATGCAAATTTAGTACGTGTTAAAGACATCAATGACACCACAAAATTTGAAAATGCACAAAAATGGGTGTGGTTAGTCGATGGTATTAATGCGCAGAATGTAACGAAAAAAGATGGCATGATGCTACTTCAACACACTGCACAAGCAGATAAAATTTTGATTAACTATTGTGATGTTAAAAAATAGTTTTTCGATTCATTATTCTCTTTTTTAAAGGATAATCTTGCATATGAAAACTGTACATGTGACGACAAAAAATGCGTTGACGCTTGCCAAAGAGCAAGGCGTGGATGAAATTGTTGTGACAGGTCGTTTAGCAAAAAAATTAGATACGGTAAAAAAAGTAGCGACGGCAGGCACAGCGGTGATTGCATTGATCACCACTGCGGTAGGAGCGATGCCTTTTACAGGTGGGCTTTCTGCGTTCGCTGCTGCACCAATTGCTGCTATGACAGGCTTTGAGATTGCTGCCATTATTACGGCAGTGAGTCTTGGTATCGGTTTGATTGTCGCACTGTTTCGTGATTATGAAGAAATTAGTTTTATGAACGACAAGTTAGTTTTACGCAAGAAAAAAAGAAATAAAGATTAATGATAAAAAGCGAGCAGAGGCTCGCTTTTTCGTATGGAAAGAAAATGAGCATTATTTTAGGTATCGACCCAGGATCGCGCATTACGGGATACGGCGTGATTCGTCAACAAGGGCTGCATTTGGAATATTTAGGGAGCGGGGCAATTCGTACTGAGGTTGCTGATTTACCTAATCGTCTAAAGCGTATTTATGCGGGAGTGAGCGAAATTATCACCCAGTTTCAACCCGATATGTTTGCGATAGAAGAAGTATTCTTGGCTAAGAATGCCAGTTCTGCGTTAAAACTTGGGCAGGCACGCGGAACAGCAATAGTTGCGGCAATGAACCATGATTTACCTGTTTTTGAATATGCGGCTCGCCGAGTTAAACAGACGGTAACAGGAATTGGCTCAGCGGATAAAAGCCAAGTCCAGGCAATGGTAACCAAACTTTTACGCCTTTCTGCAACGCCTCAAGCCGATGCGGCGGATGCTTTAGCGATTGCCATAACGCACGCCCATACCATTAAATATGCCCACCAAATTACGCAAACACCACTTGGCAAACAAACCCAGGCATTACTGCAAAGTCGTTACAGTCGTGGACGCTTTCGTTTAAAAGCAGAATAAATAAGTGGATGTTTATACAGTATTATTTTATACTAATGTATATTTTTTAAATCATTGAAGGCACTTATGATCGGTCGATTAACGGGTATTTTAGCTGAAAAACAACCTCCTGAAATTTTGCTTGATGTGCATGGCGTGGGCTATGAACTGCTCTTACCTATGACAAGTTTTTATGATCTTCCTGAATTAAATCAAGAAGTCACATTATTTACGCATTTTGTGGTGCGTGAAGATGCTCAGCAACTCTATGGTTTCTCTCACAAAGCAGATCGTCATTTATTCCGCGAATTAATCAAAACGAATGGGGTAGGACCTAAGTTAGGTCTAGCCATTTTATCGGCGATGTCAGTGGAAGAATTTTCATATGCCATTGAACGTGAAGAAGTGTCTAAGTTAACCAAAATTCCAGGCGTGGGTAAGAAAACAGCGGAACGCTTAGTAGTTGAATTGAAAGGGAAATTTAAAGATAGCGTACAACGTGATTTCTTTATCGAAAGTAAAACTCTCCCTTCTTCATCACCTACACTTGAGAAAATGGATAATATGGCTGCCCAAGATGCGATTGCAGCACTAATTGCACTGGGTTATAAGGCTTCTGAAGCTGAAAAAGCAGTAAAACGTGTTGCGAAAGAGGATTTAAATAGCGAACAGCTTATTCGTGAAGCCCTAAAATCAATGCTTTAAGGATAAACAATGATTGAAGCAGATAGAATAATTAGCGGGCAGGCCCAATTTGATGAAGATTTTATTGATCGTGCGATTCGCCCTAAATTATTAGAAGATTATGTCGGGCAACCGCAAGTCCGTGAACAGATGGAAATTTTCATTAAAGCGGCAAAAATGCGTCAAGATGCCTTAGATCATCTTTTAATTTTTGGACCACCTGGGCTGGGGAAAACCACCTTGGCAAATATCGTTGCCAATGAAATGGGAGTGAATATCCGCACGACATCAGGACCTGTTTTAGAAAAAGCAGGGGATTTGGCAGCGATGTTGACCAATCTTGAACCGCATGATGTGTTGTTTATCGATGAAATTCACCGTCTTTCGCCAGCAATTGAGGAAGTGTTATATCCAGCGATGGAAGACTATCAGTTGGATATTATGATTGGTGAAGGTCCAGCAGCACGTTCCATTAAATTAGATTTACCACCCTTTACCTTAATTGGTGCGACAACGCGTGCAGGCTCCTTAACTTCACCATTGCGTGATCGTTTTGGGATTGTGCAACGTTTAGAGTTTTATTCAGTACCTGATCTTAGTGCGATTGTTCAACGAAGTGCGGATTGTTTAAACCTTACTATTGAGCCTGATGCTACCCAGGAGATTGCCTGTCGTTCTCGTGGAACGCCACGCATTGCGAACCGCCTATTGCGCCGTGTGCGTGATTATGCGGATGTCAAAAATGATGGGCATATTACCGCTGAAATTGCTCGCCAAGCCTTGACGATGTTAGATGTCGATCAGGCAGGGTTTGATTTAATGGATCGCAAATTATTGCAAGCGATTATCGAACGCTTTGATGGTGGTCCTGTTGGGTTGGATAATTTAGCGGCAGCAATTGGCGAAGAACGGGATACGATTGAAGATGTCTTAGAACCTTTCTTGATTCAGCAAGGTTTCTTACAACGCACGCCTCGTGGTCGCATTGCTACAGAAAGTACTTACCGCCATTTTGGTTTACGCAAATTAACGGAATAAATAAAAAGACGCCCCGATTTTCCAAAAAATTTATCGAAAATCGGGGCGTGTTGTTTCTAAAATTTGCAGTTTTCTCTCGTCGCTACATTACCACAATACTTTAGAAGTCATTTTGTCATTTAGGCAAAAATTTTTACCTGAGATTGACAATTCTGGATACGTGGGCTGTCTGCACTCGTTGCATAAATTGAAGTCTGGCATGCAGTATTTTCGATTGCAGTTACTCCCCAGCGTTGCTGATTTTCCCTTGCATAATTAGGGACAAGTCCATGCGAGAATGGACACTCAGACATTTGTTTACTAACATTCATATAAGTTCCTAATCCTCTTTATTATTTTTATTTATTTTAACTATTAAAATTATAAAATAAATACATGATGACCTATCAATATAATTACGATTTTAATTTTAAATAAAATATTTTATAAAAAAATACCGCCATGACGGCGGTATTAAGTTTATAGAGGAATAATAAAATTATTTCACATCAAAGCGATCATTATTCATCACTTTAGTCCATGCTTTAACGAAATCGCGGACAAATTTTTCACGGTTATCGTCTTGTGCATAGTGTTCAGCATAAGCACGAAGAACTGAGTTTGAACCGAATACAAGGTCAACACGAGTTGCAGTGTATTTGGTTTCACCTGTTTTACGATCCACAATGTTGTAGAGGTTGTCTGCAACAGGTTGCCAACGATAATTCATGTCAGTAAGGTTCACGAAGAAGTCGTTGGTTAACATACCTGGGCGATCGGTGAATACACCTTCTTTGCTGTGGGCAAAGTTGGTATCAAGCATACGCATACCACCGACTAATACAGTCATTTCCGCTGCAGTAAGTCCGAGCAATTGCGCACGATCAAGCATCAATTCTTCAGGTTGTACCGCATATTTTGTTTTCACAAAGTTACGGAACGCATCGTGTAATGGTTCTAATGGTGCAAAAGATTCAGCATCTGTTTGTTCTGCTGTTGCATCGCCACGTCCACTTAGGAATGGAACAGGAACATCAAAGCCTGCTGCTTTAATCGCATTTTCTAGACCAACAACACCACCAAGCACGATAAGGTCAGCCAAACTTACGCCTGTAGAGGATTGTTGTTTAATTTTTTCATAAACAGACAATACATGCGCTAAACGTGCAGGTTCATTTGCTACCCAATCTTTTTGTGGAGCAAGTGCAATACGTGCACCATTCGCACCACCGCGATAGTCAGAACCACGATAGGTTCTCGCACTGTCCCAAGCCGTTGTAATAAGATCTGAATTGCTTAACCCTGATGCACGAATTTGATCTTTTAATTCCGCTACTTCTTGTTCAGAAAGTGTTTTTCCTGCTGGAATTGGATCTTGCCAAATTAAATCTTCCGCAGGTACATCGCTACCAAGGTAACGTGATTTTGGACCAAGATCACGGTGAGTTAATTTAAACCATGCACGAGCGAAAACTTCGGAGAAGTAAGCTTGGTCGTCAGCAAAGCGTTGCGAAATTTTGTTATATTCAGGATCAATTTTTAATGCCATATCCGCATCGGTCATAATTGGCATACGACGTTTTGTTGGATCGTGAGCATCAAGTGGCATATCTTTTTCTTCAATATGCATTGGTTCCCATTGCCATGCACCAGCTGGAGATTTTTTAAGCCACCAGTCGTGGTTCATTAACATTTTGAAATAACCGTTATCCCATTGGGTTGGATTAGTTGTCCAAGCGCCTTCAATACCACTAGTGATGGTATCACCTGCATTGCCTTGACCATTTTTGTTATCCCAGCCTAAGCCTTGTTCGTGTAATGGTGCTGCTTCAGGTTCTTCACCTACAAGTGCAACGTTACCATTACCGTGACATTTACCAACTGTATGTCCACCCGCTGTCAACGCAACAGTTTCTTCATCATTCATTGCCATACGAGCAAAGGTAGTGCGCATATCACGAGCTGTTTTTAGCGGATCAGGTTTTCCGCCTACACCTTCTGGGTTTACATAAATAAGCCCCATTTGTACAGCTGCAAGTGGATTTTCTAATTCTTCACGGTTTTCGCTATCTGCATAACGTTTATCGCCAGCTGCAAGCCATTCTTTTTCGTCACCCCAGTAAATATCTTTTTCAGGGTGCCAAATATCTTCACGACCACCGCCGAAACCAAAGGTTTTTAATCCCATTGATTCGTAAGCCATATTACCTGCAAGGATAATTAAGTCCGCCCAAGAAAGTGCGTTACCGTATTTTTTCTTAATTGGCCATAAAAGACGACGTGCTTTATCTAAGTTTGCGTTGTCAGGCCAAGAGTTTAATGGCGCAAAACGTTGGTTACCAGTTGATGCACCACCACGACCATCAGTTGTACGGTAAGAACCTGCTTGGTGCCATGCCATACGAACCATTAAACCGCCGTAGCTGCCCCAGTCAGCTGGCCACCAATCTTGACTTTCAGTCATTAATTTTTTTAAATCACTTTTTACTGCTTCAAGATCGAGTTTAGCGAAGGCTTCACGATAGTTGAAACTTTCATCATAAGGATTGGTTTTGCGATCGTGTTGATGCAAAATATCCAAGTTTAATGCATTTGGCCAAAAAGCTTGTACTTCTTGATCATGATTTGTAGCTGCACCATGTGCAATCGGACAACCGCCTGATTTTTTAACTTCTGTTTTTTGGTGCATAGGACAATTTTTAATATCAGTCATAAATAAGCTCCAATAAGTTTAATTAAAAAAACTCAATTAATGTATTAGTGTTTGTTAGATAATAGCTATTAATTCTAAATTATCAATATACTAATATCTATCAAACTAATAAGATTATTTAATCGTTAATGAGGTGATTAGGGGATTGTTTATGTATTAAAAATAGGCTAAAAGGTCTAAGATTTAGCTAAAAAAAAGCTAATTTGTTGTTTATTCCTACAAATAAATAAAAAATTTAAAATTTTTGTTGATTATTAAAATAAATCCAGTAATATACGCCCCCGTTACAGCATGACGGGTCGTTAGCTCAGTCGGTAGAGCAGTAGACTTTTAATCTATTGGTCGAAAGTTCGAATCTTTCACGACCCACCACTCATGCAAAACCTCATAAATGGGTCGTTAGCTCAGTCGGTAGAGCAGTAGACTTTTAATCTATTGGTCGAAAGTTCGAATCTTTCACGACCCACCAATTTATGAAAACCTATAAGCGGGTCGTTAGCTCAGTCGGTAGAGCAGTAGACTTTTAATCTATTGGTCGAAAGTTCGAATCTTTCACGACCCACCACTTATAGCCAAGTTTGAAACCTTTCATTGGGCCGTTAGCTCAGTTGGTAGAGCAGTAGACTCTTAATCTATTGGTCGAAGGTTCGAACCCTTCACGACCCACCAACTTATCTTACTTATTCCATTTATTTTAAAAATATCCTATTGTGGGATTTTTGTTTTATTTGCAATCCATTTATTTATTCTTTTTTTATATTTTTTCTTTAATTTTGCGATCTTGTACGCAAAATTTCTAAAAATTTGATCGGAATGAGCGCCTTCATCCTTATCCTTTCTCTCATGTCTATCAAATAATTTTTTTACATGTACACTTCAATTAAATCTGCATTTTCAAATCTAGAATTGTTGATTGTTCTTTCGCTTATGAGCGCATTGAGTTTTATAGGGCTTTCGATGTGGAAGCAAGTTGATGATAATGTGCGTTTAATGCATGAAAGCCAACAAGTTACGGTATTTCTTACTCAACTTAAACAGCAAGCGATCGATTATCAAAATAAATGGGAGCTTTGGGGTTATCAGGAAGCTAATTCAACACATTGGTGTTTATTGGCAAAACCTAGTCAATCCATTTTTATGCCTGATAGTTGCACTTGTTCGGCAGCGGCGTGCAAAGATTTTCTTATCTATAATCCCATTGAAAAGAGTGAATTAGTTATTCCAAAAAACGATTCTTTCTATTTAATTACGTTATTTAATGGAATTCGGGGACGTAGTAAATCGAATCATTTTGCTCTCGCTTTGGAGAAACAATGTCAGAAATTTATTTTTAATGACCGCCTAACGATGCGTCTTGAAAAGGGGAAATGTTGAGATGTTGTATCGTGGGCAAACTTTATTAAGTTTAATGGTAGCGATGGCGCTCTCAATTATATTACTCTTTGTTTTAATTGAATTTTTTATACAAATCCAATATCAAAATACCCAACAATTTTCTTATCTATATTTACAGAAAACACTTGAAAGTCGTTTAGATCAAATGGTACGAGATATTCGCCGAGCTGGATTTCAAGCACCTAATGATCATGTGATTGCGAGTAATTTTAGCTATTTTCAGCAGGCAAATATCTGGAAAGTATTAAGAATTAATTCAGGATTAGGTGAGACAGAGCAAAGCTGTATTTTATTTTTTTACGATTTAGATCAAAGTGGGTGTTTGGGCGGAAAAAATAATCGTGGCAATGCTGATGATAAAAAAACGTATTGTATCCGCAATGGACATAATGCGATGGGAAATATTGAGAATGAATTATTTGGCTATCGTTTGTATCAAGGTATGTTGCAAACACGGAGTTTACAGAAGAAAGATGTAGATAGCTATTGTGATGAGAAAACATGTCGCAGTTATATGTCCGAAGATCAATGTAATCAGGGGAAATGGGAAAATTTATTTGATAAAAATGCGATTCGTATTTTATCTCTACATTTTCAACCGATGGCAGATAATCGTGCTGTGCTGGTTCAGTTAACGGGACAACTTATCCATAAACCTAATATTCAATATCAAACTCAAGCCGTTATCCCATTAATTAACTTATGGAAAGATGAGCATGCAACTACGCCACGGTTTCATTAGTCTAATGCTTTTATTTTTGTTACTTCCCTTGGCTATTGTTACATTATGGGGGAGTCAAGCATTATTGACACGCTATGCCAAAATTCATTTTAATCATCAAAAAGCTCAGCAAAGTCACTGGAAGTTGGAACAGGAAAGTACCGATTTTCAAAAGCTGAAACAGCAATGTGCTGAGATAAAACAGGATGATCATCATCCTTTTCGCATAAATTTTTCCGAAAATCTGGGCGTGAAAAAATTACAATTTGGGAGCTTTTGTCGTTATTTCTCCTTATTGGGAGCTGTGCCGAAGAAAAATCTTTTATTAGGGCAATGGCAGGACTATGTTCATGAAGATTTATTGCCTGAGTTGCATATTTTCCCCTACGTACAACCACTAGTCTTAACGAAAAAGATGCCGTTGTCTGTTTATTATCTGGATAAAGCTGAAAATGAAATTGTGGTACAAGGCACGGTGTATGCCCTTATCCTCGCTAAAGGGAATTTACATATTCGCGGAAAAGGGACTCTGCGAGGGATGATTATCACGCAAGGACAACTTTACGGCTTACAGCGCAATCGCTATGGGGCATGGGTAGAAGACACACAACGATGTACAACTAAAATCACCTCACGGTGTAAAGATAAAATCCGCTTGGTGTATGACAAAAACATACCGATTTTATTACATCAATTAGGTAAATGGGCGTGGCAGAAAGGGAGTTGGTATGATTATCAATACACCTATTAAAATATCGCGTGGGATTTCGCTTTTGGGCGTATTGGTGGCATTAATGAGTTTTAGCCTTGTATCTATTATTTTTTTCAAATGGCAAACTCAACAAGCTCGGCAAGCAAAAATGATTTTCCAACAGGTACAAATTCAGCGAATTGTTGAGAATCAACATCAGCGACAGTGGTTGCATTTAGAGTGTGAACAGGAAGTCTATCAAAATCAAAGACGTTTTTTTATTCAATGTGATAATGGGGATGTCAAGGTTCGTGCTAAAATAAGATGATCAACATTTTATGAGGGCTCGCGGGTGTTTTACATTTACTATTCCAACCTACTCGAAACGCAAAAAGATATTTTATTACATTTAATTCAATCTCGTCCTTTGACAAATCCGTTCCAAAAGGAAACGATTTTAGTACAAAGTCCAGGGATGGAGCAGTGGTTAAATTGGCAAATAGCGGAGAGTATGGGAATTGCGAGTAATATTGCTTACCCGATGCCTGCAAGTTTTATTTGGCAACTTTATGTTGATAATCTGCCGAACGTTGAGGAGCAAAGCCTATTTAAGAAAGATAGTTTAGTATGGCGGTTAATGCGTTTGTTACCTCACTATTTAGATACGCCTGAATTTTCTCCGTTACGTTACTATCTCGCCACTTCGCAGGAAATGGCACAACAGAAATGTTATCAACTTTCTTATAAAATCGCCGATCTGTTCGACCAATATCTTGTGTATCGTCCTCATTGGATAAACGCTTGGGAAGAAAAACGAGATGACGAGATCTCACAAGAAATTCTACGTTATGTCCAAGAAAAAACACCACATCTTGCTACCCAAATTCAACAGGATATTGCATGGCAAGGGATTTTGTGGCGAGCGATTGTGGATGATATTAAAGCTGAAACACAAAGTACCCAAGTACACCACCGTGCGAGTTTACATCATCAATTTCTCGAATTTTTAAGTCAGCAAGCGCCAAAAAATTTACCTGAGCGTTTATTTATCTTTGGGATCTCGGCATTACCGCGCACTCATTTAGAAACGTTACAGGCATTAAGTCAATATTGTGAGATCCATTTATTTTTTACTAATGGTTGTAAGGAATATTGGGGAGATGTATTAGATCCTAAGATCTGGAAAAAAGATCAATTACGACAACGTCTACATTATCTTCATCAACAGCCTTTAGAAAGTTATCCACAGGCACCTTGGATTTCAGAAACGCAACAACAAAATATCGCTCAGCAACCGCATATGACGACCAGTTATGCGGAGGAACTTGCAGTTGGGCATCCGTTGCTTGCAGCATGGGGGAAAATGGGGCGTGATTTTTTATATTTGCTTACTGAACTTGCTTCACAAGATACCGTTCCCGTCCACGAGATTGAGGCTTATGTAGAAAGCCACGGAGGCACGTTATTAAATCAAATCCAGCAACGCATTTTGGATTTCACACCTTCTCAGAAAGGAACTTTAGAATTTAATAAAGACGATCAATCATTGACTATCCATTCATGTTATAGCCCGATGCGTGAGGTGGAAGTGTTGCAGGATTATTTATTACACCTTTTTAATACTCACCCCGATATTGAGCCAAAAGATGTGGTGGTGATGGTGGCGAATATTGATAGTTATACGCCGTATATCCAAGCAGTTTTCGGGCAAAGCGAACCTTATATTCCATTTGCGATCTCTGATAATAAATTAACGGAAAGCGATGTATTAGTGGCAAGTTTTTTAAAATTATTACAATTAAAAAATAGTCAATTTAGTGCTGAAGATGTTCTGGAATTTTTAGATATTCCGATGATCCGCCAGAGATTTGAAATTGAATTACAAGACTTAGAGCTTATCCGAAATTGGGTGAAAACGGCGGGTATTCGTTTTGGATTAGAAAAAGAACCCGTTACCAATCATGAAACGAGCGCAGAAACGGCCCTGAAGAATTACAATGCATGGCAAGCGGGCTTAGAACGTATTTTATTAGGCTATAGTTTGCGTGAAGAAAATGGGATTTGGCAGGATAGTTTAGCTTTAGATGGAACCTCGGGCTTACAAGGTCAACTAGCGGGGAAATTGGTTGAATTTATTGAGGCACTATGGACGTGGCAACGTGTTCTCTGTGAGCCACAAATTATTAGTGTGTGGCATGAGAGCTTAACCGAATTAATTACCCGCTTTTTTGATGCGAATCAGCAAAACCAAATTTGGTGTTATCTCAAAGAGGCGATTGATAAATTACAAGAAAATGTCGAAAAAGGAGATTATCCTGCGCCGATTGATAGTGAAGTGATTACGCAAAGTTTACAAGAACGTTTGCAAGAACATCAAAATAGTTATCGCTTTACACTCGGCAAAATGAATTTTTGTACTCTATTACCAATGCGATCGATCCCATTTAAAGTAGTCTGCTTACTCGGGATGAACGACAGTGATTACCCACGGATCCAAGATCCAAATAGTTTTGACTTAATGCAATTTCATCACCAAAAAGGTGATCGTTTCCGCCGTGATGATGATCGCTATTTATTCTTGGAAGCGTTGCTTTCCGCACAACAGTACTTTTATATCAGTTATGTTGGGCGGTCGGTGAATGATGATACAGTAAAAGAACCATCGGTATTGGTAAACCAATTAATGGATTATCTTAAAGAGAATATCGATGGTGATGCAGATGAAATTCAACGTAATCTTTGGCAACAACACGCCTTAAATGCCTTTTCTGCCCAAAATTTTATGGGAAAATCGCCATCATTCGCACGAAAATGGCTACTTATGGCAAAAGGGGAATATAGTGGAGAAGGGCAAAGTTTTATTGCACCACTTGCACCCAAATCCATAATTGAAACGATAGAAATTGAGGATTTAATCAGTTTTATTGCTAACCCAGTTCGTTATTGCTTTGAAAAACAACTTGGGGTTTATTTCCGACAAGAATTAGAAACTATTGAAGATCGTGAGAATTTTCAATTAGATAATTTACAAAGTTATCAAATTAATAACCAATTATTGCAACATCGCCCCGATGAATTTTCTCAAGAATGGCAAAAGTGGGGGATAAAAGGGATGTTGCCACGTGCAAAATTTGCAGATATTGAGGAGCGAAAATTTTTTGAGAAATTAGCCGAATTTCGTGAGCAATTAATGCAATATCTTCCTCATGAAAATGGTCAAATTTCTCAAGAGGAAAGTGATTGGCGACAATGTGATTTTCCAGATTTAGCGGTAAAACTCCAAGGCAATATTGGACATTTATATCATAATAAACAACAGTTTATTCATTTTCGCTTAGCAAAAGTAAATGAAAAAGATCTAATTAGTACGTGGGTTTATACTCTCTTTTTATGGGCAAGTTGCTCTGATAAAAAAGCATATTTACCGAGTTATTATATTGGTAATGATAGTATTTGGCAGTTAGGTAAAAATTTAACGCCAGAAAGTGCGTGGACTCAATTACGACTTTATGTTGAGGATTTTCTGCTTGCCCAAGCGCAAATTTTCCTACTGCCTTCAAAAGGGCTTTTGGATTTTATTAAAGCAACGTTTAAACAGGAACACATTGATTCAGCATTTATCAGGGCACTAATTGAAGAAATGATTAGTCAGGAGGAAAGTTGGCGTATGGATGTTTATTGGAAACGTTTAGCAAGCCAGCAAAATTTTGCGGCATATTTATCATCAAAAGCAGAAGAATTATTTTTGACTTATCAGAAATGGTTTACGTTATTAGCGGAAAATGCAAGGAAAATATAACGGAAATAAAAGGCGCCCCAAAAATCAAAAAAATTTATGATTTTTGGGGCGTAAATTTAGAAAGGATGAATAAAATATTATAAGAATATCGATTATTTTAATATTTTTTATTTTAAAGTTTACCTATTATAGAAATTGTAGATAATTTTTTTTAATGTGCTAGATTCTAACCACCAAAGCAAAATTAAATTAGGTGTTATACCAACAGAATTAAAGGGGGAATTGTTATGTTAAAAATAAAATTTTACTTGCCTTTCTTCGTGCTTTTTTTGAGTACAGGAGCCTTTGCAATGCCACCCGCTGGTGCCAATCCACCTCAATCAACTAATTTTTATGTGTCCACCTTTAGTTCAAGTTATATTGAATCCGTGACACAAGGCGATAAGGTGACTAAACAGGGTGAGGCGACTGTTGCTAATATGCTGTGTAGTAAATATAACTTTGATACGACAATTTCCCGTTTGAAAAAAGCATTTGCTGATAAAAATTTACCTCTTTTAAAACAGGTTGATAATCCAGTCAGTACTAAAGAGTCAGGTGTGCATCGTTCCGTTACATTAATGTTTGGAAATTTACAATCTAAAATCGCACAGTCACCCTTTTTTGCGCTTAATTTACCGTTGAAAATTGTCGTAACACAAACAGATTTTGGTGTGAAAGTAAGCTTTAATAGTACACAATCACTGGTTAAGAAAAATAAATTAACTCAACAAGATGTGGTTAATAACCTCATCAAAGCAGAAATGCTGATCACGAAAACCATTACTCAATAAGGAGATAATTATGTCTAATGTATGTGCAACAAAATTAAATACTTATCTTGCTAACCTCATGGTGTGGACAGTGAAATTACATAATTACCATTGGAATGTGCAAGGTCCTACATTTGTTCCTCTTCATCATTACACTGAGGAAGTTTATGACCAAACTTTTGAAAAATTTGATGAAGTAGCGGAAATTTTAAAAATGCGTGGAGAAATGCCATTAGCAACAATGAAAGAATATTTAGCCGTTGCAACGATGCAAGAAACTCCAACTAAAGCATATAGTTGTTGTGAAGTTCTTTGTATGTTGGAAGCTGATGCTGAATTAATGCTTGCTGGAGCTGTAGATATCCGCAATGATGCTTGTGCAAAAGATGATTTCCAAGTACAAGCATTATTTGAAGGTTACATCAGTCACTTCCAAAAACAACTTTGGTTCTTAAAAGCAATGAAACAGCCTGACACAAAATGTTGCTAATGTTTAAAAAGAAAAATTAAAACATGTTTTACGCCCCGATTTTCGTAAAAATTTTTACGATTTTCGGGGCGTCACTATTTTAAAGCGTACTTAAAATTGTAGCGACATCATGGCGACATTGGTTAAGCCATTGGCGTGCTGATGGCTTTAAATAAGATTGTTGCGTTGTCAGAAAATCTTTGACTAATGGCAATTGATTCGGATATTGATGAAGTAATCGTGTCAATTCAGGTAAACTTATCAAGAATGGACGATGAGCATAGGCAAAATCGGCTAGGGCGACGTTATCTATATCGTTTAAGTCCATGTGTTTTTCTGGAAAATTATCTAAATCAAGCTGACTTTCCAAAGGGTAATGCGACAGTGCAAAGTTTCGTTGGAAATTGTTGATGATACTTTCACAAAATGTTTTTCCTGCTGAGGTAAGCGGTAAAACGGCGACTGCAGAATAACAACCACTGGAGGCGGTTTGCTGGTGGCTAAGATAGGCAAGACGAAATCCCGCTTTGCGCCAGAAGTGAGCAAGTTTTTCATCATATCCAAAACTGACTGAAAGGTAGTCAATATTGTCTCTTTCAAGTAATTGTTGCTTAAAAGCAGCTAACAATTTTTGTCCGAAACCTTGGTTTTGCAATCTAGGGTGTACCGCAATGCGCGAAATACGCACCGAACGCAATTTACCTGCACGTAAATCAAGATGATTTTGGAGCAGTAATTGGGCGACTAAATTTCCACTAGGACGACGTTCTCCACGGCGAATAGCGACCAGTAATGCTTCATTGTGCATATCACCTTCTTCCAAACCCCAAATCCCACTTTGTAAACGGTTCCTCTCATCGTAACTGGCAAAAAATTGCTGGCGTGGTGCATCAAGCAAACGGCGTAAATCCAGCGGAGTAGTACGATAATGCGCTAATTTTAGTAATTGATAAAAATCAGTAAGATCAGTGTTTTTATCTAATTGTGTTTGGCGTAAAAAGCGGTAGGTACTATTGGAATTTTGCGGTTCATTAAGTGAATTTGGTGCGACAAGAAGTAAATCCTCAATAAATTTTTCAAGAGGATCATGCTTTTGCCAACGTAGTGGCGCATCTAAACTAAGTGCATGAAAATTTTTCGCCGTACTTTGCATGAATTTTAGGCTAAAACCTTGTCCCGTACCTTCGTAGCTTTCAATGGTCGTTGTGCACAATACTTTTTCAAATGCCGTGCAAAGGGTTTGCAACATAGGAAGCGGTAGCATGGCGGCTTCATCAATAAAAAGCCATTTTCTTTGTTGGCGAATAGTGGCTAAATTTTCTAGTAAGGCATCTGGCGCACAAAAAGGGATTGGCAGATTGCAAAATTGCTGAAGTTTTTGGACTGCCTTTTTATTTGCTGCGGTAAGCAATAATTGCTGTGGATCTTCTTGCAACAAGAAATCTGCTAAAAAACCTGCCAAAGCTGATTTGCCTCGTCCTCGTTTGGCGGTGAGGATAAAGCGTTGCACGGGATGCGTTTTAATTTGATTTAAAAGCACCTCTTGTTCTCCCGTTGGACGAGGAATAAGTGATTGAATATCAGCAGGTTGCACAAGATAAAAAGGGATAGCTTGCGGCTGAGTGAACAGCGGGAAACCTGCATTTTTAACAGTATCTTGAAAAATTTTCCGAAAATGGGGGCATGATTGAACTATTCCATCAGCCCAACGAAGACTATCGAGATCTGTTTCGGATTGAAAACTTTGCCAATCGTTGATCCAAAGATAAAGTGTTCCACCTGCGAGTAGTGTGCCACTGGCAATCGCAAGTGCCTCTAAATGCAATGCTTTTCGGCAATCAAATAAGATCGTCTGCCATTCTTGACCAAGGGCGTTTTTAGCTTTGGAAAATGGGAATATATCCGCATTTAAATGGGGCAGACCAGCCTGCGTATCATGGCAAAAGATCGCTAAGGATTGGGCTAGGTTGGGAGAAAATTGGGCGCTGAATTGGGCATCGAGCCACTCTTCAGCACCCGCAACGAGGATTAATCGGCGTGATTGCATGTGTCTTCTTTTTCACAAGCATAAGGGTCGGCAAAGCCAAGATTTTGCATAATTTGTGTTTCTAAGCTTTCCATGATTTCAGCCTCATCGTCTTCAATGTGGTCGTAGCCTTGTAAATGGAGGCAGCCATGTACAATCATATGCGCCCAATGGGAATCTAAGGTAATTTGTTGTTCTTGCGCCTCGCGTTCAACGACTTGGCGGCAGATAATTAGATCACCGAGTAAAGGAATTTCCACTTCAGGTGGGCATTCAAATGGAAAAGAAAGTACATTGGTTGGACGATCTTTACCACGATAAGTCAGGTTCAATTCATGGCTTTCTGCTTCATCTACGATACGGACAGTGATTTCATTTGCTGTGGTATTTGGTTGAATCGCAGCACTTGCCCAAGTTTGTAATTGTTCTTCTGTTGGTAAATTCTCGGTGTTTTCACACGCTAATTGAAGGTCAATAATTGCCTCAGTTGTCATAGTTATTCCTTAAAAATGAAGGTAAGTAAAGGTTGCCCATAATGTTAAAGAGGCACTTAAAATAAGTAAAATTAATAAAATGAGATAATCCAATTTCTTTTCAAAGAAAAGGACAGCGCCAATAATAACCAGTAAAAGAATATGAATGGCAAAATAAAGAATCCAAGCAATTTGATTTGGAAATTCTACACTATTTAAATAGCAATAACCGAGTAAACCAAAAATAACCACGGCATTTATAAATAATGCAATGAGCATGGTCATTGGTAATAGTGCCATAAAATTGTGTAAGCGATTTTTCGCTGAAATAAGCATGAGATTTAATAAAATCGTTCCCACCAATAATTGTGCAAATGGATTAAAAATTGGAAGATAAATGAATGGAGTATTCATAAACATCATCAAATACACCAAAATAGCCACAGCACCGATACCTAATCCCATATAGATAAATGGTAAACGTTCTTGATGTTTTTTAGGTTGGAGCCAAATCGCAACGGTCATGCCAATCCCACACATGCTGACTAAATCAGTGATGAGATAATTGTAATTGGAAAAACCACTGACACATAACCACACGATCCAGAAAAGCAATAAACCTTTATTCGCATTGATTAAACGTCCACGTTGACCAGGACACATATCTGCTTTAAGAAAAAGCCACAAACTTAACATTTGTGCAGTGACTACAGCTAATGATAAATGCGAAATTGCATAGGATTGAGGTTGTAAATAGAGGGTAAATAAGTCTATTACCAATAAAATAACGGAGGGTAATAAGGCGTATGTTACCTGACTGATTTTGGAGTTTTCAGAAGACATATTCGGTAAATCCTTTAATGATAAAAAGTCATTTTATTATCCAATAATTTTATATTGGTGCAATGAATTTGCAAGAAAGCTGATATTTTTTAGCGTTTTTAGGTAGTATTTTTATTTTTGCACTACTAGAATAGGGGATTAATTTTATTTTCTTAAAAATTAGGAAATGGAAAATGCAATAATCAGGATTCATTTTCCATTAATGCATCATAACAAGAATTAAGGACAGAGATTATGCCCCTTCTTTCCGTAGCAAAATTTGGCGGAACAAGTGTCGCTGATTTTCCCTCTATGCAGGCTTGTGCAGACATTTTAGCCGCCGATCCCCATTCACGTGTTGTTGTTCTTTCCGCTTCCGCTGGCGTAACTAATTTGCTAGTTGCCCTTGCTAATGGTTGTGAACAAGATAAGCGTGATAAATTATTTGCGGAAGTGGTGCGTATCCAAGAAAACATTTTAAGCGAATTATCGCATTCTGAAGTGATTCGCCCATCAGTTGAAGAACATTTGACGAAGATTAAAGAATTAGCGGATGTGATAGCAGACAGTGCGCCATCTCTGATGCTAACGGATGAACTGATTAGCCGTGGTGAAATGATGTCTTCATTGATCTTCGTTCATCTTCTACGTGAGCGTGGTGTGGATGCTGAATGGGTCGATGTGCGTACGATTGTGCGTACAAGTAGTCACTTTGGCAAAGCATTACCAGATGAAACCGTAACAAAAGAAAATGTTGAGCGTCATATTAATCCATTACTTCAAGTGGGAAAAATTGTGGTGACTCAAGGTTTTATCGGGAGGGATGAAGAAGGTCATACGACAACATTGGGGCGTGGTGGAAGTGATTATTCCGCAGCATTGCTTGCTGGCGTGCTTGGTGCAAAAGATGTTTTAATTTGGACGGACGTGGCAGGCATTTATACAACAGATCCAAGAATCGTACCTGTAGCATGTCGTATTGATAGCCTAACTTTTGAAGAAGCGGCTGAAATGGCGACCTTTGGGGCAAAAGTATTACATCCTGCAACATTACGTCCCGCTGTTCGGAGCAATATTCCAGTTTATGTGGGTTCTAGTAAAGCACCAAATGCTGGTGGAACGTGGGTAACGAAACAAACTTCGCATACTCCGACTTTCCGTGCGATAGCGGTAAGACATGAGCAAACGTTGCTTACACTTTCTCGTTTGAATATGTCGCAAGAATCAGGTTTTTTACACAAAATGCTTTCGATTTTAGATAAGCATCATATCGCAGTAGATGCGATTAATGCATCCGATCTAAGTGTTGCGTTAACTTTGGATAAAATTGTGAGTGGCTGTGGATGCGGCAAAGGAGAACTTTCAGAACAATTACTGGAAGAATTAAGTCGGGTAGCAAGTGTAAAAGTCACAACTGGACTTTCCTTGATTGCATTAGTCGGGAATAATTTAGATACGCATTCTGGTTTGGTGAAAGATATTTTCACTGTTCTTTCTGGTTTTAATATTCGTATGATTAGTTATGGCACAAGTACGAATAATATTTGTTTATTAGTCCAAACGGAGCAAGCGACGGATATCGTCCGTGCGTTACATAAAAACTTATTTGAAAATTAAAAGGTTACTTTTTTTATTTATCTTGCACCGATTATGAAGGTATTCACATCGGTGCTTTCTATTTTTATATGTGAGATAAAAAGGGCGAATGATTAAGCGGATACACGCCCGCTTTTTCTTTAAATCTTAGTGCTTTTGTGCTTATAATACGGGTCATTTTTATTACACAGATGATATGAATTGGAATTAACTCATGACAGATCAAACTACAGATTATAAAAACACGCTGAATCTGCCTCAAACAGATTTCCCAATGCGTGGTAATTTGGCACAACGCGAGCCAAAAATGTTACAGAATTGGTACGATAAAGATCTCTACCAAAAAATTCGTCAATCTTCAAAAGGCAAAAAATCTTTCATTTTGCATGATGGTCCTCCATATGCAAACGGTAATATTCATATTGGTCATGCTGTTAATAAAATTTTAAAAGATATTATTATTAAATCAAAAACTGCATTCGGTTACGACTGCCCATACATTCCAGGTTGGGATTGCCATGGTCTTCCTATCGAACTTAAAGTAGAAGGTTTAGTTGGAAAACCAAACCAAAAAATTTCAGCGGCAGAATTCCGTGAAGAATGTCGTAAATACGCAAGAACGCAAGTTGAAGGTCAGAAAAAGGACTTCATTCGTCTTGGTGTGTTAGGGGACTGGGATCATCCATACCTTACTATGAATTTTGACACCGAAGCGAACATCATTCGTACATTTGCGAAAGTGATCAAAAATGGTCACCTTTATAAAGGTTACAAACCTGTTCATTGGTGTTTAGACTGTGCGTCTTCATTAGCGGAAGCCGAAGTAGAATACGAAGATAAAACTTCACCATCTATCTATGTTGCATTCAAAGCAGCAGATAACGTAGAAGTTGCAAAACGTTTTGGTTTAACTGATGTAGGTGAAATTGAAGCCGTTATTTGGACAACTACCCCTTGGACAATTCCATCAAACCGTGCAATCTCTTTACACGGCGATTTAGAATATCAAGTGGTAAAAGTTGGCGATCGTCAATTTATCCTTGCTGAAGCATTAGTTGAAAGCGTTGCGAAAACAATGGGCTGGGAAAACTATGAAATTCTTGGCACAACCAAAGGTGAAAACCTTAACGGTTTAATGTTCCATCATCCATTCTATGCGTATGATGTACCATTTATTCTTGGTGAACACGTCACAACTGAAGGCGGTACAGGTTTAGTTCACACAGCACCAGACCACGGTTTAGATGACTTTAATGTTTCTCAAGCAAATGGCGTAACTTTAGTTGGTTTAATCAATAACGACGGTATCTTCACAGACAAAGCCGAATTCTTCGCAGGCAAAAAAGTCTTTGAAGCTAACCCACTTGTTATCGAAAAATTACAAGAAGTGGGCGCATTATTAAAAGTTGAAAAAATCCGTCATAGCTATCCACACTGCTGGCGCCATAAAACACCAATTATCTTCCGTGCAACCCCACAATGGTTTATCGGTATGGATAACCACGGCTTACGTGAAAAAGCATTAGGCGAAATCAAATCTGTACGTTGGATTCCAGATTGGGGTCAAGCGCGTATTGAAAAAATGGTTGAAAACCGCCCTGACTGGTGTATCTCTCGTCAACGTACTTGGGGTGTGCCTGTAACATTATTCATTCATAAAGATACTGAAGAACTTCATCCACGTAGTGTTGAAATTGCAGAAGAAGTGGCAAAACTTGTTGAAAAACAAGGTATTCAAGCATGGTGGGATTTAGATCCTAAATCTGTATTAGGTGATGAGGCCGATCAATATCGCAAAGTAATGGATACGTTAGACGTATGGTTTGACTCAGGATCAACTTATGCCTCGGTAGTTCAAAGCCGCCCAGAATTTAACGGTGCGGACATTGATTTATACTTAGAAGGTTCTGACCAACATCGTGGTTGGTTCATGTCATCTTTAATGCTTTCAACCGCAACAGATAACAAAGCACCTTACAAACAAGTATTAACTCACGGTTTCACCGTAGATGGGCAAGGACGTAAAATGTCTAAATCTATCGGTAACATCGTAACGCCTCAAGAAGTGATGGATAAATTCGGTGGTGATATCTTACGTTTATGGGTAGCATCAACAGACTATACGGGTGAAATGACCGTATCTGATGAAATCTTAAAACGTGCTGCAGATAGCTATCGTCGTATTCGTAATACCGCGCGTTTCTTGCTTGCTAACTTAAATGGTTTTAATCCAGAAACTGACCTTGTAGCACCGCAAGATATGTTGCCACTTGATCGCTGGGCGGTAGATTGTGCATTACAAGCGCAAAATGATATTGAAACTGACTATGAAAACTACCAATTCCACTCAGTAGTGCAACGTTTAATGCGTTTCTGCTCAGTAGAAATGGGGTCATTCTATCTTGATATCATCAAAGACCGTCAATACACCACAAAAGCGGACAGCCTTGCACGTCGTAGCTGCCAAACTGCATTATGGCACATCGCTGAAGCATTAGTTCGTTGGATTGCGCCAATTCTTTCATTCACAGCGGATGAAATTTGGCAAGTACTTCCTGGTGCTCGTAGCGAATTTGTCTTCACCGAAGAATTCTACAAAGATTTATTCGCATTAGACGATAACGAAAAAATGAGCGATGCATACTGGCAACAAATTCAAGTATTACGTAACGAAGTAAACCGTGTACTTGAACAAGCTCGTAACGATAAAGTTATCGGTGGTGGTTTAGAAGCAGAAGTAACGCTTTATGCAAATGAAGAATACTTACCGCTTTTAGAAGCCCTTGGTGATGAATTACGTTTCGTTTTAATTACGTCAAAAGCAACCGTGAAACCACTTGCTGAAGCCGATGTTGCTGAAGGTGAGGTGAAAGGTCTTGCAGTGAAAGTAGAACGTTCACAAGCAGAAAAATGCCCACGTTGCTGGCATTATTCCGACACTATCGGTCAAAATGCGGAACATCCAACTCTTTGCGCACGTTGTGTTGAAAACGTGGCAGGTGAAGGCGAAGTGCGTCATTTTGCTTAATTAATAACGCAACGAATCAAGCCTCTGAAGGTCATGAGCTTTCAGAGGCTTTTTAGTAAATATGAGAAATTGCAAAAATTTTAGCGAAAATCGGGGCGTGTATTTTTTAAGAGTCGTGCAGAAAAATCGTGCTATACTGCACACTTTATGTGAATGATTTAGGAAAGTTACAAATGAAAAAATCTGGCGTTGTTTTTACCTGGCTTATCATAGCGGTAATTTGTTTAGATATGTTTACTAAGTTTTTGATTGTAGAACATTTTTCATTGTATGAAAGTGTTGAAATTTTACCTATATTCAATTTAACTTACGTCAGAAATTTTGGCGCTGCCTTTAGTTTTTTAGCAGATCATTCTGGCTGGCAGAAATTTTTATTTGAAGGGCTGGCTATCGTGATTTCACTCTTTTTGTTTATTCTAATGGTACGAAATAAACGAACACAGATTTTACAAAATTCTGGCTATGCTTTAATTATTGGTGGTGCGCTTTCCAATGCCTATGATCGTTTTACACGAGGTTATGTGGTCGATTTTTTCGATTTTCATTATCACCAATGGCATTATCCTGTATTTAATGTGGCAGATATTGCGATTTGTATTGGTGCGGGATTATTGATTTTAGATACATTGAGAAAAGATAAAAAAGCGAAAGCGGGGAATAAATGAGAATTATATTAGCAAATCCACGAGGCTTTTGTGCGGGGGTTGATCGTGCTATCAGTATTGTTGAATTGGCATTAGAGCTTTATGGTAGCCCGATTTATGTACGTCACGAAGTTGTGCATAATCGTTTTGTCGTGAATGGATTACGTGAGCGTGGAGCGATTTTTGTAGAAGAATTATCTGAAGTGCCAGATGGCGCAATCGTAATTTTTTCTGCACATGGGGTTTCGCAAGCTGTGCGCCAAGAAGCAAAAGATCGTGGTTTACGTGTTTTTGATGCGACTTGCCCATTAGTTACGAAAGTGCATATGCAAGTAGCCCGTGCAAGCCGTAAAGGGATGAAAGCCATCTTAATTGGGCATGAAGGACATGCTGAAGTAGAAGGCACAATGGGACAATACGACAACGCCGAAGGTGGAATTTTCCTGATTGAAGATGTGGAAGATGTTGCAAAATTACCACTTCGAGCCGATGAAGATTTAACTTTCATGACGCAAACGACACTTTCGATTGATGATACGCACGACGTGATTGAGGCTTTAAAAGCAAAATATCCAGCAATTCAAGGTCCTCGCAAAAATGATATTTGTTATGCAACAACGAATCGTCAACAAGCAGTGCGTGACTTAGCCGCACAATCTGATTTTGTTGTTGTCGTAGGTTCAAAAAACTCATCAAATTCTAACCGTCTAGCAGAGCTTGCGGTACGAATGGGCGTGCCTGCGAAATTAGTTGATGATGCAAATGATCTTGATCCAGCATGGTTTGCGAATGTGAAAACTATTGGCGTAACGGCTGGTGCATCGGCACCAGAAGTATTGGTTCAATCAGTTATCGAACGTTTACAAACATTTGGGCCAAGAACAGTTGAAGAACTTCAAGGTTGCCAAGAAGATACCGTCTTTGAAGTGCCACGTGAATTACGTGTTAATGTAAAAGAAGTGGAATAAAAAAATGCCGAAAGTTTTACTTTCGGCATTTTGACCATGAGGGTTAATGATTTACCAACCCACTTTAAATTCTAGTTGATTAGGCTCGACGACAATTGCTTTGGCAAATTTTTTGATAAGATGTTGCATGAATTTGTCATCATTTAAACGATAAATTGGCGTATCTTTTAATAAATCAGCCATACTATCGTTTAGCCAAGGTAATACTTTTTCTACGTCATCCATGTATTTTTCTGGGGTGACATCCGTTTTTATAATGTGGAAGTCTTTAAGATATACGGCACCAGTATTTGGATCGTAGTAGGGCAATGCACTAAATTCAATTTGGATTTGTGTTTGTAGTTGATCTTGCTTTAACAAGGTAAAATTTCCCGTTAAAGTGGCCGACATATTAATACGATTTGGCTCTTGCCCAATATTTGCTTTCATATTGGAAATATCATAATTAAAAGTAAAAAATCCAGGGAATCCAAAGGATTGATTGAGTTTTACTTTTTGTAATAAATATTGATTTACGTCTTGATTATTTAGGCTGTATGGAAAAGTAAACTCAAAAGCCGAGGCTTGAGTCGAACAAAAAATTGCCAAAAAGCTAATCAAAACAAGAAAGGGCTTTCTTAAAAACATAGGCTTTTCCTGTAAAAGAGAGTTTATAATAGATAACCCGTATAGCATACTCAATCTTTAGACAAGGCTCAAACGGGTTTTAAAATTTTAAACGAATAATAAATTAATATGAAAAAACAATTTCCCGATTTTTTAAGTGTTGTAGCAAATGAGCTTGAAGCACATAAAGGTACTCGCATTCACTCTTTTTACTTTCAAGACAAAAAATATTGGTTAAAACAACCAGAACAGCTTGAAGGTATAGAACGTTTTTTGAAACCAAGCCCTAAGCGATCGTTTCAGAAAGAATTAGATAATTTACGTTTTTTAAGCCAACATTCTGCACCTGTTGCTAAATTAATGTGTTATGGCGATGATTATATGGTTTTAGAAGATGCAGGCAGAAGCGCTAGTAGCTATATTGAAGGGCGTGAGCAATCAGATGATTTCATTAATCAAATGCTTGCAACTTGTGGCACAACACTTGCAAATTTACATCGCCAAAACCTTACTCACGGTCGCCCTGCATTGCGTGATATGGTTTATAAAGATGGTAAAGTCTGTTTTGTTGATTTTGAAAACGGTAAAATGGGGAAAAATCTTATGCACCAGAAGGTGCGGGATAGCTTGCTTTATATTCATAGTTTAGGGCGTGCTGAATTTTTGAAACCTGAACAAATGGCGATAGCAATTGAGCATTATCATCATGTTTGTGATAAAGATGAATGGCAAGCAATGTTAGATTTTTTAGATACATATCGACCACTTTACCGTTTTTTATGTCTATTTAAGAAAGTTGCTCGTACGGATTTGCAAGCAATTTACCGTTTATTTGAATATATGGGTGCTTTTCGGACAAAGCAAAATAGATAATAGAGAGATGAATATGAAAAAATATTTGCTTGTATTATTGATGATTTTAACTTTAAATGCTTGTTCGCTAGGCTACGGTGGTGGCTGGGGCGTAGCTGGTGGCTCAAATACGACGCCTGCATTAAATGTCGGGCTTAATTTTGGTACTAATTTTGATTTATAAATAATCAATAAGCAACATTATGTCCTTTTTTAGGCAAAAATTATAGAAAATATACTTGCAATTTTTTTTCAAAAAACTATAATACCGAACATATTTTTTCGGACGCGGGGTGGAGCAGCTTGGTAGCTCGTCGGGCTCATAACCCGAAGGTCGTTGGTTCAAATCCAGCCCCCGCAACCAATTACAAAGTTCAGTAAGAAGGACCCCTCAACGATGGGGTTTTTTTATACAAGAAATTCAGGATTTGTACTGTTTTTTGTACAAATAAAAGTAAGACTGGGCGGTTCGCCCTTTTTTTACGCCTTTAATTTAATGAGGAGTTGAAATGGCAACCTTAGAAGAAAAGTTACAAAATTTATTGCAACCAGTCGTGGAAGATTTTGGTTGTGAATTGTGGGGGATTGAAACCCAACGTGTTGGACGTTTCTTAACCTTACGTATTTTTATTGATAAGCCAGAAATCGGTGTTACTATTGACGACTGTGCAGATGTTAGCCGTCAAGTAAGTGCATTATTAGATGTAGAAGATCCAATTGCGGACAAATATAATCTTGAAGTATCTTCTCCAGGAATGGATCGCCCATTATTTACTTTGGCGCAATTTAGCCGTTATATCGGTCAAGAAATCGTTGTACACTTACGAATTCCGATGCTAAATCGTCGTAAATGGCAAGGTAAACTTGTTGATGTGCAAAATGATATGATTTCTCTTGAAGTAGATGGGGAAGTACAACAATTTGCTTTTGGTAATATTCAAAAAGCTCATATCGTGCCACAATTTTAAGAAATATTAAGGATTTATAAAATGAGTAAAGAAATTCTACTAGCAGCTGAAGCTGTTTCAAATGAAAAATTATTGCCACGTGAAAAAATTTTTGAAGCTTTAGAAAGTGCAATTGCGCTTTCTACTAAAAAGAAATATGACCAAGACATCGATGTACGTGTTGTTATCGATCCAAAAACAGGCGAATTTGATACTTTCCGTCGTTGGATGGTTGTTGAACATGTTACTCATCCAACTAAAGAAATGACCTTAGAAGCGGCACGCTTAGATGACGAAAACATCCAAGTAGGTGATTTTGTTGAAGATCAAATTGAATCTATCGCATTTGACCGTATTGCAATGCAAACTGCGCGCCAAGTGATTAGCACGAAAATCCGTGAAGCAGAACGTGCAAAAGTAGTTGAACAATTTGTTGATCACGAAGGTGAAATCGTGACAGGTACGGTGAAAAAAGTAAACCGTGATAGTGTAATCTTAGATTTAGGTAACAAAGCAGACGCTATTATTTTACGTGAAGATTTATTACCACGTGAAAATTTCCGTCCTGGTGATCGTGTGCGTGGTGTGTTATACAAAGTTGCGCCAGAAAGCAAAGGTGCACAACTTTTCGTAACTCGTGCAAAACCAGAAATGCTAATTGAATTATTCCGTATTGAAGTACCAGAAATCGGCGAAGAAATGATTGAAATTAAAGGTGCTTCTCGCGATCCAGGTTTACGTGCGAAAATCGCTGTAAAATCAAATGATAAACGTATCGATCCAGTAGGTGCGTGCGTTGGTATGCGTGGTTCACGTGTACAAGCGGTGATGAATGAATTAGGCGGTGAACGTGTCGATATCGTACTTTGGGACGAAAATCCAGCACAATTCGTTATTAATGCAATGGCACCTGCGGAAGTGAGTGCGATTGTGGTAGATGAAGACAATCACTCAATGGATATCGCTGTTGATTCTGCAAACCTTGCAAAAGCAATTGGTCGTAATGGACAAAACGTACGTTTAACTAACCAATTAACTGGTTGGGCAATCAACGTAATGACCAATGAAGAATTAAATGCAAAACACCAAGCAGAAGATAAGAAAATTATTCAACGCTTCATGGATGCATTAAACATTGATGAAGAATTTGCTCAACTTCTTGTAAACGAAGGATTTGAAAGTCTTGAAGAAGTTGCATATATTGCGGTGAATGAATTAACTGCAATTGACGGGCTTGAAGATGAAGATCTTGTTGAAGAATTACAAGCAAAAGCAAAAGATGCGTTAACAAAAGCGGCATTAGCCGAAGAAGAAGCATTAAAACAAGCAGATATTGAAGATCGCTTGTTAGCATTAGAAGGCATGGATCGTCACATTGCTTTGAAATTAGCAGAAAAACATATCACTACCCTTGAAGAACTAGCTGAACAAGGCGTAGATGACTTAGCAGATATTGAAGAATTAGATCCGCAACTTGCGGCAGACTTAATCATGGCTGCACGTAATATTTGTTGGTTTAATGAGGCTTAATGCTTAAGGAGGAACAATGACCGATAAAAAAGTGGCAGCTGACAAAGCTGACATGCCGAAGAAAATGACGCTAAAGCGTCGTGTGGAAACGACCGTTACTGGTACGACTACAGCGGGCAAAGCGAAAGAAGTAAAGGTAGAGGTTCGTAAAAAACGTACTGTTGAAACTGACGCAGCTAAGCAAGCCGCTAAAAAGGCAGCGGAAGAAGCAAAACAAGCTGCTTTAGCAAAAGCGAAGGCTGAAAAAGAAGCAGCAGAGAAAGCGGCAGCTGAAAAAGCTGCTGCTGAAGAAAAAGCGAAAAAAGAAGCAGAATTAAAAGCAAAACAAGCTGCAGAAGCACAAGCTAAAAAAGATGCAGCAAAAGCGACTAAAAAAGTCGATGCTGAAAAAGCAAAACGTTTAGCGGAAGAAGAAGCTTTCCATCGTAAAGCAGATGAAATGGCAAAACAAAAGGCAGAAGAAGCCGCACAAAAAGCGACTGAAGATGCAAAACGTTTTGCAGACTATGAAACGAAACAAGATATGAACGAAGATTATACGGATTATAATTTAACTTCTCGTTATGCACAGGACGCAGAAGATGAAGAAAGTCGTCGTAACGAAAATGCTCGTGGACGCGGTAAAAATAAAATTGCTAAAGTAAAAAAAGGTCGTGAAGAAATCGGCACAAAACGTGACCGTCAAGCAGATCGCCGTCAAAAAGATACTCGTGCTAAGGGCAAAGGTAAAAATGCGAAACGTGGTAGCGCTTTGCAACAAGAATTTACCAAACCAGCAGCACCAGTTAGTCGTGATGTAGTAATTGGTGAAACTATTACAGTAAAAGAACTTGCTGACAAAATGGCAGTAAAAGCGACTGAAATCATCAAAATTATGATGAAAATGGGCGAAATGGTAACGATTAACCAAGTGCTAGACCAAGAAACTGCACAACTTGTTGCGGAAGAAATGGGACACAAAGTTATCTTACGTAAAGAAAATGAACTAGAAGAAGCAATTCTTGGCGATCGTGATCTTGAAACCGAAAAAGTAACTCGTGCTCCAGTTGTGACTATCATGGGTCACGTTGACCATGGTAAAACCTCATTACTTGACTACATTCGTAAAGCAAAAGTTGCAGCGGGTGAAGCGGGTGGTATTACTCAGCACATCGGTGCTTATCACGTAGAAACTAACGGTAAAATGATTACCTTCTTAGATACTCCAGGACACGCAGCATTTACCTCAATGCGTGCACGTGGTGCGAAATCTACGGATATCGTTGTACTTGTTGTTGCAGCAGATGATGGTGTGATGCCACAAACTATCGAAGCGATTCAACACGCAAAAGCAGCGGGTGTACCATTAGTTGTTGCGGTAAACAAAATTGATAAACCAGAAGCAAACCCAGATCGTGTTGAACAAGAACTATTACAATATGATGTAATCAGTGAAAAATTCGGTGGGGAAGTACAATTCGTTCCAGTATCTGCAAAAGCAGGGATGGGGGTTGATGAACTTCTTGATGCGATTCTATTGCAATCAGAAGTATTAGAATTAACAGCCGTAAAAGAAGGTATGGCAACAGGGGTTGTAATTGAATCTTACCTTGATAAAGGTCGTGGTCCTGTCGCAACTATCCTTGTTCAGTCTGGTACTTTACGTAAAGGCGATATCGTACTTTGTGGATTTGAATATGGTAAAGTACGTGCAATGCGTGATGAAAATGGTAAAACCATTGAAGAAGCAGGTCCGTCAATTCCAGTGGAAGTATTAGGTCTTTCTGGTGTACCAGCAGCGGGTGATGAAGCGACTGTTGTACGTGATGAGAAAAAAGCACGTGAAGTAGCACTTTATCGTCAAGGCAAATTCCGTGAAGTGAAACTTGCTCGCCAACAAAAAGCGAAACTTGAAAACATGTTTAGCAACATGGCAGAAGGTGATGTAGCTGAACTTAACGTTATCGTTAAAGCAGACGTACAAGGTTCTGTTGAAGCAATTGTTCAAGCACTACAAGAACTTTCTACCGACGAAGTGAAAGTAAAAGTAGTCGGTTCTGGTGTAGGTGGTATCACTGAAACTGACGCAACCTTAGCGGCTGCATCAAATGCAATTATCCTTGGATTCAACGTACGTGCTGATGCAACTGCACGCCGTGTAATTGAAACTGAAAACATTGATTTACGTTACTATTCAATCATTTATGAATTATTAAATGAAATCAAAGCTGCGATGAGCGGTATGCTTGCGCCTGAATTTAAACAAGAAATTATTGGTCTTGCAGAAGTGCGTGATGTATTCCGTCACCCTAAATTTGGTGCAATCGCAGGCTGTATGGTAACTGAAGGTGTAGTGAAACGTAATAATCCAATCCGTGTTTTACGTGATAACGTAGTTATCTTTGAAGGCGAACTTGAATCTTTACGTCGTTTCAAAGATGACGTGAACGAAGTGCGTAACGGTATGGAATGTGGTATCGGCGTTAAAAACTACAATGATGTGAAAGTAGGAGATCAAATCGAAGTATTTGAAGTAGTTGAAATTAAACGTTCAATCTAATTTCTAACTTTTCATCTAAATTTCACACGCCTCGATTTCCGTAAAAATTTTCACGAAAATCGGGGCGTGTTTACTCATAAGGAAAAATAAAATGGCAAGAGAATTTAAACGTGCAGACCGTGTTGCACAAGAATTACAAAAAGAAATCGCCGTTATCTTACAACGTGAAGTAAAAGATCCTCGTATTGGAATGGTAACCGTATCTGATGTTGAAGTGACTCGTGATCTTGCTTATGCGAAAGTTTTCGTCACTTTCTTATTTGATAACGACCAACAATATATTGATCAAGCGATGAAAGGGCTAGAAAAAGCGGCCCCTTATATTCGTACATTAGTCGGCAAAGCGATGCGTTTACGTATTGTCCCTGAATTACGTTTTGTCTATGACAACACCCTTATCGAAGGGATGCGTATGTCTAACCTTGTTTCTAGTGTCGTGCGTGAAGACGAAAAACGCCACCAAGAAGACGACAAGGCAGAATAATGGCGAGAAAGAAAAAAGGGCGTGATATCCACGGTGTTTTCCTCTTAGACAAAGATCAAGGCATGAGTTCAAATGGCATTATGCAACGTGTTAAACGTTTATTTAATGCCAATAAAGCAGGGCATACGGGAGCGTTAGATCCGCTTGCAACAGGCATGCTCCCTATTTGCCTAGGTGAAGCAACCAAATTTTCACAATTTTTATTGGATGCGGATAAACGCTACGTTGTTACGGCAAAATTAGGGGAACGTACGGATAGTTCTGATGCCGATGGACAAGTTGTTGAAACTCGCCCAATTACTTGTAGTCTGGGTGATATTCTTGATGCATTGAATGATTTTCGTGGCGATATTCTTCAAGTTCCAACAATGTTTTCCGCATTGAAATATCAAGGAAAACCGCTTTACGAATATGCTCGCCAAGGAATTACAGTTGAACGTGAAGCTCGTCCTATTACAATTTTTGAGCTTAAATTTATTGAATGGCAAGCCCCTTACTTGACCCTAGAAGTTCATTGTTCTAAAGGGACTTATATTCGTACGCTTGTTGATGATTTAGGTGAGAAATTAGGTTGTGGTGCGCATGTTACCATGTTACGCCGTCTTGCAGTTGCTGATTTCCCCGCAGAAAAAATGATGAAATTGGCGGATCTTGAGGCATTAGCAGAACAAAGTGGTGATGATTTTAGTCAACTAGATGCACTTCTACTGCCAATGGATAGTAGCGTATCTCGGTTGCCTCGTTTAGATTTGACCTCAGAACAAGCAGAAGGAGTGCGTTTTGGACGTCGAGTTCGTTTTGACAATCATACTTCTCTAGGTGGACAAGTCAGAATTTTTGATGAACATGAGCGTTTTATGGGGATTGCTGAAATTGATGGGCATCTTATTCGTCCTCAGCGATTAGTCGTTTATTAGTAAAAAGCATCACGAAAGTGGTGCTTTTTTATTGTTATTGCAAGATTAAATTTATAGGGATTAATAGTTATTGTTATAGAAGCGCCGTAAATATATACATGAATGTATTAAGAAATGGTGTAAAAAACGTGATAAAGATCACAAAATTGAAATAAAAATTTAGTTTAATTGATTAAAAAATATAATGAATTGTATCAAAAATAAGTCAAATTAAATAATAATGAGAATAATTAAAAATCTTTTAAAATCATATTGTTATATTTATTTAATCTATAAAAAATTATTTTTTGTAAAATAATTGTTATGAATTTTTTAATAAATCATATATTTAACTTATTGTTTTATAATGATTTTATACCTTTATAAAAAAGTTCCAATAATATTGACAAAACTTTTTAGGCCAATATAGAATGTCAGTCATAGAGATACAGGACAAGGTGTATTTCTTTATTTTCTCACATGGT
The DNA here is from genome assembly GCF_900638385.1 of Actinobacillus delphinicola. Taxonomy (NCBI): domain Bacteria; kingdom Pseudomonadati; phylum Pseudomonadota; class Gammaproteobacteria; order Pasteurellales; family Pasteurellaceae; genus Actinobacillus; species Actinobacillus delphinicola. Next base: position 643,308 of record NZ_LR134510.1, on the reverse strand, counting down.
GTTTACATAAAGATTGAAGTCCTTTATGCAAACAAAAATAAACCTTTTAAAGGGTATTAATTATGAAAAAATCTCTCGTCGCTTTAACTGTTGCTGCAATCGCTGCATCTGGTGCAAATGCTGCAACTCTTTTCAATCAAAATGGTTCTAAATTAGACGTGACTGGTTCTGCACGTGTTATGTTAGTTAATCAAACTGGTTCTCGTACAGATTTACAAAATGATGGTTCACGTGTTAACTTCAAGTTTACTCAAGCAATCAGTGATGATTTATCAGCATTAGGACATATTGAAATCCGTCCTAGTGGTGAAGATTTTGGTGGTGGCATTACAACAAAATATGTGTATGCTGGATTAGAATCAAAATCTGTTGGTGAATTAACTTTCGGTAAACGTAAAACAGCAGGTGACAACTTTACTTTAGCTGATCCAACAGAACAATTCACTAACGTAAAAGGTGCTGTAGGGTTAACCACAAATGCTCAAAAAGTAATTAACTTTACATCTAGTGATTATTACGGTTTCGGTTTACAAGCAAGTTATATCTTTGATAATAGTGCTGCAAAACGTAGTGATGTAGTGAAAACAGATGCAAATGGTAACTCAGTTACAGTTGATACACGTGATGGTGATGCAAATGCATGGCAAGCACTTCTTACCTATAATGTAGATCTTGCACAAGACGTATCAATGCAAGCACATGCACTTTATGCAATTCAAAAAGCTACTAATAAAGACGATCAGTCAAATACTGTTTCTAATAAGATTTGGGGTCTATCAACAGGCTTAAATGCATATAATTTTGGCTTAGCAGTGGATTATTTACATGCTAAACAAAATTCAAATAATACTGCAGACTTTATGTCTTATATGAGCCAATCTAATAAAGATACTACAATCAATGCAAAAGAAGCGAAAGCCTTCCAAGTAGCAGCAACTTACCAAGTTACTGAACCAATGGATGTATATGCGGTATTCCACCAATTTAAATACAAAGATATTGCTGGTGTGAGTGGAACTAGTGTGCGTTTACGTGGTTTCTCTTTAGGTTCACATTACCAAATTAATAAAAATGTATTAACTTATGTAGAATATGATTCTAATAAAGCTAATATGAGCGATGCTAAACGTGATAATAAATTCTATGCAGGTTTACGCGTATTCTTCTAATGTTTAGTTAGAAAGATTAGTATCAATAAAATCCCCACTTTTGTGGGGATTTTTTTATTTCAATTTAAAAGATTATAGGCAATACAGAAAGTTATTTTATTTTCTTGCAACTAATATATTGCAATTAATTTTTTCGTGATATCCACAGCCTATACAGAAAATTAGCCGATAAAATTTCCATCAATATACCTTGTATTCGATTATTTTTAATATAGAAAAATATATTTAATGACAAGATGTTATGATTAAAAAATAGTAATTTAATTAAAAATGACGCAATTTTTCAAAAAAATGATGAGAATAAAACCAAAGAGAGTTTTATTTTTGTGCACAAAGTTATCCACAATCTTATGCACAAAAAACTAGCGATTTTTCCGATGGGCTCGAGGGTGGGCCTTATCGTAGGTAGCTGCGAGATGTTGAAAGTCTAAATGGGTATAGATTTGTGTTGTGGAAAGATTACTATGCCCAAGTAATTCTTGTACGCCTCGTAGATCAGCACTATTTTCCAATAAATGTGTAGCGAATGAGTGGCGGAGTTTATGCGGATTTAAGTGCGTGTCCAATCCTTGTTGGATTGCCCATTTTTCCATACGTTGCTCAATTGCACGTTGTGTAAGGCGTGTTCCCATTTTATTGACAAAAACAGCATTATCTTTAGGCTCAAAACGAGGGCGGATATCTAACCATTTTAATAACGCCTCTTTGGCATAATGTCCAAATGGCACAATACGTTCTTTGTTCCCTTTCCCTAAAATACGTAGCTCCTGATCATCCCATTGAATATCTGCAAGGTTAAGATTGCGCAATTCGGATAGACGTAATCCTGAACTATACATTAATTCAATCATAGTACGATCACGGACATCAAAGATGTCATTACTATCGTTTGCTAAGAGTTTTTGCACCTGCTCATTATTTAAATGTTTTGGTAAGTGTTTAGGTAACTTCGGGGGAGAGATACCCAGTGCAGGATTAGCAGAAATGATACCTTGTTGAATAAGATAGGTAAAGAAACTGCGTAATGCTGATAAACGTAGCGCGAGGCTACGAGAATGCAAGCCAGCTTTTTTTCCTTCTGCCAGCATAAAACGAATGAGACTTGGCGTAACGTCTTGCCAAGCCAAAATACCATTTTGAGTGAAAAGTTTATGAATTTCATTCAGTTGGCGTTGGTAATTTTGGCGTGTAATTGCACTTAATTGACGCTCAATACGCAGATACGCATCATATTTTGCCATCCATTGTTGCATTTCAGTTACTTCACTCATAGTCGAATTACTCCATCGTAAACATGTGTTGCTTCGCCAGTCATATAAAGTGGACTATTACCACCTTGCCATTCGATATCTAAACTGCCACCAGGTAAGTCAACACGGACTTTAGAAGCTAAAACGCCCTGCATAATACCCACTGCAACTGCACCGCAAGCTCCGCTACCACAGGCTTGGGTTTCACCACAACCACGCTCATAAACACGCAACTTAATATGGTGTGGATTGAGGACTTGCATGAAACCAACATTGGTTTTTTCAGGGAAACGTTCATGCTTTTCTAAAAGGCGACCAAGTGGGGCAATATCCATATTTTCTACATCATCTACTTGTACGACACAATGCGGATTTCCCATGGATACCACCCCGCAAATAACAGTTTTAATTTCCGTCATGAGTAAGTAATTTTTTTCAAATTTTTTAGCGGTAAAGGGGATTTTATTTGGTTGCCAAATTGGGGTACCCATATTAACACGGACTAAGTCTTTATCTAAAAGTTTGAGTTCAAGTTTGCCCTTAGCTGTACTGACGAGAATATCTTTTTTATTGGTTAAATGTTTGAGGTGAACAAAACGTGCGAAACAACGTGCGCCATTGCCACACATTGCAACTTCACTACCATCAGCATTAAAAATACGATAATGGAAATCTAATTCAGGATCATAAGGTGGTTCAACAATTAATAGTTGGTCAAAACCGATGCCCAAGTGGCGTGAAGCAAGGCGTTGAATAGTTTCGGGTGTGAAATAGACGTTCTGGGTTACGCCATCCACGACCATAAAATCATTGCCTAAACCATGCATTTTAGAAAAGTACATAATAATCACTAAGTTGCGTAAATGATGAATAACTTATTATAGTCAGGTGGCGATAAATTCTCAAAGTTCCAGAATAACTTTTTATAAAAAAGCCTAAAATTTTCGGATAAAAATATGCCCCGATTTTCTTAAAAATTTATGCTCTTTATATAAATTTTATCGAAAATCGGGGCGTGTTCAGTTAAAACAACTTATTGTTTTTTATGTAATGTCATTTTTTGGAAACCAATCAATAAGATGACGGTTGTAAAGTAGAACATGTTACCAATACGATGACGCATTAATACATCAGTTAATCCACAGCCCATAATCGTAATGATAAAGGTAATTCCCATAATACCGAAGACTTGAGAAAGCGGATTGTTTAATGCGACTTTGATATTTTTAGCAAAAATCCACATTGGAACCAAGAATACGCTTAGTAGCGAAAGTAGCCCTAAGATCCCGAATTTACTGCCTTGCTCTAAGAAAATATTATGTGCATGGGTATAAGTGCCAGCAACATGAGAAATAAAACCTTCTTCAGCTTGCTGTTGGCGCATTACATTTGTTCCTCCCACGCCCCAACCGAGGATAGGTTTTTCTTCCATTCCACGTAATGCACTTTTATAAAGTTGTAAACGAATACCGATACTAGTATCGCAGTGTGAACTATCCACGCATTGTGCAATTTCACCATCGACGAGATTCCAGCGACTTTGTGCTACTTTATAAGCGACGCCCCCCGATGCGATAGCGACAATTACAAAAAAGGCGATAAGTTTTTTAGAGAGCAAATCACGGTTTAACCAAAGCACGGCAACAAAACCTAAAGCGAATCCAACAAGCGCACCACGATTCATACAAAGTAAACTTGCCATAAAGGCTGAAATGAAGGCAAGTGAGCTGATAAGGGTTAAACCTTTTTGTTTAATACGGTAATAGTAGATTGCGAGTGAAAATGCGAGCATGGCGATGCCCATTGCCACATTGCCTGCGGTAATGCGGTTATATTTCATAAAAGGATCAGCCCAGTGTAAGTAGAATTTTTCGATAACTGCTCCTGCGCCAATACTAAAACATGCGACAAAAAAGAGTCCAATGAAATAGTGAATGTTGAGTTTTACTCGTGTGAAAATAGTTAGGATTGGGAGTAATAATAGGGCTTTACATGGGATATCTAAGAATGATAAACGCCCGTGATATTCAAACATTGAGAGCATCGGTACAATCAGGTAACTCGCAAAGGCAAGGATTAAGATTTTTGTTGATGCTTCCATTTGGGTTTGATGTTGCTTGATATTTAGCCCCATATAATACAAACCAAAAAGGAGTAAAATGCCTGGAATGATGTAGTAACTTGTTTGAGCGAACAGTGGGAAAATAAAAAACATTCCCATTAAACAGGACAATAAGATTGCCATTTTAGACGATTTTAGCGTTTCCATGCGACCTCAAAATTGCTAAATAGCGTATGATATGAATGAAAAAGGCATATTTTCCGAAGAAGATATGCCTATGTGAATAAATAAATTAAATATCTAAATTTGCACGTAATGCGTTACTTTCAATGAAGTCACGGCGTGGTTCAACATCATCACCCATTAATGTGGTAAAGAGTTGATCTGCTTCTACGGCATCTTTGATCGAAACTTTAAGCATGGTACGAGAATTTGGATCCATCGTAGTTTCCCAAAGTTGTTTCGGATTCATTTCACCTAACCCTTTATAGCGTTGGATTGTAAGTCCACGGCGTGATTCTTTGATTAACCAAGATACGGCATGGTCGAAAGAATCTACGGCTTGGCGGCGTTCACCACGTTCAACGTATGCACCAGCTTCAAGTAAACCTTGAAGTTGTTCGCCTAAATGAATGATTTGAGCATATTCATGACCTGACACAAATTCAGTATTTAAAATATAATCTTGTTCAATACCATGCTGACGAACGGCAATGATAATGTCATATACGCCACGTTCTGCATTGAATTCGACTTTAGCACGATAGCTACTACCGTTGGTTTCGATATTATTTAAACGTGCGATGAAACTTTCTGCCCAATCACTTGCAAGCATTTCATTACCCAACATGTCAACGGTCAGTTTTGGTTGGTAAACGAGATTATCTAATAAGTGCATTGGATAGTAACGGCTATAACGTTGAATCATACGGCGTACTTGGTGATATTCACTAAGAAGTTTTTCTAAACTATCGCCACGCATCGCTGGTGCGTTTTCATTTACGTATAAACTTGCTTCTTCAAGTGCAAGATTTAATTCGTACTGCGCCATGGCTTCATCATCTTTGATGTAAAGCTCATTTTTCCCTTTTTTCACTTTATAAAGTGGTGGTTGAGCAATATATACATAGCCACGTTCAATGAGTTCTGGCATTTGACGATAGAAGAAAGTCAGTAACAACGTACGGATGTGTGAACCATCCACGTCCGCATCGGTCATGATAACGATGCTGTGGTAACGGAGTTTATCTGGATTGTATTCATCACGACCAATACCACAACCAAGGGCTGTAATGAGGGTTCCTACTTCTTGAGAAGAAAGCATTTTATCGAAACGTGCTTTTTCAACGTTAAGAATTTTCCCTTTTAACGGTAAAATTGCTTGGTTTTTACGGTTGCGACCTTGTTTCGCACTACCACCCGCAGAGTCCCCTTCCACGAGGTAAAGTTCTGAAAGAGCAGGATCACGTTCTTGGCAGTCAGCGAGTTTTCCTGGAAGTCCCGCAATATCTAATGCACCTTTACGGCGAGTCATTTCACGTGCTTTACGAGCGGCTTCACGTGCGCGTGCTGCTTCTAAGATTTTAGACACGATAATTTTTGCATCCGTTGGATTTTCGTCTAAGTATTCTTGAAGGCGTTCATTCATTACAGATTCAACCGCGCTTTTCACTTCAGATGAAACGAGTTTATCTTTCGTTTGAGAAGAGAATTTTGGATCAGGCACTTTGACAGATATCACCGCTACTAATCCTTCACGTGCATCATCACCTTGCGTGTTGATTGTTTTTTTATCTTTTTTGTTGGAATTTTCTTCTGCGTATTTATTTAAAACACGGGTCAATGCGCCACGGAATCCAGAAAGGTGGGTACCGCCATCACGTTGAGGGATATTATTGGTAAAACAATAAACATTTTCTTGGTAGCCATCATTCCACTGTAATGCTACTTCAATACCGATACCGTCCTTTTCAGTTGCGATATAAAACGGTTTAGTATGAATTGGGTTTTTATTGTGGTTTAAATACTCAACGAATGCTTGAATACCACCTTCGTAGTGGAAATGTTCTTCTAAACCATCACGTTGATCAATTAAACGAATTGAAACACCTGAGTTTAAGAATGAAAGCTCACGTAAACGTTTTTTCAAAATGTTGTATTCAAACACGGTGTTTGCAAAAATTGATGGGCTTGGCCAAAAGCGAACTTCTGTTCCAGTTTTATCAGTTTCGCCAATAACTTTTAATGGTGCTTCAGGCTCACCTAAATGATAAATTTGTTCATGAACGTGACCTTGACGGCGAATAGTGAGTTGTAGTTTATCAGAAAGTGCATTTACAACAGATACACCAACCCCGTGTAGACCACCAGATACTTTATATGAGTTGGCATCAAATTTACCACCAGCATGAAGGACAGTCATAATCACTTCTGCGGCAGAGATCCCTTCTTCTGGGTGAATATCAACAGGAATACCACGTCCATTATCACGAACGGAGACAGAGTTATCAGAATGAATGGTGACGACGATATCCGTACAATAGCCTGCAAGTGCTTCGTCGATCGCATTATCTACGACCTCGAATACCATGTGATGTAAGCCCGTACCGTCATCAGTATCACCAATATACATCCCTGGGCGAGTACGTACAGCTTCTAGACCTTTTAAGACGCGAATACTCTCCGCACCATAACTTTCTTTAGCATTATCTGACATAAAATTTCTCTTTTTTTCATTCAAAAATTATCGAATATTATAGCAAAATTTTGTTCAAAACGCCCGATATTTAACAGGAAATTTACCAATAATAAAGTAACTTTCTTACGCCCCGATTTTCGTAGAAAATTATGCACTTTCTGTTGGTATTTTTTGACATTGCGGGCAGAAAAAGCTGTTACGTTGACCAATAACAAGGTTCTCAATTGGCGTAGTACATTTAGGACAAGGTTGCCCTTTTTTCCCATAAATTAGCAATTCTTGTGCAAAATAACCTGGCTTTCCATCGGGTTGTTGAAAGTCTTTTAAAGTCGTACCACCTTGTTGGATGGATTTTTCTAATACTGCCTTAATAGTTTTGGCTAACGTATGGCACTCTTCTAAACTTAACTGATTTGCAGGAAGTTGTGGATGAATATGGCAAAGGAAAAGTGTTTCGTTGGCATAAATATTACCAACGCCAACGACAACGGCATTATGCATGAGAAAACCTTTTACAGGCATTTTGCGCCGACGGCTTTGTTTAAATAAGTAATCCCCACTAAAGCTTTCATCTAAAGGTTCGGGACCAAGGTTTTTGAAAACAGAGAGATCTTCTGCTTTCTCAGCCCAAAGCCACGCACCAAAACGGCGGGGATCGTTGTAGCGTAAAATTTTGCCATTACTCAAAACAAAATCTACATGATCATGTTTAGATGGGGCTAAATCTTTATCGACGACACGGAGGGAGCCTGACATGCCAAGATGTCCAACAATATCGCCTTTTTCTGTATGAATAATAAGATATTTTGCACGACGAGAAAGTCCTTTGACTTTGACATCATGAAAAGTTTTTAGAATATCTGGAACCATCCAACGTAGTTTTGGCTGTCTTATAATAATTTGTTGAATAGTGTGATTGAGAAGGTGTGGTGTAATACCACGCTTAGTCGTTTCTACTTCTGGTAATTCTGGCATAGTTGATCCTTAAAAAAATAAAGCTACTAAGAGTTATCTTAATAGCTTTATGAAATATGGAAATAGATTTATCGGATTATTTAAAAAAACCTGAGTGGGCTTTGATCTCAGCATCACCCATTTTTTCTTTTAGTGCTTTATTGCCTTGTGCTTCTAAGCGATTCGCATCTGCTTCTGATTGTACTTTATCAATTTTAGCTTTAGCGTGAGCAAGTTCAACATCGACAAATTCATCAGCACGATTAGCGCGAGCTTCTTTCATTTTGATGTCTAACTCTTTATCTTTTAATTGTAAAGTACGCAGTTTATCTTCGTAATCTTGATCACGTTTTTTATCTGCGAGTTGTATTGCTGCTTGGCGATCTCGTTCGGCACGAATCGCTGCAGCACGTTTTGCTGCTTTTGCTCGTACTTTTGCCGCTTCATGTGCCTTGGCGTTTTCTTGAGCTTGATAGGCGACAGAAACGGTGCTTATATCTGTTGTTAAATCCGCAAAGACAAAAGGGGTTGAAAACAAAGCGGTTAAAGTGATAACTGCGACAGACGTAGTTTTAAGTGAGCGCATAGATATTTCCTTTAATTATTTTTTCGGACAGATCGCATTAGGTTGGATACGGGTTTCATTTGAGTTACCCATGCCAGTAATCATTAAGGCTTGACCACGATGGAATTGGCAAGGTTGACCTGCTTGGGTAGAATTATAAACTTGGTTTGTACCTTGAACACGATATGAAATACTTACGCCTGGTACAAGCACGGTACTTTTTATCATTGAACCAGCAAGCGCACCTGTTGTGCCTCCAGCAACGGCACCTGCAGCAGCGCCTGCACCACTATACTGATAACCGACAATACCACCGACCACAGCACCTAATAAAGTACCAGCAGTTTGGGCAATTTGTTTTTCATCACTATTATTAATACGAACTTTTGCAGGTAACACTGCAAGAATAGTGACAGGTTTCACTTCTTGTCGGGTATTCAATTGATTAGCACCAAAAACATCAGACTGAAGATATTCCCCAGTAGGCGCACAACCTGCAAGTGCAATACCAGAGATAAGGACCGTAGCAAGAGTTTTTTTCATATGAATCATCCTTTGTTAGAGATATGGAGAAACATCAAATCAGATTAGAGCAGTTATTATTCAATAACAAATTGGAAGTATTCTAAATGTTGTAAAAAAAATGAGCAACTATTAAATAATGATTTAATGTATGTGAAATTATAACAAGGATAGGAAAAGAGGGAGATAAAAAAACCCGAATTAAATTCGGGTTTCTTGTACACAAAAGCAAATTATTTAATTTTTGCTTCTCGATAAATAACGTGTTTGCGAACAACTGGATCAAATTTTTTGATTTCCATTTTGCCTGGCATGTTACGTTTGTTTTTATCAGTTGTGTAGAAGTGACCAGTGTTAGCACTTGATACTAAACGGATTTTATCACGAGCACCTTTAGCTGCCATTTTTTAGCTCCTTAGATTTTCTCGCCACGGGCACGGATGTCAGCTAAAACTGCATCGATACCTTTTTTATCAATAATACGCATACCTTTCGCTGTTAAGCGTAAAGTTACGAAACGTTTTTCACTTTCAACCCAGAAACGGTGAGTGTGAAGGTTTGGTAGGAAGCGACGACGAGTCGCGTTCAAAGCGTGTGAACGGTTGTTACCAGTCACTGGACGCTTGCCTGTTACTTGACAGACTCTAGACATATTCTTCTCCGATAAATATATAAGCTCGAGCTTGGGTTCGATTGACACGGTTTACATGGTGTGAAACCCTGTACTAAACCTTGCCGGCCTCGTCAGGCCGTATACCGACCCATCCAATATTAAAGGTCGGCAATTATACGAGTTTTATGTCGTTTTATCAAGCATAAAACTCAGCGACTTAGCATAAAATGACACCCGCTTAATCCTTATGTTGTAGTTTGACTAAAAAAAATGCATTGGTTTTTGATTGATAAATTTTAGTATTTTGATTAAAGGCAACCATTCTCTGCAAAGGAAAAATAGCAACCTTTTCCGATAATAAAATGATCCAATACCCGAATATTCATAAATTTTGCGACCTTTTGAATATCTTGAGTAATACTCCGATCGGCATTACTTGGTTCTGCAAGCCCAGAGGGATGATTATGAGCAAGGATAAGAGCAGCGGCATTGCAATAAAGTGCGGTTTTGATAATTTCACGGGGATATACCATGGCACAATTTACCGTGCCCAGAAACATTTCCTCACTTTTGATAAGGCGATGTTGATTATCCAAAAATAGGACAAAAAATACTTCACGTTCACGATGAGCGAGTTCACTTTGCAGATAAAGTCTTGCGACTTTTGCTTCAGTAAAAATTTGTTGCGTTCGCATTTCTTGCTCAAGATAACGTTTTGTCATTTCGGTGGTGGCTTGGAGTTGGATAAATTGCGTGATGCCTAATCCTTTTAAACTACAAAATGTCTTTTTATCGGCACTGATAAGCTCACGTAAGGATCCAAATTCTGCTAACACATTGTGAGCAAGTTGTAGAACAGGGCAATTTTTGGTACCAGTGCGTAGGAAAATAGCCAGTAATTCTTCGTCAGTCAAAGCACTAGCACCAAAGGTTAAGAGTTTTTCACGAGGCATTAATGATGAGCACATAAAAATTTTCCTTTTTGGAGAATAGCGTAAGGAATTTCAGAGATCTTGATAGTATTGTGCAGACATTTTTCGACATTGATCGCAAAAGAAAAGTTTTTATCTGCTATATTTTCAGTAAAATAGTGAGAGTATGAATTAAATCTAATGAGCGGATGAAATGGAAAATTTGCAAAATAAAAATATTGTTATTGGGATTACAGGTGGCATTGCTGCCTATAAAACAATTGAATTAATTAGACTTTTAAAAAAATCACAAGCAAATGTACGAGTTGTATTAACGCCTGCGGCGAAAGCCTTTGTTACGCCACTCACGTTGCAAGCCATTTCAGGAAATCATGTTGCAGAAAGTTTGTTAGATCCGAGTGCGGAATTAGCAATGGGACATATTGAATTAGCCAAATGGGCAGATTTGGTTGTGATTGCACCAGCATCGGCGGATTTTATTGCACGGTTACGTGTAGGTATGGCAAATGATTTACTTTCTACGCTTTGTTTAGCTACCTCTGCACCGATTTTATTGGCACCAGCGATGAATCAACAAATGTATCATCAAGCGATTACCCAAGAGAATTTAGCTACACTACAAACCCGTGGGGTACGTTGTATTGGACCGAATGCGGGAGAGCAAGCGTGTGGTGATGTTGGGAAAGGACGTATGAGCGAGCCCGCAGAAATTTATCAGGCGATTCAGCAATCTTTCGTTGAGCCTGATTGTCAGGGGTTATCGGTAGTCATCACTGCTGGAGCAACTCGTGAAGCACTCGATCCTGTTCGCTTTTTAAGTAATCATAGTTCAGGTAAAATGGGTTTTGCATTAGCGGAAGATTTTGCGAAACGTGGTGCGAAAGTAACAGTCATTGCAGGATCGGTGAATTTACCGACTCCACAAGGCGTAGAACGCATTAATATTGTGAGTGCTGAGGATATGCTTGAGGCGGCAAAAAAAATGGCTCCTCATCACGATATTTTCATTGCGTGTGCAGCGGTTGCGGATTTTAGACCTGCCGAAGTGTGTAAGCAAAAAATGAAAAAAGATCCCAAAATGGCAACGGAAACCATGACATTAACCTTGATCAAAAATCCTGATATTGTTGCTACGATTGCAGCAATGCAAGAAAACCGTCCGTTTGTGGTAGGTTTTGCTGCGGAAACACAAGATGTTGCAGATTATGCAAAAGATAAACTAGTGCGCAAAAATCTAGATATGATTTGTGCAAATGACGTATCAAATGGGAAAGGATTCAATCAGGAACAAAATGCGATTCAATTATTTTGGAAAGCGGGTGAAACGATTCACGAAAAATCTTTACCACTTGCGAGCAAATTACAGTTAGGTAATGAGATTATTGATGCCATTTTGACGCAATTTAAAAAATAAAAAATTAAATTCACGCCCCGATTTTCGCATAAATTTTTAGGAAAATCGGGGCGTCTTTTTATTTATTTTTTGCCATTACTTTTTCTGTTGAAGTCGTAATTTTCTCACCTGGATACGGGTCATTAAGCAATGTATCGTACGGAACATTCTTTTCAAGATTAAACACTTCAATATTTTTATCAGGGATATCACTCCAGAAATGATAGTTTTGATCTAAATCTGGGGTAGAAATACCAAGCCATTCGGCAAAACCTTGAATAAAATGATGTGCACTGCGTGGCACATGTACCATAGTATGAGCAGTGTCATCACTTGATAATTTAATAAATGGCACTTGGTAATCTTGTTTAAATTTACCATTGTGTGTCATTGAGGAGTCTTTTTGTTGTGATGCCGTAAGCGATGCGTAGTTCGGCAATGATACGGTTGCTAAATTATCAACATCGGCGACAGCATCGGCAGAATAGGAGTTTGCTAGCCCATGATCGCTAAAGTAAATAAGCGAATAGGATTGGTGCTGCGCCTTGAGTAAATCGACAACTTGTTTAATAAAATGATCTGTGAGGTGGATAGTATCCACGTAGCAAGAAAGATTTTTATTCTTAAAGTTGAAAATTTTCTCTTTATCGCTGTCTAGACGTGAGCAGAAATCAGGATGTGATCCCATCAAATGGAAAATAAAGAGACGTGGTTTTGAATCTTTATTCTGTTGTTTTAACGCATTTTTAAAATAAGGAAGTAGTTTCAAATCGCTAATATTTTCTGTGTTATAGCCGCCCTTATGTGTAAAGTATTTTTGATTAGACATCGCACCAAGACGAGAGGCAACGGTATCAAAACGCCCAATTGCTCCTTGATTTGACATCCAAATTGTTTCAAACCCCGCCGCTTTTGCAAGAGTGATGATGTTGTAAGCGTAGTTTAGATGCCCTTTTTCTATTCTTTCTTGGTAAAGTGTTTTAATTAAAGAGTGATAGGTTGCTGGTGCAGCCGAAATATAAGCGGAGTTAAAGTATCCGTTAGTTTTGTCTAAGAACGGTGTGTCGTCTAGCGGAAAACCGAAGACGTGGTGATAATCACGGCGAGCAGATTCACCAATAATTAAAACATAATTTTGGTATTTAGGTTTGACGGATGTAATTACCCATGGATCTTTAATGTTTTGAGCCTCTTCGAGGGCTTTTTTATCTGCATAGTAGTTTTCTGTACTATCAACAAGATTAGCGTAGAAACGCAAAATATTATTATTGGAATACGTTAAAGACCATGCTGGGGCAAGAGTTTGTACATCAAGTGGATCATTTTTGTGTTGAAAATAATATTTGATTGGTAAAGCAATTGAGCCAACGATACCGCCAAAAATTAAAATCCCAGTCAGAATTTTACGATTTTTAACTTCCTTCGGCGTATCATCTTGTGGTTTTGGTTGTGCATAAGCCAAGCGTAATGTGAAGTATAAGCAGATCACATAAAAAATAGGGAAGTAAAAATCTTCCAACGAAAAGTTTTTTAGAAATGCAAACGACTCTCCAACATTTGTCTCAAAAAAGGCTGCAACTACGCCAGAGTTTAAGTCCGAATAATGAAGGCTTACAGGATAGTAAAGTAATGGGAATAAGCTTATAAAGAAAAGCGTATAAGCAAAGATTCTACGGTTAAGTAAAAATAGCCCACAATAAAAGAAATAAATCGTGAAAAGCCCAATGAAATTTGCTCTATCAGGCACGATGAGCATGGAAAGGAAGCTAAAAAAGAAAAGCCAAATATAAAAAAACGAGATTTAAAGTACGAGAAAATTCTTTTTAGCATTTGGCGCTTCCTTCTATTTCAATGAGTTAGTTCAAAATTGTTGTTTCCTATCTTGCGCCGCGTACAACAATGGTTTTCCCATGGGCTGATATAAGGTCATCATTTTCTAACATTTTTAAGATTCTGCCAACTGTTTCTCGCGAACAGCCGACCATTTGACCAATTTCTTGACGGGTAATTTTAATTTGCATGCCATCTGGATGAGTAAGTGCATCAGGCATTTTGGCAAGATTCATCAGGGTTTGGGCAATACGACCAGTGACATCTAAGAAAGCGAGGTTGCTTGCTTGTTTGGATGTGTTATGAAGTCGATGAGAAAGTTGACCTGCAAGATACATTAAAATTTGCGGGTTAATATTAACAAGCTGTAGGAATTTGCGATAAGAAATCTCAGCAATTTGGCAAGAGGTTCGAGTTTTTACCCAAGCATTACGGACTGAATTTTTATCAAAAAGCCCTGACTCTCCAAAAAATTCGTTATCGCTAAGATAAGTCAGAATCATTTCTTTTCCTTCCTCATCTTTTACCATAACGACGACGGTCCCACGGATAACGTAGTAAAGCGTATCCGCTTTTTCACCTGCGTGAATAAGCGTACTTTTTTCTGGATATTTGCGAATATGGCAATGTGAAAGAAACCAATCTAAAGTAGGGTCGATTTGTTTCATTTTTTCTTTTACGTCAGATTGTTGTGTTTGTTCGGCATTTGGAAATGCTGATTTTACATAGAGATTCGACATAAGATTTCCTATTTTTCAATGTATGTATGAGGCTTTATATCAAAGGTTTCATGTAACTCAGACCAGAAAATAACAGCCTTCCCTTGCTTGATCTGCTGTAATAAATTTTCTCTTTTTTCATGTAATGAGAGTTCTTCTGCTCCGTAATCTGTTCCTTCACGAAGAATAAAACTTTCAATTAGATTGATGAGGGTTTCCTCTTTTAAACTTTGCCAAGGAATGATCATCTTATTTGCTCCGTATTAAGCTTTACCTGAATGACCAAAACCTCCAGTACCACGTTCGGTTTCTTCAAAATGTTCTACAACATTAAAAGTTGCTTGGACAACAGGTAAAAAGACAAGTTGAGCGATGCGATCACCCGCAGAAATTTTAAAAGGTTCAGTGCTGCGGTTCCAAATTGGCATCATGAGTGGACCTTGATAGTCAGAATCAATTAGACCAACCAAATTACCTAAAACAATACCATGCTTAGAGCCTAGACCTGAACGAGGTAAAATTGTTGCACAAAGTGATGGATCACGGATATAAATCGCAATTCCAGCAGGGATAAGTCGAGTTTCGTTGGGTTGTAAGACGACATCTTCTCCAACCATCGCACGAAGATCTAAGCCAGCAGAACCTGGAGTCGCGTATGCTGGTAATGGAAATTCTTTACCCAAACGTTTATCTAAAATTTTAATATCAATACTTTTCATTATCATACTGCCTTTTATTTAGTGAAAATTTTGCTGCTATCAACAGCTAAAACTGACTGATTCTAGCATACGAGCAAAAGGGAGAATAGGGGAAGCCATTTTTTCTTTATCGGGTTGGTTTCTCATTGGGCAAGGATAGCTTTAACTTTTTTGCCAAAATTTTAATTTCATTCAACGAAAGTTCTTTATATTCACCTATTGCGATATTGTCTAATGTTAAGTCACCAATATTATAACGGATAAGGCGCAATGTTGGATTACCGACGTGAGCGGTCATTCTTCTAACTTGGCGATTGCGTCCTTCTGTAATTTCTAGCCTTAACCATGTGGTAGGGATATTTTTGCGTTCTCGGATTGGCGGAATACGTTCCCATAGTGGAAAAGGAGGCAACATGCGTTCTGCTTTAGCAGGTAAGGTTTTTCCATCATTTAATGTGATACCTTGACGTAATTTTTGTAAGGATTCATCGGATACGTCGCCTTCAACTTGTACAAAATATACTTTAGGTAATTTAAATTTTGGATTAGCGAGGCGGTGTTGAATTTCTCCGTTATTCGTCAGTAGTAATAGACCTTCACTATCACGATCAAGCCGACCTGCTGCATAAACTTCAGGAACTGGGATAAAGTCTTTTAATGTTTTGCGACCACTGTCATCGCTAAATTGTGTTAAAACATCAAAGGGTTTATTAAAAAGCACCACTTTGGTTTGTTCCAAGGTTTTTTTTATTGGTGATTTTTTTGCAACGGGCGTGTTTCTAGGGGATTGTGCTTTGCGAGAAAAATGTGTTTTGGATGGGCGAAATCTTGTTTTTTGCATGGAAGTAGTATTGATTTAAATTAAGATGGAACATAGTTTAGCATTTTTTATATAAATTTCCTTTCACTTTAGAAAAATCGGCTAGTTACGTTAAGACTGTAAAAGCAACTGAAATACGGCTAGAATACACGGTCTAACCTGTTAATAAACCCATACCAAAAAGGATTCTAAAATATGGCTGCACCCCGTTTTGTTCATTTACGAGTACACAGTGATTTCTCTATGATTGATGGCTTACCCAAAGTAAAACCATTGGTAAAACAAGCAGCTAAACAAGAAATGGTCGCATTAGGTTTAACTGATTTTATGAATTTCTGCGGACTGGTAAAATTTTATGGGGAATGCTTAGGAGCGGGAATTAAACCTATTATTGGTGCTGATTTCAAAATAAAAAGTGATTTGCTTGGCGAAGACTTTTTCGATTTAACCCTTTATGCGAATAACAATGCAGGTTACCAAAATATTACCTTATTGCTTTCTAAAGCTTATCAGCGTGGTTATACCGATTTCCCTTACATTGATCAAGAATGGCTGATTGAACATGCAGAAGGGGTCATCATTTTATCGGGCGGTAAAGAAGGGGATATTGGGCAATTATTATTGCGTACCCGTACAGAACCTGAGTTACTTGAACAAGCAGTAAGTTTTTATGAAACACATTTTCCAGATCGTTTTTATTTAAGTTTAAGTCGGACAGGTAAAAATGATGAGGAACGTTATATCCAAGCTGCAGTTGCACTGGCAAAAGAAAAGAATTTACCTGTTGTGGCTGTCAATGATGTTTGTTTTTTAGAGCCTGAAGATTTCGAGGCACATGAAATTCGTGTGGCAATTCATGACGGTTATACGTTAGATGATGCAAGACGCCCTAAGAATTATACCCGCCAACAATATTTCCGCACAGAAGCTGAAATGTGTGAGCTTTTTGCGGATATTCCAAGTGCATTAGAAAATAGTGTGAAAATTGCAGAACGTTGTACGGCAACCTTGCATCTTGGAGAATATTTCTTACCACAATTCCCAACAGGGGAGATGAGTACTGAAGATTTCTTAGTACAAAAAGCACATACTGGCTTAGAAGAACGTTTGAAAATTCTTTTCCCAGATGAGGAAGTGAGAGCGAAAGAACGTGGCAAGTATGATGAACGCTTAGAGGTTGAACTAGGCGTAATTAACCAAATGGGATTCCCTGGATACTTTCTTATCGTGATGGAATTTATTCAGTGGTCTAAAGATAATGATATTCCTGTTGGACCTGGGCGTGGATCGGGTGCAGGATCGCTGGTTGCTTACGCATTAAAGATTACCGATTTGGATCCGTTAGAATTTGATCTGCTTTTCGAACGATTCTTAAATCCTGAACGTGTATCTATGCCCGATTTTGACGTAGATTTCTGTATGGATGGACGAGATCGTGTTATTGATCATGTTGCAGAAACCTATGGTCGAGGAGCAGTATCTCAAATTATTACCTTCGGTACAATGGCGGCAAAAGCCGTTATTCGTGATGTTGGACGTGTTCTTGGGCATTCTTATAGCTTTGTCGATAGAATTTCTAAATTAGTGCCCACTGAACCTGGCATGACATTAGAAAAAGCATTTGCTGCTGAGCCGAAATTACCCGAAATTTATGAGGCAGATGAAGAAGTTAAAGCACTCATTGATATGGCTCGCCGCTTAGAAGGGGTTACTCGTAATGCAGGAAAACATGCGGGTGGGGTAGTTATTGCTCCGCATTTGATCACTGACTTTGCTCCGCTTTATTGCGATAGCGAAGGGAAACATCCTGTTACGCATTTTGATAAAAGCGATGTGGAATATGCAGGGCTAGTGAAATTCGACTTTTTAGGGTTACGTACGCTAACTATCATTAAATGGGCATTGGATATGATTAATCCTCGCCTCATTGCGCAGGGTAAGCCACCCGTTGATATTAACCATATTCCTCTTGATGATCCAAAAGCATTTGAGCTTCTTCTTAAAGCGGAAACCACAGCGGTATTCCAGTTGGAATCTCGAGGCATGAAAGATCTGATTAAACGCCTACGTCCAGACTGTTTTGAAGATATCATTGCGTTGGTGGCATTATTTCGACCTGGTCCGTTGCAATCAGGGATGGTGGATAACTTTATCCGCCGTAAACACGGTGAGGAAGAAATTTCCTATCCAGATGCGGAATATCAACACATCTCTCTCAAACCGATTCTAGAACCAACCTACGGCATTATTTTGTATCAAGAACAAGTGATGCAAATTGCCCAAGTTTTAGCAGGTTACACCTTGGGTGGGGCGGATTTATTACGCCGTGCGATGGGTAAGAAAAAACCTGAAGAAATGGCAAAACAACGTAGTGTGTTTAAAGCAGGCGCTGAGAAAAATAATATTGATGGCGAACTTGCCATGAAGATTTTCGACTTGGTAGAAAAATTTGCAGGTTATGGTTTTAACAAATCTCACTCGGCTGCGTATGCACTCGTTTCCTATCAAACACTCTGGTTAAAAGCCCATTATCCGGCTGAATTTATGGCAGCCGTAATGACATCAGAAATGGATAATACTGACAAAATTGTTGGGCTTTATGATGAATGTTTACGCATGGGACTAACTGTGGTTCCACCTGATATAAATACTGGGAAACATCAATTTACCGTTAATGATAAAGGGGAAATTGTCTATGGTATTGGCGCAATTAAGGGGGTTGGTGAAGCACCGATCGGTGCAATTGTAGAAGCCCGAAAAGAGGGTGGTTTCTTTAAAGATTTATTTGATTTATGTGCAAGAGTTGACTTAAAACGTGTGAATCGCCGTACTTTTGAAAGCCTGATTAAATCGGGGGCTTTTGATAAACTCGGACCTCATCGTGCAGCCCTTGCAAAAAACCTTGAAGATGCCTTAAAAGCCGCTGATCAGCATGCGAAAGATGAGGATATTGGGCAAGGGGATATGTTTGGCGTATTAACTGATCGCCCAGAAGATGTCGAAACCAAATATGCGAATACACCAAAATGGACAGAACACCAAATTTTAGAAGGTGAGCGAGAAACCCTCGGACTTTATTTAAGCGGGCACCCGATAAGTCGTTATTTGCCTGAATTAGAGCATTATGCGAGTACACGTTTAAAAGATTTAACGCCAAGCCGTCGTGGGCAGATGAGTGTTGCTTGTGGTCTGGTCGTAAACTTCCGTGTAGCGACAACGAAGAAAGGAAATCGTATTGGTATCGCCACACTAGATGATCGGTCAGGTCGTCTTGATGTGACTTTATTTGGTGAGGCGTTAGATAAAAATATCGAAAAAATTGCGAAAGACAATATTATCGTGTGTAGCGGGCAAGTGAGCTTTGATGATTTTAGTCAGGGATTACGCATGAATGTGCGTGATGTGATGTCATTAGAAGAGGCTCGGGTACATCGTGCAAATCATCTTGCGATAAGCCTTTCACAAGACAAAATCACACCTGCGTTATTACGTCGATTAAAAGAAATTATTCAGCCTTACAGTGGAGGAGCGTTGCCTATTCAACTGTATTATCAAAGTCCACAGGGAAATGCGTTGGTACGTTTTGGCACACAGTGGGCGGTAAATCCACAGGATCCTCTTTTGAATAATTTAATGGAATTTTTAGGCAGTGATGCGGTTGAATTGGTTTTCAGAAATTAGACACGCCTCATTTTTCGATAAATTTTATGGGATTTAACGAATTTGTTAGATAACAAAATGGATAATTGGCAACGTGCATTTGTGCTACACCGTAAACCCTATGGTGAAAGCAGTTTACTCGTTGATATTTTTAGTGAAGAGACTGGGCGCCTTACTTTATTAGCAAAAGGCGCTCGGGGAAAACGTTCACCTTGGAAAAGTGTTTTACAGCCATTCACTCCGTTATTAGTCCGCTGGTCTGGGAAGGGCGCGTTAAAAATTCTTACCCGAGCTGAAGCTGCCGCTATAACCTTACCTTTACAGAATGCTGCGTTATATAGTGGTTTTTATGTGAATGAAATTATGATTCGGTTATTGGAAAAAGAAACAGCCTATCCTGCACTGTTCCAAGATTATTTAACATGTTTAACTGAATTAACCCAATATCCAGAACATTTAGAAGCAACTTTACGGACATTTGAGTTTAAGTTACTCGATTATCTAGGTTACGGAATTGATTTTTGCCATTGTGTCGGAACAGGAAAACCTGTCGATGAAAATATGACATATCAATATCGTGCTGAACGTGGTTTTATTGCCTCTATTGTTAAGGATAATATGACGTTTTATGGGCGCGAATTATTGGCTTTTGCGGAAAGAGATTTTTCTGATCCGCAAGTCAGAATTGCAGCAAAACGCTTTATGCGGGTAGTATTAAAAAGTTATTTGGGCGATAAACCATTAAAAAGCCGTGAACTATTTTCACAAGTTTATTTAGGAAAAAATAATTTAAAACTTTACTAGAAATGACCATGTTTAATTATATAGTACGGTGTATTTTGGAAAGGAATTGTAAATAAAATATATAGTAAACATGCATTTATTGTGAAATATTTCCCCAAAGTTTGCAAAAAGGGGGTAGAATAACCCCGCCTTTTTACCGTAGATAGGAAAAAAATATGGTTGCAATTCGAGGAACTCATTTATTAAATCCAGATAATTTTGATTTAAAAAAATGGAGCAGTACCCTAAACGTCCCTGCTGAGGTTGAAGCAGATTTGGAGCAAGCATGGAATTTTGCTTGTGAAAAAGTGATGGTAAGGGAACTTGATAAAGCACCTATTTATTATCTTCTAGCTGGCCCAGAAATGGTAGAAATTCTGCATAGTTTAAATATGGATGCAGAAAGTCTTGTCACTGCAATGTTATTTCCCGTCCTTACGCAAGGTAGCGATGATACCGTCCTTGATGAAATTGAAGAAGTTTTTGGAATAAAAATTCGTAAATTACTGAAAGGCGTGGCGGATATGGATAACATTCGTCAAATTAATACAGCTAATTCTAGTAATACTACCCAAATTGACAATGTTCGCCGTATGCTTTTAGCCATGGTGGAAGATTTTCGTTGCGTGATTATTAAATTGGCTGAACGGATTATTTTCTTACGTGATGATGCTCATAATCATACTCAAGAAGAACGGGAATTAGCGGCAAAAGAATGCAGTAATATTTATGCACCACTTGCGAATCGTCTTGGAATCGGACAATTGAAATGGGAATTAGAAGATTATTGTTTTCGTGTATTACATCCTGAAAGTTACCGAATTATCGCAAAATTGCTTGGAGAACGTCGTTTAGATCGTGAACAATATCTAGATGATTTTGTTTGTGAATTACGTCAATACCTTAAAGATAATCTTTATGAAGTTGATGTGTATGGGCGACCAAAGCATATTTACAGCATTTGGAAAAAAATGCAGAAAAAACATCTGGAATTTGAACAACTCTATGATGTGCGGGCCGTACGCATTATTGTTAAAGAATTACAAGATTGTTATGCCGTACTCGGTTTAGTTCATACGCATTTTAAACACTTACCAGATCAATTTGATGATTACGTTGCTAATCCGAAACCAAATGGCTATCAATCTATTCATACTGTTGTCTTAGGAAAAGACGATAAACCCGTCGAAATACAAATTCGGACCCAACAAATGCACGATAATGCTGAATTAGGCGTTGCGGCACATTGGAAGTACAAAGAGGGCATTGTTGGTGGGAAAACAGATTATGAAGAAAAAATTGCATGGTTGAGAAAACTTTTAGCGTGGCAAGCGGATATAGTGGATTCTGGCGATATCTTGGCGGAAGTACGCTCACAAGTTTTTGACGATCGGGTTTATGTCTTTACGCCACGAGGTGAGGTAGTAGATCTACCAACAGGCTCAACGCCGTTAGATTTTGCGTATGCAATTCATAGTCAAATTGGGCATCGCTGTATCGGCGCAAAAGTTGGTGGGCGGATTGTACCTTTTACCTATCAATTACAAATGGGTGATCAGGTAGAGATTCTTACTCAGAAAAATCCAAATCCAAGTCGAGATTGGGTAAATCCAAATTTAGGCTTTACTCGCACTCCGAAAGCACGCAGTCGCATTAATGCTTTTTTTAAAAAATTGGATAGAGAGAAAGATATTCCGCTTGGCAAAGAACAATTTGAACATGAAGTCAATGCATTGGGGCTAAATTTAAAACAAGCTGAGAAAAATGCATTGATGCGCTACAACCTCAAGCATATGGATGATTTTTATGCGGGGATTGGTTCTGGTGATATTCGTTTACAACACCTGATGAATTATTTACAAAATAAAAAAGGTAAAGCGACTGCTGAACAAGCGGATGCAGATATTTTACGTCAAGTAGCAAGTCGTACGACAGTTATCAATAAAGATGATAGAAATCAATTGGTTACTGTAGATGGTGTTGGAAATTTATTGCACTATATGGCGGGTTGTTGCCAGCCTATTTATGGCGATACCATAGCAGGTTATATTACCCTTGGGCGAGGCATTTCTATTCATCGTGTTGATTGTGAACAATTTATTGAGATGCAAAATAGCCATCCCGAACGTGTCGTCGAAGCTCATTGGGGACAAAAATATTCTCAAGATTTTCGAATTAGTATTCAGATTGTAGCAAGTGATCGCCATGGATTATTACGAGATATTACGACGGTTTTAGCCAATCATAAAATTAATGTCCTTTCTGTATCTACACACGCAGAAAGTAAAAAACAATTAGCGATTATTCAAATGGATATTAAATTAAGCGATGTCGATAGCTTGAGTAAAGTTTTGCTGGGATTAACGCAAATTCCAGATGTCATTGAAGCAAAACGTTTATAACTAAGAGAAAAATTATGCAACAAACGAAAGGATTAACGCATCTTATCAATTCAACACGTTATTCAATTAAAGGACTTAAAGCCGCATTGAGCGAGACTGCTTTTCGTCAAGAATTAATTCTAACAGCAATTTTAGTACCACTCGCATTATGGCTTGGTAAAAATAAAATTGAATGCATTTTACTAATTTGTTCCGTGCTTTTGGTGTTGGTTGTTGAACTGTTAAATACTGGAATAGAAGCAGTAGTGAATCGAATTGGAACGGAATATCATGAATTATCAGGTCGAGCAAAAGATTTGGGATCCGCAGCCGTTTTTGTTGCATTAGTCATTTTATTTGTGACGTGGTTTGGTATTTTAGTTTTTTAAAAATCGAAAACACGCCCTCATTTTCGTAAAAAATTATGTCTAAACGGTATTCGTGGATGAATACCGCTTTATCTAAATAGCGTATTAAAGTGAAAGTATTGCGAACCTTAGCAAGATAACAAAAATCTTGATATGGTTGCTTTATTGCAATCCTGTGAACTGGTAAACTAGCGCTACTTTTTTATATCGAATTAAGGAATTAAATATAATGCGAGCAAGTAAATATCTTTTTTCAACATTGAAAGAAACACCAAATGATGCTCAGGTTGTGAGTCACCAACTTATGTTACGTGCAGGGATGGTACGCCCTTTAGCATCAGGGCTTTATACATGGTTACCAACCGGCTTGCGTGTACTTAAAAAAGTTGAAAACATCGTTCGTGATGAAATGTCTAGAACTAGTGCATTAGAAATTGAAATGCCAGTTGTTCAACCAGCAGAATTATGGCAGGAATCTAAACGTTGGGAACAATATGGTCCAGAATTACTTCGTTTTGTTGACCGTGGTAATCGTGATTTCGTGCTTGGACCAACTCACGAAGAAGTTGTCACTGATTTAGTTCGTCGTGAAATTACCTCATACCGCCAATTACCGCTTGCATTATATCAAATTCAAACTAAATTCCGTGATGAAGTACGCCCACGTTTTGGGATTATGCGTAGCCGTGAATTTTTAATGCAAGATGGTTATTCTTTCCATTTAAGTCACGAATCATTACAAGAAACTTATGAAGAAATGTATCGTGCTTATAGCAACATTTTCCTACGCTTAGGCTTAGATTTCCGTGCAGTGCATGCAGATACAGGATCTATCGGCGGTAATGCATCTCATGAGTTCCAAGTTTTAGCAGATAGTGGGGAAGACGATATCGTATTCTCAACAGATTCTGACTATGCAGCAAATATTGAACTTGCAGAAGCAATTGCAGTAGGTGAACGTCAAGCACCAACAGCAGAAATGATTTTGGTTGATACGCCAAATGCAAAAACCATTGATGAATTAGTGCGTGAACACGGATTAAAAGCAGAAAAAATTGCGAAAACCCTTATTGTTAAAGGGGCAACCGAAGAAGCTCCTTTAATCGCATTAATGGTACGTGGTGATCATGAATTAAATGAGATCAAAGCACAAAAACATCCACTTGTTGCTGATCCACTTGAATTTGCAACCGATGAAGAAATTCGTGCCGTAGTTGGTGCGGGTACAGGTTCGCTTGGTGCATTAGAATTAAATATGCCAATTATCGTTGACCGTAGCGTTGCGATCATGAGTGATTTTGCGATGGGTGCAAACCAAGATGGTAAACATTATTTCAATGTAAACTGGGAACGTGATTTACCAATGGCAGAAGTTGCAGATATCCGTAATGTTGTAGCAGGTGATGTAAGTCCAGATGGTAAAGGTACACTTCATATCAAACGTGGTATTGAAGTTGCACATATTTTCCAACTTGGTAAAAAATACTCTGAAGCAATGAATGCAACCGTTCAAGGTGAAGATGGTCGCCCACAAGTGATGACAATGGGTTGCTATGGTATCGGTGTAAGTCGTGTTGTAGCTGCTGCGATTGAACAAAGCCATGACGATCGTGGTATCATTTGGCCAACTGATGAAATTGCACCATTCAAAATGGCAATCGTACCAATGAACATGCATAAATCAGAAGTGGTAAAAGAATTTGCAGAACAACTTTACGATGATTTACGTTTCAAAGGCGTAGAAGTTATTCTTGATGACCGTAATGAACGCCCAGGTGTGATGTTTGCGGATATGGAATTAATCGGTGTGCCACATATGATCGTAATTGGTGAGAAAAACCTTAACAACGGTCAAATTGAATATAAAAACCGTAAAACAGGCGAAAAATTATTAATTTCTAAAGATGAGTTAATGACTTTCTTAGCCTCTCTTTAATTAGTTGTTCATAAAGAAAAATGCCTGCTGATGCAGGCATTTTTTATATATTATTTTTGTTTATTAGTTGTTAAAACTTTTCCTTGATACTCGCCCGTTAAAGATTCTAAGAAGGCTTTAATATCAGAAACTTGTTCTGGAGTAAGATCTGTACCACTTTGATAATGTGCCATAAGTTTAATCGCTTCTCCTAGATCTGTTACGCTGCCGTCATGGAAATAAGGTGCGGTCAATGCAACATTGCGTAGCGTTGGCACTTTAAATCTATGTAAATCTGCTGGGTTTTGTGTTTGGGAGAAACGTCCTTTATCAGCATCTGTTTGTGGTTGTTTACGATTAGCGAAATAATTATCGTATATTCCGAACAATTCATAAGACTGTCCACCTAATGCAACGCCGACGTGACAAGTGCTACATTTATTTTCAATGAATAATTTATATCCTTTGATTGCACTTGGACTAAGTGCTTTTTTATCACCCTTGAGATATTTATCAAATGCACTGTTTGGTGTAATTAATGTTTTTTCAAATTCAGCAATTGCGTTCGTAATATTTTCTGGCGTAATAGCTGGGTAAAGTTCGAGGAATTGTTTTTTGAGAGCCTCATCTTGAGAAAGTTTATGGATGATTTCATTCCAATCTTTTGATCCCATTTCAACTGGATTGAGTGGCGGACCTCCAGCCTGTGCAGCAAGATCTTTAGCACGACCATCCCAGAATTGAGTTTTATTAAATGCTGCATTAAATACTGTTGGAGCATTAATTCCCCCTTTTTGCCCTTTAATTCCTGTAGAGGTAACAAGTCCATCTACACCACCATTATTTAGTTGGTGGCAAGTGTGGCAAGAAACAGTATTATCCCCTGAAAGACGCACGTCATGGTATAAAATGTTGCCTAAGGCTGCCTTTTTAGCATCAATAGAAAGGGCATTTGGGATTGGTTGGACACTACGTTTTGCATCAACGCCTTGCGTATTTTGTGGTAAGAATTTTTGTTGGCGCTGTTCATAAATCCAATCGAGTAATAGGTTATTTTCTTCTTGAGTTAAACCGCTTCCCCAGTGGATCATTTTAAAACGTAGAGGAGGCATGCTGTTATCTTTTAAGACATGTTCTAATTTTGCTAAATCAACCTCTGAGATTTTGCTCGGATCTTTTAAGCCTTCTAAAAAAGTATTTAAATTGAATAATTGATTACCACGTTTGATATCGAGATCAACTAATTTATTTAAACCAGGGATATTGGCATAAAAAGGTAAAGTGGGATTTGGGGTATGGCAATTTTGACACCCACTTTCATGTAAGATATTCGCAATTTGTTGATTTTTACCAGGATATTGCTGTTTTAATAGTTTTTCAGTTTGGGCTTTGTCAAAATTATGGACATACCCAACCGTCCCCAAATAGCCGATAACACCGAGAATACCGCAACCTAAGATAAATTTTTTCATCATGACTCCATAAAATAAGTTATACAAAAAATATGGTTTTGATTATAAAAGGAGTCTAAGGTTAAAAGTTGATCTATATCAAAAATTAAAAGCAAGATAGCCTATATATTCAATAGGTAAAATTAAACATTAATTTTAACTAACTATATTGAATTACTTAATAATTTTATAATGTGTTATTGAGTTATAAGATTGAAATAATCATCCGGTGTATCAATATCTTGAAAAATACCTGTTGATTCAGGAAGATTTAAGTAATGATAACAAAACATTTCTAAAAGAGATTTCATTTTGCTCGTGCGTTTTGGCGCTAGGCGAATAAAAGGAATAACCGACTTAGGTAATAAGACGGGGTGTCCAGTATTTTTTTTATTTCCTGGAAAGACAATTGTATTTTCCTCAACAGGATGTTGGATCAATGTTTCAAAGACGGAAGGATCTATACAGGGCATATCGCCATGCGTAATGAAAAAATGATCACCTTTTATGTATTCAACGCCGCATTGAATGGATGAAAACATACCCTGTTGAAAATCAGGATTGTAAACGGTAATAATATTGGGATTATCCGCATATTTTTGTTGTAAAACGTCATGACGGAATCCTGTGACCAAAATGATTCTTTGACAGGTATTTAACGCATTTTGGATCGCATGATCGAGGATCGTTTTGCCTTTGTAAGGAAGATCTTGCTTCCAGTCATTCATACGGGTTGATAAACCAGCACTAAGAATAATACATTCCATATCTAAATTCTCTTGAGTGTAATCGTGTTTTTAGTTGCAATTAAGTCAGCCATGATTGCTATTGCAATTTCAAAAGGTGTACGGCTTCCGATATCTAATCCAATTGGACCATGTAAGCGAGCGAGAGTAGCATCATCGTATTCGCCAATACGTTTTAAACGCTCTAAACGTTTTGCATTGGTTCGAGAGGATCCTAATGCACCGACGTAAAAAGCATTTGACTCTAAGCCAGCCATCATCGCTAAATCATCGACACGAGGGTCATGAGCAAGTGCTAATACTGCTGTTTTAGGGGTTACATTTTTCTCTACAAAGTCATCAGGTGATTGCCATTCGACTTCAATCCCCCCTTTTTCTACCCCCCAGTGCCAACTTTGGCGGTATTCTTCACGAGTATCACAGATGCGCACCGTAAAATTACCTTTATGTGCGAGGCGAGCTAACTCTTCGCTTACTTGACTTATTCCAATAAGAAGAAGTTGATATTTTTGTTGATAATTTTGGATTACCCAATCATCAGTTCTGTTTTTAGGAACGGAAGAAAAAATTTCTCTTTCTCCAGTGGTTAAATTGACAAGGCGAGAAAAATCTTGATCGGCATCGGCATATTCAAGCCAATGTTGAATATTAGTAAGATGACTAGGGTTAAGTTTTTCAATAAGAAGTTGGATATGTCCGCCACAAGGTAATTCATAATTTCCTGGTTCGGTGGCGATATGTGAACCATAATCAAACGTACGTTGACTATTTGTAAGTTTATCTTCTTTTATTAATTTAACGAAGGAGTCTTCAACGCAGCCGCCAGAAATTGATCCAAAACGGATATTTCCATCAGTCGCAAAAAGTGAACCAACGGGACGAGGTGCGGAACCATAAGTGGATAAAACACTGCATAAATAGATCGATTTCCCACTCTCTAACCACTTATAAACCTTAGTGAGAACATCTTGGTCTAATGCATTCATATTATCTCCTATTAAAACATAATCATAAATAAGCTCCCTCGTATCATGAAGGGAGCTTAATTTAATGGCAATGATGATTAATGATTAATTTTATTAATCACTGTTTGTACATCATTTTCAGCTACTGTAGGCATAGTAGATGTAGCGAGTGATTTATGTAAGAAGTTAATCAAATCAGTTATTTGCTTGCTATTAAGTCTATCTTTATAGCCAGGCATTGCATAATAAGATTTTAAGTGTCCATAAGTTTCTACTGGAATGCCATTCATAACTACTTCTACTGTATTGTAGATATTCGGGTTACTTATAGTTGCATTATGGAAAAGGGGAGGCGCAACATTTGGTGTACCTTCACCATGATTGCCATGACAACCCGCACAATGGGCCATATAGATGCCATAACCTGGCATTGCCATGTCTTCTTTTGTAAATGCAGTAAGATTATTAGCCACTTTAACTTGATTATCTCCATCAAGTAAATAAGTTACGATAGCATCAATATCCGCTTGTTTAGCATGGGTAAGGCTATGTTTTTCCACAATAAACATTTCATCAAAAGAAGTACCTTTGGGGGATGTGCCATCTTTAAGGAATTGCGTAAGATTATCTTTATTCCAGCCTTCACTGATTAATCGTTTAGTAGTGAGGTCAGGGGCATTAACGCCATCAACTACCGCACCTTGCAATGCCTTATTATTTTCACTACCCATAATAAAATTACGAGGAGTATGGCATTCACCACAGTGTCCGAGTCCTTCTACAAGATAGTGTCCACGATTCCAACTTGCAGATTTCTGAGGATCATTTTTGAATGGTTGATCGTTAAATTCCAACATATTCCAGAATTTTAAACCAAAGCGAATATCTGCTGGGAAGATCAGATCATTTTCACGATTTTTTTGATCGACAGGTTTAGTCTGCATGAAATAGGCATATAAAGCCTTCATATCATCAGGGGTAAGTTTTGAATAGGATACATATGGCATCGCTGGATAGAGGTTACCAATCGGTGCTACCCCTTTTTGTACCGCATTGACGAAATCCTCATAGGTATAATTACCGATACCATATTTTTTACTACTGCTAATATTAGTCGAATAAATAGTACCTAGTGGTGTTTTAAATCCTCGACCACCGCCATAAACCTGTCCTGTAGCGATAGTATGACATCCTGAACAGTCACCTAAGTCTGCCAAATAAGCGCCTCGTTGGATGAGTTTTAAATTATCGGTACTTGTATTATCTGCCGCAAAGGTGGTTTGCGATAGACCTGCTAATCCTAAAGCTATTAGTGTTAATGCTGATTTTTTCATTTGATAAGCCCCCCTTGCGATAGGATAAGATCACGTAGCCCCACATAATACTTGCGATAGCCCGTACAGCGACAAATATGCGTTTTTAAGGTGTTTTCAATTACTTGTTCAACTTCTTCTTTAGCGATAGGGTTTTTCTTCAATTTTTCTACGAGAACAGTAGATTCATTGACAAAGCCAGATGTACACCAACCACATTGGAAAGAAAAATGATCAACAAAGGTTTGTTGGACTGGGCTTAACGAAACAATTTGTCCCATTGGATTACGTTTTGCGTGACCTTCAATAGTACGTAACGTCTTACCATTAAATGCCCCGACCCCGTTAATACAGGTACGTTCGGTATGAGATGTACCATCTGGTTCATCAACAATGATTACGCATGCATGACAAACACCTATACCACAACCAAATTTTGTACCTGTAAGATTTAAATATTCATGCAGGAAGTCGATCATTTTTAGTGACTCATCCACTTCAAAAGGACCTACTTTTTTATTATTAATAGTCATTTGTACGGTAATCATAGGAAAGTCTCCTTAATATCTTGTGGCGTTACAGGTAAATGATAGAAACGTTTATTTGTGATTTGGTAAAGGGCTTCCATAATTGCAGGAACAATTGGAATCATTACAACTTCAGCAATACCTTTACGTTGATCATGATCACCTGTTGGTGGGAGAATAGTATGTTCCATATTCCAGACACCAACTTGGTTCGCAAGAGGAACATGATAACGGTTTAAGTTCCATGTACCATTACCTGGACCTTCAGTACCACCTGGCAGATATTCATGCAGAGCATAACCGATACCCATGACTAAACCACCTTCAATTTGACCTTCTACAAGTTCTTTCACAATGACTTTTCCCGCATCCAACCAAGTATGTGTTCGAATGATCTCAACGGTGCCTGAACCTGGTTCAACAGCAAGATCAACGACGGTCGCACAAGGCGCATAATAAACTACCATAGCATTATTCAGATCGGTGCTTGGATAACGTACATTTTGACGATCTAGGAGTTGCCAGCCATCGTCATTCATTAAGGCTTTTTTATCAGCGCT